>NZ_JAEQMG010000023.1 GCF_016680995.1 Ruminococcus difficilis | reverse complement strand
ATGATGCCGAGATAGAGCAGCAAAAAGCGCAGCGCGACCGGCTTGCGGTCAAGCATTGTGCGGATATCTGTATCGAGATGTCTTTCCTGGATAATGCTGGCGATCAGTATGATTATCGCGCCGATAAGCAGGATAATGTAATCCGACGCAACAAGTCCGAGCTTGCTGATTTCTTCTATACCCGCGGAGAAATTTTGTCCCGTAAAGAACAGCTGCAGCGTGCGCATGCCTTCTCCGAACGAGGGCGCTACGTCAAACACATAGCCAACGAGCACAACGAGCAGGGTGCGTACAACCTGGAAGCCGATAAAGAACGGATTCTTGCGGCTGATTCGCAGCTTGTCCACAGCGCCGTCAAAGAGCGGCTGCATGATAATGCTTACCATGATGATAACGCCGTTCCATACGCCGAACGCGACGTATTTCCAGTCCGCGCCGTGCCAGACGCCGACTACAAGGAATACTATCAGCGAGGCTACGCTGGTGGGAAGTACCTTTGCGATATGAGAGCCGGCTGCGGTCTTGCCAAAGCGAGTACCCTTCATTTTCTTGCCCGCGTTGATGAATACATTGGACATCGCGATGGGATAGAACAGGTAATTCTTCAGCCATGCGCCGAGAGAAATATGCCATCTGCGCCAGTACTCGTTGATTGATCTGGAGAAGTACGGACGCTTGAAGTTGTCGATCATGTCGACTCCGAAAATCTGCGCCACACCGCGTGAGATATCGATACCGCCCGAGAAGTCGGCGTAAAGCTGCAAAGCGTAGAGCAGGATCGTAAAGGTCAGAGTGGTGCCGCCAAACTTTGTATAGTCCTTCTCGACCGCGCCGATAAGTATGTACGCTCTGTCGGCGATAACGAGCTTTTTGAAGAAGCCCCAGAGGATAAGCTCCATGCCGTGCTTCATGCGGGTAAAGTCAAATTCGTGCGGCTCAAAGAGTTGAGCGGCAAGCTGGTCGTAGATGCTGATAGGACCCTGGATAATCTGCGGGAAGAAGGACACGAACAGCAGCAGCTTGAAGGGATTGCGCTGAGCGTCGGTTTTCTCGCGATAAACGTCCACGATGTAGCCCATCGACTGGAAGGTGTAGAACGAGATACCCAGCGGCAAAAAGAGCTTGAGCGTCGGTATCGAGAATGAAACGCCGAAGCTGCCGAGCATATCGTTGAGGCTGCCCGCGAAGAAGCCGTAATACTTCAGAAACGCGAGAATGCCGAAGTTGATAACCAGCGCCAGAGTCATGATCAGGCGCTTTTGTATCTTGACCTTATTTTTGTACTTTTTCTTCTGGTCTTTGTCCCATTCCTTTTTCTTTTCCTTCAAGAGCTTTTTGGAATGCGCAGAAACATGCGAAATCCATAGCGCTATCAGGTAAGTGCTCAGGGTGGTGAACAGGATAAAGAATGCATACTTGTAACCCGCCACGGCGTAGAAGAACATACTCGCCGCCAGCAGCACGGTCCACTTATATTTCTTTGCAGGAAATAAAAAGTACACCAGCATAGTTACAAACACAAAGCAGATAAAATTGAGCGTTGTGTAAGAGATGTTGAACAGCAAAATAACAGCCTCCGTTCAGATAAAATATTCTCATTTATTATATCATAAACATTGGCGCAATCCTACTGTTTTTATGGAATTTTTGATTACAATTTAGCAATTTTTGTACCTTTGGTTTAGTCATAAGACGGCTAAATGTCTAAACCGTCGATGAGGTTCCAGCCGATTTCGGAAATATCGATGTTGGGATTGGTATCGTCGTTGGTGACGGCGAAAACATTGAAGCCTGTTTCGGGGGCGGTGTAAATCATCGTCAGATAGGTCGAGAAATAACCCGAGTGGAACAGACCGTCTCCGCAGGGACGGATTCCGAAGCCGTAGTTTTCCTCTTCCTCATCGTCGTCATCGTCCTCGTTTGTATAGTCGGTGGTCATCATGTCAACGCTTTCCTCGTCCAACAGCTCGTGAGTTTTCAGCGAGGTCAGCCAGCGGTCGATATCGCGCGCGTTTGAGATCATGTCGCCAAGTCCCATGGTTACGCCGACGTACACCGTCTGAGGCGTCACGGTAGGCTGCGCCATATCAGGCTGACCGAACAGATCTACGTCGTCGATGAACGTGGTATGAGTCATTCCGAGCGGCTTGAAGATGCGCTCGCGCAGAAACTCGTTGTAGCTCTGACCCGAAACGATCTCGACGATGCGCGCCAGCAGGAAATAATTTGAGTTGGAATACTCAAACGCCGTATCAGGCTCGAATTCCAGCGGCTGGCGCAGGAGCCAGTCCTCCAGTATCTCACGGTTCTCCTCAACGGTATTGTCGTTGGTGATTACTCCGCGAAGCTCGCCCGTCGGAAGCTCGGTAAAGGCGTCGTCGATGTATTCAACGTCATAGAATTCCCTGATACCCGAGCGCATGTCAAGCAGGTGACGGATCGTCAGCTCATTTCCGTATCTGTAGTCCGGGAAGTATTTTGACAGCTTGTCGTCAGCGCTGAGCTGGCCATCCTGGCGCAGCAGAAGGATTGCAGCGGCGGCAAATTGTTTGGATACCGAACCGATACAGAATTTGGTATCGGCAGTGATCTTTTTATTTGAAAATTTATTTTCAGTGCCCTTTGCCGCCTCACAGACAGTCTTTCCGTTCTTCGTCACAAGCACAACGCCGCTGAAGCCTGTGCCCTCAAGCATCGCGTTTAGATACGCCTGCTTTTCGTTTGTCCCGCAAGAGGCAAGCATCGTAATCGCCATTGCGGCAGCAAGCAGCAGGGCTATTGCCCTTTTCATTTTTCATTCCTCCTTTTCTTTCGGATATATGAAGCAGGAACATTGTTTGTTCTATACTTTAATCGTATTATACAATATAAAGTACAACAAGAGTATGACAAACACGTGAAAAAACGGCATAATTTTTATAATATTTTCAGAATCGTCAGAGCAGATCATATTGCTTATGTTCATGGAATATGTTATGATAAATTTATACAAAGCATTTCAGGAGAAACAGCCATGAAATATGTTATTTCTGTTCTTCTTTCCGCCGCTCTTCTCCTCTCCGCCATACCCGCTGCGGCTGTCACAGCAACGCCCGACGAGGCTGCGGCTACAAATCCCGAAGCGCTGTACGGCGACACGGACGGCGACGGTTATATTTCCATTCAGGACGCGACTCTGCTGCAGTACGCTCTGGCAAACAGCAGCCCCGGAGCATTTGCGCCGCACTGGGACGCGGACGGCGACGGAAAGCTGACGATCAATGACGTCACGGCAATACAGCGGTTCTGCGCCGGCTATTCCGACTGCGGCAGAACAGGCCAGCACGACACGCCCTCGCCGCTGCAATCGCTGTCCTTTGAGGAAGCCGACGTCAAGTTGGGCGTCGGCGAGGAATTCCCCACTGTTCTGATTACGGACGGTGACGCGGACAAGGCGGATTATTCAAGCGCTGACCCGAGCGTAGCCTCTGTGGATAAGAGCGGCGTTATCACGGCTCGCGGGACAGGAGAAACCGTTGTGTCCTGCGACTGCGGCGGACTGCGCGCGGACTGCAGCGTTCGGGTATGTCCTGCGGCGACCTCTCTTAGTCTGAACCAAACCGAGCTCAAGCTGGGCGTCGGAGAGCAATACGACCTCGACAGCTATGTCAACAGCGGCGCGGCGGCGTACTTCCGCGCGTATTCGTCAGACGATCCGACCGTCGCTGACGTCGCCGAGGACGGCGGTATGGTCACCGCCCTTAGCGAAGGCACCGCACGCATCACCTGCACACTTCAAAACGGGGTGAAAGCGGTCTGTAACGTGACGGTCAAGCCATTCGCGCCGTCGCTGAGTCTGAACGCGTCCGAAGTCACGCTTGACGTTGGACAAAGCTTTGACTTTGACAGCTACGCGCCGTCAGGTACGGCGGCATATTACCGCGCGTACTTCAGCGAAAATCCGGACATAGCGCCGGTCGCCGAAAGCGGCGGTATCGTTACCGGAAATTCAGCAGGCCACACTAGAATCGGCTGTCAGCTCCAAAGCGGCTTTTGCGTTTATGCCGACGTCACCGTTGAGAACGGGATACGCAACAGGGTTCTTGGCTTTTTGAAGGAACAGTTCGGCAACGGCAACCGCCCGTACGTCACCTACTACAATTCGCACGCGGGCGGCAAAAAGGTTTCTACAGGCTTTGCATGGTGCGCGGTATTTGCGTGGTGCGGCATTGACCAATGCGCGACCCTGCTCGGCAAGCGCAATCCCGTCAGCCCATGCTGCCACGTCAGCGAAATGGCGAATCAGGCGCGTAAAAAAGGCGCGCTCAAAAATGCATTTAGCTCGGGCTACGTTCCCCAAAAAGGCGACCTCTTCACCACCTCGACCGTCAAAAGCCCCGGCACGGGCGGCAGGCTGCACATCGGCTTTGTGGAGTCCGTCGAAACCGACGGCAAGGGCAAGGTCACAAAGGTGCACACCATCGAGGGCAACTTCAACTGGGAGAATGCGTACCCAACCTCAACCAAGGTCAGCCGCTCGGTCTGGACAATCGGAAAAAGGCGGTACGGAGCACTGCTCTGCGAATATATCGACATAGAGAAGCTGTTTTCGTAAGGAACAAGCGGACGGAAATGTGCTGACAAACAATGTTTTCACTTCACGCAAAAACGCAGATGGAACAACGTCCATCTGCGTTCTTTATTTCAGTATTTCTGATATGCTGACGCCTAAAGAATACTCGCTGAAATTATCTTCGTAAACCTTTCTCGCATTACGGCAGATACTGTCATAATTATCTTTGTCGTCGAGCATTTTTAATGCATCTGAAAGCTCATCTGAATCCTTCTGAATAATGATCCCGTTATGGCCCGATTCAATATAGTCATGGACCGTCTTGTTTTCGGTAACAATCGTCGGTTTTGAAAGCATCATGGCCTGAAGGTAGCTTAGACTGCCCGACGAAATATTCACATCATCAAGCGGTATGATCTCGGCATAACAGTTTGCCACCATTTTTAAGTAATCATCGCCGTAACAGCTGTCAAGGCATTGGATTCCTTCCTTTTCGGCTTCATTATATGAATCGCAGATAATGACAAGCTTACCGTATTCAGCTTTCCATGCGTCTCTCAAAAATTTATAATCTCTGTTGCTTCTTCCTACGGAAAGATAATACTTTTCGCTTTCGGGATCCGGAGCAATTGTTTCCGTAACATCAGGCACGCCGATTCGGGTACAATAAAACTTATCTTCACTTATCCCGAAAAGCTCGGAATAGTATTTCTTTTCACTGTCAGACATGACAATGAGCTTCTTGATATACTTGGAAGCAACAATATATCTGATGAATTTATTGTATGTATTGTTTTTTTTCGGTTTGAAAATAAATGTCATAATATAGATATCAGGACACTTTTTCACGTGAAAGAAACGGCAGTAAAAGGCAATCAGCAAACCGTAAAACTGCTGCCACGCGATTACTTTCTCATACCTGTTACGTTTTGTAAACATTCTGAATGAGAAGAAAAAATACCTTAGATATCTGCATATTACTTTCAGCTTACTTCCCTGATATCTGTGTGTATTGCAGGTAACAATGTCCCACGAAGTACCGGTTTCTTTTTCGATTGCTCTGTGGTAATCCCAGTTTTCGGGAACCTGATAATCCACCAGGATAACGTTCTTACTCATCTTTCACCATCACCATTTTTATCCATAATCATGTTTATTTTTTTTGAATCGCCCCAGACAGCCTTTGAATCATATGCTCTGTCGGGATAAGCCCCATAGTTTAGCTTGATACTGAAGTTGTTTTCTTTTATAAACGCCTCGACCCTGTCAGCCAGCTTTTCGGGTCTTCCCGAACAGATATTGATAATACCGTTTATTTCCGTCTGCGAAACGGCAGCGGCGACTTGCTGACAAAAGACGTCATAATCGACAAAATCATACTGATTCTGTCCCATTGTAAACGGAAAATACTCTTGTCCGTTTTCCTCTGCCGAAACTATCTTCGAAAAAATCGAATTACCATAAGAAGTATTTCCGACAATATAATAGCCTCTCAGCCACTGATATGAAATACCCTTCTTTGCCGTCAGCATTTCAACCAACCCGCGAAGCGCATTTTTACTGATACCATAAGGAGTTGTGGGATTACACGGAGTATCCTCCTTGATTGAGCCTTCATAAAAACCAATTTCGTGCATTGAACCGATTACGGCTATCCGTCCGATACCTGATTCGATACATCTGTTCAGGAAAGAATAGTGTTTTGGCAAATCAATAATATGGGCGTCCGAATAATAGACAAAACCGTCGCGCCACGCCATGTGCAGGAGTGCATCGGGCTCGCCGAAAAACCGATACGGATTCTCCGTATTAAAAACATCTCCGGCTATCCTGATTGCCCTGCTGTCAATATTGTCAACGCTGAAGTCAGTTGCAACAACTTCAGCACCGGTATCGAGCAGCTTCTTTACAACGCCGCGTCCAAGATAACCATTAGCTCCTGTAACCAATATTTTCATAGCGATCTCCTGTCTGTTATTATTTCAGTCCGCTCCAAAGCTGGTCTTTTTCGCTCAGCTTCAGCGGGGTTCCGTCAATCAATGAATACCCCGACGCGTTTGCGGTACCATCGTATTCGCCGGTGATGCCTACAGAAGCCCAATCTATTCCGATGGAAGGGTCGTTCCACGCAAGACCGCCTTCATCATTCGGGTGATAAAAATCGTCGCATTTATAACAGAACTCCGCGACATCACTCAACACAAGAAAACCGTGAGCAAAGCCGCGCGGAATCAGAAACTGCTTTTTATTTTCCTCTGTCAGTTCAACGCCGAACCACTTTCCGAAAGTTTCGCTGCCGCTTCTCAGATCAACCGCGACATCGAATACGGATCCTTTGATAACTCTTACAAGCTTTGTCTGAGGAAACTGCTTCTGAAAATGCAGCCCCCTCAATACGCCCTTTGTTGACATAGACTGATTATCCTGTACAAAGGTGATGTCAAGTCCAGCTTCTTTCATATCATTACCGTTATAGGTTTCCATGAAATATCCACGGCTGTCACCGTGAACGGCGGGAGTGATAACGCAAAGTCCCTCAATACCGCCGACATTTTTCTCAACTGTAATCTGTCCCATTGTATAATTCTGCCTCCAAATTATCTGTCAGCGTACATTTTTTCATAATAGTTCTGATACTCGCCGCTGATTATTTCTTCCCACCAGTCACGGTTCTCGAGATACCACTTAATCGTCTTTTTGATTCCGTCCGCAAACTTGGTTTCGGGCAGCCAGCCCAGCTCATTATGAATTTTAGTCGGATCAATAGCATAGCGCATATCGTGACCTTTGCGGTCAGTAACATATGTAATAAGGCTTTCGGGCTTATCAAGCTCCTTGCAAATCAGCTTTACGATATCGATATTTCTCATTTCATTGTGACCGCCGACGTTGTAGACCTCACCGACCCTGCCCTTGTGTATGATAAGATCAATGGCACGGCAATGATCCTCAACGTATAACCAGTCGCGAACATTGATTCCTTCGCCGTAAACAGGCAGCGGTTTATCAGCCAGAGCGTTGGCAATCATAAGCGGAATAAGCTTTTCGGGAAAATGATACGGTCCGTAGTTGTTCGAGCATCTCGAAATCGTGACAGGCAGTCCATAAGTCCTGTGATAGGCAAGCACGAGCAGATCGGCACCGGCTTTTGAACTGCTGTAGGGTGAACTTGTATGTATGGGAGTATCTTCCGTGAAGAACAAATCGGGTCTGTCAAGCGGCAGATCGCCGTAAACCTCATCTGTAGACACCTGATGATAACGTGTAATACCGTACTTGCGGCAGGCGTCCATCAATACTTCCGTACCGATAATATTGGTCTGCAAAAAAATCTCAGGGTTTTCAATCGAGCGGTCAACATGGCTTTCCGCCGCAAAGTTGACAACGATATCAGGCTTCTCTTCTTCAAACAGCTTTTCTACTGCTTCTCTGTCACAGATATCCGCTCTGACGAATCTGAAATTAGGATTATCCATCACCGACTTGAGAGTTGATAAATTACCTGCATAAGTCAGCTTATCAAGACAAATGATCCTGTAATCCGGATACTGCTTCAGCATATGAAACACAAAATTTGAACCGATAAATCCCGCTCCACCGGTAACAATAATCGTCATAATTATCCCCCTTAATAATTTATTTCAGTTTTCCTTCTGCCACTGATTTCAGATGTTCTCCATACGGAGATTTGCCGTACATCTCAGCAGACGCCATCAACTGTCCGGCGTCTATCCATTTATACCTGAAGGCAATTTCCTCAGGTGCCGAAACCATAACGCCTTGCTGTTCTTCAATCATATGAATATAATCCGACGCAAGCAGCAAGCTTTCCATGGTTCCTGTATCAAGCCACGCAAAGCCTCTGCTTAACAGCTTGACATTCAGACTATTCTCAGTCAGGTACATATCATTTAACGTGGTAATTTCCAATTCGCCTCTTGCGGACGGTTTTACTTCCTCCGCCATTTCGGCAACGCCTGACGGATAAAAATACAGGCCCGTAATCGCATAGTTGCTTTTCGGATTCTGCGGCTTTTCTTCTACCGAAAGAACATTGCCGTCTTTGTCAAAGTCAACGATTCCGTATCTCTCAGGATCCTTTACATAATATCCGAAAACTGTCGCCTTTCCGTTTTCAGCAGCTTTTTTTGCGTCATTCATCAGCCTGAAAAGGCCGTTGCCGTAAAAAATGTTATCTCCAAGAATCATGGCGCAGCTGTCGTCGCCGATAAAATCCTTACCGATAATGAACGCCTGGGCAAGTCCGTCGGGAGATGGCTGGACAGCATAGGACAAATTAACTCCAAACTGGCTTCCGTCACCCAACAGCGCTTCAAACCGCGGCGTATCCTGAGGTGTAGAGATAATAAGAATATCCTTGATTTCAGCCAGCATCAAAGTTGAAAGCGGATAATAAATCATAGGCTTGTCATAAACAGGCAAAAGCTGCTTGGATGTAACCTTCGTCATAGGATAAAGCCTCGTACCGCTGCCTCCCGCAAGAATTATACCCTTCATATTATCGACCTAACACCTTTCCCATTCATTTGTATCAAAATTATATTTTTTTATCACTCTCGCAGGATTACCTGCAAGCAGACAATCACTCTTAAATGATTTGGTCACTACACTTCCCGCACCGATAATACAGTTATCACCTATCTCGACGCCGGGAAGAACAACAGCTTTTTCCCCAAGGAAACAGTTTTTACCGATTTTTGTCGCTTTTCTTATCATAGGCTGAGCTTCATACCGCTTTCCGCACTCGGGATCCATTCCATGTTCCGAATCTCCGATAAAGCAGTATCCGGTTATCAAGGTATCTTCACCAATCTCAACTCTGTTACAACAACTGATTGTAATATTTCTGCCTATAAAAACATTGTCACCGATAATCAATTCCGGTTCAAGCTTTTCTCCGGAGATATTCTCAAAACACATCAGTCTTGAGTACGGTGAAATTCTGGTATGCGTACCTAACCTGATATGTTTTCCGCCGCCAATCTGCGCATGCTCGCGGATATAGGAACCCTTGCCGAATTTAACGCCCTTTCTGGCAAATGAATTTCCGAAAAAGACCTTTAGAATGATTGCTTTAATCAGTTTTTTCATTTTTTCTTTCTCCTGAATTTTAATAACAAATTTCTGATTATATTTCTGATTGTTTCTTTGTCTTTATAAATAAACAACAGATATACAGCCGAAAGTGAGATATAAACAAAAGCACCCACAAGAACTTCTATCAGCAGTGTAAACAATGAATCGGAAATGAAAAGCGTAACAAGTCTGACAGAAAAATACATTGCAATACCGATGATAACAAACGGCACAGCCAATACAAACGCTTCTTTCCAATCTATCTGTTTTCTGCAAATCAAGGAAATCAGCACCAAAGAAATAGTTTCTGAGAGGATCGAGCCGATAACCACTCCGTATACTCCTAACGGTCCGAGAAGCAGCATGGAAACAGCAACATTCAGTACCGCGGAAATTATTGTGATTATCATATACTCTTTGTCCTTGTGCATGGGAATGAGTATCTGTGTTCTCACAACGTCCGCAAGAGCGACTATGAGAATAGTACTGCTCAGCATATTAATGATTCCGACGCACTCCAGAAAGCTTTCTCCGTAGTATATGTTTACAAACAGATCTCCGACAGACAACAGTCCGAAAATTGAAGCAAACGAAATGAAATAAATGAACAGCAATGAAAACGTCCTGTATTTCTTTGCTTCGGATAATTCATTCCTGCTGATAAAAACACAAGCCCGCGAATACATGACGGTACTAATTACTGTTGCAATTGTTCTGGGTACAAGAACAATCTTGTTTGAATATTCATAATACGCGACATTCTCCTTTGTAGAGAATATGCCAAGGAGCGTTTTGTCAAAAAACGTAAACAACAAGGTTGCAACAGAAGCGATAAACAGCACCATCAACGGAGATATTTGCATTTTGCAGTCCGCAAACGAAAAACGGATAGGTTTTACGTATTTAAAAGTGGGCGGAAGAAGTACCACCATTCCGAGCAATATGGACAAAGCCATTATCAGGGTATACTTCCAGAGGTCGTCCGGACTCTTTACAAACAGGAAAATAAGTACGAATTCCGCGGCTTTAACAATAGTGTTACGGATCACCACGCCATTGAATTTTTCTATTCCGTAATAGAACCAAGTAATGTCAAAAAAAGCAGAAAGAACATAAAAACCCTGAAGCAGGAAAACAACCCTGTCATTGCCGCCGCAGGCAAACGCAAAGACCATATATGCCGCAAAGACAAAAGCGGATACAACGGCATGAACCGTAAATAAGCTCCAGTATACCTTCCTCAGCTCAATGACGTTTCCTTTTTTTTCAGCGATTATTCTTTGACCGTATTTTGAGATTCCCAAATTTGCAAGAACCACAAATATTTGTCCGATAGAATAAGAATATGAATACACGCCCAAGGCGGTATCGCCCAGCGTTCTTGTCAGATACGGCGCCAAAACTAACGGCAGAACAAGAATGAGCACTTGATATATAAACTGAAAGGATAGATTCTTTTTTACGGAATCTCCCTGTATTTTTTCCGGGCTATTTTGTTCCATTGTTGAGGTGCCCCTCCTTTATTTGACGCTTCTTATTAAAATAAGAATTAATCGGTTTTTCAATCCATCTGTTTATTGAATAAGCCAACAAAATTGAAACAACAATCGGTATTATCAATACGAATTCGCCAAAAGCCTGATCGTACCCTATCGTTTTAATGATTGCACATCCTATATTCTGATGAACCAGATATAGCGGGTACGAAATTCCTGCAATAAATGTGAACGGGTGAATTATTTTGTTGACGATTTTATTGCCGGTCTGCCCCTTAGAGGACAGGCATACCGTCACTATCAGAAAAGCAAAAGCTAATATGATAAAAATAAAATACTCTAATCCCAGATGTCTCCATAAATAATAAAACGACAGGAGAATCTCAAAATAAATAAGTATTCTCTTCCATCTTTTCATTTTTGTTTCAAGCAAGAAATAAACCAAATATCCCAAAATAAATATCGGTCCATATTTTGCAATCATGAATTTATCGACGAATTTTCCGACAACATCGATATTTATAAAATCCCTTATAATTAAAATAAACAACCATACCAACGATATCTGCGGAATAATCTTTTTCTTCTTGAATACGATAACAGCCAAAGCAGTAAACAAGTAGAACAGCAGTTCATATTGCAAAGTCCAATATACTCCGTCTACAGGCGCGACTCCGAAAAAGGATTCGAGCATTGTGAAGTTGATGGCAAAATCAATCCATGATACAGCTCTTTCGGGAAGAAAGAAATATGTAATAATACCCGTCAAAATCAGCGCGACCCAATACGCGGGAAACAGTCTGAGAAACTTTTTAAAGCAAAACAATCGAAGCCCTGTTGACTCCTTCGTGTATTTGATTGAAAAATACCCGCTCAACATAAAGAAAACAGAAACACCCATGTATCCAAAAGATACTTGTACCGGCCATGGATTATCCTGATTGATTACTTCAAAAAACCTGAAAGTGTAGTGATACAGAAGGACCAGCAGGCACGCTACTCCGCGCACAAAATCCAGATTCAGATTACGAGTGTTATTAATGGCTTTTTTCATTTACTCTCTCCAAAGAATTATGATTTGCTCTTATCATTTCAAGCTTATTCATATTAGAAATCAAAATTAAAATCAGAAACAAGCCAACACCTGTAATTGAACCTGATATATGAATGATCAGCTGAATAAAAAGCAGTAAACCGTAATCATAGCCCAACACGGAATCAGACTCCGATTTAAAAATTGAATATACAAAAAATACGCCGTAAGAAATCAAAGAGATCAGTCCGCCCTGATACAAAAGGGTCAATATTGCGTTATGGCAATGGCTGAACGCGAGAGCGTATCTTGTCAGACCAAATGTCGTCGATGTCTGAACTCCATATCCGAAGAACGGCGACCGGGAGATATCCTGCAGCGCGTATCCCCATAAGAGCGTTCTGTTTGATAATGACAAGTCTTTTCCCAGAACGCCTTCAATCAGCCATGAAAAATTATTCTGAATATTGAAAAATACAATAAGAACAGAAAAGCAAACGCCGATAACAGCCATGTTTCTAGGGTTAATATGAGTTCTTATTACTTTCAAATTTTTTAACAGGAGCAAAACAATTATGGCTATTACAGAAACCAGCAGCGTAGTTGAATGTGAAAGAATCGCTGTAACAAGGCTCAAAACTGACGGAAACAGCAGCGGAAATCTGCCTTTTTTCTGCATCAAATAATTGAGCGTCATTGAAAATGCGTAATAAGGAATTATCAGGTTACAGATGCTGTTCTTAAATCCCCAAAACCATACGTATAATGAATCCGCACCCAAATAAACAATTCTGTCCATCGGGATTCCGCCGGGAAATACCACAAGAGTGATCAAATTAATTATTACAATGATTTCCAGCCAGCCCTTCATTACCTTGCATAACAGAACCGGACACTTGTTTAAAAAAATCTCAGCGCCTACATAAAAGCAAAAGAAACCGCCCCATGCCGATAAAAATGAGCTGATTGAGGCGTGCTGAATAATCGTTGAAAAGAACAGCGAACAGATGCATATAAAAAACAATACCGTGGGAAGTGTGATTTGCTTTTTGAAGCTCCTGTAAAAAAACAATAAAAGACTGGTTCCGCACGCGGCAATTCTCCAATAATACAGAATGACGTCAAAAAAGAACGCAAAGCTTGAGGAGTACTGCAATCCTGTGGGAAATAAAAACGGTGCCAAAACAAACAGCATCAACAGGGTTTGTTGAAGTTTTGATACCGATATTCTTATACCATTGTCCATATATATTGCTCACCTCAATTAAATAACTTGCCAAGCATTGAAAAATGCATCTCCGGAGTATATTCGGTTTCAACTTTTTTTCTTGCGTTTTTTCCGAATTCGACCACTTTGTTACCGGATAATATTTCCATTACCTTATCAGCCAGATCCTCTGGATTTTTAGGCTCAAAAAGAAGCCCGGTTCCATGATCTTCCACAATCTCCGAAAAACAACCTATGTCGGAAGCTATAACAGGTTTTCCGTAGGCATACGCTTCCAGTACAGTATTAGGCATATTTTCGTACCATATTGCCGGACACAACAAACAAATGCATTTTGAAATCAGTTCGGCAAGCTCGCTGCCTCTTTTAAATCCGACAAACTCAACCCTCTCTGCCAAGCCGTTATCTTCAATCAGTTTTTTTATTTCGGAATCGCGCTCGGTCAACTCACCCGTAATCTTTAATTTCAGATCCGGATATTTCTTTAAGTATTTCATTGCCTCGACTGCATACTTCGCTCCTTTTTCAGGCACAAGCCTTCCCAGAAACAGAAGATATCCTTCATTTGAATAATCGGGAACAATCTTTTCCGAATCAATAAACGTATTGATTTTTACGATTTTTGAGGCGTCAAATCCACCCTCAATGAGTTTTTTTCTCGTAAACTCAGTTGGTGTGACAAAATAGTCGACATACTTGTACAGGTCGTGCGATCTGTGATATTTCATCGACCGGCATCTTATGACGGAAGCCGCCTTTGAACCGTGATAACATCTGTTTTTAATGCCGTTATTGAGATCTCCGCCAAGGCATAGTTCGCATACATCTTCGCCCATCAGAAAATCATTTCTGGGACATACAAGGTTAAAATCCGATATTCTGTGTACAACCTTCAGGCCTCTTTTTTTTGCCGCCTTAAAGATGCTCGGCGAAAGCGTGTTGATTACCTGAAGCGCATACAGCACTTTGGGATTTTCTTTATCAATCAGTTCGTTAAGATTCTTTACCGCTTCTTTATTATAAAAAGCGCCGCGCAGAGTCTTGTAAACAGAGGAAGGCGTTTTTTTGATCTGGTCGTAATAAACGCTGTCCCCGCCGCGGCTGCTTATAAAATACTTTGAATATTCCGAAGGCTTATTCTGTGAATAATTTACGGAAAACGGAACCGGCTCATAACCGATCCTCTGACAGTTCTCCATAAACTTGAACATATACACTTCCGGTCCTCCGGAAACATAATATCTGTAATTTGCAACAATAATCTTATCCATCAGGTCAATCACCCTTCATATTTTTATCACGGATACTGATTCTTTTCTTCGGATACCAGACTGCATGCAGATAAGACATAATTGAAATCATAAGAGGTCTCGGACAGATTTTGCACAGAACAGTCATTATCTTCTTTTTCTTCTTTCTGTCGTCCTTGCGGTACGGCTCGTCCTTCCATTCCGATATTGACTTATAATGTCTGTATTCAGGCGTAAAAGGGTGATTATCCTTTATTTGCCACGGTCTTGTTCCGGAAATAAACACAGGAGTGAAATGAACAACTACCGGATCTGTTACGGCCTCGTTGTATTCCTCAGCGCTCAGGTGATGTTCGGGTTTTCTCAATCGCATCAGCTCATCGAACGAGAAATCAAAGAACACTCTTTGGGCGTTATATATCGGAGACAATTCATATATTTTGTTTTTGCTTCCCAGAATTCCGTTAAGCGGAGCCTGATCCATATATGTGAGGTCACCTTTTCTCTGAGAGATAAACTCAGTAAATTCTTTTTCGGTTCCCTCTTCTCTCCATTTTTTCAAATCAATAAGCATGAAGCCGTTATTGATGTATACAGTTCCCGGATCACAGCCGATTTCTATGCGGTAGAGATCGCTTCTGCAGTCGTCCGCTCCTGCAACGGAGCATTTTCCCAAATCAAGGTTGTATACGTCATCAAGCGGCTTGCGAACGATCATATCGCAGTCGATATAAATTACCCGGTCAATTTCCCTTGGCAGTATTGATGACAGATAAAGCCTGAAAAAAGTACCGATATTCCATCTGCCGACATATATCTGTGTGTTTGCAATCTTCTCCAGATCGATCTTTGGTACAAACACTAATTCGCGCATATATTTTTTCGCGGTTTTCTGCAGTCTTTCTTTATTTACTTCGGAAATATTATTGTCTATAATAAAAACCGTTATCTTATCAACACTTTTGTTATTCTCAAATAATGACGTAATGGATATTCCGCATATTTCCGCATAAGAATCACTGCTTGAATATACTATATTCATAGTAACTCATCTCCGATTTATTATTTTTTTATAATCAGAGAAGCTCATCAGCTTCTTATCCTTTTCACTGATTATAAGATTTTCCTCGCCGCCGATGAGTTCAAAAGGCCACTTGATTCCGATATCGGGATCATTGTACATAATCCCGGAATCACCCTCACCGTAGAATACCTCGCCGCACTTGTAGCTCACTACGGAATCCTCAATTACAAGATAGCCGTGACCGAAATACTGCGGTACAAGCAGACAGTTCATGTTTTCTCCTGTAAGGTCAAAACCTCTCCATTGTCCGAAAGTAGGAGAATCGGGACGCAAATCAACAATTACGTCGTATACATGGCCGCTGACGCAGCGAACGAGCTTCGCCTGCTGCTTAACAAGCTGAAAATGAGTGGCTCTGATTACGCCGCGCTTTGATATTGTATAAAAGACCTCCTTCAGCTCATGGTCGATGCCGTTTGCCTTGAAGGTATCTATGTTGTAATCCTTGACAAAACCGCCTCTGTTATCATCGGCAAAGAAAGGCTTTATCAAATAAGCTCCTTTAAGCTCAAGCTCCTGAAAATCAAATTTCTGTACCATTTTTCCTCCGTCAGATCGTTTTCAGCCAATCCATTGTCATTTTTGTTCCCTCTGCAAAGCTGACCGCCGGCTTAAAGCCTGTATCCTTCTCGGTATTCTCCGTGCTGAAGGTTTCAAGCGGCATATTAGTGCCCGTAAACGGTACGTCGCCAAACAGCGGAACAGTATCGGGAGCAAGAGCCTGCTGCATCTCGTAAATGAATTCCTTCAGCGGCTTGGCGTTTCCGCTTCCAATCATATATTCACAGAACGGCTTTCCGTTTTTCGCGATAAGATAAAACGCGTTTGCGACATCGGTAACATACACAAAATCATAATTCTGAGTTGCAGCCGTAAACTGCAGCGGCTCGTTATTGATAATCTTGCGGATAGTTGTATTAACAAATCTCGGCGACAGCTCGCCTGCTCCGTAAGCATTGGTTATCATCGGCCATACAAGGTCGATACCGATATTTGCCGCAACAGCTTTACTCATGCAATGCGCTATGTGCTTGCCCATACCGTAAATATAACCCATACCGGGTCTGCTTTCCTGGGTATGAACAGCTGCCTCGACTTCATACTCCATAATACTTCCGGCGCATACAAACCTTGTGCAGCCAAGCTCCTTTGCAGCTTTTACGCATTCAACGGTCGTAAGCGCGTTTTTCATCTGAAGCTCATAATCAATACGCGCCGTACCAGCGGAACCCGCCCATGCAAAATGAACGAAGGTGTCATATTTATCCGCGGTGACAGCCGCCTTCAGATTTTCGGTATTGTTGATGTCACACTGTAAGTAGGTCAGGTTCTTGTGCTCTTTGAGTCTGTTCGGTTTTTCGGAAATATCGATTGCAAGTACGTTCATTCCCTCTTCAAGGAACTTCTGAACCGTATAGCTGCCGACAAAACCGTCTGCTCCCGTAATAATGACGTTTTTCATGGATAGCTCCTCCTACAAATCAAAGAATTCTTCTATCTGTCTGTCCATGCAGACCCTCACATCTTCATTATTCAGCCAGCACTTGCTCCATTCCACAACCTTTTCTATGGCCTTGTCAAGGTTCCAGCGCGGATGCCAACCGAAGGTCGTTTTTAATTTGGAACAATCCAGTTTCAGGAAATTTGCTTCATGAGGGCCGCCGTCATAACGGTTAATCCACTTCATGCCGTCGCCCCAGTGCTTAATAAACAAATCGACAAGCGCGCCTGTTTCAAAGCAGTCGCTGTCATCGGGACCAACGTTATAATACCCAGCAAAGCGATTATCTTCATATTGCTTTGCGGCTATCATCAGATAAGCGAACAGCGGCTCAAGGACGTGTTGATAAGGTCTTGTAGAAAAAGGATTCCTTACGATAATATCTTCATGCTTTTGTGCTGCTCTGATGCAATCGGGAATGATCCTGTCATTCGCGAAATCGCCGCCGCCGATAACGTTTCCTGCGCGCGCAGTAGATACAGCCACTTTGCCGTCACTGAAAAAGCTGTTTTTATAGCTGTGCGTTACAAGCTCAGAGCATGATTTTGAATTCGAATACGGGTCAAATCCGTCCAGCTCTTCGTTTTCACGATAGCCCCATGCCCATTCCTTATTCAGATAAACCTTGTCGGTAGTAACATTCAAGAAAGATTTTACACAATCGCTGTTTCGTACGCATTCAAGGATATTTACCGTGCCCATGACATTTGTCTCATATGTATAGGCAGGCTCCTTATAACTGTCGCGGACAATAGGCTGAGCTGCAAGATGAAGAACTATTTCGGGCTGCGCCTTGTCAAAAGCGGCCTTAAGGCTTTTATAATCCCTGATATCGCCGATCACTGAGGTGATGTCGCTCGCGATACCTGCAATCTCAAACAGAGAAGGCTCTGTCGGCGGATTCAGCGAATAGCCCGTTACGACCGCGCCTGCACCCGAAAGGATCTTGCAGAGCCACGAACCCTTAAAGCCTGTATGCCCTGTGACGAACACGCTTTTACCTTTGTAAATACTTAAGTCAAATTCCATATTGTCCTCCGCAATTATTTCCAAAGCTTCCAGGGTGCCCTGCCTTCATTCCAGAGCTTTTCAAGCTGCTGTTTCTCCCTGAGGGTATCCATACACTGCCAATAGCCCTTGTGTGTGTACGCGCAAAGCTGATTTTCCTCAACCAGCCTGACCATCGGCTCCTTTTCGAACACTGTGGAATCATCATCTATATAGTCAAATAACTGAGGCTCATAAACCATAAAGCCAATATTTATCAGATCGCCGTCCAGATCGCTTTTTTCTCTGAAAGCTCCGACAGTACCATCAGGCTGAACCTCAAGAACGCCTTTGTTCTGTCCGAAATTATAAACAGAAACGGTTCCGATCTTTCCCATAGTCTTATGATACTCAATCAGTTCCTTGATATTGATATCTCCAACCGCGTCGCCGTAGGTCAGAAGGAAGGTTTCGTCACCGATATATTCCCTGATACGTTTTACCCTGCCGCCTGTCTGGGTGTTTAAACCCGTATCAACAACTGTCACCTTCCAGGGTTCGGCTTTTCTGTTGTGAACAATCATTTCATTCTGACCGTTTGTAAAGTCAAACGTGACATCAGAGGTATGCAGAAAATAATCCGCAAACCATTCCTTGATATAGTGTTGCTTGTATCCCGCGCAAATAATAAACTCATTGATTCCGTAATATGAATACGTCTTCATTATGTGCCACAGTATCGGCATACCGCCTATTTCAATCATCGGCTTCGGTTTGAGCACAGATTCTTCTGAAATACGGGTACCAAAACCTCCTGCTAAAATCACAGCTTTCATAATTGCACAGCTCCTATTGTTAGTCTCTTCTAAACAGATCTCTCGTATAAACCTTTTCTTTTACATCGTCCAGACAGCTGTCATAACGGTTTGCGATGATCGCCTGCGACACAGCTTTGAACTTCTCAAGATCATTTACAACCTTGCTGCCAAAGAATGTGGAACCGTCTTCAAGCGTAGGCTCATATACGATCACAGTCGCGCCCTTTGCCTTTATGCGCTTCATTACTCCCTGGATAGAGCTTTGACGGAAGTTATCGCTGTTGCTCTTCATGGTCAGGCGATATACGCCGATAATAACCTCTTTTTCCTTCGCCCTGTCATAGCTGGCGTCGGCTCCGTAAGCCCCTGCGATTTCAAGCACTCTGTTGGAAATGAAATCCTTCCTCGTCCTGTTGCTCTCAACAATGGCTTCAATCAGGTTTTCGGGAACCTCGGCATAATTCGCAAGAAGCTGCTTGGTATCCTTTGGCAGACAATAGCCGCCGTATCCGAATGAAGGGTTGTTGTAGTGTGTTCCGATTCTCGGATCAAGACATACGCCCTCGATGATCTGCTGAGTATTAAGGCCCTTCATCTCCGCGTATGTATCCAGCTCATTAAAATAGCTGACACGCAGGGCAAGATAGGTATTCGCAAACAGCTTGACCGCTTCCGCTTCGGTAAAGCCCATAAATAAGATTTCTATATCCTTTTTAATTGCCCCGTCCTGTAAAAGTCCCGCAAAGGTATGGGCTGCATCAACAAGTCTCTCATCGGCCATATCCGTTCCGACAATTATGCGGCTGGGATAGAGGTTATCGTAAAGCGCCTTTGATTCTCTGAGAAACTCCGGGCTGAAAATAATGTTTTTGCTTCCTGTCTTTTCTCTGATCGACTTGGTATATCCGACAGGAATGGTGGATTTAATAACCATTATCGCGTTGGGATTGTACTGCATTACCAGCTTTATAACAGCCTCAACCGCCGAGGTATCAAAATGCTGCGTCTTGCTGTCATAATTGGTAGGCGCTGCAATCACTACGAAATCGGCGTCCTTATAGGCCGCTTCCGCGTCTAATGTCGCCGTTAAATCAAGTTCCTTTTCTGCGAGGTACTTCTCTATATAATCATCCTGAATCGGAGACTTTTTCCTGTTGATAAGCTCGACTTTCTCAGGAATGATATCCACTGCATAAACCTTGTTATGCTGTGACAGCAATGTGGCAATCGACAATCCGACATAGCCTGTTCCCGCGACCGCAATTGTATACTTACTATCCATTTTCGACCATCCTTACATATAGAACTCTTTGTACCACTCTGCAAACTTTCTCAAGCCGTCACGCAACGATGTACTTGGCTTGAAGCCGTAATCTCTCTCAAGAGCGTCTGTATCGGCAAATGTAATCGGCACATCGCCCGGCTGCATGGGAACAAGCTCTTTGTGAGACTCAAAGTCATAGTCCCCGGGAAGCACGCCCGCGCGGACAAGTTCCTCAGACAGAATCTGTACGAAATCAAGCAGATTCTCCGGCTGATTGTTGCCGATGTTGTAGACTGCATACGGAGGAACGGGCAGACCGTCCTCACCGTTTTTCTTTTCGGGCGCACCCTGCATTACCCTGACAACGCCCTCGACGATATCGTCTACAAAGGTGAAGTCACGCTTGCAGTTGCCGAAATTGAAAATCTTGATTGTTTCTCCGTTAACAAGCTTGTTGGTAAAACCGAAATAAGCCATATCAGGGCGTCCCGCAGGACCGTAAACCGTAAAGAACCTAAGTCCCGTTGACGGAATGTTGTAAAGCTTTGAATAGGCGTGAGCCATCAGCTCGTTGGACTTTTTTGTTGCCGCATAAAGTGAAACGGGATTATCCACCTTATCGTCGGTAGAGTAGGGAACCTTCTTGTTTGTACCGTAAACCGATGAACTTGAAGCATATACCAGATGCTCGACAGGATAATTACGGCAAGCCTCGAGAATATTGAAAAATCCAACCAAGTTGGATTCTATGTACGCGTCAGGATTGGTGATCGAATAGCGCACACCTGCCTGAGCGGCGAGATTTACAACAACATCCGGTCTGTATTTTTCAAACACAGCTTCGATCAGCTCTTTGTCCGCAATATTCCCTTTTATGAATGTGAAAGAATCATTCCTGCTCAGCTCGTCGAGGCGATACTCCTTAAGCCTTACGTCGTAGTAATCATTCACGCTGTCAATACCGATTATCTTCGCCGTGGGTACATCAGCCAGCAATCTTTTCACCAGATTTGCGCCAATAAAGCCTGCGGCTCCGGTAACTATTATTGTTTTGTTATTCAAATCAATGTGATTCATCAAAGCACTTCCTAACCGGTTGTATCAACAAAATGAGATTGACCATTCTCACCACAAAACAACCCTGTATAACATCTTAGAAAACCCTAAAAAACGGTCGTTTTGACCTTTTACGACCAAAGGGTATTCCTCTCCTCTTAGCATAACGATGATATCATTACGGTTCCCAAAAGTCAAGGATTTTCAAGCAAATCATGAGGTCATGAGCGCATTTTTGTCATTTAGGACTAACATCAATTTTTTTATTAACTTTTTTTTGTTATACAATCGCTATCAGTCGCTTTATCGGTCACAAGCAGAATATGTCAATTCTCTCTGTGCGCGCCTGAATCGGGATCGTAATCAGTCTTTTCCAAAACAAAAACGCCATGCAGCAACAGGCGTTCAAGAAAGACCTACATTAGCAATATACGTGATTTTCTTTTTAGAATCGCTTTGTCCTAAAACATCTATATGTATATTTTATCAAAAAATTCGACGAATAGCAATAGGGAGCCCCATAAAATAAGCACTTATTCCATTTTGTCCAAAAACCGTAATACAACCTCAGGCATTTAATATCACCTGCACATATGTCAGCAAAAGCCTTATCCCAAACAACGCCGCAAACGCAGAAAAAGCCCGCGAAATTGCGGGCTTTCCACGTTATCAGCTGACTACATTCATGGGGTTGCCGTCCAGAAACGCGCGGATATTATTTGCTACAATCCCCATCAGCCTCTGTCTGGTCTCAACAGGCGCCCATGCGATGTGCGGAGTAATAAGGCAGTTTCCTGCGCCCATTAGAACACAATCCTCCTCCATAGGTTCGACACGCAGCGTGTCGATACACGCTCCGCCGAGGTGACCGCTTTCCAGCGCTTCAGACAAGTCGCGCTCTACCATCACGCCGCCGCGCGCGGTGTTGACAAACAGTGCGCCGCGTTTCATTTTCGCAAATGCCGAACGGTTAAACATATCCTTTGAATCGGCATTGAGCGGACAATGAACTGTAACTATATCGCTTTGTTCCAAAAGGGTATCAAAGACGACCTGCTCTACCCCGTCGACAGATTTCCTGCTTCGGTTACAGGCGAGCACGCGCATCTCAAATGCGTTTGCGATTCTTGCAACCGCCTGACCAATGGCTCCAAGGCCGACGATGCCGAGCGTCTTTCCCGCCAACTCGCTGAGCGGATATACAAAGGGTGAAAAAGTCGGACTGCGCTTCCACAAGCCGTCCTGAACATATTGATTGTACTGTGCGACGCGGTTAAAATGCTCCAGAATCAGCGCAAAGGTATGCTGGGCAACCGCGTTTGTCGAATATGAACCGGCGTTGCATACGATAATACCATGCGCGCGGCAGTATTCCACATCGATATTATTGAAGCCTGTAGCAAACAGCCCGATATATTTCAGCTTTTTTGCAAGGCGCATGCTGTGAGCATCCATCACCGTTTTGTTACAGATGACAATATCCGCGTCGGCTATTGCCTCGGCGACCTCCTCATACCGCAGCAGGCCATACTCCGTTACCTCGCCGAATTCCTTGAGACAATCCGCGCTCACAAGACTGTCAACGACGGTCTGCGCGTCAGGTAATACGATTTTCATGAAGCAACTCTCCTTTGCAAAATATTACTGTCTATTATTTTATCATAGTCAGATATTATAAGCAACACAAATATCACCCTTTGGTTTTTTTCAATAACCTCCGTATTTTAGCTGCGGTTTATAGACAAGCGGTTTATAATCTGTTATTATAAAAAAAGAGATGACACAGAGGTGAAAAGGCATGAAAAAGCTGCTATTGATTTTACTGTGCGCAATGACATGTTTTGTTCTGTTTTCATGTAAAGAGAAGGACGGTGAACCCGATATGACTGAACCGAATAAAACGATTTCCGTTACCTTTGTCAATGATGTTGAAAAAGCCGATATCTGGATTCTTCCGCAGACAGAAGAGAACCGCAAAACCTCCTTATGGGGCACGGCAACAATTTCCAAGCTGGATTCGGGAGATAAAAGAACGGTTGAAATAAGCAGCTTTGACGAGGGCAAATACATCGTCAGAATCATCGACTCCGACCATGCCTTCTATTCCGCGGACGACATGATTCTCGGCGACAACTGTACAATTCATTTCAAAAGCGATGAAACGAAGTATGAATCCTCAATAGTAGTCCTCGACAAAGACGGGAAAATTTTATACTCAAAAGAAGCGTTCCAAGGCGTATTCGGAGCGTATTAAAAATATCAGAATAAGGAGATGTTCTTATGAGCAAGGTAAGCGATTTCTTAAATGAAGCAGGCGTATTCTTTATGGCGACCGCAGACGGCAATCAGCCAAAGCTCCGTCCTCTCGGGGCACACATGGAGGCTGACGGCAAAATCATTTTCGGTGTGGGCGATTTCAAGAACGTGTACAGACAGATGAAGGCAAATCCTCTTGTAGAGATCGTTGCCTGCAAGCCCGACGGTCATTGGCTCCGCTACACGGGAAAGGCGGTTTTTGAAACCGACGGCAACTATGCCGATCAGATGATCAAGGCGGCAGGACTTGAAAAAATCTACAACGAACAGACAGGCAACAAGCTGATGACCTTTCATCTCGAAAATGCCTCCGCGGTAGATATCCCCGTAATGGGCGAGGGAGAAAACCTCATGTAAAATATTACTCTTCAGATTACCGTGTTATCATTATAGCAGGGTGATGAAAAATGTCTGAAACAAATAGAATTTCAAAAAAGAGAATCATAAAAATCACAGCGCTGAGCCTTGCCGCATTACTGACGGCAGGCATCATCACGGCAGCATTTATTCTGTACGGACGCATTGCCAGCATACTGAGCGTCAGAAATGTTGCCGACGAGCTTTACACAATGAACTTCCAACAGGACTATCATCTTGACAAAGCGCTGTCATCGGAAATCAAAAGCAAAAACGACCTGATGAAGTTCATCTGCGACGATATGTTTTTCGGGTATCAGATGAAGTCAGGCCCGATAAGATACGCGTGCAGCGCTTTCAGCACGGAGACTCCCGATGTAGAACATCTGGTCGGCAGGAATCTCGACTTCAACAGCATTGAAACGCTCTCGCTCTATACTCACCCCGACGGCAGCTACGCTTCCATCGCCTCCGCCGACGTCAGCATCGCTGGAATCGGCAAATATCAGGGCGTGCCTTTTTCGAGCGCTGAAGGAAAGATCGCCCTTCTCGCGTCGCCGTATCTCTGTGTAGACGGCATGAACGAAAAAGGACTCAGCGTTTCCATTCTCGACGTCGATATGGGCGAGCTGCATCAGGATACGGAGAAGCCCGATTTGTTTATGCTTGTCGCGGTACGTCTGCTGCTTGACCGTGCCGCTGATGTCGATGAAGCCGTCGGACTGCTCAGGCAGTATGACATACATTCGGGACACGGCTGGACACAGCACCTGTTCATAGCCGACGCGGGCGGAAAGTCCGTTGTCGTCGAATGGGAAAAGGATAAGATGAACGTAGCCGACAGTCACGCCTGCACCAATTTTGCTCTCTCGTCAAAGGACGCGCAGGAGAATCCGACGGAGATGTGCCTCAGGTTCAATACCATAAATGAATGGCTGGAGAAAAAGCCCGAAAACTCCGCACAGGACGCGATGGAGCTTCTCAGAAACGTCAGCGTATCCTTTACCCAGTGGTCATGCCGTATTCCACCTCGATGATTTTTCGGTAGATTACGCGATAGACTGCGATTACGGAAAGATTTACACGCTTCGTCCCGACGATTTTTAACTCGGTGATGCTATGCGTATGACCGTGCCTGCCGCCAAAGCGCTATTTCAGATGTTGAGCGCCGATTAATAACAACAATGAAAATGCTCCCCGAAGGGAGCATTTTTTCATAAATCCGTAAGCGCGGGAAATAAACGTCAGTCTGCCGCGGTAATCGTGATGAATCTTAAGACCCGTCAGGCAGGCGCATTTTGAAGGAACACCGCCCAGATATTCCGTCCGCACAACAGCGCCTCCTACCGCGATAAGCCTGTTTTCCTTTGTGTCCTCGGCGATAAGGATATGCGCGCTGTCGCCGTCGGCAAGCCACCACTTGTCGTAAATCAGCCTGTTTTCTTCCTTAAGTCGGTCGTACAGCCTTGTGTTCGGGAACGGCAGCAGATGATTGAACGCCGCGGTATAGAAATTGTGTTTTTTTGAAAACTGCAGCGCCTGCTCAACCGTTCTTTCGTCGTCGTTGTCGTAGCCGAACACAAACGTCGCGTAAATTCCTATATCCGCGTCGTGCACTCGCTTCACCAGCTCATCGCGCTCGCCGAGAGCATAGTTGAAGGACTTGTTCATCTGTTGCAAATTAGCTTTATCAAGGCTCTCGAACCCTATCAGAATAATCTCGCAGCCGTTTTTTCATTGCGCGCAAAAGCTCGGGATCCTTCGCCATGGAAAGCGTACCCTGTCCTGCCCACTTTATTTTCAGCGGCTCAATACGTCGGAAAAGCTCGATCGCGTTTCTACTGTTCGCGACAAGATTGTCGTCCACGAGGAAGAAGTATTTATACGGTGAGGCTTTGATATCCGCTTCGATAAGCTCGTGACTTCTCGCGTGGTAACGGCTGCCGTAGAACCGCGAAATCGAGCAGAATTCACAGTTGTGATTGCAGCCGCGCCCTGTTTCGACGAGCGACACAGGCAGGTATTTTTTTCGGTGAAAATGCTCTTGTCAGGTCTGACAGAATATTTGCCGACGCCGCCGATATATCTCTTTTGCAGCCTGCCCTATCTGTCCAGATCGCTGTAAAGCCGCGTCCCGGGATACGGAGTAAGCACTGCAAAGCGGCACAAATAAAGCCCGATCGTGTCGACGCGCTCAAAAATTCCCTTTGGAACCAGCGAGTACAGAACCGCCAGCGTCATTGAAGGGTAAGACAGCATTCCCGAGAATTTTCCGCGGTAGGACAATTCGTCCTCGTTCCACGCGTGTATCATCAGTAGCTTCATTTCATCACCTGCTTAACTTTTTCCCCGGGAGAATCTGTCGATCATTCCGTTTTGTTTCTGTTGCGTTTCTTTATTATTTTCAGGATATTCTGACCGTTTGAATACTCATAAAGCAGCTTATCGCTGAACTTTCTGACAAGCATAATTCCCAGACCGCCTTCTTCGCCCTCTTCGATCTTGCTTATATCGGGTTCAGGCACGTTGAGCGGATTGAACGGAATTCCGCTGTCGGTGAAGGTGATCTCAGCCTCGTCGTTTTTGGGATCAAACGAAAAGGCTACCTTCATCATGCCGTTGTCTTTGTCGGGATAGGCGTAATAGACAATGTTTGAGCAGATGTCATCGGCAATCACGCAAATCTGAGTTGCAGAGCGCATGTCAAACTTCGAAGCGTCGAGCAGCTCTTCAAGAAAGGCATTGATCTCGCTGAGCTTTTCGACCTTCGCCTCAACGGTGATTTCTCTGTACAGGCGCATACCGTTGAACACAACGGCAAGCATCGTGATATCATCTGTCTGGGTTGCGCCGTTTGAATACAGCCTTAAATCCTTGTGAACCATTTCGCAGATCTCACGCGAGGACAACGGGCTATGAGCATTAAGTGCAGTTCGCAGCCTGTCGTCGCCGTACAGCTCGTCAGATGTATCGACCGCTTCCGTTACGCCGTCGGTATAGAGAAACAGCGCGTCGCCGCTGCAGAGCTTAAGCTCTCTTCGGGTGTAAGGAACGCTCTCCTCTCCCGCGACAACAAAGTCCGGTCTTTCTCTCACAAACTCAAAGCCTGTGCCGCTTCGGCGTATCAGCGGCTTGCAGTGACCCGCGTTTATATACGACACTAATCCCTTATCGGTGTCGAGAATACCGAACCACAGGGTCACAAACATATCGGCTTCGTTATCCTCGCACAGCGCGTTGTTGGCGATGCTAATAATCTCATCGGCGCTGCGGTTTGCCTGAGCAAGAGATTTGATGATGGTCTTAGCCTTCATCATGAACATCGCGGCGGGAATACCCTTGTCGGACACGTCCGCGACAAGGAAAGCAAAGTGTGTGCTGTCTATGAAAAAGAAGTCATAGAAGTCGCCGCCGACTTGCTTTGCTGGGTTCATTGAAGCGTAAACGTCAATATCGTGCCTGTTGGGATAAGGCGGAAAAACATTCGGCAGAGCTGAGGTCTGGATCGCCCGCGCGAGCTCAAGCTCCTTGTAGAAGCGTTCGGATTCTCTGGCTATGTACCCCTTAAGCGAGGATACGGTGGTGTTGATGCCGTCTGAGAGCTGCCTGAACTCCAGATTATCCTTTACGTCGATCTCAACGTCCAGGTTTCCGCCCGTAATCTCTGAAAGCTCGCTGTTTATTTTCCCGATGTTGTCAACGATCAGCCGCTTTGTAAGGCCATTGACGCGCAGGAAAACGATTACCAGCAGCAAAAGCATCAGGAACATTGAAACCAAAATGATGATGTACAGACTCAGCATGACCTCGTTCTTCAAGATTATCGACACGGCGTAGTAGCCGTCAGCCTGCTGATAAATCGCGCAGTATTCGGTTCCCTGCAGATTGACCTGGAGCAGGCTGTTTTCGGGCGCGGCTGAGAGCAGTTTTTTAATATCCGACTGCGTCAGCTTATTATTTTTTTCCGTCCTTATCTTCTCCGGAGGACTGATAATTGTACCGTCCTGGTGTACGATCAGGTCGCAGCCGTTCTTTCCCACGGTCTTGAAGCTGCAGACGCTTTCCATTATACCGTCAGTCTGCGGATAATACGTAGAGGAATCGAATATGACCACCATCACCGCTCCGTTACCCAGTGAAGCGGCTACGTACTTTTCCCAGTTTCCGGATTGAAAATCCTCCGAAGGGATATCCGAGATGCGGCAGCTGCCCTTTTGCGTATCCGAAAGCTCTCTGTGGTACCCGCCAATTACAGAATCCTCCGGAACGGTGGTATTTATCTTGCTTTTGTCATCAGACATTATAACAGTGCCGTTTTCGTCGATAACATACCACTGCGGAGATCCCCAATACTCCAAAGTGGAGGTAATAAATTCTTCGTCGGGCAGTTTGGAGTCATACATGAACATACTCTTCACCGCGTCAAATATGAAATCGGAATTATATACGACCTCTTCCTTGATCTCCGAAAGCTGCGGCGAGAGAATATCCAGCACCGACAGATTCTTGAGAAGCGGCGTAATCAAGGCGATAAAAGCCATTGAAAACAGCATTATAAACGCCGTGACCGTGAGCAGCTTCCGTCTGAATACAATAGGCAGTCTTTTTTCTTTATTACCTGTTCTGACCGTTTTTTCTCTCTTCATATCAGATTCAGGAATGCGGAAAAGCCTGTGGATTCAAAAATATCGAGAACCGTTCCCGTCGCGTGGCTGATGAGCATGGTTTTACTTGCTCTGACGCGCTTGTGCGTCGAGTGCATTACGCGAAGTCCCGCGGATGAGATATACACCAGTTTTTCCATATTGATTTCAACCGTATCGTATTCCTCAAAGGCGGCTTTCAGTTCCGCGTCGAGCTGAGGAGCCGTAACTGTGTCGAGCTTTCCGTCAAGAAATAATATCAGTTTGTTTCCGTCGGCTTGTTTTGTAATATTCATAACACTTCCTCCGATTATCCTATTGTATTTATCACGTTGACGAACTCGTCAGCCGTTATATTTTTGCTGTCCCAAAATACGCCGTCTATGATTCCGCTCTCAAAATACGACGCGAGCTTTTCGGTGCTCAGCATACCGCCGTAGAACAGCGGCATCTCGATCGGGAAACCCGGAAGAGCTTCCGTTACCGCCCTGCGAATTGTTCTGAACATAGAGAGCGTGTAGTCCCCGTCAGCGGTATAGCCGCCCGTGAAATCCCAAAGCGGGCGGTAGATAGTGCCGATCCTGTAGTGCGCCTCGTAGGGTATCCTCGAGTAGCCTGTCTTGATCTGACGGGCGATTTTCTCTGCCGCTGTGCCGTTCTCCGCCATTTCGCGTGTTTCGCCGACGCAGAGCATGGATTTGAAGCCGAGGTTGAGAATGGTTTCGAGGTTATCGCGTGTCATTTCGTCGGTTTCGCCGAGGAAATAACGACGGTCTGCAAGTCCCGTAATCGCCATATCAGCGCCGATTTCCTTTAGCTTTCCGGGCGTCAGCTCATTTGACACGGGAGTTACAGAAAAGCTCTGAGAGGAAATCTTGACGAGCTTTCTATCGGGGATTGCCGCACACACCGCCTCAAGCGAAACAGCGGGCACAAATACGAAGAGCATGATCTCCTCTTCCCTCTCAAACTGCTTTGTGCGCTCACAGAGATAATTTATTTCCTCGATGATCTGCGGAGTGGTTTTTTCCTGTGTGAAGTTATAGCAATAAAACTTAAGCATCATTTCCTCCCAATCTTAATCAGCATATTATTCAGTCCCAGCGCGCGGGTGTAGCTCACCTTGTCCGCCAGGGTTTTTATCATTTTCAGGTTCGTGAATTCTTCCTCTGTATCCTCAACCGTTGCAGGATCGAAGGCCTCTCCGTCGTCCCTCACAGAAAGAATGATTTCCGCGTCTGTGATACGGCAGATCAGATCGATCCGCGGCTGCTTTTCGCCGCCGTTGAACAGCCTGATGTGCTCAACGGTCTCCTCAGCGAGAATGCCCGCGTAGTCGGCTGATTTGCCCGTTACGCCGTTCTCGCCGCAGAAGGCTATAATCATGTCCGCGATACCGGCAGCCTGTTCCTCGTTCGGGCGAAGGCTCGCATCGAAGAGCACGCTGTGTTCGGTCTGCCTTTCGTGCAGAAGGATACCTGTATACTTGTCCTTTTTGACGCGGTAAACGATAAAGCAAACCAGGAAGGTAATCGCCGCCGTCAGCGCTTCGGAGAACACAAACGCCCAGCTTGTGCCCGAAATACCGAAGCTGTAGGAGAGAAAGTATGCGAGCGGAACGGTAATGACGATTCCGCGCAGAAAGGTAGTGATTACGGAAATCGCCTTTTGCTTTGTAGCCTGCAGGTAGTTCATCGTAACGTAGCACACACCCATTCCTATCAGGCTGAGCGAGAATATCCGCACCGCGGGAATTCCCATTGCCACGCGCTCGGCGCTCGTGACCGAGAACATCGCGAGCAACAGATTCGGAAACAGCAGGATAAATGCGATAATCACCGCGCATGCCGCGCTGACAAACAAAAATGTTTTCCGCAGTACGATATCAATACCCTTGTAGTCGCGCTCACCGTAGAGCAGGCTGACGATCGGAGTCATCGTGTCGCTGCCGCCCGAAACAAACATCGAGATAAAGGTTACGGTGAAGTTGCACACCGAGAACACAGCCATTCCGTCGGCGCCCGTTGCTCCCAGTACAATGCGGTTGAGCAGGATCGCCTTGACGAAAAGCAAAATTGTGTTGACGACCGACGCGATGCCGCTGGTACTCAGCTCGCCGAGATACCCGAAATCCTTTCCCTTGACCGCGACAAATTTCAGCGTCCGCTTTTTGAAGAAAATCAGATAATACAGCTCCATTATAAAGCCGACCACATAGCCCGTTACCGTCGCCAGCGCCGCGCCCGAGGTGTCCATCTTGAATACTCCCATGTAAACCAAGTCCATCAGGAGGTTGACGGCGTTGGAAACAAGCAGAATATTTGCCGAAAACTTCGGCATTCCGTCCACGCGGATAATAAACACGAGGTACGGCACCACGATCATAAACACCGAACCGAAGATATTGAACAGAGCGTAGTGCTTTACGTAGTCATACAGCGCCGCGTTGCTGCAGAGCACCGAGGTTATCGGGTCAATCAGAAGTATTCCCAATATCGTAACTATTACCGAAACCAGCACCGACGCCGCGAAGGACAGCGTAAACAGAGCGATCGCCTTGCGGTTGTCGCGCTGTCCCTTCGCGATGGAAATGCTTATCGCGCCGCCGATCCCGAACAGGAAGAACAGCGCCTGCATAAAAAGCACAACAGGCTCGGCCAGATTTATCGCCGAAAACGCGTCGTCACCGACAAGCGCCGAGACGATGATTCCGTCCACGAACGAGGCGAGCAGAATCGACATTGAGCTTATGATGGTGGGAAAAAGGTATTCATTGAACTTCTTCCCGAG
>NZ_JAEQMG010000022.1 GCF_016680995.1 Ruminococcus difficilis | reverse complement strand
AAAGAAAACACTTGGCAGACAAAGGAAAACATTATCGAGGGTAAAATTATTCCTTATTTCAAGGATAGAAAGCTCTGTGACATATCCGCAACGGACGTGATTGAATGGCAAAACAAGATAAGGACGCTCAAAAATAAGCACGGGAAGCTATATTCCAAGACGTATCTCCGTACCGTTCACAATCAGCTCAGCGCTATGTTCAATCACGCTGTGCGATACTACGGCTTGCGTACCAATCCTGCGTCCATCGCAGGAAATATGGGTGAAAAGGAAAGCAAGGAGATGAAGTTTTGGACGCTTGAAGAATATAAAAGCTTCTCGGAAGCGATGATGGACAAGACTGTTTCATACTATGCATTTGAGATGCTGTATTGGACAGGCATCCGATTGGGTGAGTTGTTAGCTCTCACACCGGCGGATTTTGATTTCAAAGCTCAAACAGTCACCATCAACAAATCATTTCAGCATTTGGCAGGTAAGGACATTATCACGTCACCGAAAACCAAAAAGAGCAATCGCACGATAAATATGCCTGATTTCCTTTGTGAAGAAATGCAGGACTATTTATCAATGTTTTACAGCCGTGGCGAAGACGATCGTATATTCCCGATTTCAAAAAGCTATCTTCATCACGAGATGGACAGAGGAGCGAAGCAAGCCGGGGTTAAGCGTATCAGAATACACGACCTCAGACATTCACACGTTTCTTTGTTGATTGAAATGGGCTTTTCAGCTTTAGCCATTGCCGATAGGCTGGGACACGAAAGCATAGATGTTACTTATCGCTATGCACACTTGTTCCCGTCCAAGCAAAAGGATATGGCAGATAGGCTTAATGATCTCGGAAAGGCAGGTTAAAATATGTCAGCAAAAAATTTAGACCGCCACAACCGCTGGCGCAGTAAGACAGTGGCGTTCAGAGTATCGCCGGAAGAATGGGAGCATTTTGAAAAAATCGTCGCTCTGTCAGGCTTAAGCAAGCAAGATTACCTCATTGAGCGCACTTTGCAGCGTGATATTATCGTGCAGGGTAATCCGAGAGTGTATAAGGCTCTCAAAAATCAAATGCAAGATATTTACGGGGAGCTGCGGCGTATCAGCAATGGCGGAGCGGTTTCAGATGAAATACTCGATACGCTCAACCTGATTGCCGTTACCCTCGGCGGAATGAAGGGGGAATGAAAATGAGTTGTAAAAATGAAATGACCGCTCACAACACACCTGTTGGCGCAGGTGATGAGCAGTCATCAACAAAATATCTTGATACAAGTATAGCAGATGATTTGTCTGATTTCAATAGTTTGGACTTAAATTGTTTTGATGAAAATTATCTGCACACCGTTTCTATGACTGAGTTGTACGACACTGTATATGAAAACAGACCACCAATCGTTGACGGTCTGCTGTACAGCGGACTGTATCTGTTTGTCGGTTCACCGAAAATCGGCAAGAGCTTTTTGATGGCGCAGCTTGCTTATCATATCAGCACCGGAACGCCGATTTGGAATTACAAGGTAAACAAAGGTACGGTGCTTTACCTTGCCCTCGAAGATGATTACAGTCGCTTGCAAAAGCGGTTGTATCAGATGTTTGGTACTGACAGCGCCGACAATCTGTACTTATCCGTTTCGGCAAGTCAGTTGAATGACGGCTTGGACAAACAGTTGGAGAGTTTTATCACGAAGCACGCCGACACCAAGCTCATAATCATTGACACTTTGCAAAAGGTGCGTGAGGTAAGCTCTGATTACAGCTACTCGAATGATTATGAGATTATCAGCAGGCTGAAAAGGTTTGCCGACAATAACAAAATCTGTATGATACTCGTTCATCATACACGCAAGCAAAAGTCTGATGACAGCTTTGATATGATTTCGGGAACCAACGGCTTGCTCGGCGCTGCCGACGGGGCGTTTGTTCTGCAAAAAGAAAAGCGGACTGCAAACGCAGCTACGCTTGAAATATCCGGCAGAGACCAACAGGATCAGAAGCTATACCTTAACCGCAATCCCGATAATCTGATATGGGAGCTCGACAGGACGGAAACCGAATTATGGAAAGAGCCGCCGGAGCCGTTGCTCCAAGTTATCTCTCAAAAGTTTTCTGAGAGCAGTCCTGCTTGGCAAGGCTCACCGACAGAGCTGGTCAGTTGGCTCGGCGTAGATATGAAACCAAACGCTTTGTCGCTAAAGCTTAATATCAATGCCGCAAGGCTATTCAATGAATATGGTATCCGTTATTCTAACAGGCATACTCATAGCGGCAGGGTAATCACGCTTCACCGTGAACAGCAAGCGAATGCTTCGTCGGCGTGACGATGTGCGACGACCGTGACGGTCTTTTAGAGATAGCGCTGTGTCAAAAACATCGTCACCATCGTCACGGATCGTCACGCACTAAAGTTTAGGCGGGGTGCAGGGAGCCCTTTTCAAAGGGCTGCCCTGCTCCTCGAAGAGCGCAAAACCTGCTCGCAGGTTGCATTTTTGATAGCCCTGCTGTCAAAAGTGCTTTTGCGTTACTCTTGGCAAGAGTAACAGAACCTGAGTTAGAGATAAATCAGTGAGATAACAATATTTTTATATAGATTTGAGGTAGATAAATGAAAAGAACAATCAGCGCAATGGTGGGTAAAGGCTCCGTGACACATAACAGCCGCAGCTTCACAGCGGAGAACGTGGACAGCGAGCGTACCCATTTAAATATAGATTACTGCAACGAGCCCATCAAGAAAGTGTATCACGAAATGTTTGATGAAGCTCTGAAACAGTACAACGATAAGCAGAAACGCAAGGACAGAAAGATACCCGATTACTATAAGCATATCGAGTCCGGAAAGCAGGAAAAGCTGTTCCACGAGATCATCTTCCAAATCGGCAACAAGGACGATATGTCAGCGACAGGAGAGCACGCTGAGCTTGCGAGGACAGTCCTCGACGAATACTATCGGGGCTTTCAAGAACGGAATCCTTACCTGAGAGTGTTCTCTGCTCACCTTCATATGGACGAAGCGACGCCGCATATCCATATCGACTTTGTCCCGTTCACAACCGGAAGCAAGCGAGGTTTGGAAACAAGAGTTTCGCTGAAACAGGCACTTGCCAATCAGGGCTTCAAGGGAAATGGTCGGGGTGATACAGAGTGGAATCGCTGGATACTTTCCGAAAAGAAAGTCCTCGCTCAGATTATGGAGCGGCACGGTATCGAGTGGGAACAGAAGGGTACCCACGAGCAGCACCTGTCCGTCCTTGATTACAAAAAGCAGGAGCGAGCCAAAGAGGTCGCCGAGCTCGACCGGGAGATTGAGGAAAAGCAATTAGAGGTCAAAGGGCTGAAAGCGACGGCTGAAAAAATCAAAGAAGCAA
>NZ_JAEQMG010000021.1 GCF_016680995.1 Ruminococcus difficilis | reverse complement strand
CCGGAGGCACCATAAATATGCGGATGTAGCTCATCTGGTAGAGCGCCACCTTGCCAAGGTGGAGGTAGCGGGTTCGAGCCCCGTCATCCGCTCCATTGAAAAAAGAGAGTACCAAAGGTGCTCTCTTTTTTCAATTCAGTAAACAGGCAAGAAGATGACGGGGCTCGAAGGCGAGCGGCGGGAAGCCCCGCAGGCGAATCGCGAGAGAGCAGATGATAGTTCTCCGTGAGCACTGAACCACGCAGGCGAGATGAAGTGTGCTTCGCACATTTTTGGGAACACTTCGCAATTATCTACAGACGGTGATTAATATGACAAAAGTAATGTTTATCTGCCACGGCAACATCTGTCGCAGTCCTATGGCGGAGTTTATTCTTAAAGATATGGTAAAAAAGCGCGGAATCGCGGACGATTTCGTGATTGAGTCCTCAGCCACAAGCACCGAGGAAATCTGGGGCGATGTCGGCAATCCTGTCTATCCTCCCGCGCAGCGTGAGCTTGCTTCCCATGGAATTTCCTGCGGCGACAAGCGCGCTGTTCAGCTCACAAAGAGCGACTACGCGCGCTACGATTATCTCCTCTGCATGGACAAGATGAATCTACGCAACGCGCAGCGTATTCTCGGCGCGGATAAGGATAACAAGCTGCGCCTGCTTTTGTCCTTCGCCGACGGAGGAAGTATCGCCGACCCGTGGTACTGTGGAAACTTTGACCGCACCTATTCGGATATCGTACGAGGCTGCGAGGGCTTTCTTGAATATCTCGGATACTAAATAACAAGCCTGCTCATTCAAACGAAGAGCAGGCTTTATTTTTTTGCTATTAACAATATGTCGCGGTTGTCAACCTGTCCGTCGCGGTTGAAATCAGCCGCCTTCAGAAATACGCCGCTCAGCTGACTGTCGCCGATTTGAAGCCGCATCAATTCTTTAACGTCGCGGCTGCTGAGAGTACCGCTGCCGTCGACATCGCCGAGTACGATGACCGACAGCGAGTCTGTGCTGTAGCCTGTGCAGACAGTGCGACCCGTCACAGCGTTTCCGTTTTTGTTGTAAACCGTCTTTATTTCAGGATACATATTCTTGAGCTGTTCAACGGTAGTGCCGGCGCTGAGAAAAATACCCGAGCCCTCGCGCGACAGATGTGATTCAGACTGAGCGGTGTCCTGTGTATCATCAGTGACCGTACAGGTGTAATCGCTGTTGAGCAGGTAAATCAAGCCGTCAGCCGAAGTCATCAGAAGTCCCGAATCGGATTTAATGGCTCCGTTTTTGCCCATAGCGGCGAAACGCGTTCCGCAGTAAACAGTGCTTCCGTTTGAAAGAGAAATCAACTGTCCGTCGGAATAAATATATCCTTCGCCCGCATCGGAAATATTCGCGTCATATGTTGTTTTAGCGCAGTAGACAGCGTTGCTTCTGCCAAGACGGTAAAGCTCGCCGTTCCCCGCAATAGCATAGGCGCTGCTGCCGTTTGAAAACAGCCTTTCACAGCCGCGCGGAAGGGAATAGGAACAATTCTTGTTGCCGTTCAAGTCAAAGCCTGTTACCCCGCGGTAGATGCCGTTTAGCGAGAGGAGAAAGATACCGTTTTCGCTAGCCGCAATGCTTTGCGGGTCGATCTCGGAGTCGGAATGAATATCAAAAACGGAATAGTCGCCGCTGTCGGCATTCAGACGGATAACGCCGTAGTCAGTATTTGAAACGGCGAACAGAGCGTAGGTGAAGCGGCCGCTGTGAGTTACGGCATAGATCGCGCCGCTGACATTAACTCTGCTCGTGAGGCAGTCGCCCGATATGCGCGACGAAATCACTGTGGTACCTGTATAGCCGTAAAAATACGCAGCGCTGTTGCCGCAGGCAAAAATCCTTTTGCACGTGCTCAGCTCGCCCAGATCAAAAACAGCCGCCCGAACAGGTGTGCCAAGCGAAAAAAACGCGCAGAAAAAGCCACACAGCAGAATGGATAAAGCTCTTTTGCACATGGCGCACACCTCGTAATACAGACGGCGTAAGTGAGATATTTACTGAACAGGTACGGTAAAAATGATTATCAAAAATCTTTATATTTTTATTATACATGATTCGACAAAAATTTCAATACCCGTATAAACAGCCGGATGAAAAAAACGCATTACGATTGCTTTATATGTTGACAAGAAAAATGATATTTAGTATAATATTATTGTATAAAAGTACTTATCTGAGATGATATTTGCAGACTTGCCGGACTAAGGTCGGTGAAAATTTTTATAGATTTTTTGAAATAACAAAAGCGGGTGCGGCAGGTTTGGCGGCTGCGCCCTTTTTTGCATTGCGGAAAGGAGGAGTTGCGTATGTCTGCAGAAGTGAAGGATATTTTTTCGCAAGTTTTCGGCAGAGAGCCGGACGTCTGTGCGTTCGCTCCGGGAAGAGTGAATCTTATCGGCGAGCATACCGATTACAACGGCGGTAATGTGCTTCCGTGCGCGCTGAATCTCGGTATCAAGGGTGCGGCAAGGCTGAGGGACGACAAAACGATCAGGCTCTATTCGGCGAACTTTCCCGACAAAGGAATAGCGGAAATTTCATTGTCATCTCTTCTCGGAGGAGAATGGACAGACTATCCGCTGAGCGTTATCAGGACATTCGCCGCTATGGGCTATGTGATCGACAGAGGAGCCGATTTAGTTTTTTCGGGGAACCTGCCCGACGGTTCGGGACTTTCTTCCTCTGCGGCGCTTGAGGTGCTTACGGGATTATTGCTGAAAGAGCTATACGGATTTTCCGTTACTGCTCAGGAATTAGCCGTATTCGGTCAGTTTGCCGAAAACCGCTTTATCGGCGTGAACTGCGGTATTATGGATCAGTTTGCGAGCGCGATGGGAAAGAGCGGCAGCGCGATACTTCTCGACAGCGCGACCCTTGACTATTCGTACGCGCCTTTCCCCGAAAACGACGCCGCGCTTGTGATCGTGAACAGCGGCGTTAAGCACTCGCTTGCTTCTTCCGCGTACAATGACCGCCGCCGTGAGTGCGAAACGGCTTTGGCAGATATCAATAAAGTTAAAAAGGCTTCGTCGTTGTGCGCGTTGAGTGTTGATGAATTTGAACGGTATAAGGACAGCATTCAAAATCCTGTTTGCAGAAAGCGCGCGCGCCACGCCGTGTACGAAAACCACCGTACAAAGCAGGCGGCAGACGCCCTGCGAAACGGCGACTTAACAGAATTCGGAAGGCTTATGCGCGAGTCGCATTTGTCGCTGAAAGATGATTATGAGGTTTCATGCGCCGAGCTTGACTTCCTCGCGGAAACCGCGTGGAGCTTTGACGGAGTTTACGGCGCGAGAATGACAGGCGGCGGCTTTGGAGGATGCACGGTAAATCTGATAAAAAAAGACAGACTCTCGTCATTTGTCGGGACTGTCAGCGAGAAATATAGGAAAAAATTCGGAATTGACGCGCAAATCTTCGCTGTGGAAATCAGCGGCGGAGCACGCGTAATAAGTGATTGATGAGGTTTATTATGTTTGAATATATAGAAAGCCTTCTGCAATATGGACTGAAAACAGGATTGATAAACGAGGAGGAAAAGGTTTATTCACGCAACCTTATTCTTGATTTGCTGCGCGAGGACGGCTTTGAAGCTTGTGAGCCAATAGAGAATGTCGAATTAGCGGAAATACTCAAGGTACTGACCGACGAGGCGGTAAAGCGCGGACTGATTGCGGACTCGGGCGAGAACCGTGATATCTTTGATACAAAGCTGATGAACTGCCTTACGCCGAGACCGTCTGAGGTTCGCCGCAGATTTGCCCGTATTTACGCCGAAAGCCCGAAGGCGGCGACGGATTGGTTCTACCGTTTCAGCGGCGACACAAACTATATCCGCCGCGACAGAATAATAAAGGACAGAAAATGGACGGTAGACAGCGAGTACGGAGAGATCGACATAACCATCAATCTCTCAAAGCCGGAGAAGGATCCGCGCGATATCGCCGCCGCGGGAAAGGCTAAATCAAGCGCTTATCCTAAGTGTCAGCTCTGCGCGGAAAACGAGGGCTACGCCGGAAGGATCGGCCACCCTGCAAGAGCGAACCACCGCCTGATTCCGCTTGATCTGTCAGACGACAGCTTCTTTTTCCAGTATTCTCCTTATGTTTATTATAACGAGCACTGCATCGTGTTCAACCGTGACCACGTACCTATGGCGATAAACGGGCGCGCGTTCACACGTCTGCTCGAATTTACGGAGAAGTTTCCGCACTACTTCATCGGCTCCAATGCGGATCTGCCGATTGTCGGCGGCTCGATTTTAAGCCATGACCATTTTCAGGGAGGTCATTATACCTTCGCTATGGAGAGGGCTGAGATAGAGGAGTATTTCAAGCTCGAAGGTTTTGCGGACATTGAATGCGGAATTGTAAAATGGCCGATGTCTGTTATCAGGATCCGCGGTGAAAAGCCCGAAAGGCTAAGAGAGCTTGCGGTTCGTATCCTTGAAAAATGGCGCGGCTATAGCGATGAGACGGCGATGATTTTTGCCGAGACAAACGGAGAGCCGCACAATACGATAACGCCTATCGCGCGCCGCAGAGGAGAGCTTTTTGAGCTTGATCTGTGCCTGAGAAACAACCTGACTACAGAGCAGTTCCCGATGGGTCTGTACCACCCACACCCCGAGCGACACCATATTAAAAAAGAAAATATCGGTCTGATCGAGGTAATGGGTCTTGCCGTATTGCCTGCAAGACTTGACCGAGAGCTTTCGCTGCTCGAGGAGCTTATCGCAGACGGACAAGATTTGCGCCAAAATGCCGAAACCGAAAAGCATGCCGAATGGGCAGAGGGCTTCGCCGAACGATTAAAAGGCAAGCCGCGCGAAGAGATCCGTTCAGTGCTTGAGCAGGAGGTCGGAAAGGTATTTGTGTCGGTGCTTGAGGACGCGGGCGTTTACAAGCGCGACGAAAGCGGCAAGGCAGCATTCAGAAGATTCATTAAAACCATATAGCATAAAAACAGGGTCAGGCTTATCCTGACCCTGAACTGTTATTCGGATTATTCAACCGCTTCAATAAAATACAGTCTTGAAGCGAAGTCCGGGAATACCCTGACCTTTTCATTAAAGCCCGTGCCCGAGAACGCGGGGCTGAGAGCGACTCCCGTGTGCATCAGCAAATCGCCCGAGGCTGTTATGCTCTCACTTTCGCCGTCCATTTTTACTCGTTTGGCGATCGCGTTGTGAAGCAGCGAGTCCTGCTTTACGTGAATCGGCGCGACCGTGTTGATAAGGCTGCCGAATTGTTTGACGTCAACATTCATCGGAATGTTATAAAACTTGTATTGACGCTGAGTGTCAAGTCCGCGTGCAAAGAACCGGTGCGCCTGTGTGTTCGGCGTCATCAGCTCCTGAAGCAGAAGCCCGACGGCGTATTTTTTATCGGGCGATACGCAGATCCACTCGTGGATATTTCCCGAAACCAGCCTGTAAAGCTGCCCGAACTGCAACACCTTTCTCCAGCGCTTATAAATGCTGATTTGCTGTTTTATCATGTTTCTCTGCGAGGGATTGAGGTCGCGGAGGTCATATTCGTACCCGAGCAGCCCGAAGGCGGCGACTCCGAAACGCGTTTCGAGCGGAGTATTTCTCAGCGTCTGGTGATTGGGACTCGCGCTGACGTGAGCGCCTACGCAGGACTGCGGATAGCCGTAGCTGTAGCCCTCCTGAATCGCGGCGCGGCAGATGGCGTCGGTGTTGTCGCTGCCCCAGATCTGCGGAAAATAGCAGAGGATTCCGAGGTCAAAGCGGTTGCCGCCCGAGGCGCAGCCCTCAAACAGAATCTTCGGAAATGCCCTTGTCAGCTCGTCCATAACGCGGTATAGTCCGCAGATATAGCGGTGCGCCGTTTCACCCTGACGCTCGCGTGGCAGATACGGAGAGAATACGTCCGAGAAAATGCGGTTCATATCCCACTTGACATAGCTTATGTTCGCCGAGGAGAACACCTCGGTCATTTTTTTGATAATAAACTCCTGTACCTCGGGGTTTGCCAAATCGAGTACGCGCTGATTCCTGCCCTCGGAATGGAGCTTGCCGGGTACAGCCATTGCCCAGTCGGGGTGCTTTCGGTACAGCTCGCTTTCAACGCTTATCATCTCGGGCTCGACCCAGATGCCGAAGTCCATGCCGAGATTATTGATTTTTTCCGCCAGTCCCTTAAGACCCTCCGGCAGCTTTTTGAGATTAGGTTCCCAGTCGCCGAGAGCCTTTGTGTCGTTTTCGCGGTCGCCGAACCAGCCGTCGTCCAGAACAAACAGCTCGATTCCCAGCTCCTTGCCGTAACTGCCGCTTTGGCGAGGGATACCAGACGTTTTTCGGAAATATTGAAGTAGCACGCTTCCCAGCTGTTGAGCAGGACGGGACGCGCCTTAAACTTCCATTCGCCGCGGACAATATGCCTGCGGACAAAGCGGTGCATATTTTCGCTCTGTCCGGAAAATCCCCGCGCGGAATAAGTCATCACCGCTTCGGGAGCCTCAAAGCACTCGTCTTTGTTCAAGATAAACCGGAAGCCGCCGGGTTGGATTCCCGAGACGATTCTTGTTTTTCCGTAGGCGTTAACCTCGACGGCGGAGTAGTGGTTGCCGCTGTAAATCAGGTTAAAGCCGTATACGCTGCCCGAAAACTCGCTCGTTTCGGGAGCATGAACCATAAAGAACGGATTGGCGCGGTTCGAGGAACAGCCCGCGCGCGATTCGATGACAAACTTGCCCGCGTTGACCGCAGAGGTGCATTTATTCATCTCCCTTGCCCACGCGCCGTGGAAGGATGTGACGCATACGCCGCTGAACGGAATAGCGATCTGTGTGCTTAGTAACCGCTCCAGCTCGATTGAATCGTCGCCGCCGTTGATTAGTTTCGCGCTTCTGGTTATTACGTCGCAGTTTGCAAAGACGCGGTAGTAAAGCTCAAGAGTCAGCTCTCTGTCCCTGAGAATTACGCACAGCCGCTCGCCGTTTCCGTCGGGGTAATACGCGGTGGGCAGAGTCTTGAAGCCGAGCTCCTCACCGTCAATTTTATAGCTGTCATACAGGAAGTCAGAGCTTCGGCTGCCGTCGGGATATACAAGCTCCAAAAACGGCTCGCGCACATCTCCGTGACCCTGAGAGGACATTTCAAGACACATATCCTCAAGCAGAACCTTCGGGTGTTCCTTGGAGTACACTATGCTGTTGCCCAGCTCAAACTCGCGCTTTTCGCGAAAGACCTCACAATCCGCAGCGCTTTCGAGCGGTATTTTTCCGCCGTAGTAGAGGTGTTCCGGATGTCCCGACTCAGTTACCGCGAATACATAGCTCGTGTTTTTTGTTTCGAGGGCGAACGCGGGACGGTCTCCTTGTAATAATCTGATCATTCAATCACCCGTACTATTTTGAGTCTTTGTGATTCTTTTCGATAGTTGACATGACCTTTTTTTCGTTATACATTCCGAGAATGATCGCGCCGAGCGAGCAGAAGCCCACGGCGACATAGCCGACGATCGTCATGCCGAGAACAGAGGCGGTAATATCGTTGCTGTTTGCGTTCTGCGAGGTTCCGATGATAGCCAGCGAGGTAAAGACGAGCATAGCCAGCGACTGACCGAACTTCATAGCGAAGGTGCGCGCCGCAAAGAACATACCCTCGCGGTTTTCACCTGTTTCGTAGCCGTCAGCCTCGGCGACGTCGGCGACGATCGACTGCGGGATAATGCCCAGCAGAGCCATCGGGAAAGCCGCGATAACGCAGATAAGCACGCCGTAAACAATACCGGGGATAACGGTCACGCCGATCACTCCGATCGAGCCCGCGATAACATAGGCGAGAGCCAAGCCGAGGAAGCCCGTGATAACGAGCTTTTTCTTGCCGAACTTCTTTACGAGCTTCGGAACTATCGGATAAAACGCCGCGGAAAGCACTGTCATTCCGCCGAGGAAAATCATGGTAAACGACTCGTCAAGCTTCATGGAAACCTTTACGAAGAAGGGCAGACCCGTCTGGAACAATGTCAGACCGACCCAGTACATGATATCGGAAAATACAAAGGTGCGGAAGCTGCCGTTTCTGAAGGTCGCGCCGAGCGACTTGAACATATTGGAATTCGACGGCTTTGTATCAACAAATTCCTTTTCCTTGAGGAAGAAGGTGGGGATAAGCATACAAACGCAGGAAATAACCGCCAGAATGATAAAGCAGATGCGGTAGCTCCACGCAAAGCCTACGCTTCCGCGCAGCATTCCCGCGAAAACAAAGGGCGTAAAGGCGAGCATGGTTCCCGCGAAGAACGTGAGCGAGATAGCTGTGGAGATGTACATACGGTCGTCCTGGGTTTTTCCGAATTCCGAGATAAGCGCGTTGTACGGAGTGCAGTACATCGTCATAAACAGGTAGAACAGTACGATGAATACGGAAATCCATGCCACGTTCCACGAGCTGATTTCTTCCACAGGCGCGCAAAACAGCAGAACGGTTACGATCGAAAGCGGAACCGCCGCGTACTGCATAAAAGGAATACGTCTGCCGCGTTTGTTCTTGCTTCTGTCCGAAAGCGAAGCGATAAGCGGGTCGGTTACCGCGTCAAATACTCTCGATAACGCCGTGATAAGACCGAGTACCGTCAGGAATCCGCCGATGATCAAGCCGGGCATAATGTACTGAATCGCACCTCCGGCTATATCGTTTTGAGTCGGAAGATAGAATGTGACGAACCACGCGCTGATAATACCGCTGAGTGTTGACCAGCCGAGCTGACCGACCGCAAAAATCCTCATTTGTCCTTTTGTTAACCGTTTCATTTTTGCCCTCCCGAGTATTTTGATTTTAGTTTTGTCATTGTGCTTTTGCGTAAATGCTATTGTATCAACAAAAATATTCCACAATAGTACTGATAGTATAGATATTATAACTATAAATCAATCTTAACATAAGCTGACAAAAAAGCAATATATTTATGCTGATTGGGCTGAAATGATTGCAAATCAAAATGCTCGTTGACAATATCGGAGGTATGAGGTATAATATTACGGAAGAAAAATAAAAACGCGCCCGTGGCGGAACTGGTCGCGTTGTGAGCGCCGCCTGTGGCGGATGAAGCGAGCAAAAGCGAGGTTTGAAATAAGGAGTACAAGGAAGCGCTTAACAGCGCGACGCGGTACGACTATATTTCAAGCGGGACACACCGCGCTGGATTTTGGTGACGCTACCTCGGTGTAACAATTAAATACTTTGATTTTCACAGCGCAAAGCTGTTGAAATATAGATGTGCGCCCGTGGCGGAATAGGCAGACGCGATGGGTTTAGGTCCCATTCCGAGAGGGTGCGGGTTCAAGTCCTGTCGGGCGCACCAAGCGAAGATAATCCGAACCTTCTCCCTGTTGGAGACGGGTTCGGATTTGTCTTTTTCTATGCTTATCCGAATTTCAACAGTAAGATTGATAGATATGTTCGTTAGGTACAAGGCAGGAAGTTTACCGCTCCCTGCCTTCTTTTTTACGCTATTTCTTCATTCTTTTCTTTCTGTTGTAACCATTCTTCATACTCTCGCTGACCTTCTTCGGATTCAAAGAAGGCAACGATGTCGTCTGCGAATGCTCTGGCAAGAGCTTGAAGCTCGTGCTTTGGGATTTCTGTTTTCTTCGATGCCATAGGGCATCACGGCATTAACTTTTTCCTTTCAACCTCCTTACATACTCATATTAAAGCCGCCTGACTGCGTATTCTTTTTGTTTTTGGGCGGCTGATTCATCGTGGTGCAGTCCTCAGTGTGGCTGTCGTTATCCAGAATATTCAGCACGTCGGCAGCCAGATATGCCGAATCAGTTCCCAGATGATCAGCAGGATAGTCGGGATAAGCGAAGCCAAAATCAGCTTCTTCAAACTCCGTTTCACCGTCTGTTCCTCCGAGGAGAGTTGCTGAGAGAAACTCTCGCTCACCTTCCCAACCTGTGATTGGAAGGTCTCCATCAAGGTCGAGGTCGCCGTCTGAATCTGTTCCGCTTGCTCCTGAAGCGTCTCCTGAAACGCCGTCAGGGTCTGTTCCGTCTGCTCTGCATGAGCGGTCAGCTCCCTCAACTGCTCCTCCTGCATATCCGAGAGGTCGCTCCATGTTGCCAATGTTTTCAGTGATTCCGCTATCGAACCGAGCATATTGATTTGTGTCTGCTGCAATTGTACCAGTGCTATCCATGACCTCTCCGGTACGGAAACGAATCTCGTCGTCTGCTTTGCTACGTCCAGATTTCTCTGTGCCTGAGCCTTCAGTTCGGGCAATGATTTCTTTTCTGATTCTGAATTCATCTTCCATATTCTCCTTCAAATATTTTTCCTCGTGCAGTTTGTTGTCTCTGCACGGCTTACCGTTTGGGCAGGTGTAGGTGATATATTTGTGCGTATCTTTCCATTTTACCTCATAGCCTTCCATCTCCATCAGCTCAATGAATTGATTTTTGCTGACGGCGTAGCGCATGGCTTCGTCGATCGCCATTGCTAAATCCAGTTTTCATACCAAGCATTATATCTCTTGTTACGTTTAAGATGATTGTAGAAAGTACCGCGAGATAATAGCAACGCGTCGCAGATCGCATGAACACTGTATTCGCTGTATATCGATTCAGCGAAATACAGTTTTTGCCTTACCGGAAGTTCTGATGCGCCATATGCTCTTTGCAGAATTTCAATCATAATCTCCTGCTTCTTGATTTTCTCTTTTAGCTTGTGGTAATCACCGAGGCGGCTTTCTTTCTGATAGTTTTCAGATTGAAGATGCGCTTTTATCCACGAATACACTGTGCTTCTCGGTATATCAAATTGCTTTACAATTTCCGAGACACATACGCCTTCATGATAAGCCTTTACTACTATTTGCTTTGTTTCTTTATTATGCTTGCTGTTTATTTTAATCACCCCCTTTCCGTAAATAAGCTTATCATTAATTGAAGGGAAAGTGATTATGATTATCAAATAAAACGTAATATGTTTATTTGACTTAACAGCGTTATCTTGACAAGCAGATGGGGCCTGTAATATTTTTTGTGCGTGTACATTATATCATTGATGGAGTGCAGCTATTGAAAAAACTGATAATGAATCGGTCGTATCATGGCTTTATAATTACTATATCAAGCTGGATTTATGGATTACATCAGTGAACGCGATATCGAAAATATAGCGCTCAATAACGTGGACGAGAATCCGATGGAACAATTAAAGAGATAATAACGAAACCGCTTATCCAAGCTCATTTGAGAAAGGTTAAGCGGTTTTGTATTTGAGATTCGATTCAAAAAAATGATACTTTTATTATCGTTTGTTGCTTTCGAGTTTGTCAATAAACAGCTGCGAAACGAGCGACAGCTTTTGCTCGCGTTTCCATATCAACGTTGGCTGAACGGATATTTCGGGGGTCAGCGGTCGGAAGCATAGGTTCGAGGTTTCGGAGGTGTCGACCAGCTTGTCGAATGAAACAGCATATCCGATACCGTCCTCGACCATCAGCGAGGCGTTGTAGAGCAGATTATAGGTCGCGGCGACCTGCAAACGCCTTGCCTGCGCTCCGCTGAAAAGCGATAATCCGTTGGCGCGTGAAACGATCAGCGGCTTACCGTACAAGTCCTTTACGGTGACGCTCTCTTTTTCGGCGAGTTCACTGTCCCTGCGCATGATAACGCCGAATATCTCCTTATCATCGAGCGTAAAGTGATGATAGCTTTCACGGTCAAAATCCGTAAAAATCAGCGCGAAATCAAGCAGTCCGCGGTCGAGCTTGTCCTTTAAGTCCTCGGTATCGCCGCTGAAAATGTTCAGCCGGATATTGGGGTATTCCGTTTTTAAGTGATAAAACACCCTTGTGAA
>NZ_JAEQMG010000203.1 GCF_016680995.1 Ruminococcus difficilis | reverse complement strand
GCATAGATAGCAAGGCACATCAAAAAGAAATACCGATGCCCGCCCTTTATCTCTCCGATCTGCCGCAGCCACCAATGGTAGAGCGCATACGGATCATCACCATGCACCTTTCCGGCAATGTCCCACTTCTTACGTCCTTTCTCGCCTCTCACAACAACACGCTCATACCACTCCGGATATGCCTCCCTCGCCTCAGCTCGTGTCATTTTGGATGGGCTGAAAGGCTTATTGACATCCACCCTGTTTTCTGGCTTTGCGTAGGAGTTCAGATAATCCAGCGTTACCCGTTCTCCGGTACGAAAAGCGACCAGCTCCGTCCCATGCTTGTCATTGATGCTGCCCACCATGCGGAAGCTCTGATTGATGGATTGATACTGGATCGCCTTGACCTGCGAAGTGCTGCCATACTCCCATATCCGGAAAGTGAGGTCATATTTCAGACTCTTGAGCTGAATTTTTATATTCGGGTATAGGTCAATCGGCTGCTGGAAAACATAGTAGATATGCAGCCCTGTCCCCGACAGAACAAGGAAAGTCGGCATCGGCAACCGGCGCACTCGCTCCGG
>NZ_JAEQMG010000202.1 GCF_016680995.1 Ruminococcus difficilis | reverse complement strand
ATTGCCGGAAAGGTGCATGGTGATGATCCGTATGCGCTCTACCATTGGTGGCTGCGGCAGATCGGAGAGATAAAGGGCGGGCATCGGTATTTCTTTTTGATGTGCCTTGCTATCTATGCTTACAAATGCGGTGTGTCGAAGCAGCAGCTCCGGCAGGATATGAAAGAGGCTTTTGATGATCTGCAGATGGTGAAGCATGAGAACGCATTGACCGAGGAAGATATACGGAGTGCGCTGGAAGCCTACGACAAGGAGTATTACAATTTCACGATTTCCGATATTGAAGCTCTGACCGATGTTCGCATCGAGCGCAACAAGAGGAATGGTAGATCACAGAAAGAGCATTTGAAAAGAGCAAGGGCGGTGCAGGAAGTGGATTATCCTGGCGGCACATGGAGAAGAAAAGGGGCAGAAGAAAAGAAAGCGCAAGTCTATGCGTGGCGGCAGGAGCATCCAGAGGGACGCAAGGCCGATTGTCATAGGGACACCGGACTTGATCCGAAAACGATCCGCAAATGGTGGGACACCGTACCGGAGGGGCATATAACGGTCAAAATACGCCCATCACAGGCTTTGAGCGATCTGTTGGTGGAGGAATTTAAGAAAGGGCTGTAAACGCCCCAGAAACGCCCTACAAGGCGTTTTCGGGGCGGGTAAGGGTTTTTATATTACCCCACCGAAAACGAGGCTTGAAAACCGCGCGAAATAAGGCTTTTTCACCCCCTAAATGTACACGCTGCGGTGTTAGCATATAGAAAGCACTGTTCATAGAAAAGTTGCAAAAAAACATTTGCAATGCACTTGCAAATGTCACGAATATTGAATATAATATTAGTGCAAGCTAAAAATGACGAGGAAAGGAGTGCTATTATGGCTAAAGGAAATATGACGATAAGAATGGAGCCGGAGCTGAAAGCACAGGCGGCAGCTCTCTTTAAGTCCCTCGGAATGGATTTGAGTACGGCAACGGG
>NZ_JAEQMG010000201.1 GCF_016680995.1 Ruminococcus difficilis | reverse complement strand
GATTCAACTCAAAACAAAACTGACGCCGATAGAATACCGACGTCAGTATGTTGCTTAAATCTTAATATTCTGCCTTTAGGGGGCTTTTTTGTGCTGTCCGTACAATTTGGGGCAGTTCAAATGCCCACGCTTTTGTTTATTTAATTGTCATTGCAATAATGCTCACGCTTTTGTTGATTGTATTGTCATTGCGAGGAGCGAACACGCGTGTTCAGCGACGTGGCAATCTCATCCAAATGAAACTGTCATTGCGAGGAGTTTACGACGTGGCAATCTCATCCGATCAACAATCAAAAGATAAAGAATCCGAGGATACCGATGATAACGCCGATCGCGGCGCCGCCGATCACATCGCGGACAAAGTGTACGCCGGACAGGATGCGGGTCAGCCCGATGGCTGTCGCCAAACACAGCATGATGATACCGAGGGTGGTGTTGATGTAGAGGAAGCCCATCGCGATGATGAACGCGCTCACGGTATGGCGGGAAGGAAAGCTCTTTCCCAGCGTGTTTTTGTTGACCGCGGGCGTATAATCATATACCTCGTACGGACGCTTCGCGTTGATCGCCAGTCGTATCACGGAGATCAGAATCAGCGTGCATAAGGGGATGAGCATGAATTTCAGGAACAATACACTGCCGAATCCCTCGTTGACCGCTAAGGTCGCCAGCTGGATCGGATAGAAGATATACATGATCAGCGGCAGAACGTCATGCAGTGCCTTGATCGTTGTATTACGTGCTTTTGTCCCCGCAAAATACGCGTTGACATTCTTGTAGCTTTCGCCTTTCATTCCGCCACTTCCTTTCGTCATTTGATGTTGACCTTATCATAACAACCGTTTGTGTCGCTGATTAGAACAAAAAATGACTAATCTATTAACATTCTATGATTTTTCTTTGAAATCGTGCGATTTTTCCGAGAATATTACAGCGCTGTAATGATTTGACGCGCTGTAGGGAAGAATCCGTAGGGGAGGGGCTTGTTGCTCAGCCGCAGACGGCACCCCTCTGCCCTTCGGGCACCTCCCCAGCGGGGAGACACCTCCCGCGGCAGTGCGTTGGTGAATATGTTATGATGGTTAAGGAGATGTGCGTTTCCGTAGGGATGGTCATTGACCATCCGCATGGCAGAAAGGTTTCTCTCCTATCAACACCTTTCGATAACAGATAAGCCCGTCATTCTGCGGATGACCAATGGTCATCCCTACGGAGAAATTGATTTGCTACGCGTTTATGTGATAATTGCCGGTTAGCTTTCGGTACGCCGGCAAGCGCCGTACCTTACGAATCATGTTGTCATAATCATATTCATCCACTCACACTTCGATCCTCACATGATATTCCTCGAGCCAGTAGTCGACCTCGATCAGATACGCCAGTATTTGCGGCGCTTTCATTAACTGCCCGTACCACGGTGAGGTGATCTTTTCGGGGTGCTCCATGATCTCGCGGACATGGTCGGCGTCGATCAGCTCATTGATACGCCTTGTCGGGTCGCTCAATATTCTGTTCACCCTCTCGGCACACAATTTTTGATAGATCGGGTTATGTGTTTTGGGGTAAGGGCTCTTTTTGCGATAGACGATCTCCCGCGGCAAAATATCCTCAAACGCTTTGCGGATGATCCCTTTCTCTCTGCCGCCGTATGCCTTTAGCTGCCACGGCATGTTGTAGGCGTAGTCGATCAGCCGTGCATCGCAGAACGGCACCCTGACCTCCAGTCCGGAGTACATCGAACAGCGATCCTTGCGCTCAAGCAGGCATTGCATGAACCAATAGTAGTTGAGAGCGAACATCTCGCGCATACGCTTGTCGATCTTACTGTCCCGCGGCAGACTGTCCACCGCGCGGATCGTGTCGAGATATCGCTCACGCACATAGCTCTCACCCTTGGGCAGAACGCCGTCCTTTAAGATATAGCGGCGGATATCCTGCTCCCTCGACCACGGAAAGCAGTCTTCAAATAATATATCATGGTCATGATACCACGGATAACCGCCGAACAGCTCATCGGCACATTCGCCCGATAACGCGACGGTAAAATCCTTTTTGATCTCCTTGCAAAAGAGCAGTAGGGAAGAGTCGATGTCGACATAGCCGGGCAGATCACGCGCCTTGACAGACGGATAGAGCGCTTCGAGCACATCCTTGTTATCGAGAATGATCTCATGATGATGTGATTCCGTACTCTGCACCATCTTGTCGATATACTCAAAGTCGGCGTTCGGCTGAAACCGCGTTTTGGTAAAGTACCTTCGATTATCCGCGTACTCGACGGAATAGGTATGGATCGCGTACCGCTCACCGAGAGGGCGTGTTGACGTCGGAAGCAGCTCCGACTGCCTGTTATAATAATTGGACGCCGTCTGACAGATGATGCCGGAATCCAGCCCGCCCGATAAAAAGAAGCACATCGGGACGTCGGACACCAACTGCCGCTCGATCGCGTCCGTCAGGAGATACCGTATCCGCTCTATCGTCTGCGCTTCATTGTCCTCGTGCGGATGCGCCGTGAGCCGATAGTAGCGGCGCCTTTGCAGTTTTCCGTTCTCATATACCGCGTATTCGCCCGGCAGAAGCTCGCTGATCCCCTTGAAGATACCGTTGCCCGGTGTTCTCGCGGGACCGAGGAAGAACAGCTCATACAGCCCTTCTTCATCTACACGCGGCGCGATCATCCCGCTGTGAAAGATCGCCTTGATCTCGGAGCCGAACACGATCCCATCGGGATAGGTGTGATAAAACAGCGGCTTGACGCCGACTCTGTCACGACAGAGAAAGAGCCTGCCCGCGTTCTCCTCATATACCGCGAAGGCAAAGATCCCGTTGAGCTTTTCGGCGCATGCTTCTTTATAGTAGCAGTACGCCTTGAGCAGTACCTCTGTGTCGCTGCGCGTGCCGAATCCGAAGCCCGCGGTTTTCAGCTCCTCCCGCAATTCAGCGGTATTGTACAGCTCGCCGTTGTAGACGATAGTGTACTTCTCACCCTCATACAGGGTGCTCATCGGCTGTTGACCGTTCTCGGGGTCGATGACGCTCAGCCTGCGATGCAGCAGTGCCGCGTGACGGCGGATGTACTCGCCGTGCTCATCGGGTCCCCGTCGTTTCAGACTCTCCGACATCTTTTGTAATTCGTCCATCTTTTCTTTAAGATCGGCTGTGTGATCCAGCCAGCCTGCGATTCCGCACATATGTTACCTCCATATCAATATTCAATCCCCATTAAGCCTCCCTTTCCTAAGGGAGGTGGCACGGACACCTGTCCGTGTCGGAGGGTTGCTTCATAACAAGAGTAGTTATGATATTAAAGACGTTTGTATGAATCAGCGCCCCGCCGCCGATGTACCGATCCGATGAAACAGACGGAGCACAGCACCAATGCCGCCGATCCCGCCAGTGTAGCGGATTTGGCGACCGTCAACCCTGCGTCTGTTGAGTTGAACACCCCTTGCTCCACCGGAAAAATCATAAGATAACTATATGCCGCGGCAGCGGTGATTATTCCTTGAATGATTCTATATAAGAAAAATAATCCTTTGTTGACAAACAATCCATCCATCCCCGCGAACGCCTGTAAATGTACCGAGATCCCGCCGAATCCGATGAAGAACGCGATCATGTACAGCGGATAATGTCCGCATGATCTGTGACATCCCTCGGTGATCTCGATCAAGGCGGACACGACATCCGTGATCCTTTCATCGGGCGAGATCTCTCCGATCACCGCGATCATCGCCGTGCATATCACCACCATCCCGCACATCCGCAAGGTCGCGCGGGATGCGTCGGTGACGGAATCGATCAGCAGATTATGTGACACAAGCGCGTTGGCTGATCGCGGATGGGGAAGGGGTGTCGAGCGCATCGTCCTCCCGACGATCACGCCGGTAATCAGCACGCCGGTGATCTCGGCGCACAGCAGGAGGATGCCTGCCTGACGGTTGCCCAGTAACGCAGTCCCGACATAATTGATCAAAAAGCCCGGTCCCGCGCATACCGCGATATCGGCTGCCTTTTCCGCATCCGATCGGCTGATACCGCCCTCTTCATACAGCATCGCGGCACATCGCGCGCCCACAGGATAACCGCCCAAAACACTCAGCAGGATGACCGCCAACCCCGACGGCGGCAGTCGAAACAGAAAGCGCGACAGCTTTTCGAGTGGTCTAGTGACCGACACGGCAATACCGCTGCGGATCACCGCCGATGATAACGTCATGAACACATACAGCGACGGCACCAATACCTCGACGCAGAACAGGATCCCTTTTTTGATCCCGTCTGCGCATACTTGCGAATAGCTCAGGCAGAGATAACATCCGACCACGATCAACGACAAAGTGATTATTTTTCTGTATCGGAATAATTTTTTGTCCTTCATTTCACTCACCGATAATATATATGTGATCGCCGTCATAAAATGAATCGGTGATAACATGAAAGAACATTCAAAAGAGACAAAACGAAAATCCTCGTTTTTATCCACACTGAACGCGCCGTGTATCGAGCTCAGTGGAAATCGCGAGCTGTTGATCGAGGGCAGCAAGGGCGTGTTGTCGTATTCTGCCGATTCCGTGCGGGTCAATACCGGCGGCATGATCATCATTGTCGAGGGTCGCGAGCTGGATCTGCGCTGTATCTCGGACTCCGCGCTGATCATCGACGGCTTCATTATGAGGCTGAGCTTTACGGTGTAGCCTATGCTGTTGGATTTACTGCGTATGCTGCGCGGATGGGTCGAATTTTCCGTCAGCGGCAAATATCCCGAGCGCTTCATCAATATCACCTCACGCCACAGGGTACGCCTGTGGAAGGTGCGTCGCTCGGATGATCGCTTTACCGCCTGTATGTACCGTTCCGATTACCGCAGGATCAGACCCTTGGCGCGCGGTGCGGGCGTGCGATTAAAGGTCACGCAAAAAAGCGGTGTGCCGACATTGCTGTATCGTTATCGGGAGCGCGTCGGCATTCTGATCGGAGCGTGCGCGTTTGTCCTGTCGATCTTTGTGATGTCGCTGTTTATCTGGAGCGTCGATATCACGGGGCTTGAAACCGTCAGCAGATCGGAGATGAACGACGTATTGCGTGATCACGGACTGTATATCGGCGCATTCAAGCCCTCATTGGATTATCAAAGGCTGGCACGCGATGTGATGATCGAGCAGCATGAGATCGGTTGGATGGCGGTGAATGTGACCGGCTCCTATGCCTCTGTCGAGATCAAGGAGGAGGCTGTACCGCCCGAGGTGGACGACGTTTATTCTCCCTGCAACGTCAAGGCGAGATCGGACGGTGTGATCGTGCGGATCGAAGCCGCGGAGGGTGAGACATTGGTGATGGAAGGCTCCGGCGTGATCGAGGGACAGCTCATCGTCAGCGGCATCCGCACGGATGAGAGGGGTACCCACCGACTGGTTCATGCCGACGCGCGTGTGATGGCGCGTACCACGCGTCAGGCGAGCTTTTCGATGACCGGACAGATGAAGCTGCTGCGACCGAACGCGGAGGAAGCCGAACGCCGGGAGCTGGATTTCCTCGGACTGCGCTTGCCGTACCGTGTCGGCGCGGTCGATTCTCCGAACGCCGTGTCGAATACGACGACAGAGGTTCCCGCTCCGCTTGGGATCACCCTGCCGATCAGCGTAGTGACAGATCATGTCAGCGCCTTGTCGGAGGAGGAGATCATCCTTGACGATAATTCCGCAGGAGAATTATTGAATCGAGAAGCGCAACTGTATGAAGCCTTCGCTTTGCAGAACTGCGCGATCGAGTCCCGGGAATATCACATAGAGCATATCGGCGGTGTGTATACGCTGTACGCCACCTATACCTGTGTGGAGGATATCGCCTACACCGAGCCCATCGGTACGGATGAAAACACCGATCTCACGCCGTATGTCGCTCCGACTGAGAATAAAAAGTGAGGAGTTAGGAGTGAGGAGTTAGGAGTGAGGAGTTGGGAGTGGGAAGTTAGGAGTGAGGAGTTAAGAGTGGGGAGTTAAGGAGCTTATTTGTGTGCCGTTTTTGTCTTGTCTTTTTTTCGGTTTTGTGCTATACTGCACCTATCTCAAATATAGAAAGATGATTCTATGCGTATTATGTGTATCGGCGACGTTGTCGGCTCTGTGGGATGCGAATTCCTGCGTCAGCGTCTGCCGCGATTCAAGCAACAACAGCAAATCGATTTTGTGATCTGCAACGGTGAGAATTCCGCCGACGGCAACGGTATCACACCGCGTTCTGCCGAGCATTTGTTCACATCGGGCGTGGATTTCATCACGCTCGGCAATCACAGTTTCCGCCGCAAGGAGGTCTATCCGTATCTCGATGAACACCCGCACATCATCCGACCCGCCAATTATCCGACCTCATCCACTCCCGGATGCGGTTGGGCAGTGGTCGATATGGGCTTTACCTCGATCGGCGTCATCAACCTGATGGGACAGCAGTTTATGGACGCAAACCTCGACAATCCCTTTATCCGTGCGGATCAGATCCTCAAAGAGCTCGACGCGAAAATCATACTTGTGGATTTCCATGCCGAGGCAACGTCCGAAAAACGCGCGATGGGCTTCTATCTGGACGGCAGGGTGTCCGCGGTATTCGGCACGCATACCCATGTGCTGACAGGTGACGCGCAGGTACTGCCCGAGGGTACGGGCTATATCACCGACGTCGGCATGACGGGCGTGATCGACAGTATTCTGGGTGTGAAGAAGGAGATCATCCTCAGGCGCTTTACCACACAGCTTCCCGAACGCTTTGATCTGGCGCGGGGTGACTGCAAGCTCAACTGCGCGGTATTCGATATCGATCGAAACTCGGGAAAATGTACTGCCGCTCAGTCATATGAACTAATATAATTCCATTTTTCTTTTCTTTTTTTGTATACAAAATGCTTGCTTCTTGAGGCTTTTTAGTGTATAATAATACAAGTTTGTAACAAATAGTATTTTGTCATCTTCAGCGCTCGTATCATGCGCGCTGAAGATGTACGGAAAAAGGATGTGTTTACGTTGATTAACGGTGAAACTCTAAAACAAGCGATTATTTCTGGTGCAAATAATATTTCGTCTATCAAGGCGAGAATCAATGACCTCAATATCTTCCCTGTACCCGACGGTGATACAGGTACCAATATGTCGATGACGATCACAGCGGCTGCCGAGGCGCTCAAGGACGCCGAGCCTGTCGATGTATCCGAAGTTGCGAACATGACCGCTTCCGCTATGCTGCGCGGCGCTCGCGGCAACTCCGGCGTTATCACCTCTCTGCTGTTCAGAGGTATCTCCAAGGGTCTGGAGGGCAAGGCTGAGGCTTCCGGCGCCGATCTGATCCACGCGCTGGGTCTGGGCGTTGAGGCTGCTTACAACGCGGTCACCAAGCCCACCGAGGGTACTATCCTCACCGTAGCCCGCATGGGTTATGAGGCAGGCCTTGAGGCGCTGGATACTGAAGAGGATCCCGCCGTACTGTGGGAGATCGTCTGTGACGCTTCTCTGGAAGCGCTCGATTTGACTCCTACCCTGCTTCCTGTTCTGAAGAAGGCCGGCGTAGTTGACGCGGGCGGTAAGGGTATCCTGACTATCTTCGAGGGTATGCTCTCTGTTCTGCGCGACGGCGTAGTTGTCGAGATGAAGGAAGAAGAGTACGAGAAGGAAAACGAGGACGACTTCTTCCGTTCCGCCGCGGCTGAGTTTGACCAGGTCATCAACTTCACCTACTGCACCGAGTTCATCGTCGGTCGCAACGAAGAGTGTGAGAAAGAGCCCAACGACCTTCGTCTGTATCTCGAGACCATCGGCGACAGCATCGTTATGGTAGCGGACGACGAGATCATCAAGGTTCATGTACATACCGAGACTCCCGGCGACGCGCTCCAGCACGGTCTTGAATACGGTCAGCTCCTTACCGTCAAGATCGAGAATATGAAGGAGCAGCACAGAAAAGCGAAGGAAGAGCAGGAGAAGGCGAAAGAAAAGTCTGAGAAGAAGGCAGAACTCGTCGTCGCCGAGCCTACCGAGGAATACGGCTTTGTCGCTGTAGCGGCAGGCGAGGGTCTGAGCAATCTCTTCAATGAGCTTGGTTGTCAGAACGTCGTTTCCGGCGGACAGAGCATGAATCCCTCTACCGAGGATATTTACGCGGCTGTTATGGCGACTCCCGCCAAGTGCATCTTCGTTCTCCCGAACAACAAGAACATCATCATGGCGGCTCAGCAGACTGCCGCGATCGTTGAGGACAGAACGGTCATCATCGTTCCGACCCGTACCATCCCGCAGGGACTTTCCGCTATGCTGGTATTCGATCCCGATTCCGACGCTGAGACCAACGTTGATAATATGCTGCAGGCGGCTAAGAACGTATCTACCGGTCAGATCACCTTTGCGGCGCGTGACTCCGAGTTCGGCGCCAGAAGGATCAAAGAGGGCGACATCATCGGCCTGGATAACGGTAAGCTCACCGTTACTTCTTCTTCTCCGAATAAAGCGCTGTACAAGCTTGCTAAGTCCATGATCAACAAGGAAATGTCCTTTGTGACCCTGATCTCCGGCGAGGGCGTCTCTGAGGAAGAGGCTGCTTCCGCGGTCGAAATGCTCGAGAACAAGTTTGCCGATCAGGTCGACATCACCTACATCAAGGGTGACCAGCCCGTGTACTACTACATCTTTAGTGTAGAATAACGCGCGTCTTTATCTGACTCTATGATGAGTTCATCATAATCATGAAAGCGAACGCGGTAACCTCAATAAATAATAATGGCTGTTCCTTCGGGAGCAGCCTTTTTTTATAATAGTCATTGCGAAGCCCTTGACATGTATCAAGGGCTGTGGCAATCTCAACCGATTAATACGAAGCTTAACGATAAACTCTATCAGGCAGATCGGTCTAAAACCTTATACAGCCGCAAGTAAAACAACAATTTTCAATTGACATATATGTTCGATAATAGTATAATTAGCTGAGAGTGGTGGATAACAGATATGGTTTCCGTAAAGTAAAGTCCTGACTCCTCATTCCTCATTCCTAATTAATTGAAGGGTGGTGCGCTATGTCTTTATACGAGGTTCCGATCACAAAACTGAGCGGCATAGGGGAGAAGCGCGCCGCTTTATTCCGTAAGCTCGGCATCGAGACCGTCGGCGACATGATCTCCTACTATCCGCGTTCCTACGAGAATTGGTCGGATACCACCGATATCGGAAATGTTCAGCCGGAGGAAAAGTGCGTGGTGCGCGGAAAGGTCATGACGCCTGTGAATACGATCCGTATCTCCGGCGGACGCACGATGGCTAAGCTGAGTATCAGCGACGATACAGGGTATCTGAACCTGGTGTTCTTCAATAATAAGTATATCTCGTCTATGCTGCGCTACGGTGAGACCTACCTGTTTATGGGTAAGGTTGCCTATGATAAGTACGGCTACCAGATGGTATCGCCCGAATTCTGTAAAGTGACCGAAGGCGATACGATCACGCCCGTATATCATCTGACCGCGGGGCTGAACAATCATATGATGATCCGCGCCGCGAAGGAAGCACTGTCCATGCTGCCGCAGACGATCCACGATCCGCTGCCGGATGATATTCGCAAGCGTTATGATCTCTGTAATCTGTCGTACGCGCTGAACAATGTTCATTTTCCGACGGATCTGAACGCGATGGAAAAGGCGCGTCACCGCCTGATCTTTGAAGAGTTGCTGGTGCTCAATCTCGGTATGCGCATGATGAAATCACAGTCGCATGAGCAGACGGCGGTTCATCTGTTAGAGGATCATACTGCTGAGTTCATTCAGACATTACCATATGAGCTTACCAACGCGCAGAAACGTGCCATCAGCGACTGCGTCGCCGATATGCGCGATAAGCCTTCTCCGATGAATCGCCTGATCCAGGGCGACGTCGGCTCGGGCAAGACCGCCGTATGTGCCGCCGTTTGTTATCACACCGTCAAAAACGGCTTTCAGGCAGCGTTTATGGCGCCGACCGAGATCTTGGCGCAACAGCACTTTGAGACCTTTTCCGCGATGTTTGCCGATACAGACGTCCGTGTGGAGCTGTTGACAGGCTCCATGACCGCCGCTGAGAAAAGAAAGACCCGCGAGCGGATCGAGTGCGGTGAGAGTGATATCGTGATCGGTACCCATGCGCTGGTGAGCGAGAGTACCGCGTTCTGTCGGCTTGGATGCGCGATCACCGATGAACAGCATCGTTTCGGCGTCGCTCAGCGTGCCCGACTTGCTTCAAAAGGCGAGCATCCTCATGTGCTCGTACTGTCGGCGACTCCGATCCCGCGTACCCTCGGACTGATCATCTACGGCGATCTGGACATCACCGTTATCGATGAATTGCCGCCGGGTCGCACCGAGGTGGATACCTTCTTCATTCGTACTGATAAACGCGACCGCGCCCTGGGCTTCCTCAAAAAGCAGGTCGAGGAGGGCAGGCAGTGTTATATCGTTTGCCCCCTGGTCGAAGAAAGCGAGGGAGTAGATGAGCTGCAAAACGCGACCGATTACGCCGCCGAGCTGATGCTCGGTCCCTTCCGCGATATCTCCGTCGGTATCCTGCACGGCAAGATGAAGCCGAAGGATAAGGAAAAGGTCATGGCGCAGTTTGCGGCTAACGAAATCTCGATCTTGGTCTCTACGACCGTTGTCGAGGTCGGCGTCGATGTGAAGAACGCCACCGTGATGATGATCGAGAACGCCGATCGATTCGGTTTGTCCACCCTCCATCAGCTGCGCGGACGCGTCGGTAGAGGGCAGTATAAGAGCTATTGCATCCTTGTGTCTGACAATAAAGGAGAGAACACGGAACAGCGCTTAGGCGTGATGTGCCGCACCAACAACGGCTTCGAGATCGCCGATATGGACTTAAAGCTTCGCGGACCCGGCGATTTCTTCGGCAACCGTCAGCATGGCTTGCCGCAGTTGGATATCGCCGACTTCTCCGATACCGAGACATTGGCGCAAAGTCAGGAAGCGGCTCAGACCTTACTGCGCTTCTCGCCCGATCTGAGCGATGGATCGCTTCGGGCGCTTCGTGCCAAAATGCGCCGACTCTTTGCCGAAACCGAAAACACGATGAACTGATAAAAAACGTCCGCGGCTCGTTAGTGAGCTGCGGACGCTTTTGCAGGGCGGGAGTTGTTCCCGCCGTTTTTTGACTTGATTATCCGATTTTGTGAACATCCTCAAAGACACAGATCAGTTGATTGCTGAGCTGTCTGTCTACATGCAGACTGCCGAAATACCACTTGTGAAAGAGCGTGTTGTGCATGACGGTATCGAGGAAAATGTTGAGATCGTTGATAGAAGCGTTGCGGTTGATCATCCGCTTGACTGAGGCGGGCGCCTCATGGGTGATGATGATGTCAAGTCGGTGACGCTGCTCTTCGATGTTGACGATAGCGTATTCCAGCTCTTCATCGGTCGGCAGTGAGGGAGAGGACTCCGCCTCGTCCATCTCGGGCGGTAAGCCTCCGCCGAGTGTAAAGATCTTATATCCCTCGATCAGGTATAATTCGCCGCGGTTCAGACAATAGATATTATCGGCGATCTTACGCGCGGTGCCCTCATGGAACGGTACCTCTTCAAATTCCTTGAGACGTCCAAAATTCTCGTGAGCGCCTTCGACAAAGAGGATATCAAACTTCTTTTTGGCGAGCTTTTTCAGGTTCTTAATTTCTTCTTTAGAATTATCCCAGATAAACCCGAAGTCGCCCGTGATGATCAGGCTGTCGCCTTTTTTCAGATGACCGAGGCGTCTTTCGTTAAATACATTGATATCTCCGTGTGTATCTCCTGTGATGTATATCAAAATGTTCCCCCAAAAACTTTGTAAATTTATGAATTTTGTGATTGATATCATCCCGCAAATAGTGTAAAATAAATGTGTATACGAGAAAATTTTGTTTCTTAAAAGTAATTATAACATATGTTTTAAGGAAATGCTATGAATAAAAGAGTAAAATTTTTCATATCAGTCATATTGATTTTTGCAATATTTGTCAGCAGCTTCATCATCCCGGCTTCCTCGTTTGAAACCACGGTCGAAACATCTACCTCCGATCTCTTATTGGTGAACCTCGATACCGATACGGTCGTTTTCTCTCAAAAGCCCGATACCAACTGGTATGCGGGGTCGCTTGCCGAGCTGATGACATTCCTGCTTTCCAATGAAATGATCCCCGATCTTAATGCGGCGACCTTCAATGTGGATCAGACCTTCATTAACGCGCTGCCGTATTCCGACGGGTGTCTGGATAAATTTGTCGGTCAGACCCTGACCGCTAAGGATCTGACGGCGATCATGCTGTTGACCTCCGGCAGTGACGCCGCGTACGCGCTGGCAGACCTGTCCGCTAACAATGACAGAGAGGCGTTTGTCGCCGCGATGAACGCGCGTGTTACCGCTCTCGGAATGAAGAGCACGGCGTATGTCAGCCCCGGCTTCAATAACACCAGCGCGCAGCATACGACCTGTCGTGATACCTATCTGCTCTATCAGGAGGTGCGAAAGAATGATTTCTTCCGCGCTGTGATGAAGAATAAAGTATATACGCCGGCGGGCTTGGATGAGGATTATACGGTCACTGCCGAAGCGTCGATCCTGAATGAAAACAGCCCCTATTACTTCCGCTATACCAATGACGCGATGTATTCTTTTACCGAAGATACCTATGAAGAGCTGGTTGCCACTACCACTTACCGCGGTAAGACCTACCTCTTTGTCGGATTGCTCGGACTGCATCAGAGTGAGCGAAATGTATATGCCGACGCCCGTAAGCTGACTTCATGGGCGTATTTGAATCTTTCCGATCATAAGATCTTCAATGAGGAGGATGTTTTGTCCGATGTGACGGTCACTGCCGACTGGGGTGACTATCAGGTAGGCTTACATCCCTACAATTCCGCGTTCAAGACCCTGCCCAACTCATATGACGAAGCGAAGCTGACTTATCAGTTCGATATTCCCAAAACGATCAAAACACCTTTCCTCGCCGGACAAACACTCGGCAGCGCCAAGCTGTATTACGACGGAGAAGAGATCGAGAATATCGCCTTATCCGCTGATACCGATGAAGGCTTGGGGATGCTGTCCGATTTCGGAAGATTCACCGGCTATGTTTATCGCCGCATGACGCCTCACCGTGAGGTGCTGGCGAAGGAATTTCCGACTGAGCCGGCTGTTCCTGCTGTACCTTCTTCGGAAACACCCGCCGCATCGAATGCCGGGACTGCTATGGAGGAATAAAGGATGAAACGTACATTTCGTTGGCTCTGCGTCATGTTCGCGCTGATCGTCCTCTTTACCTGCGCTTTTTCGGCGCCGGCGGGAGCGCTCAGCTTTGACTGTGACGTCGAGCAATATTCCGATTCGCTGCTGATGATCAATCTGGATACCGATATGGAGGTCTATGCCAAAGAGGCGGACACAAAGTGCTATCCTTCCTCATTGACCAAGATCATGACCTACATCGTTGCGGCGGAGTTTTTTGATGACTTTGATACCAAGATCCCGATCAAACAGACCTGCATCGACAGTGTACTGAATCAAGGTATGTCCTGTACCGGCGTCGACTGGTATGTCGGTGATTCACTGACGGTTGAGAACCTGTTGTACGCTTTGATGCTCCCTACCGGCGATGACGCCGCTATGGTGCTGGCGGATCACATCGGCGAGGGCAATATCCAGACCTTTGTCGATAAAATGAATACAAAGGCTGAGGAGCTCAAATGCTCCGATACCCATTTTACCAATCCGTTCGGTACTCATGATGAGAACCATTACACGACGGCGCGCGATCTGTATAAGATCACCCGATACGCGATGGGACTGCCGCTGTTCTCCAAGATCTGCAATACGACGACCTATTACGCCAAAGAGAATGATGACGTACCGTTTATCACGAGCAACTGGCTGATCGATCCGGCGCGCGGCGGTGATTACTACTATGTCTACGCGACCGGCGTCAAGAACGCGACCTCGCCTCAGGCGGGACGCTGTATGGTATCTACCGCGGTATACGACGGCTATTCCTATATGTGCATCGGACTGCACGCTCCGTATGACGAGAAAAAGGAAGAGAATGAGCAGTACTGTATGTTGGAGGCCGCCAATATGTTTCGCTGGGCGTTTTTGAACCTGTCCTTTGTGACGCCGGTGACCAAGGATACGCCTGTTTGTGAGCAAAAGATCGATCACGCATGGGATACCAAGAGCATCCTTCTGGTGCCTCAGACCGACTGTAATGTCATCCTGCCGCAGGGATATTCGGAAGGCGACGTCAAGATCACGCCCGACAGCACCGATCCCGTCAGTGCTCCGATCAAAAAAGGCGATATCATCACCACCGCCACCGTCTATTATAAGAACGAACCGTTCACACAGATCAATCTGGTGTCGAACGATGACGTCGGCGTCAGCCCGATCCTGTATACAACTGACGCGATCAGAGGCGTGTTGACCTCACCGTGGTTCTTGATCGCGGTCGGACTGGTCGTCATCCTCTTCATCATCTATGTTTCGGTTTCTTCCTCCTACGCGAAGAAGCGTAAACGCGATCATAAGAAAACAAAAATCAAGTAAGCAGATCGGCGCTCAAACGCGCCGGTCTTTTGTTATGGCTGTAACGCGATCGGTATAATTTACAAAACCTTAACTTGACAGTGTCCGATCCTTCATATACAATATATGGTAGCCGTAATAGCTTTTATCGAAGATTACTGACTTGTATCGCTGAGAACGTTACTCGTTGTCGCGGTATGGTTTGTTATAAGGAGTATGATTATGAAAACCAAACTTGCCTGGATCCCGTTTGTACCGCTCTTTTTGGCGGCAGGTTTTCTGAAACTCGCACAGGGTTTTATGCCGGACGGAGGTCTGTTGGGATTGAGTGCGCTGCAGTTGGATTATTGTTATCTCGGCGCCTGCGCACTGATCTTTTTGTTCACTTTACTGTTTGCCGTCTTGGATAAACAAATCGCGCAGTATTATCTGCCGCATAAGAATTTCCCCGCGGGTTTGACCGGCATCCTGCTGTCACTGCTGTTGGCGGCTGACGGCGGCTTCACCATTTTTCAGGTGTTCAGCTCGGGCAAGATCTCTGTATTAGAGATCCTCGGCGCGGTGTTATCGCTTTTGTCCGCCGTGGTGTTCATCGTCCTCGGTCTGAACCATTCTTTCCGTTATAAGGAAGGAAAGAACTTATCCTTGATCAACGTGATCCCCGCAATCTTCTGCGGCGTCAGGATGATCCTCAGTTTTGTACAGTTTACGACCATCTCGATCCGCTTAGCGGACGTCAGTTCTTTGATCTGCTATGTCTTCGCGACATTGTTCTTCTTCAATTACGCGGTCGTTTTGTCGTTGATCAAGACTAAAAACGCATTGAAATCCTGTTTTGTTTTCGGATTGCCTGCCATTGCGGCGATGATCCCGTACGGAATATATCACTTGGTCTTTCGATTCGATTCCGAGTTTATCCTCAAAAACGCACAGCCGCTTGAGATGCTGCTCTTCGGTCTGTATATTTTATTCGTGTTGATTGAAATAACCAGATTCGTTCGCAGTAAAGAGGAGATCACATTGGTTGAAGAGGAAGAAGCTCCGGTCGTCAACGTTGCCGATGAAAAAGTCGAGGGCTTTATCGCCAGCAACACCGACGAGGATGAGAACGACAGTGTCGAGGATACATCCTACCTTGAAAACCGAGATACAGAGGGCTTTCTCTATGAGGACAACGACCAGGTCGATGATAATCCCGAGGTCAATGAAGAGACGAATAATGACGTCGAAAACTATTTGACCGAGGTCCAGAAAGACACTGATGATGACGACAGACCCAAGAATTATGAAGAACGTCTGGACGATATCGACAAATTGATTCTGGATATCACCAGTAAAACCGATTGATCATATTGATTATTTGAAAGGAGGATGATAGCATGAAAAAGCTGTGGTGTTGTATCATGGTTTGTATGATGCTGTTTACTTCCTTTTTTAGTTTTCAGGTGCATGCGGCGCACGAGGATTTTGACGTTCAGTCCGGTGTGCTGATCAAATACAACGGCAGTGACGCCGATGTGACCGTTCCCGCTCACATTACCGCGATCGGAAATGAGGCGTTCGCTGATAACACCAAGGTGCAAAGTGTCAGGCTGAATGACACGGTTCGTGTGATAGGGGACAGGGCTTTCTATGGCTGTTCCTCTTTATATAGTGTTACACAGGGCGACAACATCACCGAGGTCGGCGATCTCGCTTTTTACGGCACGCCTTATCTGGATAACTCCGGCGATAAATATGTAATGCTCGGCAGTGTGCTGCTCTGGTATAACGGTACCTCCGACGGCGTCACGATCCCTTCTCGCTGTACATCGGTCGCTTCCTATGCCTTCGCGCGCTGTGAGTACCTCAAGTCCTTCACTGCGTATGATGGCTTGACCAACATCGGGACAGGCACGTTTTACGGCTGTTCCAAGCTCGAATCCGTGAACCTTCCTTTGACGCTCAGCGCGGTCGGCGCCTATGCGTTCGACGGTACGCCGTACCTGAAGAACGCGGGTGAATATGCTGTCGCGGGCGACGGAGTGCTGTTGCGTTATCAGGGATCGGATACCGAGATCGAGCTCCCCGACACGATCAAGAGGATTGCCTCACATGCTTTTGTCAGCTCCAAGCTTAGATCCGTTACGATCCCCGAGAGTGTCTATGCGATCGACGCATACGCCTTTGCCGACTGTACCGGTCTGGAAACCGTTCAGAATTCCGAGGGTCTGGTGACCATCGGCGACGGTGCGTTCAGAGGCTGCAAGAGCCTTGCTCAGTTCAAGACCCCTGAGAGCTTATCCTATATCGGTCAGCTTGCGTTCAACGGTGACAGCGCGATCGACAGCGCCGTGCTTCGCGGCGATCATCTGACCGTTTCTTATAACGCGTTCAAGGGCTGTGATGCGATGCGCTATGTGCTGCTGTCAGACGGCGTAGCTCAGCTCTATGATAACGCCTTTGACGGATGCACCGCGCTGGAAGGCATTTCCATCTCACCCAAAACAACCGATATCAGCGTCTCGGCGCTCAGCGGCTGTACCAATGCCGTTGTATGCTGTGAACAGGATTCTGAGGCGGAAACCGCTCTTTCCGGTCATTTGATCAATAACGTGATGGGCGACGCTGACAGCAGCGGTGTACTCGATGTTGTCGACGCGACGACGATCCAGTGCTATATCGCGTATTTGGTGAAGCTCAACGGCGCTCAGACTGCTTCTTCGGATGTGAATTTTGACGGCACGATCAATATCATGGACGCGTATATCTGCCAATTGAAATCCGTCCATTTGCTTTAGTTTTTTACGATTAACCATTGACAGCCGCCTTTTTAGGTGATATATTAATTATTGAAATATTGAATAGGGGACAATGTCCGCTGTTTCCGCGTTGACAGAGAGTCGTCGGTCGGTGCAAGACGGCACGCGCATAGCGGGATACCACCCCTCATATCGCATTCAATTGTCATTGCGAGGCTTTTGCCGTGGCAATCTCAACTAATGGAAGGATATGTCTCGCTCAGGAAATGGGGCGACGTGAGCCGCGTTAAGGCAGATAATGAGGATATTCATACCGATCGTTTTTGCAAGGGATTATGCCTTTGCGATCTCAATCCTTTTGTGATGAATATCGAATCAGGTGGAACCGCGTTAATACGCCCTGTTATTTCTTCGGAAATAGCAGGGCTTTTTTGCCTCCCTTTCCTAAGGGAGGTGTCATCGATTCTTTCGATGACGGAGGGTTGCCGTTATTGTTAGCAGGCACCTATATAAACAAAAAGGAGAGGATCAATATGATCAATGTAGAATTAAAAGGCGGAGTAATACAGCAGTTTGAAGAAAACATCACTCCCGCACAGATCGCCAAGTCCATTTCCATGGGACTGTATAAAAACGTATGCGCCGCGCTGATCGATGGCAAGGTGTGCGATCTGCGCACCGAGCTGACCGCGGACTGCAAGGTGGAATTGCTGACCTTCGATAATGACGAGGGCAAGCAGGCGTTCTGGCATACGACCTCTCATATCCTCGCGCAGGCGGTAAAGCGCCTGTATCCGGAAGCCAAGCTCGCGATCGGCCCGTCCATCGATGAAGGCTTCTACTATGACTTTGATGTTGAAAAGCCCTTTGACAGTGAAGATCTCTTAAAGATCGAGGCTGAGATGAAGAAGATCGTCAAGTCCGGCATCGAGATCTCCCGCTTTGAGAAAGCGCCGCAGGACGCGCTCGATTATCTGAATGAGATCGCAGAGCCCTATAAGGTTGAGCTCGCTTCCGAGCACGCCGGCAAGGGTGAGCCGATCAGCTTCTATAAACAGGCGGAATTCGTCGATCTGTGCGCGGGTCCTCACCTGATGTCCGTCGCTCCGGTCAAGGCGTTCAAGCTGACCAACTGTACCGGCGCTTACTGGCGCGGTGACTCTAAGAACCAGCAGCTTTGCCGTGTTTACGGCATTTCCTTCCCCAAGGCATCCATGCTCGAGGAGTACATCACCCGCAGAGAAGAGGCGTTAAAGCGCGACCACAACAAGCTCGGCAGAGAGCTCGAGCTGTTCACCACCGTTGATTATATCGGTCAGGGCTTGCCGATCATGCTGCCCAAGGGCGCTCGTATCATCCAGCTGTTACAGCGCTGGGTCGAGGATCTTGAGCAAAAGAACGGCTGGCAGCTCACCAAGACGCCGTTTATGGCGAAATCCGATTTGTACAAGATCAGCGGTCACTGGGATCATTATCAGGACGGTATGTTTATCCTCGGCGATCCCGATAATGACGACGAGGTCTACGCGCTTCGTCCGATGACCTGTCCGTTCCAGTATCAGGCGTTCCTCAACCGCGGCAGAAGCTATCGCGACCTGCCCATGCGACTGAACGAGACCTCTACGCTGTTCCGTAATGAGGCTTCCGGTGAGATGCACGGTCTGATCCGTGTCCGTCAGTTCACGATCAGCGAGGGTCATTTGATGTGTACGCCCGAGCAGCTCGAGGGTGAGTTCGAGCACTGCCTGAGCCTTGCGATCACCTGCTTGAAGACACTGGGTCTGTATGAGGACGTATCCTATCGCTTCTCCCAGTGGGATCCCAACGACCGTGAGAAGTATATCGGCACCGAGGAGGAGTGGAACAATGTCCAGGGCATGATGGGCAAGATCCTCGATGACCTCGGCATCGATTATAAGATCGGTATCGGCGAGGCGGCGTTCTACGGCCCCAAGCTCGATATCCAGATCAAGAACGTATTCGGTAAGGAAGATACCCTGATCACCATCCAGATCGACCCGATGATCGCCGAAAAGTTCGGTATGGAATATGTCGACCGCGACGGCGTGAAGAAGCATCCGTTCATCATCCACCGTACCTCGATCGGCTGTTATGAGCGTACTCTGGCGCTGTTGATTGAAAAGTACGCCGGCGCGTTCCCGCTGTGGCTGGCGCCCGTACAGGTCAAGCTGCTGCCTATCGCCGATCGCCATCACGACCGTGTCTTCGAGATCGCTAAGGAGCTTGAGGATATGGGTATGCGCGTTGAGGTCGATGACCGTAACGAGAAGATCGGCTACAAGATCCGTGAGGCGCAGGTGCAGAAGATCCCTTACATGGTCATCATCGGCGACAAGGATATCGAGAACGATACCGTTTCTATCCGTCACCGTAAGGACGGCGATCTCGGCTCAATGTCTCTGAACGAATTCAAGGACATGATGCGCGAAGAGATCGATACCAAGGCGATTAAGTGATGCGGTGCTGTCCAAGAGCAGACGAAGTCTGCGATTGGCTTACAGCACCCACGCAAGGATCTCCCAAGAAGCCGAGCGCTTTCGCGACGACTGATTGGCTGAGATCTACTGCGATATACGAAAATTAACTTATAAAGGCAGGACAAATTGAGCAGGAACCAACGAAACTTTAAACTCGGAAAAGTGAATCGCGGCGTTCTGGAAGAACAGCAGGCGCGGGAGGAAAACAAGGTACAAAACCTGCGTGCCTTGCTGTATATCCTTCCGCTGATCATGCTTGCCGTTTTGGCAGTCGGGATCTTCTTTGGGTATAAGTTTTATGTGAATACGCTCAACGAAAAGAGTCCGATCTCGCCCTCGGAGTATATTGAGGATGACACCCATTCCTCCAATCCCATGTTCTTAATAACCGTGAGCGCCGCTTCTCCGATCGACAAGGACTTTGTGCCCGAGACGGTCGAATGCTGCGGGATCCAAATCGCGCCCGAAGCGGCTGACGGTCTGAACAGCATGGTTGCCGACGCGAAGAAGGCGGGCTTTGATCTGATGGTCGTGGAGGGCTATGTGTCCTATGAGGATCAGGCAAAGCGCTATAAGGAAGAGGTAGAAAAATACCGCAAGGATTCCAAGGCGAGTCTGATCATGGCGGAGGCGCATGTCAAAAAGGAGCTGCCGCCGGCGGGGGAGAGCGAACAGCAAACGGGGCTTTTGGTTTATCTGACCGTCAAAACCGACGGCAAGTTCGCCGATACGCCTGCCTATTCATGGCTGACCCGCCACTGTGTCGATTACGGCTTCATCCTGCGCTATCCCAATAAGGAGAATGCGGGCGGTATCTCGTATTCCTCTCATCTGTTCCGTTATGTCGGCAAGACTTACGCCCATAATATGCGCGCGTTGGATATGAATTTTGACCGCTTTACGGAGTATCTCGCGGCGCATTGAGATTTCTTTTGCCCATCAATATAAAAAATTAGAAAAAACACTTGCTTTTTGCGGATTATTAGTGTATAATACCTATGTTAATTATGGCTACACGAATATGGCTATGTGAAAGAGGTGAATGAAATGCAGGAAAAGATCCATCCTAATTATGGCCAGACTACCATTACCTGCGCTTGCGGTAATGTGATCGAGACCGGCTCTACCAAGAAGGATATCCGTGTTGAAATTTGCTCCAAGTGCCATCCGTTCTTTACCGGTAAACAGAAGCTTGTTGATACAGGCGGCCGTGTTGACCGTTTCAAGAAGCGCTTCGGTATGGAGAAATAATGAAAACGAGTTGAAGGCGGTACATCAGTACCGCCTTACTTAGTTAATGGCTCCCTTTGGAAGAGGGAGCTGTCAGCGTAAGCTGACTGAGGGATTGTATCTATGGAGCGAAATATGTTTCGCGACTAACCAAAACAAATATTTGTGTTATTCATTTACCAGAATTATGAATACTTATAAAACCGTCAAAGAATTCGCCTGTGATGAACTGGTCGAAAAGCGTTCCCGTTTTATCGGCTACTGCAAGCCTGTCACGACACAGGATGAGGCGATCGCTTTTATCAATGAGATCAAAACCAAACATTGGGACGCGCGTCATAATGTCTATGCCTATGTCATCAAGGACGAGGGCGTGTCGCGTTACAGCGACGATAACGAGCCGCAGGGTACCGCGGGTATCCCGGTGCTCGACGCGATCCGTAAGCGTGATATCACCGACTGCGTCATTGTCGTGACCCGCTATTTCGGCGGCGTACTGCTCGGCGCCGGCGGCTTGGTGCGCGCTTATTCCGCGGCGGCTAAGCTCGCGATCGACGCGGCGCAGGAGCGCGAGATGGAGCTGTGCTCCGTGTGTGAGGTGCGCTGTTCCTATACCTTGTACGGAAAGCTCCCTTCTCTTGTCGCCAGATTCGGCGGCAGTATCGACGACTCGGATTTCACCGACGAGGTCACTGTCCGTTTCCATTTACCCGAAGATGATCTTGTCGCTTTTAACAAGGCACTGAGTGAAGAATCCTCGGGAAAGGTCGCGGCGACAGAGTGTAATAAAGATTTTTTTGACAAAGTTCAAAAATAAAAAGGGTATTTGCGTGTTTTTGCGTAATTAATAGATGTGACGTTATTGGCTCCCTTTGGTAAAGGTGCTCCCCGTTGGGGAGACGTCGCGAAGCGACAGAGGGGGAGCCGCTTCCGGCGAGGAGGCTGTCGCGTGAGCGACTGAGGGATTGTATCGATGTTCGAGCGTGAATATTCACGTGAGTAACCAATTTTTCAAACAGATATTATAGATTATGTGAATAATGATAGATCTCTTGTAGGGGGAGGACTTTGAGGAGTTGTCCAAATCTTTGATTTGGTTTACAACTCCCATGCAACAGCGCTCCAAGAACAGACGGAGTCTGTGATTGGCTAAGCGCCACTGCGCTCCTCCCGAGTATCATTGCGTGATGCTGTATACTGAGACCAGTGAAAGTGAGAGCTTATGCCGCGTTTATCGGATGACTTTATCAGTGAAATCAAATATCGTAACGACCTCGGCGAGCTGGCGGCTTCTTATATGCAGCTCAAGCGCCGCGGTAGGAATCTGGTCGGTTTATGCCCGTTCCACGGCGAAAAAACACCTTCCTTCAACATCTATACGGAAAACGGTTCTTTTTACTGCTTCGGATGCGGCGTTGGGGGAGATATCATCACCTTTGTGATGAAGATCGAAAACCTCGATTATATGGAGGCGGTCAAGTTCCTTGCTGAACGCGCGGGTATGTCGATGCCTGAGGATGATTATGACGACTCGGTCAGCAAGCTGCGCACCCGCATTTATGAAGCGAACCGTGAGGCGGCGCGTTTCTTTTACGCAAAGCTGACGTCGAAAGAGGGCGCCGAGGGACTCGCGTATCTGCGAAATCGCGGATTGGCGGACAGCACGATTCGTCATTTCGGTCTGGGTTTCGCACCCGATGAACGGTTTGCCTTAGGCAATCATCTGCGATCGCGCGGATTCACCGAGAATGAGATGATCGCGGCGAACCTGGTGTTCAAATCCCGCTCCGGTAATTCGGTGCTCGACCGCTTTTATAATCGCGTCATGTTCCCGATCATCGACGTTCGCGGCAACGTGATCGCGTTCGGCGGACGTATCATGACCGATCAAAAGCCGAAGTACCTGAACACATCCGATACCTTGGTATTCAATAAGAGTTACAATCTCTTTTCGCTGAACAACGCGAAGAACAGCAAGAATGACGCGCTCATCCTCTGCGAGGGCTACATGGACGTCATCTCGCTGAATCAGGCGGGCTTTACCAATGCCGTCGCTACACTGGGTACGGCGCTGACCGCCGATCAGGCGGCGCTGATGAAGCGCTACTGCAAAGAGGTCATCATCTGCTACGACGCCGATGAAGCCGGTCAGAAGGCGACCGCCAGAGCGATCGATATCCTGCGCCGCGCCGGATTGGTGGTCAAGGTGATCTCGATCCCCGACGGCAAGGATCCCGATGAATTTATCCGTCGCCACGGTGACAAGGGTCATGCCGCGTTTCAGAATGTGCTGGATAACAGCGGCAACGATATGGAATATCGGATGCAAAAGCTCAAATCCCGCTATGATCTGAACAATCCGCAGGACAAGCTGAATTATCTCAATGAGGGCGTCAAGCTGCTTTGCGAGTTGGACAATCCCATGGAGCGCGATATCTACGCCTCGCGTCTGAGCGATGAAACCGATGTTTCCAAAGCCTCGATCCTCGAGCAGGTGAAGCAGGGGATGCGCCGCAAAGAGCGCTATCGCCGCAAAAATGAATTCTCTCAGCTGCAAAAGGATATTTCGGCGCGGGATGACAGGATCAATCCGCAGCACGCGTCCAATCTGCGTGCCGTATCCGCGGAGGAGAATCTGATCGCGTTTTTGGTCAATAATCCCGATAAGCTGGTTTATATCCACGAAAAACTCCGACCCGAGGATTTTACCACGGATTTCAACCGAAATTTGTTTGAATATTTCTCTGTGAGAATTATAAAACAACAAGACCCGATGACGGCGCTGTCGATGGATTTCACCGCCGACGAGCAGGCTAAGATCGTGCGCATCGTGAATTCCGGCGCCGATCTGCCGCGCACTCAGCAGGCGCTGGATGAATATATCGATATCATTCTCGATGAAAAGGCAAAGCCGACCGAGAGTGATATCCGCAACAGTACACATGACGAGTTCACAAATCTGTTTTCTCGTCTGAAGGATAAACACGAGTGACCGAGCTTCGGTCTATGGATCACGGAGCGTAAGCTCCCCGCAACGTTTATGATAGAAAGGATGATACCCGATGTCCGCAGCAACAGATAAGAAGAGCCTTTTAAAGGAATTGACCGATCTTGCCAAGACCAAGGGAAATATTACCAACAAAGATATCCTCGACGCGATCGGCGAGATGGATATCGACCCCGAACAGCTTGAAAAACTCTATGATTCTCTTGAATCAGCCGGTATCGAGATCGTCGAGACCGGTCTCGAAGAGGATCTGAATATCGACAACCTCAATATCAGCGGCAATGTCAAGGATGACGATTCTGCCGCCGAGACGTCCACCGTTGAAGCGGCGGATAATATCTCGATCGACGACCCGGTCAAGGTCTATCTCAAAGAGATCGGCCGCGTACCGCTGCTCACTCCCGAAGAGGAGGTCGAGCTCGCGATCAAGATCTCCGAGGGCGACGTCAACGCGAAAAAGCGTCTGTCGGAGGCGAACCTGCGACTGGTCGTCAGTATCGCGAAGCGTTATCTCGGACGCGGTATGCACTTCCTCGATCTGATCCAGGAGGGTAACCTCGGTCTGATCAAGGCGGTCGAAAAGTTCGATTATACCAAGGGCTTTAAGTTCTCTACCTACGCGACATGGTGGATCCGTCAGGCAATCACCCGCGCTATCGCGGATCAGGCGCGTACCATCCGAATCCCTGTCCATATGGTCGAGACTATCAATAAGGTCAAAAAGGTTTCTTCTCAGCTGCTCCATCAAAACGGCAGAGAGCCCTCCGCCGATGAGATCGCCGAAGAGCTGAATATGCCTGTCGATAAGGTGCGCGAGATCATGCGCGTGGCTCAGGAGCCTGTCTCTCTCGAGACGCCGATCGGTGAGGAGGAGGACAGCCATCTGGGCGATTTCATCCCCGATGACGACGCCCCCGCGCCTGCCGACGCCGCATCCCATACCATGCTGCGTGAACAGCTCATGGAGGTGCTCGACACCCTGACCCCCCGTGAGGAAAAGGTGTTGAGATTGCGTTTCGGTCTGGAGGACGGCAGAAGCCGTACCCTCGAAGAGGTCGGCAAGGAGTTCAACGTCACCCGTGAGCGTATCCGTCAGATCGAGGCAAAGGCGCTCAGAAAGCTCCGTCATCCGTCCCGCTCCAAAAAGCTCAAGGACTTTCTGGACTGAGCCTATGACGTATGAAGAATGCGGCGCGCTCCTTGATGAGATCGCCGAGACCCTTCCGCAGGAGCTGTACCGCGAGCTCAACGGCGGTATCGTGCTGGAGGACGGAGTTCGTTACCACTGGTACGCGCAGAACAACGATCTTTACATACTCGGCGTGTATGTCCGCGATAATCTGGGCAAGTCCATCAAGATCTATTACGGCAGTATCATCCGCGTCTACCGCAATAAAACGCTCGATGAATACCGCGAGATCCTCAGAAGAGTGTTGGTGCATGAGCTAAAGCATCATAACGAATATCTCGCCGGCGCCGACGATCTTGAGTATTACGACGATGAACAGATCAGCAAGTATCTGAAATCAAAGGGCTATACCATCAAATAACACAGCGCTCCTGCACCCGCAGGAGCGTTATTGTATAGAAAAACCGATTCAGCCCCCTCTGACGAGGGGGAATGCGGGCTGACTCTCAGAAAGAGAATACTGTTTTGTTCGCGGGGGAGAGATAACGCGACGATATAAAGAAAAACAGAGATTGACTCAATAACACGTAAAAAGGCACTTTATATGTGGCTTGAGTCAAAAGCCGAAGAATCATTGTTTTGGTTCGTTATCTCTCCCTCAGTCGCCTAAACGGCGACAGCTCCCTCGTTAGAGGGAGCTTCGGAAACGTTCTGCGATTTATATCATATACTTTTTCGACAAACCGGCTCTCCTGTATTCATGAGCGTTTTTTGCATCCCTTTGGTAAAGGGAGGTGCCGAGGCACGAGGCGGAGGGATTGCATTAATTGATCGACCGAAGGGTGAACCTCTCATTCTTATCACACTTTAAACTGTGTATAAATATTTATGCAATTCATTATTATTTCTATTTACATTTGCGTTTTCGTGTGGTAAAATAGTAAAGCAAGAAAATGTCACATCGGTCAAAAAGGAGTATGACTATGCCTGCAAAACCCAATGCTGAGTTTACGAATGATTTGTTTAAAGCGATATTGACCCTTGAAACCGTAGAGGAATGTGAGGCGTTCTTCAAGGATCTGTGCACGATCCCCGAGCTCAAGGCGTTGTCCCAGCGCTTTGCCGTTGCGATGATGCTCGACAAGAATATGGTTTACAACAAGATCGTCGAGGCGACAGGTGCGTCCACCGCCACCATCAGCCGCGTGAAGCGTTCACTCGATTATGAGAACGCCGGCGGATATACCCTCGTCTTTGAACGCTTGAAGGAAAAAGAATGAGCGGTTATCGGTATTTCTCTCAGTTCTATGACAATCTGACCTTTAATGTGGATTACAAAAAACGCGCTGATTATATTCAGAGCGTTTTATCTTTATATGACCACGACTGGGGCTTGACGCTCGATCTCGCCTGCGGTACCGGCTCCCTGACGCTTGAGCTCAAACGCAGGGGAGTGGATGTGTTCGGCATCGACGGTTCCGCCGAGATGCTCAGCGTCGCGATGGAAAAGGCGTATGACGCTCAGCTGCAGGTGCTGTTTTTGTGTCAGCAGATGGAACAGCTCGACCTGTACGGCACTATCGACACGTGCGTCTGTACGCTGGACAGCCTCAACCACATCACCGATCCGGAGCAGCTGCAAAAGGTGTTCGACCGTGTGGCGCTGTTCATGAACCCCGACGGTACCTTTGTGTTCGACGTCAACACCGTCTATAAGCATCAGCAGATTTTGGCGAACAATACCTTTGTCTACGATACGGACAGCGTGTTTTGTGTCTGGCAAAATTCTTTGAAAGAAAATAACATCGTCAATATCGAGCTGGATCTCTTTGAGAGAGAAGGGGAGAGCTACTTCCGCAGCTCGGAGCATTTCAGCGAACGCGCGTATGAGATCGATGAACTCATAAGCATGCTGACGAAAGCGGGCTTTGAGGACATCAAGGTCTTTCACGATATGACAATGGAACCTCTGCGCGATGACAGCGACCGTGCGGTATTCGTCGCGCGGATCAAGCATGCGATCAACAGAGAATAAAAAGGCTCCCTTTTCTAAGGGAGCTGTCAGCGGACACGTGTCAAGCTGACTGAGGGTTGCGGAGTATTATTATCGGTTTCAACCCTCCGGTTCCTGCGGAACCACCTCTCCTGTGTATGGATTCTGTGACCCAAATCACAGATTTGGACAGAATCTCACCTTAGGAAAGGGAGGCTGATAAGAAAGGATCAAATCAATTATGGATAAAATCATCAGATGTATCACTTCCGACGGAGCCGTGATGGTCTCCGCGATCGACTCGACCGATATCGCCTATAAGGCGAGCGTCATCCATCATACAAGCCCTGTGGCGTCCGCCGCGTTGGGCAGGCTTTTATCTGCCGCGTCTATGATGGGCGCACAGCTGAAATCGTCCAAATCCACCCTGAACATCCGCTTTGAGGGTGACGGTGAGCTGGGCGCGTTCATGGCGGTCGCCGACAGCAGCGGCAATGTCAAGGGCTTTGTCACCAATCCCGATTGTCCGATCGCTCATTATGAAAACGGCAAGCTGAATGTCGCGCAGGCAGTCGGCGCGGGCATCATCAGCGTGATGAAGGATTTCGGTGAGGGAGAGCCGTACATCGGCAAGATCCCGATCATATCGGGCGAAATCGCCGAGGATATCACCAACTACTACGCCACCTCCGAGCAGATCCCGACCGTATGCGCCCTCGGTGTGTTGATCGACAAGGATAGCTCTCAGGTGTTGTTATCCGGCGGCTTGCTGATCCAGCTTTTGCCGGGCGCCGACGATTCCACCATCGACAGGATCGAAGCGAATGTCGCCAAGCTCGATTCCGTCACCACCATGCTCGCCAAGGGCCTTTCCGCGCTCGATATGTGTAAACAGGCGCTCGACGGCTTTGAGGTCGAGGTGCTGGATGAATTCGAGGTCAAGTATGTCTGCGGCTGTTCCAAGGACAAGATCCGCTCGCTGATCGCGTCGATGCCCAAGGAAGAAATCCAAGCGATGATCGACGAAAATCACGGCGCCGAGGCGAATTGCCGATTCTGTAACAAACGGTATACATTTACAGAAAACGAGCTGGAAGAATTGTTGAAGAAAAAATAAGAAAATTTAGAAAAACCTCTTGACTTTTCGATCGGAATATTGTATTATATACGAGTCGCAATGAAGAGGCGAACGGTTTGGGAGCATAGCTCAGCTGGGAGAGCACCTGCCTTACAAGCAGGGGGTCACAGGTTCGAGCCCTGTTGTTCCCACCATACCATGGCCCGGTAGTTCAGTTGGTTAGAACGCTAGCCTGTCACGCTAGAGGTCGTCGGTTCGAGCCCGATCCGGGTCGCCAATTTTGCCTCTGTAGCTCAGTTGGTAGAGCAGGGGACTGAAAATCCCCGTGTCGATGGTTCGATTCCGTCCGGAGGCACCAATATTTGCGGATGTAGCTCATCTGGTAGAGCGCCACCTTGCCAAGGTGGAGGTAGCGGGTTCGAGCCCCGTCATCCGCTCCATAGACGTGAAAAGGACTTAACATCGCTTAAGTCCTTTTCCGCTAAATATAGGTTGTGACATATCATAATTGTCATTGTGAGGCTCTCGAAGGAGCCGTGACAATCTCAACCGAATTACTTCGGCGACATAGCCAAGCGGTAAGGCACGAGTCTGCAAAACTCTGATTCCCCGGTTCGATTCCGGGTGTCGCCTCCAAAATCACCCCGATACTGATGTGTCGGGGCTTTTTTTATCTTAATTATTATTGTGAAATAGGGTGTACGTCCGATCTCGATATCATCATGTAGGGGAGGGTCTTTACCCTCCCGTATCCATTGAGTGCGGGCAGAGCCCAACATTTTTGATTAGGTGATTTTTATGTCAGATACTTCCCAAATCATCCATCCCATCCCGCCGCTGTATGACGCGGATTGTAAAATACTGATCCTCGGCTCTTTTCCGTCCGTCAAATCCAGAGAGGCGATGTTCTTCTACGGTCATCCGCAAAATCGCTACTGGAAGCTGATCGCGCGGTTATTCGATGAGTCCATGCCCGAGACGATCGAGGAGAAGAAGCGTTTGGCGCTTAGCCATCATATCGCCATGTGGGACACCATCCGGTCCTGCACCATCACGGGTTCCTCCGACAGCTCGATCCGGGATGTAGTGCCGAATGATCTATCGGTGATCCTCGATCACAGTAAGGTCGAAAGGATCTTCTGCAACGGCGCGATGTCATATAAGCTCTACATGAAGTATATTTTTCCGATGACGCGGATCAAAGCGGTCAAGCTGCCTTCCACCAGTCCCGCCAATGCCGCGTTTACTCTTGACAGGTTGGCTAAGGAGTGGGATGTTATCAAGAAGCTATGAGTATTATCAGATTGTGATTTGTGACTCAATAATCCTCATTATCGGCATATTGTTAAATATCTGAGCGTCGGTATTGACAAATTTGTGTATTTTTATTATAATTTTATGTACGTTTTCAATATTTATACAGATGAAATCAATACTGTTATTGATATAGAAACAATGCTTAGGAGGAAGAAATGAAAGTTACGATCATCGGCGGAGGAAATCTCGGTACATTATTAGGCGCGTCATTTGCGGACAAGGGTCATGAAGTGACCATCCACACATCAAAGCCGGAAGCATTTTCGACTGAATTGGAGGCGTATTCCAAGGATGACGAGTTATTATTAAAGGGCACGATCAAAAAAGCGACAAGTGACTGGAAAGAAGCCATCGAAGGCGCACAAGTGATCTGGATCACCCTGCCGCCGCAGATGTTCCAATATGCCGCCGAAAAGATCGAGCCGTATATTCAGCCCGGTCAGATGATCGGTATGATCCCTGCCGCGGGCGCCGCTGAATTCGCGTTCAGATCGATCATCGAAAAAGGCGTGACCTTCTTCGGTGTAGCGCGAGTTCCCAGTATCGCGCGCGTCAAGGAGTACGGCAAGTCCGCTTATATGCTCGGACCTGCTCCTGAGGTCGTCATCGGCAGTATTCCCGCGAAGGCGTCCAAGGAGATCTGTGAAAAGGTGCAGTCGATGTACAGCATGAACTGCAGAGCGGTACCCAATTATCTTGCGGTCGCTTTCACACCATCCAATCCGATTTTGCATACCTCCAGACTTTACGACCTGTTCAAGGATTATGTTCCCGGTAACCATTATCCGAGAAACGAACTGTTCTATGAGAACTGGTCGATCGACAGCGCGGAGGTATTCCTTGACTGCAGTGACGAGCTGCAGCAGCTCTGCAAGACGATCCCGATGGATCTGAGAGATATCGAGTCAATGCAGAAAAGACACGGCATCCGCACGCCCGAGGAGCTGGCTCAGGCGATCCGTTCCCTTGACCGCTTGAAAGGGCTTTATTCTCCTGTTGTCAAGGATGATATCGGCTATATGCCCGATTTCAGTTCCCGTTACTTTGTTTCTGATTTCCCGTACGGCATCAAGATCATGATCGAGGTTGCCGATCTGTTTGATGTTCCTACACCGACGATGGACAAGGTTTGGGAATGGTATGCGGCGCTCCAGCCCGAGATCGCGAAGGATTGCTTCAAGACCGATATGACGGCGGAAGAATTCGTCGAATTCTATATGGGATGATAAATATTAATGATTCTGCGTTTGGCGTTTGCTGACGCGTTATACTGACGATATGTTGAAAGGAACAAGAGGTGACATAGAGTCTGATTTGGATATGAGGCAGTTTGGGGGAGATTTCAATGGAAAAGAACAGGTTTAAAAAGGTGATGAGCTCCACGGATATTCTGGTCGTCGCGTTCGGCGCGATGATCGGATGGGGCTGGGTCGTTTCATCCGGCAGATGGATCCAGAACGCCGGTACGATCGGCACGGTCATCGGCTTTGTCATCGGCGGTTTGATGATCTACTTTGTCGGCATGACCTACGCTGAGCTGACGCCCGCTATGCCCAAGGTCGGCGGAGAGCATGTATTCAGCCACAAGGCGTTCGGTCCGACAGGCTCGTTCATCTGCACATGGGCGCTGATCCTCAGCTATATCGGCGTTGTGTGCTTTGAGGCGGTATCTCTTCCTACGATCATCCAATATATTTTCCCGTCCTTCTCACAGGGCTATCTATACACCGTCGCCGGCTCCGATGTTTATGCGACCGGCGTCGCTGTCGCGTCTGTGTTTACCATCGTCATCATTGTGCTGAATATCCTCGGCATCAAGGCGGCTTCGATCTTCCAGACGATCCTGACGATCGTGATCGCCGCTGTCGGTATTATTCTGGTCGTCGCCTCCGCGATCAACGGCTCACCCGAAAATCTTGAGGGACAGATGATCGTAGGCGAGGGCTTCGGCTCCGTCAAAAACATCCTGTCCGTTGCGGTTGTCGCGCCGTTCTTCCTGTTCGGCTTCGATGTCATCCCGCAGGTTGCCGAAGAGATCAATATTCCTTTAAAGAAAATAGCAAAGGTTCTGCTCCTTTCCATCATCTGCGCCGTTGTATTCTACGGTTTGGTCGTGTTCGCGGTCGGATACGCGCTCAACAGCAAAGAGATCGCCGCGGCGATGGAGGGCTCGGGACTTGTCACCGCGTTCGCGATGGAAAAGGTGTTCAACAGCGCTGTCATGGCAAAGGTGCTGATCATCGGCGGTCTGTGCGGCGTTATCACCAGCTGGAACTCCTTCTTGATCGGCGGCAGCCGCGCGATCTTCTCGATGGCGGAATCCAAGATGATCCCAAGCAGATTCGCAAAGCTCCACAAAAAGCATAAAACACCCACCAACGCCCTGCTGCTGATCGGCGTGTTATCCTTAGCGGCTCCGTTCTTCGGCAAGCAGATGCTGGTGTGGATCTCCGACGCGGCGAGTCTGGCGTGCTGTCTGGCTTATTTGATGGTGTCGATGTCCTTTTTGATCCTGAGAAAAAAGGAGCCTGAGCTTCACCGACCGTTCAAGGTCAAGCATTATAAGTTTGTCGGTATCACCGCATCCGTCCTGTCCGGCTTCATGGTCGTGATGTATCTGATCCCCGGCTCCGGCGCGACATTGACATGGCAGGAATTCATCATTGTCGGCGGATGGGCGCTGCTCGGCATCATCTTTTATGTGATGTGTAAGTTGAAATACAAAAGCGAGTTCGGACATATTGAAATATAATAGTCATAAAAAAAGAAGCGTCTGCTGACGCTTCTTTTATGCTTTCTTGATCCGCTTTTCTGTAAACAGTCTGAAATACTTTTGGATGCAGTACAGCAGAAATGCCGCCGTGCAGAAGCCTATCGCGTAAATGAGGAAGAATACAGGGTAGGGAACTGCCGGATAGATCTGCTCCAGAATCACCAGAGTACAAGGATAGTTGGGGCCGATGAAGAACATATTGAACAGCTCATCGGTAATACAAGGCGCCGCAATATTCATCAAAAGGGCGATGATGATCATGATCAGGAATACGATACATCCGTGCAAAAAGACGCTCAATTGCATCTTTTTTTCTCGCAATAATCTGCCCCCGAGCCAAATGCCGAACACGATCATCATGCCGTGATGTACCATTGTTTGGATGTTGATCCCGATATAGGATGAGAAAACGTCATCTGTATAAATATAGACCGCAAGTCCGGCAAACAGTGAGAAGGTCGAAAGGAACATTCGCACCGCGTCGCGTATCTTCTCATGATGTGATAACGCGGCGATCGGTAGGAGGTACAGCGGTGACGAACAAAATTGGAACGGAAAGGAATACCATGCGTAATCCCATGTCACCGTTTCCGAAAAATCGACAGAATAGAGCAGCTGCTTATAGATCTCCAGTATCAGCATGACGATCCATCCGAACAACAGGATCTTTCTTTCTGTTTTTTCGTCAACCTTACCGAATCGCAGACAAAGGATCACAGTTGATGCGATCACAATCATGATACAGAACCAGTGAAATACTCCGTATCCCTGTGGGGTTTCCATTCTGCCGCCCAACCAGTATAAGGCGGATTCAAACCAATTCATGATACACCTCCTTTACGAACCAATCTTAGCATAAGCGCTGTTTGTTGTCAAAAAATGTCGATAGTATGATAAGGATGAGCAGGTTAATCTACTACTGTATACACACGATTCCTATTGGTGTGACACGGTAAAAAAGTTGTTTGTTTGCACTTGTCATAATGTTCTCTATCATCTTGACAAGCCGACATATTTAGGATAGAATATACAGGCAGATCTGCGCCAATAGCTCAGTTGGATAGAGCGTTCGCCTCCTAAGCGAAAGGTCGGGGGTTCGAATCCCTTTTGGCGCGCCATATGCGGTAAGGCACACTCGCGAGTGATACGCCTTACCGTTTTTTACAGAACAGCGAGCCAAAAGGGATTCGAAGGCGACTGTGTCTCGTCGTCACTCGCCGTACGCGGTAGGCGTATCCCGTAGGTACGCCTTGACCTTGTGTGGCGGTTCCTCCTCTCCCCATAACGCAGGCGTTATGGGGACCCCGATTGATCGCAGACAAAAATGATTCAGTGAATCATTTTTACGGAGAGAGCAGATGAGGCTTTCGATCCCCGCAACGGCAACAAGCGACAGACCTTTATCCATATGGCGGAACGCCCTTTTGGCGCGCCATATGCGGTAAGGCACACTCGCGAGTGATACGCCTTACCGTTTTTTACAGAACAGCATTAATTGGTATAATGCCATTTGAGTCGATTATGAAGAAAGAATTTGTCAAAGGAATGCGGCACGGTATTCCGATCATGCTGGGCTATCTCAGCGTATCGTTCGGATTCGGCGTGTTGTGCATCCAACAGAATTTATCCATATTGGCGGCGGTCGGGATCTCAGTCACCAATCTGACCTCAGCGGGTCAGGTGGCGGGAGTCGAGATCATTGCCGCGGGCGGATCATTGCTCGAGATGGTCTTGTGTCAGCTGGTCATCAACCTGCGGTATTCGCTGATGAGCTTGAGCCTGTCGCAAAAGCTCGATCCATCGTTCAACATCATGCACCGTCTTTTTGTCGGATTCGGTGTGACCGATGAGATCTTTGCCGTTGCGTCATCACAGACGGAGCCCCTCAAGCCGTCCTATATGTACGGCCTGATCCTCACGCCGTTTCTCGGATGGAGCACGGGTACATTGATCGGCGCGATCGCGGGCGATATCATGCCCCCGATGGTGACGGCTGCATTGTCGCTGATGCTGTACGGCATGTTTATCGCGATCATCCTGCCTCCCGCCAAAAAGGATCGCAAGGTATTGTTTGTGGTATTGATTGCGGCGGCGCTGAGCGTCGTCATCCGCTTTTGCCTGCCGATGATCTCCAGCGGCTTTTCGGTGATCATCTGCGCGTTGGTCGCGTCCATCGTCGGCGCGTTGTTCTTCCCTGTATCCGATCGGGAGAGAGGGGAGGATAACACATGAGTATCGTTGCCTATATCGCCGTGATGGCGATCACCACCTATCTGATCCGTGTCGTTCCGTTTGTCGCGATCCGGGGAAAGATCAAGTCCCGATTCATCAATTCGGTGCTCTACTACATTCCGTACGCCGTATTGTCGGCGATGACCTTTCCGGCGATCTTCTTTGCGACAGGCGACGTTATCTCCTCGTCCGTCGGAACGGCGGCAGCACTGTTGATGGCGTTCTTTGATTTGCCGCTGATCGTGGTGGCGTTATCGTCATCAGCCGCAGCATTGATCACCTCACTGATCATGAACGCATTACATTGATCTTCAGCCCCGAGTACAGCGAATCGCATCTTCTGACTGCGATTTGCCGATGCTCGGGGCTTTTCGCATATTTTTCCACGCATTTACGCAAGATATTGTTACAATCTTGCTATTGAATAATCCTGTCATATATGCTACAATTAGAAAGATTAAAAAGGAAAGTATGTATTTTTATGATTGACCGTTTTTACTATGCGGCAATATAAAAAACATGAGCAAGATTATGGTAGATAAGAAAAGCAAGCTGATCGTGATCGACGGGCTGGACGGCTCGGGCAAAGCGACCCAAAGCAGGCTGCTCTGTGAGCGGCTGTGCGAGATGGGGTACAAGGCGCGTACCATCAGCTTCCCCGATTATGACAACGATTCATCCGCCTTGGTCAAAATGTACCTCGGCGGAAAACTCGGCAGTAGTCCCGATGACGTCAACGCCTATGCCGCGTCGACGTTCTACGCGGTCGACCGTGTCGCGTCCTACATCAACACGTGGCGCAAGGATTGTGAAACCTACGACTACATCATCGCCGATCGCTACACCACCTCGAATATCATCCATCAAATGGCGAAGGTGCCGGAAAATGAGCGTGACAGCTATATCGACTGGCTGTTTGATTTTGAGTACAACCGTCTGGAACTGCCCGCGCCGGATCAGGTGATCTTTCTCGATGTGGATCCCGCGATCAGCCAAAAACTGATCTACGGCAGATACGGCGGCGATGAAAGCAAGAAGGATATCCATGAAAGCGATGTTGCTTATCTGCTGCGCTGCCGCAGCTCCGCTGTGTACGCGATCGAGCATCTTGACTGGGCGCGGATCGACTGTACCCATGACGGCAAAATGAGAACGATCGAAGAAATCAACGATGATATCATATCTCTGGTTTTGAACGGAGATACTAATCGATAAGAGGCTTCCTTTAGAAAGAAGTCACCCTAACATGTTAGGAGGATTATGATGTTTTACTGTTTTTTAGCCGACGGATTTGAAGAGATAGAAGCGTTAGCGACCATCGATATCCTGCGCCGCGCCGATATCCCGGTCACGACGGTCGGCGTTGACGCGGATGTGATCTGCGGCGCTCACGATATCTGTGTGACTGCCGATATGCAGATCAGTGAATTTGACTTTGACGAAGATGCTTTGGGTATCATCCTGCCGGGCGGTATGCCGGGCGTCAAGAATCTCTATGCCGATGAAACTGTCAGAAACGCTGTTTCCTACTGCCAATCCCGCAAGCTCTATCTCTGCGCGATCTGTGCCGCTCCGTCTATCTTAGGGCGTATGGGCGTATTGGAAGGCAAGAAAGCGACCTGTTTCCCCGGATTTGAGGAGGAGCTCAAGGGCGCTGAGGTGACCGGTGAAAAGGTGGTCGTCGACGGCAATATCATCACCGCCAAGGGCGCCGGATGCGCGCTTGATTTCGGCTTTGCCATCGTATCACAGGTTCAGAGTAAAGAGGACGCCGATCGCATCGCTTCCTCGATGCAGTGCTGATATGGCGGCAAGTAAACCCGCGTCGGCGGATAAGCCGTATCTCAGGGATTTCTTCATCGAGCAACGCAAGGCTCTGTGCGAGGATATGGAGCGCAAAAACGCGCTGGATCTTGAGATCCAGACCCGCCTGCTGATCACGCCGGAGTACCGTGCCGCGGATACGATCCTGCTGTATATGGCGCGACCGACCGAGATCGCGACCTCCCTGATCATCCATGCCGCGTTTGCCAATCATAAGAAGGTGGCGCTGCCGGTATGTCGGGAGCAGGGGCACATGATCTTTCGCCGTATCGATTCACTGAACGATGTAGCGCCCGGACGGTTCGGGATACTGGAGCCCACGGCGCAGTGCGAAGAGATCACGCCCGATGAACATACCCTGTGCGTATGTCCCGCGCTTTGCTGTGATATGCGCGGTTATCGCCTCGGCTTCGGCGGCGGCTATTACGACCGCTATCTTGCTGATTTTCCGGGAGTGAAGGCGGCGCTGTGTTATGCCGACAGCATGATCCCGAAGATCGGGGAAGAACCATTTGATATCAAAATGGATGTTATCCTGACGGATAGCTTTACACGATATATGAAGTGATTTGATTCACAGATTGGAGCAAGCATTATGAGTGAGAATTCACGAAATAATATACCTGAGGATTCTATCGAAGCGACTCGTCGCAAGAAGATGGAAGAATTCCGTCGTTCCGCGGATCGCAACGCGATCAGAGGCGATTACAGCGACGATCAGGGCGGATATCCCGACGAGCCTGTACAGGATGATCCGTACAGCGAGGAGCCGTCGTCACGTCGCCGCAGAAGGAATCGTGAGATCAACTCCTACTCGGATAACGACACAAAGAAGAAGATCGAACGTGAATCGAAAAAGGCGCTCAAACAGCAGAAAAAGGAAGAGAAGAAGCTCGAAAAGTCTAAGGCAAAGCGCAACCGCCGCATCTTCAAGCTCGTATGGATCGCGATGATCGCGCTGGTCGGCATCGTTCTTTCTCAGTTTTTGCTGGTAGGCGTCAATGATTTGTTGGCGATCTCCCGTGACGACAATCCGACCAAGGTCATGATCCATGTGCCCGCCGATCCGACAATGGATGAAATCGCCACGCTGCTTTATGATGCGAACGTCATCAACGAGCCCGGCTTCTTCAAACTCTACGCGACCTTCACATCTTCCGAAAAGGGCTTCAGACAGGGGGATTTCGAGATCGAGACCGATAAGGACTATGAGGCGATCATCAACTTCTTGCAAAGCAATGTCAACCGTACCGACATCGTCAAGATGCAGATCACGGAAGGTATGAATCTGTTAGAGATCGTTGAGGCGCTCCATGAAAAGGGCGTCGTCACAGATGAACAGGAATTCCTGAATCTTTGCAACAGCGATTATTTTGACGCGGACTTCACCTTCCTGAAGGAGATCAAGAACAAGGATGATCGTTATTATAAGCTCGAGGGTTATCTGTTCCCCGATACCTATGAGTTCTATGTCGGCGAGGATCCCAAGTCCGTTATCAGCAAATTCCTCAACAACTATGATAATAAGATCGTGCTCCATAAGGAGAAGTATTTCGGCAACAGCAAGAAGACCACTTTGGTGGAAGAGGCTGCCGAGACCGGTTATTCCTTTGATGAGATCCTGACCATCGCCTCTATCATCCAGGCAGAGGCGGCTTCGCGTGACGATATGTACGAAATCTCCGCGATCTTACATAACCGTCTGAAGTATGGTCACGACAGCGGCGTATCCAAGCTCAACTGTGATAGTACCTTCTATTATCCTTATCGTAAGGCGGAGGATGTGCCCGAGAGCATCAAGTCCTCCTTCAAGTCCAAGTATAATACGGACGAGATCGACGGCTTGCCCGCAGGCCCGATCTGTAACCCCGGTATCGAGGCGATCAAGGCGGCGATCAAGCCGAATGAGAGCGACAACCTCTATTTCTGCCACGATAAGGAAGAAAACGGTTCCACGCCGTACTACGCAAAGACGATCGAACAGCATGAGGCGAATCTGCGCGCGATCGAGAACGGCACCACTAATACCTATAACGAATATAACTACGGCTATGATAATTACTACTACTATGATTATAGCTACGGTTATGACAATGGATATTCCGCTTACGGACAGAATCAGCAGGCGCAGTATCCCGACCAGCAGCTTCCCGCTCAGGGTCAAGTACAAACATATGAGTAAACCGGAGGTATTGTCACCTGCCGGTGATATCGAGAGTTTTGACACGGCGTTACGCTTCAAAGCGGACGCCGTGTATCTCGCGGGAAAGAGTTTCGGTATGCGTACCGCTTCAAAGAATTTTTCTTTTGAAGAACTAAAAACATCCTGTGAGAAAGCACACGCGTTAAAGAAAAGGGTCTATCTAACCTGTAATACATTGCCGCGTAACGCCGATCTGCCGCATATGCCGGCGTTTTTACAGCAGGCAGCTGATTGCGGTGTGGACGCATTCATCATCGCCGATCTCGGCGTATTCGAGATGGCGAAGCGCTACGCGCCTCATGTGGAACGCCATATCTCTACGCAGGGCGGTATCATCAATTATGAATCCGCATTGGCGTGGTACAACCTCGGCGCGAAACGCGTCGTGCTGGCGCGTGAAATGCGCCTTGATGAGATCGCCGAGCTGCGCGCGAAGATCCCGGATGAGCTGGAGATCGAATGCTTCGTTCACGGCGCGATGTGCGTGTCCTTTTCCGGAAGATGCCTGATCTCGTCCTTTATGACCGGTCGTGACGCGAACCGCGGCGACTGCGCGCAGCCCTGCCGATGGAAGTATCATCTCTATGAAGAGAATCGCGAGGGGCAGTTCTTTCCTGTAGAAGAGGATGACAAGGGCACGTATCTGTATAATTCGCGCGATCTGTGCATGATCGAGCATATCCCCGAACTGGTTCAGGCGGGCGTCAACAGCCTTAAGATCGAGGGCAGGGCAAAGACCTACTACTATACCGGCGTGACGACCAACGCTTACCGCCACGCGGTCGACGAGTATTGGGATCACCGCGAGGATCCGGATTATCATGTCAGTCCGTGGATCGTCGAGGAGCTGGAGAAGATCAGTCACCGCGCTTATTCCACCGGCTTTTTCTTCGGTGAGCCGGGGCAGGAAACGGTCAACGGAGGCTATATCCGCCGCTATAACGCCGTAGCGGTGTGCGAAGAGGGCAGTAATGAGGACAATGTTTGCGTCATCACCCAGCGCAATAAATTCCTCGTCGGTGACACGCTCGACATCCTGCCGCCCGACGGCTTTTCTTATGAAGTGAAATGTCTGAGCCTTAGAAACGAGGAAGGGGAAGAGGTGCCCTCCGCGCCGCATCCCATGCAAAGACTGTCGATGACTACCGACCGCGAAATCCCCGCGGGCTCCGTCATCCGTAAACGTAATTGATAAACGATCTGTTCAGAAAGGAGTTGATGTCGTGTATTGTCAGCATTGTATGGCGAAGCTGCCTGACGGCGCCGCTATGTGCGAGCATTGTCATCATACTCCCACAGTCAACGCCGCGCCTCACCGACTTGCGGCGGGTACGATACTGAATGGACGATATCTGATCGGCGACGTGATCGGTGAGGGTGGATTTGGCATCACTTACATCGGACTGGACGTCAATCTTGAGATGAAGGTCGCTGTCAAGGAATTCTATCCCCACGGATATGCGAACCGCAACAACGGCGTCACAAACGATGTAACGCTTGTCACTACCAAGGAGCTTTCGTACTTTGATAACGCAAAGGAGCGCTTTCTTTCAGAGGCAAAGAGCATCGCAAAATTCTCCGATGAGCCGGCTATCGTTGATGTCAGAGATTATTTTACGGAGAATAAAACTGCCTATATCGTGATGGAATACATTGACGGCATCACACTGGCGGCACATATCAAGCGATACGGTGTTTTCAGCGCCGATGAGCTGTTCCGACGGATGGAGCCGCTGATGAAGGCGCTGGAACGGATGCACCGTGAAAATGTCATCCACCGTGATATCTCTCCCGACAATATCATGATCGATACGGACGGTTCCTTTAAGCTGATGGATTTCGGTTCCGCGCGCTATTTTGCGGGTGAGAACAAGCGAACGATGTCCGTCGTTTTAAAACCCGGCTACGCGCCTTTTGAGCAGTACAGCGCCGAAGGGGATCAGGGCCCATGGACGGATGTTTACGGCTTATGCGCTACGATGTATAAGTGCGTCACCGGTGTGACTCCGCCCGACGTGATGTCTCGCTGTCAGCAAGATAAGCTGCAGCCTCCCTCTGTGCTGGGCGTTGCGATCACACCGCCGCAGGAGGACGCGATCATGATGGGGCTGCGGGTTTATCCGAAGGATCGACTGCAAAACATCGAAGCGATGCTTTGCATCCTTACCGAAAACAGCGCAAACGCGGCGATGTATGGCGCCGCGGGGATGAATACCGTGCTCGCGGATGACAGGATGAATGAGATCTCATCTCGTCGAAGCTATCAAGACGGGTTCAGTCGTCCGCCGGTGTCGCAGAATCCGCCTGTCCGAAAGAATCATACCGGTGTGATGATCGCGGTGATCCTTATCATTACCTTGTTGATCATCGGAGGAGTAGTTGCGTTCTTCATTGTGCGCGGCAATTCTAAAGAAACTGATACGTCAACAGAAGCGACGGTTACCGAAAACAGCAAAGTGACGGTTCCCGATGTGAGCGGCAAGAAGCTGTCAGACGCGCAGTCTGAGCTGGAAAAGCTTGGATTAACGGTCGAAACGACCTATGAGTCGAGTGATTCCGTCGCCAAGGATTATGTGATCCGACAGAGTGTAGAAGCGGACAGAGTGTTGAGTGCCGGTGATACCGTGATGCTCTACGTATCCAAGGGAGCGGAGGAAACAGAAGCGCCCGCCGCTGCTCCAAAGCCGGCATCCGCGCCCGAGAAGAGTTTGGATGTAGATAACGAGGTAGGGAAGATCCGCTCACTTTATTATGCTACTCAGGACGATCCCGGTGATGAGTTTGAGAGTCTCGGCGTTACCTACTACTATAAGAACGGCGAAGTGACCAAGGCGGTTTGTCCTTCGGGCTATAATGACTGGAACTATACACGTTGGTATTTCTACTCGAACGGTAAGCTTTACTTTGCTTTTGTATTTAACGGAACCGAGGAACATCGTCTGTACTTTGTCAACGACACATTGATCCGTTATATCGACGCTAACGGCAAAACGATGGATTACGGCAGCATTAACTGTCCGTTTGAATCACGTGTTAAAACCGAGGCGTACAGCCTATCGGGATTGGACGGTCCGCCGGCATCGAACGGCAACAGCGTTCCGTATCTGGTCAGGATCTTTCCTGTGACCAAGGTCTATGATTCGCCGAGCAGTGACGCGGGTGTTGCCATGACACTGGATGAAGAGAATGTCTATACGATCGTCGAAGAAAAGGTTGCCGACGGTATCCGATGGGGAAGGCTTAAATCGGGCGCCGGCTGGTTGAATCTCGACGAAGTTTATAATAACGGCGGACATGTGACAAATTAATCAAAAAACCTGTTTCCCTAACCGCTTTGGGTTTGAGAAACAGGTTTCTTTTTTTTATATTATGATATGTTGCGGGGCAAAGTGCCGTGCGGATTATTATCCGCTCAGTGATGATGTGCTGACGGGGAAATCGAAGTAGGTGTAGGGATAAGGCTCGCTGTTCAAGCTGAAATGCCACCATTCCGTACTCAGCGGGGCAAATCCGTTGCCTACCATCGCGTTTCTCAGCGTCATGCGGTTCTCATATTGCTGTGATGAGATTCCTGTATAATCGGGGTGGGAGAGAGAGCCGAAATAATCAAAGGAGCCGCCCATATCCACTTCTTCGCCGGTACTGAGATCGACCAGTGTCAGATCGATGGTGGAGCCTCTGCTGTGACCGGAATATGAGGCGATATAGCCGTTGCTGAACAGAAGGGATTTGTCCAGATCGGGATAGAATTCACTTTTCATCCTTTGATCGTCATAATCGTTTGACCATGATACAAAGTGATTGACGGCGGATTGCGGACGGTAAGCGTCAAAGATCTTGACGGTATAGCCCTGCTCTTTGAGGTCGTTGTTCGCTCCGATCAGCGCCGCGGCAGCTTCTTTCGTCATCAGGGCGATCTCTTCCTCATAGCCGTTGATCTTTTCTCCGACAAAGTTGTGAGAGGTCGCGTAGCGGATCTCTGTCTGTGCTTCGGGGATCACATCCTTGATGTTGACAAAGCCGCTCGCGTCATAGCTGTTGTTCGGGTCGGAGCTGCCCAGACTGAGCACTTCCTCTGCGCTCATAGAGTCAGCCGCTTGGGTAGGCGCCGTGTAAGTGATCGCGGTGCTGTCCGCTTGTGAAGCTGTTTGAGCTTGCGCGGTGGAGTCGACGGAACCTGTGCTTTCAGACGGTGCAGGTGCGATGCTTTCATCCTGTGTCGCACTGACGGAATCTGGCGTTGCCGGATCAGTGGGTTCAGGTGGATCGTTCTTTTTGCACGAGGTGAGCGTGATCATCATCACGAAGATGATCAATAAACACAAAGCCCTTGTGATATGCTGTTTCATTTGACGTCTGTACCCTCCTTAGGGACTTGTTTCCGAGATGTATGTGATACAGGTGTCATCACATTCTTTTCCTTTTTCGATTGAAAGAATGGTGATCTTGACCGATGATGTGGTGACGCTGTTGAAAGAAATATGCTGGCTGTCTTTGCGGTTGCTGACGCTCTTCACACTCAGCGACTTTGTAACGCTGTTACCGTTGGAAAACTCGATCCTGATTTTTGTGACCTTTGAATTTGCCTTATACTGCTCTTCGCTGCCCGCGTAACCGTTGACGATGTCAAGACCGTTGATCTTTTTCGATTCTCCGAAATCCAGCTTGATCCATTCACCCACGCCGCTGCCTTCCTTCGGGCACCAGCAGGTGCCGTCGTTTGACAGAACGTTGGAGGGATGATAATTGTGCCCTGCCTGATCTCCCAGTACATCGCTGGCGGATGCGGTCGTTTGTGGGGTCGCCCTGACCGGAGCGGGCGGCTCGGTAGGCGTCGTCTTTTTCGGCTGCGGAGCAGGAGCAGGATCGGGAGCGGAATCATCGGAATCCTCCTGGCTATCATTTGCGGTGGTTTCGACTACGGTTATGATCTCGGTCGCGGTCGTGATCGTTTCATCCTTGGGCTGAGTATCATACTTCATGAACAGGTAGATGACCGTACCCGCGATCAGTGATACACACAAAAACACCGTGACGGCGATGATGATAGGCGTTTTGCCGGAATTCTTGTTTTGATTTTGCTGACTTTGCCGGGGATCGTTGTAGGGCGGTTGATAGCCCGGGGAGGGATCACGATATCTGTTGTCATACCCGTAGGGATCGGGCTGTCCGGTGTACCGGTTATAAGAATATCCGCCGGTGTTGCGGTGAACGGACTGCGGATCGACTTCTTGGCGATTAAAGTTGCCCCGGTTATTGATCGCGTTATCAAAGTCTTGCATGAACGTGGTGCTGCTGTTGGCGATCATCGTCTGATTCAGCCGATGATAGTAATCGGCGCTTTCGACTTGGATGTTTTCATTCGCCAATGCTTTTTCCATTAAATAGGAAAGCTCCTGCATGCTTTTGCAGCGATCGTTCTTGAACACCGCCAAGCCGTACATCAGGGTGACCTGCATCGGTTCGGGGATCTGTATCCCTAACTCGGAGGGCGGGATCAGCGTATCCTGTTTGATCCTGTCGACCGCGTCTACGGGGATCTTGCCGGTGATGCATTTGTACATCGTGGCACACAGTCCGTATACGTCTGTCCACGGTCCCTGATCGCCGTTTTTGCTGTACTGTTCTTCGGGCGCGTAACCCTGCTTGACGACGACGGACATTTCTTTTTGCGCGTTGCTGAAATACCGCGCCGAACCAAAGTCGGTCAGCTTTAATGTGCCATCGGTCAGATACATGATGTTATCCGGAGAGATATCGCGGTGGATGATCCCTTCCTCGTGCATTTTTTGCAGGGAGTAGGTGATGGGAAGCATCAGCTGAAAGATCGTCTCCGGCTTAAAAATACCGTTTTGGCGCAGATAAGCCGACAGATTGATGCCGTCCAGGTATTCCATGACGATATACGCCGTACCGTTTTCTTCAAAATACTCTCTGACGTCGACAATACCCGAAACATTGGTCAGCTTGGCAATCTTTCTGGCTTCCTCCAAAAAGTTCTGCAAGCCTTTTTTGAAGAAGGAAACCTGATTGTCGGTGGTTGCCGATACCAGCTGACTGACGTTGTTGTTGCGGTTGACATAGCCGTTGGGAAAGTATTCCTTGACGGCGACGCGTCTGTCCAGCGTCAGATCTCTGCCGATATAGGTGATGCCGAAGCCGCCTTCACCGATACAGTTGCCGACCAGTATTTTTTTGTTGAGGACGGTACCGGGCTTTAGCCGATACACAACTGAGTCGGCGACATTCTCTTTATTACAGTACGGACAATAACTGCCGTCGATCTCATTCATACATGAATAACAATAGTTTGACATTCAACACACCCTGTTTCCGATAATAGATTTGTGCAATATCCGTAAGTGAAATCTTCTTTTATTAATATAGCATACTTATAGGATATAAGCAAGCGTCCCGCTCTTCATTTGTGCCGAAATATCCGAGTATTCATGAATATCGGTATTGACAACGGCGGAGAATAGCGATATAATACATTTCGGCTGAGATGGGACGAGCGTATATGCTCCCGTTCAGAGAAGGGTCGGTCGGTGCGAGACCCCGCGGGAAGTATCCGCAGCCACCCCGGAGCCTCCGCGTGAAAGCGCGGCGTCACTCTGCGTTAAAGAGAACTGAGTGGTCGTATCATCGATACGGCAATTTGGGTGGTACCGCAGGTCAGCCTGTCCCATTTTCGGGATAGGCTTTTAATTTTGGTGAATGGCGGGCGTTGCCCGCACCCGATTCCTATGATTTACCATATCAACTTTTTAAAGTGAGGTTATGACAATGCAGTATATGGGTTTGAATGAACTCCGAGAAAAATTCCTGTCCTTTATGGAGAGCAAGGGTCATCTTCGCCTTCCGAGCTTTCCGCTGATCCCGAAGGACGATAACTCCCTTCTTCTGATCAACTCCGGTATGGCGCCGATGAAGAAGTATTTTACCGGTGAGATCACACCGCCGAGAAGCCGTGTGACCACCTGTCAGAAGTGTATCCGCACGCCCGATATCGAGCGCGTCGGTATCACCGCGCGTCACGGCACCTATTTTGAGATGCTGGGCAACTTCTCCTTCGGCGATTACTTCAAGCATGAGGCGACCGCGTGGGCATGGGAGTTCTTCACCAAGGAGCTCGAGATGCCTGTCGACAAGCTCTATGTTTCGATCTATCAGGACGATGACGAAGCGTATGACATCTGGACAAAGGAAGTCGGCGTCGATCCCTCTCATATGGTTCGTATGGGCAAGGAGGACAACTTCTGGGAGCACGGCTCCGGTCCCTGCGGCCCCTGCTCCGAGATCTACTTTGACCGCGGCGACGAAAAGGGCTGCGGCAAGCCCGATTGCCATGTCGGCTGTGAGTGCGACCGCTTTGTCGAGGTCTGGAACCTCGTATTCTCTCAGTTTGAGTCCGACGGTAAGGGCAACTATACCGAGATGGCGAAGAAGAATATCGATACCGGTATGGGTCTGGAGCGCCTTGCCTGTGTGATGCAGGGCGTCGATAACCTGTTCCTCGTCGATACCGTTCAGAATATCATGAAGCACATCTCTCAGGTCGTGGGCGTGAACTACGGCGAGGATGACAAGAAGGATATCTCCCTGCGCGTCATCACCGACCATATCCGTTCCACTACCTTTATGATCGCAGACGGCGTTATGCCTTCCAACGAAGGCAGAGGCTATGTCCTGCGCCGACTGCTCCGCAGAGCGGCACGCCACGGCAGACTTTTGGGCAGAACCGAGCCCTTCCTGTATCAGATCTGTGATACCGTGATCAAGGAGAATGCCTCCGCTTATCCCGAATTAGTCGAGAAGAAGGATTATATCATCAAGCTCATCCAGGTCGAGGAAGAGAACTTTGCCAAGACCATCGACGCGGGTCTCGCGATGCTCAGAGAGATCATCGAGAACAAGGATGTCGATATCCTCACCGGTGAGGACGCCTTCAAGCTCAATGATACCTTTGGCTTCCCGATCGATCTGACCCGTGAGATCCTCTCCGAAAGAGGCATCAAGGTCGACGTTGAGCGCTTCCATGAGTTGATGCTGCTGCAAAAGCAGCGTTCCCGCAAGGCGCGCAAGAATGCCGGCGCGGACGCGTGGGACAGCGATTCGATCGATTTCAACGATCTTTCCGCGACTGAGTTTGTCGGCTACACCGATTATCAGTGTGAAGCCAAGGTCGTCGCGATCGCCAAGGACGGCGAGCGTGTTGACCGCGCGCAGGAGGGTGAGAACGTCATCGTCGCACTCGACCGCACTCCGTTCTATGCGGAGAGCGGCGGTCAGGTCGGCGATTCCGGCGAGATCAAAGCGGGCAACTGCATGATCGAGGTCGATGACGTCAAGAAGGATCCTACAGGCGTATTTATGCACATGTGTGTCGTTGACACCGGTACGATCGCGGTAGGGGACACCGTCACCGCGAAAATCGATATTGAACGCCGTCTGGATATCATGCGTAATCATACCGCGGCACATCTGCTGCAGGCGGCACTGCGCGAGGTGCTCGGCACCCACGTACAGCAGGCGGGTCAGCTGGTCGATGAAGATGTTGTTCGCTTCGACTTTACTCATTTCTCCGCGATGACTGCCGAAGAATTGCTGGCGGTCGAAAAGCGTGTGAACGAGATCATTCTCGCGGGCATCCCCGTCACCTGTACCGAGATGTCGATCGATGAGGCGAAAAAGAAGGGAGCGATGGCGCTCTTCGGCGAGAAATACGGCGATATCGTGCGTGTCGTAGAGGTCAGCGATTTCAGCAAGGAATTCTGCGGCGGTACCCATGTCGATAACAGCGCGAAGGTCGGTATGTTCAAGATCAAGCAGGAAGGCTCCGTAGCGGCGGGCGTCCGCAGGATCGAGGCTGTCACCGGTCATAACTTTATCAAATATCTGAACAATGCTATCCTGATGATCAGTCAGGCGGCGTCCACGCTCCATGTCAACAACCCGTTTGAGCTGGTACAGGGCGCCGCGCGTATGATGGTCAGGATCAAAGAGATGGAAAAGCAGATCGAGGAGCTGCAGAATGAGATTGCGAAGGATCAGACCGGCGCGATCCTCGATAATGCCGAGGAAGTTCAGGGCACCAAGGTCATCACCGCAATGCTCAACGGCGCTCCTGCCGATGCGCTGCGCAAGACCTGCGAGAATATCGAAGAGGCTGTCGATGACGCGGTTGCTGTTCTGGCGTCCGTCACGGACGGCAAGCTGATATTTGCCTGCGTTTGTACCAAGAACGCGATCGCAAAAGGTCTCAAGGCGGGCAATATCGTGCGTGAGGTCGCGCGGATCGCCGGCGGTAACGGCGGCGGCAAGCCCAACATCGCGATGGCGGGCGGTAAGGATCTTACCAAAGCCGATGAAGCGCTCTATGCCGTTAAGGACATCGTAGAAAAGGCATTAGGTTGATTCAACCTCATATAATTGTATATACACAAGAATCCCGCAGGTGTGACAAAACACCTGCGGGATTTTAACGTGTATGGTGCGGTGACTGCAATTGATCGAGCAATTGCGAGAGACCACAATTAATCATGATTCAGTCTTCAGTTTTGATATAGAGATAACAATAAACCCCCGAGTTTCCTCGGGGGTCGTTTGCTGTTGATTAAACCGCTCTTGTTACCTTACCTGAACGTAAGCAACGGGTGCAAGCGTGTACTCTTTTAGGAGTGCCGTCAACAATAGCCTTTACTCTCTGAACGTTAGGCTTGAAGGTTCTGTTGGAACGTCTGTGTG
>NZ_JAEQMG010000200.1 GCF_016680995.1 Ruminococcus difficilis | reverse complement strand
GCGACGGTTCGGGTCACGGCTACTACGAGATCCACTACTCCGACGGTTCCGTTGAGTACCAGCAATATTAATAACCATCAAGCCGGCAGCTTTCTGTCGGCTTTTGTTTTACATTTTTTTGCATTTATGGTATCATGGTTTCAGATAGATTTTCAGGCGGTGATTCTATGAAAAAAATCGCGGTCGGCATTCTCGCTCATGTCGATTCGGGCAAGACGACCCTCTCCGAGGCGCTGCTATATTCCGCGGGCGTTCTGAGTAAGCTCGGCAGGGTAGACCACAGGGATTCCTTTCTCGATACAAACGCAATTGAGCGTGAACGCGGCATTACAATATTCTCAAAGCAGGCTATACTCTCCTGCGGCGACGTTGAATTCACCCTTCTTGATACTCCCGGACATGTGGATTTTTCGGCAGAAACAGAGCGCACGCTGCAGGTGCTCGATTATGCAATTCTCGTAATCAGCGGTTCAGACGGTGTTCAGAGCCACACACAGACTCTTTGGAAGCTTCTCCGCCGTTACCGTGTGCCGACGTTTATTTTTGTCAACAAGATGGATCTTGACAGCTCGAGCAGGGAGGTTGTGTTTTACCAGCTCCGCACAAAGCTCAGCGACGGCTGCGTCGATTTCGGCAATCAGGACGAATTATTTGAAAACGTCGCACTTTGCGACGAGGAGCTTCTTGCAAAATTCGAGGAGGATACGCTGAAAAAATCAGATATTATCGCCGCGATAAAGCAGCGCAAGGTTTTTCCGTGTCTTTTCGGTTCCGCGCTCAGGCTCGACGGCGTTAATGAATTCCTCGACTGCCTGCGCGAATATACCGAGATGCCCGGTTACGGCGCTGATTTCGCCGCACGGGTGTTCAAAATCTCCGAGGACTCTTCGGGCAAACGCCTGACATTCATGAAGATCACAGGCGGCACGCTCAGGGTCAGAGAGGTCGTGAAGAGCGATAACAACAAGAACGGCGAAAAGGTAAATCAGATTTGCGTCTATTCGGGCGAGAAGTTCGCCGCCGTGGACGAAGCCTCTGCGGGTACGGTCTGCGCCGTTACGGGACTTGGCTTTACGCGGACGGGCGACGGTCTTGGCAGCGAGAAAAACGCCGCATTGCCGATGCTCGAGCCAGTGCTTAATTTCTCGGTTATTCTGCCCGATAACATCGACGCGCACACCGCCCTCGCAAAATTCCGCATTCTCGAAGCTGAGGATCCGCAGCTAAACGTCGTCTGGAACGAGCAGCTTGGAGAGATCCAGCTCCGTCTGATGGGCGAGATTCAGCTCGAGATCCTCAAAAGAGTAATAAATGACAGATTCGGTTTTGAAGTAAATTTCGATAAAGGAAATATAATTTATAAGGAAACCATCACCGACACGGTTGAGGGAGTAGGACATTTTGAGCCGCTGCGTCACTACGCCGAGGTTCATCTCATTATGAAGCCGGCAAAGCGTGACAGCGGAATAGCCATACGCAGCGAGTGCCGCGAGGACAGCCTTGACAAAAACTGGCAGCGACTTATCCTCACACACCTTTCCGAGAAAACCCACCTCGGCGTGCTGACAGGTTCGCCGATAACCGATATGGAGATTATCCTCGCGTCGGGCAAGGCTCACGCCAAGCATACCGAGGGCGGAGATTTCCGTCAGGCAACCTACCGCGCAGTCCGTAATGGTTTGCGCTCGGCAAAGAGCATTATCCTCGAGCCTGTATTTGAGTTCACGCTCGAGGTGCCCGTTGAGTGCGTCGGAAGGGCGATGACTGATATTCAAAGAATGCACGGCGACTTCGATCCGCCCGAAACCACAGAGGACAGCGCCGTTATCACCGGTACGGCACCTGTATCCGCCATGCGCGACTATCAGCGTGAGGTGGTGCAGTATACGCGCGGAAAGGGCAGGCTGCAGTGCTCGCTCAAGGGTTACGCGCCGTGTCACGATCCCGACGAGGTAAT
>NZ_JAEQMG010000020.1 GCF_016680995.1 Ruminococcus difficilis | reverse complement strand
AAAAGAGCGGTTACGCACCTCTGTATGCGCGCGATACAAGGGATTCCATCATCATTTTCAGTCTGGAACATCACATCGGCATCGTCAATACAAATATTAAGCTCGGAGAGTATAGTCTTAAGATATTGGAGTGATAGTGGAGCAGCTTTTTCAATAAAACTATTGGAATATACAATATGTATGAAAAATCCAGAATCATATTGATTTTTATTGATAGAGTTGATATAATTATACTGCATTAAACTTCATTTAGCTGGTTCTTGTTGCTTTTGAAAGGGTGTTAGTATGTCGACAATTAATAAAATGAGGATAATCTGCGATCCGTATGCCAAAACTATCGAATATAAATGGTATGACCCCGGCGAAGGCAAATATGTCGGATTGGAAGAGTACAGTTCTGAACTGGTCAGCGACAAGTATATTTATGCCACAATCCAAAACCGCGCGTTTGAAATCCTGGATATCATTAACCGCAATTTCAATCGTGGCAATATTGGCTTGGAGATTGATTTCATCGGTAACGCGGACGATTACGGTGATTTCTGCCGTGTTATTACGCTGTATTATCCTGATAGCTGCATAGTCTGCACCAAAAATTCGTCTTTTTATTGGGACGCTGATTATGTCATGAAAGAGATTGGACAGGTTTGCCCGTATCAAGACCACGCTGGAAAAATATGAGGAAAGCAGTATCGTTGAGTTGATCCAGAAATATGAGGATACCATCAAACCGTCTGTTTCTGTTTGCGTTCTGGGTTTGTACAGCGCCGGCAAATCCGCTTTTATCAACAGTCTGATTGGCGAGGATATTCTTCCGAGCGGATCCGATCCAACTACCGCGAAGGTGTTTCGGATCAATTGCTCTGACTCATACAGTGTTTCCTTTGAGCTTGATGACAGCTTCATTTCAGTTTGCTATGGTGACGACGTTTCTGTTCTTGGAATTTCCGATTCAGTGATGCAGGAAGAATTATTATCGAAGATTAGCTACAACGGAAATCCTGTTTTAGGTATGAACAGATTGATTTCTATGCTGAATCAGGAAAAGCTGGTGGACGGTGAGAAGCATAAGGTTGGAGAGCTTATTGATATTTCCGTTCCGTTTGTCCGTTCTTCTTTACCCGTAGGAAAGTTTGATTTTGTGATTTATGATACACCCGGCTCCAACTCTGATACCAACAAAAAGCATCTGGAAATTTTGGAGTCATCTCTTGACAGCCAGACAAAAGGCTGATACTCATAAGGATGATTTGAAAACACCGGAGAAACAGCCGATTGGGAGCCCAAAACAGGACACCGTACAGAGTAAATAATTCTGTGCGGTGTTTTTCTATGTGCAACTCCACTACTATTTGCAGAATATTTTTGGATTGCGCACTACTTTCAAATATGGTAAACTATATTTATGATATAAATTGAGTCGTGCAGGTTTCTGCGTGATTCATTTTTGGGCACCCATTTTGATTTCGAGGAGGACAAAGATATGAGAAAAGCAATTGCGGTTATGATAGTAGTTCTTTTTATCAGTTTAACAGGATGCAACCAGACCGAGAATAACACTTCGGCTGCCACAAAGTCGACCACAGAGGGAGGAACATCCGTGCAACCTACTTCTGAAATTTCGACGAGCATCGCCACGACTACCGTCGCGCCTGCAACAACTTTAAGAGAATACACTGCGGAGGAATTATCTGAAATGACTGTTCCCAAAATAATTGATATTATGGGCGGAGAGTTTCGTTTTGACCAAAGCAAAGGCGTTATTTGGTATTCCGACGGTGGTTTCTATATTTATAATGATGAAAAGCTCCCCGGATTTGTTTTTTACATTGACGAAGCGCAGGAAGACTATCAAAATCTTAAGAATACGGAAGGCGAAAATAAGGCTAATGTGCAAATCCGCGAAAATCTAAAAAGCGGAAAATATCAAACTATAAGCTTTATTGCAATGTATGATTCCGCGAAGCTGAACGATTCTATTTCTGCAGATATGAACTATCAACAATTCATTGCATCCTATGGTTACGCACCCACCGGTGCCATTCCGCCAAATGAGCGTGTTGGGCATATATTGCGATATGATAAGGAGCGAATCAAAACCATCCAGGTATATTATAATTATTCCGGAACAAAACACAGCTCAACCGAGAAAGAAGATGACGATGAAATGAATCGGGTCAATCCGGATATTTACGCCATTGTCGCTCTGCCTCAAGAATTAGCGATTCCCGAATATAATGATTCCGGTTCCGGGAAATATGATAAATACCTCGGCAGTTGGGGAAACACCGGTGAAATCGGGCGCGGATATAATGTCGTGATTTTCTCGGTTGAAGACAATAAAATTGAGTGTTCGATGAGTTTATCCGGTTCAACAGGACACATCGCTACTGTTCCCAAGAGCACTCTTTTTATTGAAGATAATGTCGCGCATTTTGATTATACCGATTCGTGGACAAACAAAGGCAGCGGAACGCTGACTTTCGATGGCGACACTATTATTTTAGAAGCGGATATTACGGAACGCAGTTCAATGGGATACGGTTTTATGACTGTTGATCAGATTGAATTAACTAAAATCAGCGATTCAACTGCTGATGCGTTTATGTGAATCTGTGCATCATATATATTTCAGTGATTCTGAAAGATGAAGGAAATTAATCCTAAGATAGCTCAATTTATTGTATTGTCAAAATAATCATACTAAATGCCGACAGAACATCTGCTCTGTCGGCATTTTTTGTAATTATTCTAAATTAATGTTTGGTATAGGTGAAAGCGTTATAAGCGTCAAGCATCTGGCGGCGTTTCTCTGCTTTCGAAAGCGGATTCCACTCATACTGGATAACAAATTTACGCTTCATATTGCAATCTACGCAATTCTTCAATTTGTTCGAGTTGATGGTATTGTACTGTACTTCAGTAATCTCCTTATGATTTCCGATTCCCTTGTAATAGCCGTCGGCACCGTTATAATAATGATATTCATCCTTTCCGCTGGGTGAACGCCATGCTACATTTACAAAACATGCAGAATAATAATCAGATGTAATGCGGTTATTGGCATACGTGAGTGAGTAGTTGTATATTTTCCGGTTATTCACTGTGCCCTCTGCACAAACTGCGGTTCCGACAATCAGATATTTTTTCGTGCTGGTATTATAGAAATATTGGAAGTTGTTGTTTTGAATGAACTCCTCGTTGGCAGGCACTTTGACGACTTTGCCATTTTTATAGGTGTAGACAACCGCATCAAAGTTTCTCATCGTGCCGCCTTCGCGCTGGACAATGAATTCATTAACGCCGTCAAAGTCCAAATCCATAAATGTGAATCCGGATTGAGCCACCATTCCCCTGTAATCTTCAAACGACCAACTGTCAATGGTATCCATCAGCTTGTCAATGTAGTCCGCTTTTGCGTTAACGTACTTTATCGACTTCCCTGCGTTATCATAAAGGCTTGTGTAGATTTCACCCGAAGCGTCAACACAGCGCACGGTGTAGGTGTAAGTGCTTCCCGAGCGCACGTCATCATCAGTGAATGAGGTTGCGGCGGTTGTGGCAAGACGCTTCCAACTGCCGTTTGCGCCTTTGTAGAATACGCGGTACTGAGCTGTTCCCGAAACCTTGTTCCATTTGATTTCTACACCATTGTCTGTACTTTTGAGAGAGGTAATTTGCGGAGTAGTGAGCCAAGGAACTCTATAGGTGTATTTCCAGCCGTTGGTGTTGTAGCGGCTGACAAAATCTCCGTTGGCGTTAATACAGCGCACTGTGTATGTATAGGTTCCGCCGTCACGGACGTCATCATCGACAAAGATGTTGCCGGTGGTATTGCCCATGCTCTTCCAGCCGTCTCTTCCAAGATAGAACACACGGTATCCGTAAGCGTTTGCAACCTTGTTCCATGTGATTTTTACGCCGTCAAAGGTGCTTTCAAATTTGGTGATTTGCGGTGTGGCAAGTTGAGGCTTGACATACGTATATTTCCAGCCGTTTGTATTATAGCGGCTGGTGAAGTTGCCGTTTTGACCGATACATCTGACGGTGTATGTATAAGTGCCGCCATCACGAACGTCATCATCAACAAAGGTGTTGCCGGTGGTATTGCCCATGCCTTTCCATCCATCTCTTCCAAGGTAGAATACCCGGTAGCCGTAAGCTCCGCTGACTTTGTTCCATGTAATTTTGACGCCTTCAGCGGTGCTCTCGAATTTGGTGATTTGCGGAGTAGAAAGCTGAGGCATTAAATACGTGTAATTCCAGCCGTTATTGTTGTAATCACTGACGAAATTACCGCTTTTATCAATGCATCTAACGGTATAAGTGTAGGTCACTTCATCGCTGACGTCTGTGTCAACAAAGAATGTTTCGGTTGTATTGCCCATTCCTTTCCAACCGTTCCTGCCTTTGTAGAACACGCGATATCCATATGCATTACTGACTCTGTTCCATTTGATTTTGACGCCGTCGGAGGTGCTTTCAAATCCGGTGATCTGAGGTGTGGCGAGCATTGGCGGATTGTATGTCGCGGAGATTCCTTTGCTGTCAAACGAGCCTGTGTACACGTCGCCCGCGGAGTTGATTGGTCTGACAGTATAGGTATAAGTTGAGCCTGACTTTACGTCGTCGTCTACAAATGAGGTGTTGACCGTATCGCCGAGACGCTTCCATGAGCCGTTCGAACCCTTGTAAAATACACGGTATTTTTCTGCGTATTGAACCTTGCCCCAAGTAATCTTGATGCCGTTGCTTGTGCTGACGGCGGATTTTAGTTTGGGGGCAGGGAGTCCCTCATATGCTTTGTATTCATTAATGCGGTTAGAAAAGGGAATGTCATTATTGTTAGCAAACAGTTCAGCAACTGAACCAGAACTTCCATAAATCTGATATTGACCTTGTCCGGGAATGAATTTATATTGATACGACTTGCCATATGCCATATCGCCAATGTATTCCACGTTTGCTGGAATATAGAGCTTTCTTAGACTATCACAATTCACAAACGCCTGCGCACCGATGGCTTTTAAGGTGTCAGGAACCGATAATACTTTTAAGCCTACTTTTGAATTTGAGAACTCCCAAAAAGCATTTTCGGCAATCCCAACAGTATCATTATTCAGTACAACTTTATCGGGCACGGTTCCTTTGTATTTGTATAGAACCTTGCCTGCATATACACTGCCGTTGGATTTAGAATTATACCATGAAGTTCCTTCAAATGCATCTCTGCCAATGCAGCACAAAGAAGATGGTAAATTAATAGATTTTAAGTTATTACATTTATAGAAAGCTAAGGGAACTATACCGTACGTTCCGTTCTTAATATTAAGCGTGTAGTTGGATGGCATAGTCCCCTTGTATGTGTAGGCAAAATTGCCAACATACACTACTCCATTTGGCTGTGCGTTCAGCCAAGCAGTGTTATCAAAAACACCAGCGCCCATGTACTTTATGTGAGATGATATATTAATAGTATTAAGCGAAGAACAACCTTTAAAAGCAGCCCAATGAATCTCGGAAACACTATCTTTGATGGAAAGTGTTTTTAATTTTGTTGCTTTTTTAAATGCGGCGCCTGAAATACCAATTACATTATTTCCAATTGTAACAGAAGTTATGTTTTCAATACCAGTTAACGGAAATCCTTCACCTGTGTTTGGAGTATTATCTCCAACGTATCTAACAGGATAACCATCTAATTTGGCAGGAATGGTTACGCTTTTTGATGTTCCCGTATAGCCGGTAATCATTGCGGATTCACTATAAACCTGATATATGAATCCATTACTCATGTGTGTCGTTTCTGTACCGACGGATTCCTCTGTATTAATTGCTCCGACATTGATTGCTGTACCGAAAACTACACTTAGCATAATTGCCAGTATTAATAGTATGCTGATAAATATTTTTTTCATATAAGCAACTCCCCGCTATGTTCGTAATCTTAGTCTTATATTTCTTTTATTAGATGATTTAACAACTATTTGAGTTATAATTATTTTCAATTAATGCTTGGTATAGCTGAAAGCATTATAAGCGTCAAGTATCTGTCGGCGTTTCTCTGCTTTCGAAAGGGGGTTCCACTCATACTGGAGGACAAATCTACGTTTCATATTACAGTTTACACAGTTCTTTAGCTTGTCAGAGTTGATTCTGTTGTACTGTGCCTCGGTAATCTCCTTCTGATTTCCGATTCCCGGGCGATATCCGGCTGCACCGTCGTAATAGTGATATTCGTCTCTGCCGCTGGGTGAACGCGCAGCAATATTTAGCCAGTATGCCGAGTAATACTCTGTTGTGATACGATTATTAGCATAGGTAAGCGTATAGTTTAAAAGGGAACGGTTATTCATTGTGCCTTCTGCTCGAATCGCTTCACCAAAAATATAATATTTTTTTGTACTTGTATTATAGTAATAATCAAGCTTCATGTTCTGTATAAATTCCTCATTACTAGGTACTTTTGTAACTTTTCCGTTTTTGTAGGTATAGACAACTGCGTCATGATTTAGCATTGTTCCTCCGGCACGCTGAACAATGAACTCATTTACACCATCAAAATCCAAATCCATGAAAGTAAACCCGGATTGTGCTCCGTTTTTTATCATGTCGCTATATGACCAACTGTCAACGGTATCCATCAGCTTATCGATATAGTCCGCTTTTGCGTTAACGTACTTTATCGACTTGCCTGCGTTGTCGTAAAGGCTTGTGTAGATTTCACCCGAAGCGTCAACACAGCGCACGGTGTAGGTGTAAGTGCTTCCCGAGCGCACGTCATCATCAGTGAATGAGGTTGCGACGGTTGTGGCAAGCCGCTTCCAACTGCCGTTTGCGCCTTTGTAGAATACACGGTACTGAGCTGCTCCCGAAACCTTGTTCCATTTGATTTCTACACCATTGTCTGTACTTTTGAGAGAGTTGATTTGCGGAGTAGTGAGCCAAGGAACTCTATAGGTGTATTTCCAGCCGTTGGTGTTGTAGCGGCTGACAAAATCTCCGTTGGCGTTAATACAGCGCACTGTGTATGTGTAGACGCCGCCGTCCTTTACATCCGTGTCGAGGAAGGTGTTTGTTGTAACGTTGCCCATGCCCTTCCAGCCGTCTCTTCCAAGATAGAACACACGGTATCCGTAAGCGTTTGCAACTTTATTCCATGTGATTTTTACGCCGTCAAAGGTGCTCTCAAATTTGGTGATTTGCGGTGTAGCGAGCTGTGGCTTGACATAAGTATATTTCCAGCCGTTTGTGTTGTAGCGGCTGGTAAAGTCTCCGTTTTGATTGATACATCTGACGGTATATGTATAAGCGCCGCCGTCACGGACGTCATCATCAACAAAGGTAGTGTCCGTGGTATTGCCCATGCCTTTCCAACCGCTTCGTCCAAGGTAAAATACCCGGTAACCGTAAGCACCGCTGACTTTGTTCCATGTAATCTTAACGCCTTCAGTGGTACTCTCGAATTTTGTGATTTGCGGCGTTGCAAGCTGTGGCTTTAAATAAGTGTACTGCCAGCCGTTATTGTTGTAATCACTGACGAAGTTACCGCTTTTATCAATGCACCGGACGGTATAAGTGTAGGTCACTTCGTCGTTGACGTCGGTGTCAATAAAGAAGGTTTCGGACGTGTTACCCATTCCTTTCCAACCGTTTCGACCTTTGTAGAACACGCGATATCCATATGCATTACTAACTCTGTTCCATTTGATTTTTACGCCGTCGGAGGTACTTTCGAATCCGGTAATCTGAGGTACAGCGAGCATTGGCGGATTGTATGTCGCAGAGATTCCTTTGCTGTCAAACGCACCTGTGTACACATCGCCCGCAGAGTTGATTGGTCTGACGGTATAGGTATAGGTTGAGCCGGATTTAACGTCATCGTCTACAAACGAGGTATTGGCTGTATCTCCGAGACGCTTCCATGAGCCGTTCGATCCTTTGTAAAATACACGGTATTTTTCAGCGTATTGAACCTTGTCCCACGTAATCTTGACGCCGTTACTTGTGCTGACAGCAGATTTTAGTTTGGGGGCAGACAAGTTAGATGGATAAAAGGCAGTATTATTCTTAATGACCTGCACATAATCAGCGACTGAGTTTTTATCTGTGTTCGTCCAATTATATATTACTGAGATATATGGTGTGTAATTAAACTCGATACACATTTTATAATCATCATAATGTACTTGGTCGTTTGCCGTATAATAATGCGTTGTATTCGCGCGAAGAATCTGGTTATATGTGGAGCGATTGGTTAATCCATCAAATAAATATATAGTAAAACCGTTAAGCGGATAAATATTTACTACAAAAATCTTATCGTTTCTATCCATACCAAACATATATGGAATATTTGCGTTATTGTAGTAAATATAAGGTGTTTGACCGCCGCCGGGCATTGTAGTGGTACGGTAACCACTTCCGTAAGTGTTGACAATAGCTTGCTTTGATTTGCCGATCATTGAGAGAGGATCATTTGTATTCAGCGTTTCTGCTCCCACAGTAATGTCATCTTTTGCTGCATTGGCATAAACAACAGAAATGGATGTGATGCTCATAATGAGCGCTAAGATTAGTGTTAGGCTGATGAGTTTTCTTGTCATATTCATGCTCCTTTACATTACCCGTTTAGAACGGTTTTCTATAAAAATTATATGATATTTTTATTCAATTTACAAGAATTTTACAACGAATAGCTGATGGTTTGTAAACGCCGACAAATGGGAATCTGTTTATATGTGCAATAGTGACAAAACGGAAGGTTATTTTTCTATGACGTGACCCCAAAAAGTTGGACTTAGATTTACAAAGCGTAGTAGTTTAGCGACTACTGCGCTTTTGTTATGCAGCTAAAAGATTGAGTCTGTAGTTGACAGGACTCAACCAGCCAAGCTTTTGCTTGATTCTTTTTGTGTTGTAGTATTTGATGTATTTTTCGATTGCTTGTTTCAGTTCATCAAAGCTTTAGTATACTTTACCGTAATACATTTCTTGCTTCATAATACCAAAGAAGTTTTCCATAACCGAGTTATCGTTGTTTTTAGTAAAATAAAAGTGCATAAAATGGGCACGAAAAGTGCATAGGCTGGGCTGATAAAAAAAGCCATTGTCAGCACCTGAAAAATCAGTTACTCTTTAGGGTACAGAAAAAACCTAAGGAGTTGAAGAAAGGGTGTTGAAAATGGCTCAACAACAGTATATCAAACATCTCTACGAAAAGGAAGAGAAAAGTTTGGCGGAAATCGCCAGAACAACAAATCTCAACTATCGTACCGTCTGCAAGTATGCACTTAGGGACGATTGGAGTGAAGACAAACTGCCGAATCTTGAGCCGGAGAGTTAAAAAGCAGGAGATACTGTTCTCAGTAACATGGGAAAGATTTCGTGCGTAAATCTTGAACAGTTGACCGAAGAATACGCCGCGCTTAACCGTAAACTCACGGAGCTGTTAGACAGAAAGAGGTGGTCGGCATAGCGGTTGTTACTATCATTGCGCGGAAGAAAACGCAGACCCGTCAGGGCTTGTGGGGGTTCACCGCCTGTTCCTCCGATGAGAGTTGCTGTGAGAAGCTCTCGCTCGCTTTCCCAACCTGTGATTGGAAGGTTTCCATTGAGGTCGAGGTCGACGCTTGAATCTGCTCCGCTTGCTCCCGAAGCGTCTCCTGAAACGCCGTCAGGGTCTGTTCCGTCTGCTCGGTTCGTGCTGTCAGCTGCGCCAACTGTTCCTCCTGCATATCCGAGAGGTCGCTCCATGTTGCCAGAGTTTTCAGCGATTCCGCTATCGAACCGAGCATATTGATTTGTGTCTGCTGGAGTTGCACCATTGCCGTCCACGACCTCTCCGGTACGGAAACGAATCTCGTCGTCTGCTTTGCTACGTCCAGATTTCTCTGTGCCTGTGCCTTCAGCTCGGGCAATGATTTCTTTTCTGATTCTGAATTCATCTTCCATATTCTTCTTCAAATATTTTTCCTCATGCAACCGAATATCCCTGCATGGCTTGCCGTTCGGGCAGGTGTAGGTGAGATATTTGTGCGTATCCTTCCATTTGACCTTATAACCTTCCATCTCCATCAGCTCGATGAAGTGCTTTTTGCTGACGGCGTAGCGCATCGCTTCGTCGATCGCAATCGCCAAATCCAACTTCCAGCTCTGACCTTTTTCAGCTACATGATACTCTGCGGTGGACATACCTTTGACCTTTTTGCTCTTGGGAACGACCACCGAAAAGCCGTATTCCATACAGAGCTTGTCCGAGGCGTCGCGCAGACGTTGGATTTCATGGTTGTCGGAATGGAACTTCAAACCAGTCTCGGCGTTCACCGAATTGAGAATGAAATGCGAATGTATGTGGTGACGGTCGACGTGAGTAGCGACCAACACCTCGTAGCCCGGGAAGTTTTCTTCGGCAAAACGCAGAGCAATTTCGTGCGCGGTCTCGGGTGTAATCGGCTCGTCCGGATGGAAGGATTGCATGATGTGGTAGTACTGTCTGCCGCCCGGTTTACGGTATTGCAGCTTGGTATTCACCATTTCGTTGAACGCAGATTGCGCCACGCAGTTGACTCCGGTGACTAACTTTCTTCCGTTGTGCAAGGTCTTTTTATCCTGCATACAGTAGTGAAGCAAGCGCATAATCTGTTGAGGAAAACGTCAATTGTTCAGTCGCAGGAAAGCTCTAACCTTCAAGGCAAATCGGTAGAAATGCTGACAAATGCTATCGCGGAAATGCGCACTTACGGCGAGGGATTCATTATATCCGATCAGGCGCCCGATCTTCTTGACGACGCTGTCATTCGCAATACCAACACCAAGCTGGTATTCCGCTTGCCGGACGAAGCAGATTGTGAGCGCGTTGGAAAATCAATTGCTCTCAAGTCAGAACAAATCCGTGAGCTTACCAAGCTGCCCTCATTTGTTGCGGCTGTTTACCAAAATGACTGGGTGGAAGCGGTGCTTTGCAAATCTGAAAGGTTTGATCATGAAAAGCCTTTCAGATATCAGCCTATAGATAGCAATTCTATGATTTCGGAGTTCTTATCAGGTATTTTTCTCTCTTCGGAAACAATAGAAATAGATTTCTCTAAGAAATCATTTCTAAGCGGATGGATAGAAAGATTAGATGTATTAGATGATACAAAACACATTTTACACAAGGCGTTAGAAACGAAACCTCTGGATGACTTTGAGAAATGTCATGTTGCGTACAATCTATTTGGAGGAAAGAAAGTTGCGTCAATTCTGGAAGATGCTGAAAACCCGACTCAAGGTATGAAAAAAGCACATAGTTATATAGATGAAAGATACTCGTTGAATAATGATGCTTTATCAGAACCTATCAGGAAATATATATGGTTTACAATTTATTCGGACGAACGATATGCCGGGGTTTCCGAACGATATAAAGTGTTTGAATCGAAATGGAGGGGGTTTTAATGGCTTTTTGGGCAGCAGGTGCGGTAATGGGGAAAGTCGCGGAAACAACTGCGGAAGTGGCAGAAGCAACTGTTGTCAAAACGGTTGAAACAGTTGCCGAAAAAGCCGTCAAGGTATCTGATCTTCTTCCTGAAAATCTGACATTCTTATCAGACTTATCCAAATCTCTGCAGGACAGAATTAATCCGTTCAGTTCTATTGATAATCCGTTGTTTTCTAAGCTGGAGGAACGAATAAAGAATACTCCGCTCGAAGGGAGCGGGGGACATTGGTTAGGTGAGAGAGGATTATCAAAATGGAAACCGACAGACTCTAAAGTGAAAGAAAAATTGGCAAAATACGGACAGGATGGAATTGAATTCAAAAACGGTGTTGCGGATTTTTCAAAGGTATCCGAACAGACGGTTGAAATTGAAGGTATGACTGATATCCGTCAAAGCAACTTCAACAAAGCTGATTCTAAATGTGCCGAAGTGTGGAATAAAGAAATGCATAATGGCAGAAGTGAATGGACTGCTCAACAGGTAAAAGAATATCGCCAGGAAAATACATTATCTTGGCACGAATGCAGCGATATGAAACACTGTGATCTGGTTTCAAGGGATATTCATCAAAACGTGAGACATAAAGGCGGAGTATATGAATGCAAACTGCGCGACGGTGTGAATATAAGGAGTAGATTTGATGCGTAAAACACTAACGATCTGGGGAAGAGAATTTGAATTAAGGGTGACATTTGACTGCTTTGACAATGAAGAAGTATTGCCGATTCAGGAACAGGCTTTGGAAGCGTTTTTGAAAGCTGATGCAGCTATTGAGGACAGCAAAAAGCGGGTAGAAAACTATATCCTTAACGATGACTTTGCCGAGCTTGAAAGCGATTCGGTTGATAATATCTTCAAATATGTGAATCCAACCGATATCTATCTTCCGAGAACTACTGAAATCCGCTCAGCAGCTCTCTTTTGCGATTATCGCTTCGATGAAGAACACGGTATTGCCATTGTCTTTGAAAATGAAAAATTCATAGAAATCGGCACGCAGGATATTGTACTGTAACGGGTCAAAAATTGAGCCGCATAAACAAAGAAAAGGATTTTATCTAAAAACGAAAACCCAGTAACAATTTCTTTTCTGCTATGCTGAAAGCGCTGACAGGAGTTGTGACAGCTTTATATTTTAATCAGCGAACGCTGCACTTGACATGACTTGTTGAGTGCAGCGTTTTATACTTTATCGAGAAGAAATTTAGATTTATGATGGGGGTAAAATTAAATTGGTTTTCGTTGGGTGAGACTGCCTTGGTATTTATGTATACTTACTCGGAAAAGTATCAGCCAAGGTTTTTAGAAGGGGATAAATCGTCTCTTTCCAACCTAATGAAAAATTGCTGGTCTTTTGATGCTGTTCCAAAATCTTTTGCAGGTTTTGACCTCAATTTTGCATAAATCACTTTAACGACTTGCAAAAATCAAAACACGAAAAAAGGCTTGAAACCGATGTTTCAAGCCTAGGAAATCCAGTAATCATGCGGGGAATTAAGTATCGGTTCCCGTTTGGAGACCGCTGCTCTACCAACTGAGCTATACCCCTAAGTGTTCTGTTGCTGCGTGGTGAGCCTCGCTCACTTGCAGGAAATATGATACCACAGACACGCGGTTTTGTCAAGCGTTTTTCAACACAAAAACGCCGATTTGAGTAAGAACTTGTATTACCGCGTGTGATACGCACGTCATGCGCATTTCACTCTATCAAAAATCGCGTATGACCAACCTGAATATCGCACGTCATTGTCGTAGATTTTGACCACTGCTCGACCACGTTTTCATAGTTGAATACCACACGCCTTTTTTCAGCGGCTGCGATGCGACTGGATAATACGAAAATAGCATGGAAACGCTCTTGACACGTTCCCTCAGATACGATATAATAAATATGGACAGAGGAATAGAATTATCATCCCTATAGCTTGACAAACGCCAAGTTATAGGGATTTTTCATTGAAGCGATATGGTTGGTAATACACAAAAAGTCAAGAGAAATCTTGTTAGGGTATTCGCTGGATATTGACCACTGCTTGTGGTATTGTTGTGGTTACCCAAAAAACAGAGGAGTGTTTAAAGCATGAAAAGAGAATTACTGGACAACGGCAATATATGGCAGAAAAGCGATGGACGTTGGATAGGTCTGGTGCGGTACAAGGATGAATTCGGCGAAACTCAGCGTAAGAGTTTTTCGAGCAAGAAGAAAAAGACACTGCAAGCGAAGATAACGGAATATGTCAAAAACTTCAATGAACAGGTCGCCAACTCGGATGAATCAAAAAAGCCTTTGAAAGATAGCATGAAAAACTGGCTGGGGGTGTATAAGTTCCCGGAGGTTGAGAGAACGACATATGATCGTTATGAATGCACAGCCGAGCACCAAATCTATCCTTACATCGGCAACAAGCCTGTCGGAGATGTTACTCCTGCCGATATTAAGAAACTACTCACTAAGCACATGAACGCGGGATACGCCTTCACAACGAGCAAGAAAGCGTACTCACTGCTCAAGATGTTCTTCAAGCAGCTATATCAGGAAGGCGCGATACCGAACAATCCGATGTCACTGATTGATATGACGAAAAAGGACAACTACCTTGCCGCGCAGAACAAGGAGAGCAAGCCGCAGTG
>NZ_JAEQMG010000002.1 GCF_016680995.1 Ruminococcus difficilis | reverse complement strand
GTCCGATAACGCCTGCCTTCGCCGCGCTGTAGTGAACCTCGCACGACGCGCCGACCTGACCCCACATCGAGCTGATGTTGAGTATCGCGCCGCTGTGAACGGGCAGCATGTGCCGCCTGAGCGCTTCCTGCGAGCAGTTGAATACGCCGCTGAGGTTGGTGTCGAGCATAGCGCGCCAGTCCTCCACGGTGAGGTCGGTGAACAGCTTTTGCTGAGCGATGCCCGCGTTGTTGACGAGGATATCAACGCCGCCGAGAGCTTTGTCAACCTTGTCAAACATTCGGTTGACGCTCTCTCTGTCTTTAACGTCCGCACAAACCGCGATTGCCTTTATGCCGCAGCTCTTTTGGAGCTGAGCAGCTAAGGCTTCGGCGGTTTCTTTTTTTGTGTTGTAATGTACGGCGACCTGACAGCCCGCTCTTGCAAGTCCCGTGCAGATAGCGGAGCCGATTCCGCCCGCGCCGCCTGTAACTAACGCTGTTTTCATATTACTTTTTCTTGAAGCCGTCCTTCAGGCTTACGCTTCTGTTGAACACAAGGTGTTCGGGCGAGCTGTCCTTGTTGTCAACGCAGAAGTAGCCCAGACGCATGAACTGGAAGCTCTTTGGAGCCTCGGCGGTCGCAAGGCTTTTCTCTGCCTTACAGTCGGTCAGAACCTCTAGTGACTTCGGGTTGAGGTAGTCGAGGAAGCTGCCCTCCTGAGCGTCGGGATCGGGTACGGTGAAGAGGTTGTCATAGAGCCTTACCTCGGCGTCGACGGAGTTTTCCGCGTCGACCCAGTGGATAGTTCCGCGAACCTTTCTGCCGTCGGGAGTGTTGCCGCCGCGTGTTTCGGGGTCGTACTCGGCGTAAACCTCGGTGACGTTGCCGTTCTCGTCCTTTTTGCAGCCCGTGCACTTAACGATATACGCGGACTTGAGGCGAACCTCGTTGCCGGGATAAAGGCGCTGATATTTCTTGATGGGCTCCTCCATGAAGTCCTCGGCCTCGATCCAGCACTC
>NZ_JAEQMG010000199.1 GCF_016680995.1 Ruminococcus difficilis | reverse complement strand
ACGACGCTCTTCCGATCTGCTGCGGCGTGCTTCAATTCAATCATTAGCATGGGGGTATAGCTCAGCTGGGAGAGTGCTTGACTGGCAGTCAAGAGGTCACGGGTTCGAGCCCCGTTATCTCCACCAAACGGGTATTGGATGAACACCTACTTTTTCAGCGGCGGTTTTGCCGTGAAATGTGTTCTCTGATACAAAATCAGAACGCCGTTTCAGTGTAAAAGCTGGAACGGCGTTTTTTGTTGTTTTTTGGTAATGGTAGAAAAACAGTTTAGCATATGATATAATTGAATTATTACCTAATCTATACAATTTATGGAGATGAAATATAATGATAAAGTATCCTTTAGCTGTAACAATTGATACCAATATTTTTGATGCTGCAAAATATGATTTTTCAGAGAAAAGTACCCTTTCGTTACTCGTGGATTTTGTTAAAAGAGGTAAGGTAAAAGTAGTCTTGAGTCATATTGTGATAGAAGAAGCGAAACGCCACCTTGCTGCACAAACTAAAAAAATATTGAGTATCTCAAGAAATCTTAGGGCGGACATTTTAAATGAAACCTCTGAACATCTTGTGAAATATCTTGGCTTAGATAGATTATTGGTTATTGATAATAAAGATGAATTGGTGAAGAAGAGTATTGAATTATTTGATGACTATATTAAATCAATCAATGCAGAAATACTTGAATCAGAGTTAATCAATTTAGATTCAATAATAAACGATTATTTTCAAATTAAACCACCTTTTCAATCAGGTGAAAAAAAGAGAAAAGAATTCCCTGATGCATTTATAGCTTGTCAGATTAGAGAAAGATTCGGTGAAGAGGAACAAGTTGCCATAATTAGCAATGATAGCGGATTTAATTCGGCTTGCAAAACCGCTCCTAATCACTTTTTCTTTGAATCATTAGGTCAGTTGTATGATGCTATCAACAAGGATGAAATAATGTACAATGATACTGTTGATTCAATTGAGAACTTAAAACTGTACATTTGTTTTTGTATATCGGAATATATAAAAGATAATGAAAGTATAGATGTAAGAGGAAGATCAGTTGATAAAGATGGTATTGAATCCGGTTATAATTATGACGAGTTTTATATTAAAAGTGTAAAAAATACTTCTTTTAGAGTATGGTCAGTAGATGAAATGTCAGAACAATCATCGATAGTAACTCGAGCAAGTATGTGTCGTACAAGGACTTGAAGGCACTGATGGCTGATTTGAAAGCCGTTTATGCCGCCGTGGACGAAGAAACAGCACTCAACGCGCTGGATGTATTTGCGGAACACTGGGACAAAAAATACCCTAAGATTTCGCAGTCTTGGCGGGATAACTGGGCTAATTTGAGCACCTATTTCAAATTCCCGCAGGAGGTCAGGCGACTGATTTACACCACGAACGCTATCGAGGGATTTAACCGTCAGCTCCGCAAGGTGACAAAATCCAAGTCCGTTTTCCCCACAGATGACAGCCTCTTGAAGATGCTTTATCTGGCAATGATGGACATTACCAAAAAATGGACGGGACGCCGACAGGACTGGAGCAAGATTTATGCCCAACTGACGATCTTCTTCGAGGAGAGGCTCCCCGAGTAGCCCAAGTAGCAGAAAACGGCCTGCACGTCAAGGGTAAAATGAACGGCGGCTCGAGCCGCCGCCCTTGACATGCATTCCGTTTCCCGCTTATAATGTTGACAAGGGGCTTACGCCCCAGAATAATAATTTTTGCTCTATTTTGCACTGCGATTTAGAGTTTACACAGAATTTGGGACAGACCCCCCGAAGGATTCGACATAGTCACTATCTTGGTCAGTCAGTGACTATGTGTGTCTATGTGTGTCCATGAAATGGTTTGCGATAGTTTTAAGCAGTTACATATTTTTGCTTTTGACTCTTGGGATTATCAGGTATTGTCATTTTTAATTTACCTTCGGCAATTAGCGGCTTTAGATAGTGCTTTGAAAAATATGAAAGATTTTTATAATCCAGATAATCACAGATTTCCTTTCTTGTTTTCGGCTCTGTACAGTATTCAAGAATTTGGTCGGTTATGCTCTGTTGACTGTTATTCGGACCCTGTACAGAATTCTCGCCGGAATAATTCACATTCTTCAAAGTCACATGAAATTCCGACGGAGTTGAACGAAATTCAGGCTTCAAACTATCCGTATATCCGGGCAGCTTTGCGGTTTCGTCGATAATCTTTTTCAGTCCGCTTCCGCGCCGTTCCATATACTTCATACGGTGAAACAAATCGGCAATAATGGGATTACGGCGTATGGAACCGACTTCAAGAATATTGCGTTCCTGAATTTGCTGACCTCTGTACATACCACCCGGAGAATAGATTTCAACACGGTCATCAAACATATCGATGTGAATTTCACTGCCCAACACCAGATAATCTCTGTGAATCAGGGCGTTTACTAAAGCTTCCGTGACTGCGCGGTCTGCGTAATCCGGCTTATCAACGCGGTAGCGGGCTTTCTTTTCAAAACGCACCTTTGAGTTGTTGCGGATAAACTCACAGCCGCTTTGCAGAAGATAAATCAAATTGCCTTCATATTCTTTATCGTCAAGAGCGTCATCAAAGATGGAGCCCTTATTTAAACCATTCCATCTTGTACAGAATATTCTGGAATTGTAAACGTTGTGCTGGTCGGTCATCAGTCTACCGGCGTTGGTTAGAAAACCGTCTTCGTTCGCAAGGCCAAATGAAATATAATCGGACGCTTCAAAATGCAGACCGGTGTGTTCAAGATAGGTGGCTTCCAACAGCGTGAAGCTGTAATCGGATTTTTTCTTATCGGTTGACAGTGAATCATAAGAACGGTTTTCACCTTTTAAAATCAATTCGTTGACAACATAATCAGGAGCAACGACGCTTTCGTTGCCAATACGAATATAGGCTTCCATAATACCGTCAGCTTTGTAATAGTACGGCGTATTTCGTCCTGATGAAACGCTTAAAACAAGAATGGTTTTGTCATTCTCAATTTCCGGTGATAATACAAAATTCGGAACAGGAGTAATGCGCTCCTTGATCGAACGGCTGATAGCTTCCGCGTCACCCTGCGTGTCCTCTAAACCGATGATGTTTCTGTTATCGTCGATTCCAAAGAACAATGTACCACCGATACCGTTCGCAAACGCGCTTACGCTTTTGAGCCAGCTCTTCGGCTTGCGCTTTTCCAAAGCAACCTTAAAATCACATTCAGTTGCTTCGGCTATCAATCTTGAAATCATCGGCACATCCTCCTTATTGATTAGAATTACATCGGCTATTCATATTATACTTACGCTTTGTTTGTTAGTCAAGCGGAAATAATACTACTAAATTTTGGATAGAAATTATCCCTGAATTTATCATTAGGCATTTTTATGTTATCATTCTCCTTGTGAAAGGAGGCTGATACATTTTGAAAAAAATCAGCTTTGAAACAAAAGAAAGTATTATCAACCGATATTTCAACGGTGAGTCTGTCGCAGAACTGACCGAAGCAACAGGCGTTGCCCGAAGTACGATTTATGGATGGTTAAAAGCTTCTCAGAGTGAGTCGGAAAACAAACCTGTTAATAAGAAAACCGTTAACGATCTGGAGCGAAAGATTATCCGTCTGTCAACAATAATTGAGATTATGCAAAAAGTCTTTGACGTAGAAAACATACCGACTCAGATTAGATTGGAAGAATTGGAGCGACTGTATGGAGAATATAATGTTCACAATCTCTGCGATGCGTTAATGGTTCCGCGCGGTACGTTTTACAACCATATCAAGCGGAATAAAAGAGACAACGCGTGGTATGCGAAACGACGTGAGAGTCTTCGCGAAGAGATACAAAAAATCTATTATGACAAGCACCAGATTTACGGTTCACCGAAAATTGCAGCCACTTTAAGATCGCGGGGAATAAAGATAACCGAGGGAATGGTCAGGCAGCTTATGCAGGATATGGGGCTTATCAGTATCCGTGAAGGTGCGAAGGATTATTACGACAAAGAGAAAAGTAAGAACAAGAATTATCTGAATCAGAAGTTCAATACGACGCGCCCGAATGAGGTGTGGGTCAGCGATATTACCTGCTTTAGGTATAACGAGAAATATTATTATATTTGTGTTATAGTCGACTTGTGCGCAAGAAAGGTTGTAGGATATAAGATAGGAGGTAAAAACAGCACACAGCTGACGAAGAGCACTTTCAAGCTTGCGTATGAATCGCGGCAGCCTGATGAGAATCTGATTTTTCATACCGACAACGGAAGTAATTACACTTCCAAATCTTTTCGGGACTATTTGAAAAAGCTCAGGGTTACACAGTCATTTTCAAGACCGCACATTCCGTATGACAACTCCGTCATGGAGAGCTTCTTTTCAAATATGAAGCGCGAGGAGCTTTACAGAACAAAATACCGCTCTGAAAAAGAATTCAGAACGGCGGTGAAAAACTATATTCAATTTTATAACGAGGAGCGCCCTCACTCAAAGAACAAATACAAGACACCGTCTCAAAAAGAAGCGGAATATTTCAGTAAACAAGCGGAAAACGGCGATTAATGTCCGAATAGTCAGGGGTTCGGATTCAGTGATTTTTCTTCTTTTGGTTTCGATTTTAAACGATTTTGGTTTTCGTGTCCAAATAAAAACGTCATAAGAGACACCCGAAAACCCGAATAATTCCTAACAAAAAGAAAACTTCCTGTTGGTGTCCGAATCATCAAGGGTTCGGATTGCAACAGAAAGTTCAGGCGGATTTGCGTCGGGGACTTGAACCCCCGAAATAGTATAACGTTTTCATGCGATGATACTTTCCGGTGTGATTATGCTTTCCAAAGGCTGTGAAGATTGCAGTAGGCGTATACCGCA
>NZ_JAEQMG010000198.1 GCF_016680995.1 Ruminococcus difficilis | reverse complement strand
TGAATATCTGTAAATGATCAATAAACAATATTTCAGAAGATGGATGTTTTCGGTACAAATGATACCTTAAATCTCAAAGATGTTTATCTGCCAATCTTACTGTTGAAATTCGGATAAGCATAGAAAAAGACAAATCCGAACCCGTCCCCGACAGGGAGAAGGTTCGGATTATCTTCGCTTGTCCTAAGTGTACAAAAAAGATTTTTTTTGGCGGATTTGCGTCAGGGACTTGAACTCCCGAAAGATTCTAACTAAGTCACAGACACATACTTGGTCAGTCAGTGATTAAGTGCTGTGAAGAAATGAAGTGTAGAGCTTCATTTCTTCACGGTTCTTTTTTCAGTGGAAAAATGGTCTATTGCTGAAAAATGTATATAGATCTCTCCTCTTGCTCCAAAGAGATGTTTGTTGAAAAATCAGGAATCTTTTTGGAGTCTGTTTAGTTTGCTATAAAATATGTGCAGATTGACTCCAATAGAAACCAGATAAATCTTGAGTTTGACATTTAACTGACCTCTTTGAACCAACCTTTTGTACCAACGGTCGTACTTCATAATACCAAAGGTTTCCTCGTCCTGAATAGAGCGATTCTGAGTATAGGACATAAAAAACATTTGACAATTACTCATCAAAAGAGATAAACAATTCTTTAGGTAAAGGGGATACTCCTTCACGAACCATATTAGCTGCTACCTTTTGCTGAATCTTTGTTATATATGGTGGCAAAACTCTTCCTACTCGTTTTTCTTTTATTTCATCGAAAGGTAAAACCAGTATATCCATATCAAACAAAATCGCTTGTTTATCTGCAATACATCCAATGATAACCTTATCATCCCTTGCGTCAATCGTCACAATACATCCTTTTATCTCCAGCATTTCAAGAAGTTTTGGAATCGCTGTTATTTCGTTGCTTTTTTCTTCACAGGCAAGCTGACCTATTACAAGACCGTGTTCGGCTGAAAATGGGTGAGCAACGGAAGGCTGACCTCGTTCTCCAAAAATAATTTCAAGAGCCTGTTTGATATGGCAGGATAATGATTCATTCAAATCACATAAAAACAAACTCCCCGGAACTGCTCATACGAACAGCTCCGGGGAGCATCATTTTGGGATCATAACTTAGCGAGGTATTATCCCTCAATTGCAATATACTTGTGATTCTCCAGCTTCTTAGGCTCTGCCTTCGGAACGCAGATGTTCAAAACACCGTCCTCAAACTTCGCCTTCACATCGGCTTCTGTAACAGTATCTCCGATATAGAAGCTCCTCTGCATTGCGCCTGCGTAACGCTCCTGACGGATCAGCTTGCCCTTCTTAGCTTTTTCGTCCTTGTCAAGTCCCTTTGCGGCACTGACAGTCAGATAACCGTTCTGAAGCTCAAGATTGATCTGATCTTTCTTGAAGCCCGGCAGGTCGATCACGATCTCATAGTGATCATCATGCTCATGAACATCAGTCTTCATGACCTGGGCGGCGTGTTTACCGTACAGCTTCTTCTCCACGTCTCTGTTAAAATCAGGGAATCTGAAGAGATCGTCGAATAAGTTTTCACCGAAAATACTTGGATACAACATAGGTCAGTCCTCCTTTTTACTCGTTACATTGTTTCCATTGCTTCGAGCAAGGGGACGGAGGGTTCAGCACCCGGATCCTTTGGTGCTTCTCTGTTCCTTTGTTCTGATTATATTATAGCACTCTTGATTAGCACTGTCAAGGGGAGAGTGCTAATTTTCACACAGGTTTCATATTTTTTGACAAGAATGTCACATTGGGTTGTGAGCAATAATGCAGGGATTTTGAATAATAAAAAGTCGAAAACTTTGTCTGAGTATCCCGATGTTATATCACCAGAGGAAATAAAAGAAATACTCCGAATTAGCACAAGTGGTGTTTATCATTTGCTTCAGGCAGGAACAATAAAGTCTATAAGAGTTGGTAAAAGATATATCATACCAAAGCAAAGCATAAGGTATTTATAGATACAACAACCGCACACGACTCTATGTGATATTTCTTAGTCTGATGAGAAATAATAATCAGTTTAGAATAATCTCGCTGTTCATAAGCATAAAATGGATTCTATTCAAACTATACTTTTGTTTTTATAAGTCTGAATACCGAACGCACATAAACGTCCAATTTGATATAATCACACTATCTGTTGCTTAGACATTGTATGTGTTCTTTTTGGTAGTCGGTTGAACGGTAGATGATTCCGGCTTTTTTAAACAAGAGGATTCTGAACTGCCTGATTTTGACGAATTGCCGGAATAAGAACTTGAAGAGTTGTTGTATGACCTTTGATACGAACCGGACGGGTATGATTTTTGATTGCTCTTGCCGCATGAACCAAATACAGCTAACACAATAATTATAAGCACAATTATCACAGCTGTCGTTCCGCAGCCGGAACCCTTATTCGGCTTACGTGAATTGCCTCCGCCGAAGTTCTTCATTGAATCCCCAAATATCTGATATTCAATAAACTCATCAACAAAATCATCATGGTTTGACATAACAGCACCTCCTAGCTGTCAAATCTCTTTCTGTTATATTAGCTGTTACAATAGTCGTTATCGCCGGACAGATATTTTTCAAAATCTATCCGTATCAGATGTTCGCCGCCAACTTGCTTTGCACCTGAACCATAAGCAATTCGCTCGTTCCGAATTGTCACAGATGCGTTCCGCTTTGGGCGAGATAGCTACCCGCGTTTCCGATGAGCTTTACCGTCAGAAGCAGGAGCGCACCAAAGACCGTGAGAGATAATCGAAGGTGCTTTCCGTGAAAGAGCCTCATTATCATCTCTACCTCGATGATGACGAGCATAGTATCATCATTCGTTCTCTTAACACACTGAAAACGGAGCTGATAATCTTTTCGGTATTTAGCTTTACTTGATGTCTTAAGTTGAGGCTGAATTGTGTGATACCATTTATTGGAAACACAAGTAAAGCTATAGCTGGATTCAATTTGTTTTTGTGACTTATCTATATCTAATTTTATATCAAAATCCCTCGATAATTCAATTTTCGTAGTTTGTCATATTGACAAACTATTTGTCAAATAGTATAATTATATTATTCATAGAGTAAACTGCTCTATGAATATAAGTTTAGCCAATTATTTATCAATTTAATTAAGGATGGCAAGTATAATGAGTAACGAAAAAAACAAGATGTGGGGACCCGAGAGACCGACCTTTACAATGGAAGCCCCTGCAACATACCCTATATTTAATTCTATCACTAATAATCCTACAATTGGTGATGAGAGATATTTTGTGAAGATCGGAGAAATCAATCCTCAATCAACTAATCTTAGCGATTCCGTTGTTGTCGCAGCCGGAAAGAAGTATCTTGTTTACATCTATTTCCACAATAACGCCTCATCAACTTTTAACGATTCAGAACATAATCATGTTGGTGTAGCTTTAGGAACTAGACTAATGACTGAGTTTTCTGATGTTGTAACTCCAGAAAATGAAGGGGTTTTAGTTGCTTCTATTATTTCCGAAAATTCAAATCCATCTTCGGTTTGGTGTAGTGTTATTATGAAATCAATAACTGGAGATGTCCATTTGAAATATGTTGAGAATTCAGCAAGATTATTATGTGACTGGGCAGCTAATAAATCGCTACTGTCATCATCTATGTTCTCTGATGATGGAGTGTTGCTTGGTTTAGATGAATTAAACGGCGTTATTCCCGGATGTGAGGAGTATCACGGAGTAGTTACTTTTATTTTGCAAGCTGAATAAGAGACAAAGCTCAAAAACCTAATATCATTGAAAATAAGAGTATTGTTGTCTGCAAACAAATGAACATTAAAGGAGGAACGAAATTGATTCAGGAAAAGTGGCTTATAGAGGATGAATACAAAGAAACAAGCATAGCGATACTTCAACAGAATCTTGCTTCCTTAAGAGTAAAATTAAACATTAACCAAGAAGAAATGGCAAATATAATAGGTGTGTCACGACAAACATATTATTCAATAGAAACTGGAAAAAGAGAAATGACATGGACTACTTTTTTAGCGATTGTTTTTTTCTTTGAACTATGTGAAGCAACACGAGAAATGCTAAAGGAACTAAGTGTTTTTCCTATCGATCTTTATATTAGATTTAATGATAAGCAAAATGAGATTTATGAGGAATGAAGATGAGTAATAGTATTAAAAGAGCAACCGTACAGCAACCGCTTGAAGAAAGAATAAAAGAATTAAAAGCTCTTAGAACAAGTATCTATAATAAATTGAATCAAACAACTAAAGAATCTGAAAACAAGGCTTTCAGTAAAATAGATTCTATTACCAATAATCAAAGCAGAAAGCATTCACGATAAAAGCGGAGAAAAGAATGATTACAAAAACAATACCTTTATATGGTAGCGTCATAGAACATAACGCTATTCCGAGCGTACCAGCTCCAACAATTGCTATTCCGGGTAAATTCAATAATAGCCATACTAATCTATTCCTTAATCAAGATATTCTAAGTAAACATATTTTAATGATAGGTGGAACTGGCTGCGGAAAGACAAACGTCTATTATCATATAGTCGATCAGATCAAACGAAGATTAACACCTAATGATGTTATGATCGTTTTTGATACAAAAGGTGATTATTATGACTTGTTCGCAAATAATCAGGACTATGTAATTGGTGGTAGCTTTTCAACTCCGCAAACTGTTAAGTGGAATTTGTTTAAAGAATTAGTTGCAGACGGTTGGAATGAAGAAAGAATAAGTCTGAACACTCGTGAGTTGTCACTAACAATGTTCAAAGAAGCTAAAGAAAAAAGCAAAGATGCTTTCTTCCCAAATGCTGCAAGAGATTTGTTTGCTACAATTCTTCAATGTATGTTAAATGAGGGAAAAAAAGATCCTGATTATAAAAAGGAATGCTTATATAATTCAGAATTAAGTAGAGCGTTAGCAGAAGCTTCACTAATAGATATTATTGCGATGATTAAATCTCATCCACAGTTTTCCTCGGTGTTAAGTTATGTTGGTGATGGACAATCCGAACAAGCGTTAGGTGTATATGCAGAAATGATTGAAAACACTAGAAAACTGCTTGTATCTTCATTTGCTGAGAAAGGCGGTTTTTCAATCCGCAATTTCATAAGAAATGCCGGAGGAAAAACTTTATTTATTGAGTATGACATGGCGATTGGAGATTCTTTATCTCCTGTTTATAGTTTACTATTTGACCTTGCTTTAAAAGAGGTCTTAGGAAGAAGCAGTAATAAGGGAAATGTATATTTGATTTGCGATGAGTTTCGTTTGTTGCCAAATATGCAACACATTGATGATGGCGTGAATTTTGGAAGAAGTTTAGGATTGAAAGTAATTGCAGGACTACAGAGTATAAGTCAGTTTGCCGAGGCTTATGGTGAAAGTAAAGGTAAAAACATTCTTTCTGGTTTTTCGTCTGTTTTTGCTTTTCACGCAAACGATGCATTTACAAGAGATTATATTGTAAAACTACATGGAAAAAATGTTGTTCTTGAACAGTATAAATCCTTATCGAATTCGATTCACGAGGAAAGACAGCGTGGTAATGTAGTTGAAGATTGGAATATGAGTAACCTGAATATTGGTGAAGCGATAATTAGTTATCCTTTTTCAAAACCGTTCGCTTTCCAATTCGATTTATATAATAAAACGTAGGTGGAATGATGAAAAATAAAACTGGTTTGTCAAATATCGGTATTTGGGGTTCAAGCAGATATTTATCAAGAAAGACTATTCGCTCTGTACAAGAAAATAATCGTATAAATCAAGGAGTGGTTTATTACGAACCAAGTGAAATAGAAGCGTTCTTTGACAATAATGAAGCTGTAGGCGGAATGTTATTTTCTGGTGGATATAAAACCATAAGAAATCGAGCAATAATAAGAACGATTGAATGTGCTTATATGCAAGGTTATTCTGTTGCAATAATTCACAATGGAAACGCCGAATTAGAAAATGAATTAATCTCATATTTAACTCCATTAAATCTATTGGATTTAGTAAATGCAAAAAATCCATTTTATGAGCCATTCTTAGGTTTGAACAATAACGAGATACTTCAATACATACTGTCGTCATCCAGTAAAGAGTACAAAATCGGTGCAACTGGTAGATATTATATTAATGGAATATCTGACTTTATAAATACAAAACATATTCATCCATATACGGATATGTATATAACGTGTCCACACTTTACATTAATTGATAAAATAAATACAGCGGAAGCGAAAGGGAAAATTTCAGCTAATGAAGCAAGAACTATAACATCTCAAATATTGCAAGGAGAAAGTGAGAAAGGAAATATTGAGGCATTTTTTTCTGCTCTTTCTCAGCAAGCTGATTATATTTTAGCTAAAAAGAAAAATTTGAATAAAGCTACCAACTTTGTTCAGACTGCTTTACAAAAAGCTATTTTCTCAATAGATGTTCGCTACGCTTCAAATACATTATTGATAAATCTTTTCGTAAGTGAAGCAGAATTGCTGTTATCTAGAGGAAATAAGGTTTTTGTTATTGTAGATGGAGAACTGTTTACCACCAATAACCTACTAAAAGATTTCATTAATAAAATGGGCAGTAGCTCTCTTGTGGCAATCTCATCAAACGATGCCTTTTCTGCTTTTAATGGAGATGAAAACTCTTTTTATTCATTTGCTGGAAAATGCGCCAAAATCATTATTTCAAGGCATATTTCTGCTTATAGTTGCGAAAAAATCTCTAATTTGATTGGAACGTATGATAAGCAGGAAATCGTACCAACCTTTTCACAAAACACAAATATGGGTACTTTTTGGAGTTATGGTAACACTAAATCTGCAAGTATAAATACCAAAAGGGAAAGTATTATTAAACCAGAGGAGATTCAGAGGATGGCTGATGATGAAGTAATCGTGTTCGATAAGAATAACAATGAAATATCATTTGTCCCAATCATTTAATCATTCATTATCAATAATGTGATACTCTAATCACTATATTAAAGGAGGAAAAAATATGTGCAATGAAATGGAACAAAGAAGTTTTTACGGTGATGATTTTTATGGAGACGCTCCACCGATAATCAACGCCAGCGAACCCCATATGGCTTGTTTGCTTTTGCTTGATACATCGGGATCAATGTATGGCGAACCAATAGCTGAATTAAATTCTGGTCTTAATCGCTTTAAAGATGAAGTGTGTAGGGATAAGGAGACCAGAGATATCTTAGATATTGCCATTATTGAATTCAACTCTACACATAATGTGGTTCAAGAATTTGTTCCTGTAGAACAAATGAAAGCAGTTGATCTCAAAGCTAATGGCGGCACAGAAATGTCACCCGCAATTCAAACGGCAATAGATATGGTTGATGAGCGCTCTCGTTTTTATCGCAGAATGGGTACAGAACCATACAAACCTTGGATAGTAATGATTACGGATGGAGCTCCTACTGACAACGTATCAGCAATAGCTGATGTTATTCACGCAAAGGAAGAGGAAGGAAAACTAAAATTCTTTGCATTAGGTGTTGATAGGTATGATCCGCGCACATTACATCTCCTTGCGGGAAAAAAGGTTATGAAATTGAGAGAGCACGACTTCACGAGCTTCTTTAATTGGGTGAATAAAAGTATGCGTTCTGTATCTCAAAGTTCTCCGGGAGAAAAGGTAAGTCTTCCCAACCTCCCCGAAACTGTCGATAAAGATGTTAGTGACTGGGGAGATTAAGAAACGGAGGAATAACTTATGATATATGCTTATGGAGTTACACAACAAGGCACATATCATGTGAAGAATAACATTGTGTGTCAAGATTCTCATAGAATCATTAAGTGTAATGAATCTATGGCGATCGCTGCTGTTGCCGATGGACTTGGAAGCGAAATGTATTCCGATACAGCTTCAAAAATAGCTGTTGATTATACTACAAAATACTGTGCAGAGAGAATCACAAGCGAAACTGTAGAAGATGAAATCTTAAAAATAATTAAAGAAGCATTTACATTGGCACAACAAAAAATTGAAGAAACAGCAGAGCAAAACGGACACGAGTTAGATCAATATGATACAACTTTGTCGCTGGCGGTATTACGAGATAGCGAGTTGTTTTTTGGTCATTCCGGTGACTCAGGAATAGTTGCTCTCAATATGGACGGATCATATGAAAAAGTTACCGAGCAACAGAGAGATGAAGAAAACCGCGTATTTCCTTTGTATTTTGGTGAAGAAAAATGGATAATTAGGAAATACGAAAAGCAGGTTGCAAGTGTTTTTTTAGCAACAGATGGAATGTTAGAAACACTTTTTCCCATATATCTGCGCGAGGAACCTATTTCAATTTATGTTGCTTTAGCAAGATTCTTCATGGATGCAAAAATCTTAAATATAGAGGCGGACGGAGAAGAAACTGTCCAAAATAGAATAAGTACCTTTATTGAGAAGATTCCTGATGCACAAGTGAATGACGACAAAACAGTAGCCGTAATATTGAACACAGATAATAAACCGGCATTAATGGCAGAGGATTATTATAAAGAGCCTGACTGGAAAGAGCTTAAACGCAAAAGAGAAGAAAAATGGAAGCGTTTAGCGTATCCGAGTTTATATAACGACGAACAGAATGAAACTGAGAAAACGTCGTTATCAAACTAACAATCAGATTTTGATTTGCGCGGAATTATTAGTGTAAAGGTAGTGTATGATATGGAGAGAGATCCTTATCTTCGTAGAAATGATGGGCTGAAAAATGGCACGAATAATAACTCTGGCAACGATTGGGCAGTTGCCATGAAAGGTGTTCCATCCTATTCTGAGCATATGGAACGAATGAATGGCAACGCCATTACTAAAGCGACTAATGTAAGAGCGAATGAAACAAAAACCAATAACGCTATTACAAAAGCATCGCATAATAGTAATATGCAACAGCCTGTTATTCAGAATCACCTATCAAAGCCTTTCAAACGATAGTCAATAGAGTGTAGGAACAATATGGAAAATAGCATAATAGAAAGAATAGTTGTTGATTCATTGCTGCGATTGGATAAAAGAATTGTGATTCCAATTAGAAGCAATCCCTATAAAACGGGGCAAGATGTGATGCGAATTCTCCAATCTCATCCCGAAATCTTCTATGTGATAGATTTCAAGTTAGTTCCTTCAAAGACCAGCACACTAATAATTCCGCATTATGCATATGATGTAAATACTATCAAACAATACTCATTTGAATGCAAATCTGAAATAGAACACATCCTAAGTAAAATAAGTAAAGAGAGCAACAATTATAATAAAGCGTTAGCGATACATGATATTCTTATTAACAAAATAAGCTACTCTAAAATAAATGACCGTGAAAGCCACACTATTTTAGCTCCATTAATACAAAACCGAGCCGTTTGCGAAGGATATGCAAAACTGTATAGTTATCTGTTAAACCTATCAGGAATCAAAGCGATGGTCGTTAATGGACGAGCTTATAATGTGCATAATCAGAGCGACGAAAAGCATTCGTGGAATATGATCAATATTGATAATAGTTGGAATCATGTTGATGTGACCTTTGATGCAACAATCAATGTTGATCGAATACCAAGATACGATTATTTTTGTATTCCGAATGAGTGGATTCTATTAGATCACACATATAATGTTTCGGAATACCCAATCTCTATAGCAAAAGAATTTAGCTTTTACGAACGAAATAATTTAGTAATGACTACTCGAAAAAAACTTAGACTATTTTTAACGAAAGGTATTCTATCCGGAAAAGACGTTTTTGTATTTAAACTACCTTATTCAGCACCAGAAAATGGGCTTGAAAAAAAAGTGTCTTTAGAACTCGAAACTGTTTTGACTGAAATAGGATTAAGCGTAGAATATACAGTAAACTACAACTTAAAACAACGAGTATTTCAAATATCATTTAATTGAAACACAAAAATGGAGAATAATATGAATTCTTTAATGGAAACTTCCTTTTGCAATTATTTCAGAAGGCTCCAGTTATTATACAATCAAGAGTTTAGTACAAAACCTACTGTTTCGTATTCAAAAGAACTAAACTCAAAATTACTTATCGGCAATCCAGATGAAGATGGCGAAATACAATGGCTCCCAATAAAGCAGGATCAATATCTTAATTGGCTTTTAGTTGAACAGCGCTTAAGATTTACGTTAAGAAAAGAAATCAAAGAATACTATAATACTTATTTCTTTCTTGTGCTTTCAGGCTCATATAAAGGGTGTAAAATAAACTTTTACAGTTTAGACGGCTCAAAGCCTATTGAACAAATAATTATTAATGCTTTTGAGGATGCACAATATGTATTTCCTCAAAAATCGTTTCTGTTAATAGGAAACGCAGTTATTGATGATAATGACAGTTATTTCTTGTTTTTTGATAACGATACAGGTGATCTTTTCTGTTATGAATCAGAAACGAATACAAAGATTGTATTGTCTAATTCCATAGCAGAAGTAATCGGAAATATGGAGGCGTGTATTTGATGAAGCCTTATGCTTACGAAGGTGTTGATCCTAAAGAAATACACACTAAACGCTTCACTTCGGAAGGCAAAGGTTATACATTGGCTCATTCACCTTCGCTCATTGTAGATATGAGATATATCGGCGAAGATAAGAGTAATGCAAATTCTCAGGGATGGGAACGAAGTAGCAAATACTATTTCAATGCATTAAAAAACCAATGCCCAGATGCGTTCAGCAAGAAGAACAGTTACAGAATAGAACACGGTGAAGCTCCTCGTGTTGATAGACAATTCATCAATTCTTTTCCGCAATACAAAGGTTTTGTAAATGAGCAGCTAATTCATCATCACATAGGCAAAGACGGACAAGCCGTTGCTTTGCCGCAGAGCATACATAAAGGTTCAGGTGAAATCCATGTCTATGAAGATAGATTAGGAATCACTGATAATGCTCAGAAGTTTTCGTCTCAATGTTGCAGTATTTGTAATAGTAATCCATCTATGTTAAACAAAACAAAGGACGATTATTTGAATTATCAGAATAGCCATAAGAAAAGCGAAAACGCATTTACAAAAATATCTATAAAGCAAACAGGTTCAAGTGCATCGAATAGCAGAAGCAAAATACCAAATAGCACAAAAACAAACTCTATAAAAAAGTGATAAGGAGCTAAAAAGATGAAATGTTTAGGAATCAATGGAGAAATCTATTCATTAACAAATATAATTGCCTCTGGAGCTGAAGGCCATATTTTTGCTATCGAAGATAATGATAGTTTATTAGCAAAAATTTATCACCCGGAATATGTTGATGAAGAGAAAGAAAAAAAGATTGTGTACATGATTAGCCATTCACTTAATAGAGAATTGCTTGCATATGTAGCTTGGCCTATGGATGCACTGTATGATGGTTCAAATAAGTTTATTGGTTTTGTTATGCCTAAACTGACAATGGATGCTGATTTGAACGAAATTTACCATTACCCTCCAAAAGGTGCAGCTGAAATGCCATATAAAAACAAACTAATCATTGCAATAAATATTTGTAAAACTGTAGAAGCTATTCATCAATCGGATTATATAATCGGTGATTTTAATCCCAAAAATATTGGTGTCGATCTAAAAACAGGGGCAGTAGCGTTTATGGATACAGATTCGTATCACATAACTATTGATGAAATAGCTAACAAAGCATTTCGTTGCAAAGTGTGTCTTAACGGTTATGTAGCACCAGAGCTTATTGAACGGTGTGGGCAAAACACTTACGAAAAGGCATCGCTGCCGACTTTTACAAATGAAACAGATAATTTTGCGTTGGCAATCCACATCTTCAAACTGCTTATGAATGGCTACACACCATTCAACGGCATAAACCATACGGAATCTATTTCAACTGGCTCTCCGGGTGTTGGTAATATGGCAATCGAGAGGGATAATTATTGCTTTAAACCTAATAACAAACCTCAAGCGGTTGCAGTTCCACCAATAAGTGCTTTACCGAATGAAATAGCAAGGCTCTTTAATAAAGCATTCATTAACGGAAGAATAAACCCCCAAGAAAGACCAACTGCATTTGAGTGGAAGGAAGCTCTCGAAGATTATGAAAAAGACCTGAAAAAGTGTTCCAAGAATCCAAATCATTTTTACAAAAAAACACTTAGGAATTGTCCTTTGTGTGCAGCTGAAATAAGATACAAAGTCCAGTTTAACCATCCCGTTAATACTATGGGTTTAGATAACTGGAATATTTCAAACGATTTTGATGCAACGAAAAGCGATCTTATATCACCATCCTTACCAGACCTTCCTGAAAGTGTTGATGAGGGTTGGGATTAATTTCGCTTAAATACGCAAATGAAAGTATACGGGTAAAACAATGGCAACAAATTATATTAAGATTATTAGTTGCGGAAGTAATTATCTACAAGCCATAAGAGTAATAAGACAAATAACAGGTTTAGGTCTAAAAGATGCTATGGATTTAGCAGATAATTTACCAATTGATTTATTCGCAACCGACCAACAAATTAAAGAACTTAAAAGTGCGGGAGCAACTGTCGCTGAACAACCAATAACAACAAGCGGATATGCTTCTTCAACAACCAGAACTGTAACAACAAGCAGTAATTATTCCACCAAAACCGTTAATAGCACAAATAGCACTGCGTCGTCAATACCGCAAAGGAGTTTTAATACTCAACAAAGTTCTGCAACTAAAAGATCGCTTCCTCCAAATACATATTTGGGAATGTCAGGCAAGCAGTATCAGCTATCATCAAAACTCGGCTCCGGCGGCGAGGGCGGTATATTTGCTGTTTCAGGCGATTCATCAAAAGTTGCTAAGATATATCACTCAGATCGTGTTAGTAAAGAGCTTGAGGAAAAGCTGAGATATATGGTCAATAAACCTCCGAGGACAGAGGTTTTAAGCCAAGTTGCTTGGCCTATGGACGTACTGTATGATGGTTCAAATAAGTTTATAGGCTTTGTGATGCCTAAACTTACTATCGACGCCGATCTTGGAGAAATCTATGTATATCCTCCGAAGGGCGCAGCAGTAATGCCGTATAATTATAAGCTGATCATAGCAATGAATATATGCAGCGTTATTCATGCAGTACATCAGGCAGGGTATAT
>NZ_JAEQMG010000197.1 GCF_016680995.1 Ruminococcus difficilis | reverse complement strand
TCGTCGTACATCGTGAGCAGCACACCCTCGAGCTCTATTGTGTAATTATATTGACGTTTGATTCTGCGCACCGTGCTCATTAGCTGTGACAAGCCCTCGAGCGCGTAGTACTCGCACTGGATTGGTACGATGAATGTGTCCGCCGCTGTAAGCGCGTTCGCCGTGATAAGTCCGAGCGACGGCGGACAGTCGATGATTATGTAGTCGTAATACTGCTTTATCGGGAGAATCGCGTTTTTGAGCAGTGATTCGCGCCTTGATTTTTCGGTGATTTCAAGCTCAGCCGCCGCAAGATTGATTGACGAGGGCAGCAGATGAAGATTCTGATACGGCGTTGTCAGCACGCATTCCTCTGCCTTTGCTCCCTCAACGAGGATGTCGTAGGTCGATAGCTTAACCTTGCTCTTGTCAATCGCCACACCGCTGGTCGCGTTTCCCTGGGGGTCAGCGTCGACGAGCAGCACCTTTTTTCCGAGAGCGCCGAGACAAGCCGCGAGATTCACCGCTGTAGTCGTCTTGCCGACGCCGCCCTTCTGGTTTGAGATTGCTATTATCTTAGCCAAAGGTTCCATACCCTTCCTTCTTTTATTTTTCAAATCACGGTTATCATTATATCACAATCGGATATGTTTTTGAAGTGTATTTTTAAATTTATTTAATAATGTTTCACGTGAAACATTTTAAAATGCAAACAGGCGTACCATCAAGGCACGCCTGCTCGCAAGGGGTTAGATAAGGAAATGGGTATGAGTGGAACAGATGCTTTCGCATCCGTGGTGGAAAGTAAAATCAAACACGCAGAAAATAATTTTTCAGAGAAAAGGGTATTTATGGAAATATTTGGTTTATATGTACATCAAAACTTCTTTTCTGCGTGTTATGAAACAAATTTGTCAGGCGGATAGGTCTTTACCTTCGGGATTCTAATTGTGTATTCGATAAAATCATTTGTGTCTGTTTTGTTTGACTGTGCGTCAATTCCCGAAAGGCGCATGGTGTCTATCGCCTTATTAATGGTGTTAAGGAAAATCCTTACGTCCTTTATCACCGCCTTACTGTTTCCCTTTGCCTTTTCGGGCTTCGGGGATTTCTGTAACATGATGCCGACCAGATGCTCGGTCTGCTTTACATTGAGGTTGTCCGCGACTATCCTCGACAGCACTTCACGTCTTGTCGTCTCGTTTTCGATTCGCAGTAGCGCTCTTGCGTGACGTTCGCTCAGTCCCGCCTTTTCGATCCACTCCTGCTCGTCTTCTGTAAGACGGAGGAGTCTGAGCTAGATCGGA
>NZ_JAEQMG010000196.1 GCF_016680995.1 Ruminococcus difficilis | reverse complement strand
CAACTTGCCACAGCATCGCTATGTCCGTCCTGCTCCTCAACCTGAGAAAGATTGAGAAGCTGAGGGCGGAGATGTTATCGTTGCTTTTCCGAAGTTTGAAAGTTGCATTTATTCAGTAGACATTAGTATAGATTGCAAGTGTTCGGTTTTACTTCCGGAGAGTTTATCTCCATTGGTGAGTAATGACCAGCGCAGCTTCTTCAGTTGGCTGTATTCCTGCTTTTCAGCATTAGCGGTTTGTTTTAGAGATTTCAAAGTTTCCTTGTCGGTATCATCCGGGATATCGGCAAGGATTTCTTTTGCTTTGGTTTTGTGTTTTCGAGCCTCGTCCAGACGAACGACGCCGAGAACATTGGTAACATTTCTTAATGGAGCAAATATCTGTAAAAATGTGGAAAATACTGTCATGCCGAACGCTGACTTGACAATAAACAGCTTTCCCAACTGACGAGAACCGACAGCCAAAAACGGAATATTAAAGACAATCGTCAAAATGCCAAGTGGTATATGAGCAAGACTGTTAATCATAATACCGATACCTACAACTCCGCCGTCAAGAATCGTACACGGCACCAAGAATTCTTCTATAGCAAAAGCGGCAATAACAGCTCCAAAAGCAATGCCTATACAATCCAGTATCAGGGCAACTCGTTTACTGCCCACTATACGGTAAAAAATATTTATCATGATATCTCTCCATTTATTGTCAGAAAATGATATATTCTCATCGAGCCGACGATGAATATTTTTTGCTGCCCAATCTCATTTTGAAGTCATAATAATCAAAATCCGTAATCTGACGGCACATTCTGTTTTCATTCAGTCGGAAAATGTTCGGCAAGGGCATACCGTTGAATGTGTTGTTCTTACAAGTAGAGTAAATTGCCATATCTCCGAACAGCAACATATCACCGATATGCAAATCTTTACCAAAATAATAGTCGCCGATAACATCACCCGCAAGACAGGTAGGACAGGTAAGACGGTAACAATGTGCCGATTTTTCTGCCATAGCACCATACAACGGCGGTGTATAGGGCATTTCGATAACGTCAGGCATATGACAGCTGGCACTGACATCAAGTATGGCATTGCAGATATCTCCGCTTTGCACAATATCCAGTACTCTTGTCGCAAGATATCCCGCATTCAGAGCAACTGCCTCACCCGGTTCAAGATAAACCTGCACATTCCATTTTTTCTGTACATCGGTAATACACCGTTCCAGTAAAGAAATAGCATAATCCCATCGGGTAATGTGATGTCCTCCGCCCATATTGAGCCACTTCATTTTGGGCAGAATATCCCCGAACCTGTTTTCTACAGCGGTTACCGTTCTGACTAAATCGTCAGCGTTCTGTTCACATAATGTATGAAAATGCAGACCGTCCAGTAAAGCCACAAGTTCAGAAGTCATTTCTGTATCCCACTGACAGCGTGTTGTTCCCAGACGACTGCCATATGCACAAGGGTCATATATCCCGTGTCCGTCCTGTGTGGAAAATTCAGGATTAATTCTTAACCCGATACTTTTTCCTTTTTCCTTTGCCGAAAAGCCGAACTTTTTCAGCTGATGAGGGGAATTAAAAACAATGTGGTCGGCATATTGCAACAGTTCGTCAAATTCGTCTTCACGGTAAGCTCCGCAAAAAACATGGACTTCTTTATCAGGCATTTCTTCATAACCCAGTCTTGCTTCAAAAAGACCGCTTGCTTCTGTTCCCGACAGATATTCCGCCAATAAAGGATAAAAATTATAATTGGAAAAGGCTTTCTGTGCCAGCAATATTTTACAGCCCGTGTTTTCTGCTACCTTACAGAGAATTTCACCGTTTTTCCGCAACTGTACCTCGTCAATAATATAACACGGGGTCTTTAAAGCGGAAAATAAAGTTATAGGGTCTTCTCCGTCCAGTGCCGAAAACACCTTACGGCTATCTGCTAAATATTCAGACAATACTTTCTCCTCCGTCAGTCAACTATTTCGGGACTGTGATTTTCTCTGTAAGGCAGACCGTACTGACAAAGTGCTTCCAGAAACGGGTCGGGGTCAAATTCTTCCACAGTATGCACACCTGTCATATTCCATTTTCCGCTGAGCAACATCAAAGCACCGCACATGGCTGGAACACCTGTGGTATAACTTATTGCCTGACTGCCGACTTCCTGATAACATTCCTGATGGTCACAGACATTATAAATGGAATAAATCTTTTTCCTGCCGTCTTTCTTTCCTGTGAAAATACAGCCGATATTGGTTTTGCCGTGAGTTCTTTCACCCAGTGTTGCGGGGTCGGGCAATAAGGCTTTCAGAAATTTTATGGGAACGATTTCCTTACCCTCAAAAAGCACAGGTGTTGTGGATAACATACCCACATTTTCCAGACATTTCATATGGGTAAGATAACTCTGTCCGAAAGTCATAAAGAAACGGATTCTCTGTACATCGGGAATGTTCTCGGCAAGGGATTCAATTTCTTCATGATGTAAAAGGTACATATCCTTTTTGCCTACACTGTCAAAATCATATTCCCGTCTGATACTCATTGGCGGAATTTCTACCCAGTGTCCGTTTTCCCAGTAACTTCCGGGGGCGGAAACTTCACGCAGATTGACTTCGGGATTGAAGTTTGTCGCAAACGGATAACCATGGTCACCGCCGTTACAGTCTAAAATATCAATGGTATCAATGGTATCAAATTCATGTTTCAAGGCATAGGCACAATATGCCTGTGTTACACCGGGGTCGAAACCGCAGCCCAGTAAAGCGGTAAGTCCTGCTTTCTCAAATTTTTCACGATAATTCCACTGCCAGCTGTAATCAAAATAAGCGGAAAATCCTTTTTCCTGACAACGCTTTTCGTAAACGGCACGCCATTCGGGGTCGTCTGTATCTTCGGGTTCATAATTGGCGGTATCCATATAGTTGACTTTGCAGGCAAGACAAGCGTCCATAATGGTAAGATCCTGATAGGGTAAAGCGATATTCATTACCAAATCGGGCTTATAGTCATTGATAAGATGGATAACCTGCTGAACGTCATCGGCATCAACCTGTGCAGTGGTAATTCTGGTTTTTGTTTTTTTGGAAAGTTTTTCGGCAAGACTGTCGCATTTTGCCTTGGTTCGGCTGGCAATACACAGTTCCTGAAATACTTCACTCGCCTGACAACACTTCTGTATTGCAACAGACGCTACTCCCCCACAACCTATTACTAAAACTCTGCTCATATTAACATAATCTCCTTTATTCTGAATATCAGTGACTGACAGCCAACAGCAATTCCCGCAGAACTTTACAGGCAACTGCTGTTGATACACCGCTACTGTCTAACATAGGGGCTAACTCATTGATATCTGCTCCCACAATGTTGGTTCTGCTGACTTTGATTAACGCTGTCAGCAACTGACTGAACGGTACACCGCCTGCTTCGGGTGTACCTGTTCCCGAAAAAACTGACGGGTCTAAACAGTCCAAATCAATCGTAAAATAGACGGGTATCTGTGACTGTTGCAAATATTCCACCACTTCGTCAAGACCGTCAAAAGAAAACAAATGAATATCTGTATGTTTTTCGGCAAAGACAAATTCCGCTTTTTCTCCGCTTCTTATACAGAACTGATGAATTCTGTTATCGCCCAACAAATCATGACAGCGTCGCATGACACAGGCATGACTTAATTCTGCTCCTAAATAATCGTTGCGTAAATCAGCGTGTGCATCAAAATGGATAATGTGCAAATCAGGATATTTTCGGTATACTGCTCTCACACTACCCAGTGTTACCAAATGTTCTCCGCCTATCATAACAGGCAGTTTGTTATCTTTTAGAATCTCTGACGCACGGTCTTCAATATCCTGCAAAGCCAGTTCCGCTTTTCCGAAACATAATTCCAAATCACCGCTGTCAAATATACGGCAGTCTGTCAAATCCTTGTTCTGATAAGGACTGAATGTTTCCAGTCCGAAACTTTCGTGCCGTATTGCCGAACAACCAAACCTTGCTCCCGGACGAAAACTGGTTGTCGAATCAAACGGCGTTCCGAAAAGAACAATATCGGCATTTTCATAATCACTGTCACAGCCGATAAAACTTTCAATATTGGGTTTCAGCATGACTGTTCCACCTCCTCCAACATTCTCTCTAAAAATGCGGGCAGATAAAAAGACCCGATATGCAGTTTTGTGGTATAATACTGGGTTGTCAGATGAAGTGCCAGCCATTTTTCCACATTCAAATCGTCAATAGGGTGATACTTTTTGCTGGCAAACCCGAAAAGCCAGTATCCTGCCGCATAGGTGGGAATATGTGCCTGATAGACCCTGCTGACAGGAAATGTGCTGGCAATTCTTTTATGACTTCTTTTCATTGCTTCTGCATCGTGTTTATAAAACGGACTTCCCTGCTGATTTACCATAATACCGTCACTTTTCAGAGCATTGTAACAGATACCATAAAATTCTCTGGTAAAAAAGCCTTCTGAGGGGCCGAAAGGGTCGGGAGAGTCCACAATAATCAAATCATATTCTTCCTTACAACGGCGGATAAACCGCAGGGCATTGTCAAAATAAATATTGACACGGCTGTCGTTGAGCTGACTGGAATTTTCAGGCAGATATTTTCGGCAAGCGTCAAGAACCAATGGATCCATTTCCACAAGGTCTATGCGTTCTACCGTTTTATACCGTGTCAGCTGTCCCACAACACCGCCATCGCCCACACCGATAATCAGAATATCTCTGATATTCGGGTGAACCGACATAGGAACATGAGTAATCATTTCGTCATAGATGAACTCATCACGTTCTGTCAGCATAACATTGCCGTCCAGAGCAAGAACACGTCCGAACTCAAAGGTTTCAAAAATATCAATCTGCTGATAGTCACTTGTTTCCGAATAAAGATGTCGTTTTACTTTGATACTGTGCTTGACATCGGGAGCATGAAACTCACTGAACCATAATTCCATAAAAACACTCCTTACACCAAAACATTCAGATTTAAGATATCAGGGTCTTCAGGTCCTGTCATGGAACAGCCCTTTAATTTGGCATATTCAATATAGTCAAGAATTTCGGGCGTAATGCGTTCTCCCGGGGCTAAAATCGGAATACCGGGAGGATAGCACATGACAAATTCACTGCATATACAACCAACACTTTCTCTGAGAGGAACACTGTGCTTTTTGGCATAAAAGGCTTCCTGCGGACTGGTTACCACTTCGGGGTCGATATATTCCTGACTGAGCAGACCACTGCTGTCTTTCTGATATCTGCGTCTTATCTCTGCCAATGCACTTACCAGTCTTTCCAGTTCCTGTCTGCGGTCGCCTATGGAAAGATATGCCAGTATATTGCCGATATCACCGAATTCTATCTGAATATCGTATTCATCACGCAGAATGTCATAGACTTCAATGCCTGCCAGACCGATATCTCTGGTATGAACACTCAGTTTTGTCGGGTCAAAGTCAAAAACGGAATTACCGTTGATGAGTTCTTTTCCGAAAGCGTAATAGCCTCCTATGGCATTGATTTCCTCACGGGCATATTCCGCCATATTTACTACTTTGGCAAAGACTTTCCTGCCACGCAGTACTAAATTACGTCTGCTGATATCCAGACTGGACATCAGTAAATAACTTCCTGATGTTGTCTGTGTCAGGTTGATAATCTGACGGACGTGTCCTGCATTGACATTCTTTCCCATCAGCAAAAGACTGGACTGTGTAAGACTTCCTCCGCTTTTGTGCATGGAAACAGAAGCCATATCTGCTCCCGCTTTCATCGCAGATATCGGCATATTTTCACCAAAATAGAAATGTGTTCCGTGTGCTTCATCAGCAAGACAATACATACCTGCCTTGTGTGCCATGGCAACAATCGCTTTCATATCACTGCATATTCCGTAATAGGTGGGATTGTTGACTAAAACCGCAACCGCATCGGGATTTTCTTCAATCGCTTTGGCTACCTGTTCCCTTTTCATACCAAGAGATATTCCTAACTTTGTATCCACTTCGGGATTGACATAAACAGGAATTGCACCGCAAAGCACCAACGCATTAATCACACTGCGGTGAACATTCCGTGGCAGTATGATTTTATCGCCACGCTTACAGACCGATAACACCATACTCTGTACGGAACTGGTTGTTCCGCCTACCATCAGAAAAGCATGATAAGCACCGAATGCGTCCGCACAAAGCAGTTCTGCCTCTTTGATGACAGAAACAGGGTGACAAAGGTTATCCAGCGGTTTCATGCTGTTGACATCAATACTTACACATTGTTTTCCCAGAAATTCAGTCAGTTCAGGATTTCCCCTGCCGTGTTTGTGTCCGGGAACATCGAACGGCACAACACGCATCTTACGAAAATTTTCCAGTGCCTCATAAATAGGGGCATGATTTTGATTAAGTTTTCTTTCTTCTCCCATAATAAACCTCAGCACAAAAAAACGCAAACTGACCCAACAGACAGCTTGCGTAAATTTTTCGGTGATATTCGTGATTGCCATAAATACCCGAAAAAATTCTTTTTCGGAAAACCGATAACCACACATCATCAGATAAAAGGGTACGCAGAGCCTATATAGCAACAAATACTTTTACTACTCTTATTGACCGTTTCATAAGTCTGTATAACAGGATATTCTGCATTGATTATCCGACAACCGACTTATCAAAACGAAAGTATAAAATCAATAAAGTGGATAAACCCACCAATCGGCAGTGAACCCGGCTGTCCGTATGCCTTAACTCTTTAATGAGTGGTTCGTAAAAATCGCTTTGGAGGGACTCTGAAACTCAAACCCCTTCTCACAATGATTGATTATATAATATATTCCGTATTTTTTCAAGATATTTTTTGAAATTACTGTTTGATTTAGTATTTAAAATTGCCAAAATTCTACCATAAATCCTACATCTGTCAAGAGCCATAAACTGACTATTTCCGTAGAGGATAAGCCATTTCTTTTGTTCCGGTTGTTCCATTTGGCGTAAGTTTTGGCGTAAGTGGCGTAAGGTCTTTTATTTTGAGTATGGTAAATAGTGTGAAAACAATTCCAACTCAGCGATAGAAAAAAAGGGCGCAGCAAAGCAAGCCCACCACCTAGAGAGGAAAAATCAACTTGCCAATGGCTGAAGAGAGATAGAATTCTCAGCAACAAGTCCCAGTGACACAAGAAGCTTTACAGCGTCTTTAGCCGCAGAAAGAGTTTGTTTTTTCTTCAACTCTTCCGGCATATCAAATTTCAGAATATCACTCGGATTAAAGACTTCGCCGGTGGAGAACATTGCAAAAATAGAAGTGAGCATCATTCTTGCTATGGCAATAATGGCACGCTTTTTACCGCGGCGCTGCATAATACGTCCGTACTTAATTCTAAAATACGGATTTGCTGCAGTTGCCTTTACGGCGGCGTGAGCCGCTTCAACCAAAGCGGGTTTTAGATAAACACCCGCACGTGAAATCTTAACGGATTTCTTTTTACCCGCAGATTGGTTTCTTCCAGGAGAAAGCCCTGCCCAATTGCAGAGACGTTTGGAAGAACCAAACTGTGACATATCGGTACCAATTTCCGAAATAATCGTTATGGCAAGGCGACGGTCAATTCCGGGAATCGTACACAGAAGCGAAATGGCTCCTTCGTACTCGGAAACAAGTCTGCCGATTACTTCGTCAACTTGAGCAATACGATTGTCAATATCGGCGAAATGACCTTGAATGATGCGAGCCCTTTCCTTCTGTTCAGCCGTCATATTGAAGCCTTCTACTGCGTTAATAATCTCTTCGGATTTCTTTTTAAGACTACCGCGAAGCAGAGAAACGCAGTGGTTAGGGTCAACGGAGTCGGATTCAAGCAGATAGTTTTCAATATCGGTCGCGGATTTGCCAAACATATCAGAGACAACTGCGTCCAGCGTCAAATTACACACGGTGAAAGCGTTTTGAAAACGGCACTTCTCACTGGAACGCATGGACACGAGCTTGCTGCGATAGCGCGTAAATTCACGCAGAACGCGAATATCCTTTTCGGGTATATAGCTGCTTGGAACCAGACCCATACGGAACAAATCGCCGATCCATTTTGAATCCTTCTTGTCATCTTTGTTGCCCTTAACAGCAGAAACCCATTTGGGGTTTGCGATGACAACATGGATGGAATCTTCAAGAGCGTTCCAAACGGGCACCCAATACTTGCCTGTGCTCTCCATACAAACGTCCTTGCAGTTGTTGTCAAGGAGCCATTGCTTGAATTCAAGCAAGCCTCTGTAGAAAGTGGAGAAGCGTTTTTGCTTGTATTTGGGTGATTCAAAATCACTTGTGATGATTGTGGCAACGAGAAAGGTTTTGTGAACATCGACGCCACAACAGATTGGATATGTGAGTTTCATAACTGCACTCCTTTCGTAATAGTAGAGAAAGGCAGTGACTGAGCCACCACACATTAAACTACCAGAATTTAAACAATTCTTAGTGTGCGGACTCGATGGACTTACTTATCTGTGCTTGAAAGGTGACTCTTACACTGATTAATATACTGTCTTACAGACGTAGAGCTGAGAACAACTCACCCTACCGTGCTTTGTAGTGTGCCTTCCTTCAAGTACAGTATAACAGAAAACGGGAAATTTTGCGGCTTCCGTTTTCATCTCTATTTGTGCCGGTGCCGCACCGGCATGTGGATTAATATGAATAAGCTATTAGCGATTCTATTGACAGGTGCTCTGGCCGCAGCGATG
>NZ_JAEQMG010000195.1 GCF_016680995.1 Ruminococcus difficilis | reverse complement strand
ACCCATAGTAAAAACTCCTTTTTATAACAGATTAGAGAAAAATATTCTCCCATTATCTATAGTTTAATATATATTGCTTTAAATTGCAAGAGGAAAATTAGTTGGTAGTTGGTAGTTGGTAGTTGGCAGTTGGTAGTTGGTAGTTGGTAGTTGGCAGTTGGTAGTTGGTAGTTGGTAGTTGGTAGTTGGTAGTTGGTAGTTGGTAGTTGGTAGTTGGTAGTTGGTAGTTGGTAGTTGGTTGTTGGTAGTTGGTGGTTGACAGTTGGTGGTTGGTGGTTGACAGTTGGTGGTTGGTAGTTGGTAGTTGGTGGTTGACAGTTGGTGGTTGGTAGTTGGTGGTTGACAGTTGGTGGTTGGTAGTTGGTAGTGAAGGGTCGCTTCGCTCCGATTTGTATTTATCTGGCAGTCACCGCAGTTAGCTGCCGGCTCATCAGTACGGCGAGCTGGTGGTCTTGTTTTCCTGAATGTACTCAAAGCTCCACGAGCGGACGTTGATTTCGCGGATACCGGTGCCGCAGTAGTTGCAGTATTTCTGACCGAGGTTCGTGATCGGCGCGCCGCAGTTCGGGCAGTTAACGCCCATAGCGGTGGTCATCGACGAAACGCTCATCTTGTCGGGATCCTGCGCGTAAACGAGAGCCACGTCAAAGAGCTTCTGCGACTTCTTCTCGCTGTTGCCCATAACCACCTTGCCGTTTGCGTCGGTAACGTAGTCGTACATTCCGACGGCGGCGTTGAACAGTATCGTCACGGTGGGGCCGTTCTTGAGGTAACGCGCGATTTCCATCTGATGAACAGTTACCTCGCGGTGCTCGTGAACGTAGTCCTTAGCCTCAAGCTCGTGTATCAGACCGATAACCGTGTTGCGGATCGACTGCGAGCAGTCCGGCGAGAGCAGACCGTCGTCCTTCGCGGTGATGGCGGCAAAGTAGCTCTTGAGCACGCCCTCGACCCTGCCCTTGAATACGTCGTAGTCGAAATCGGGAAAGTCCTTCTGAATCAGCGGCAGGTAGATGTCGGTCATGCCGTGAACCGAACGTGCGGACTCGGTTGACCGCTCGATATCCTTCATCGCCTTGGCAAAATCCTTGGTGCCGAATGCCTCCTTGGAGAACCTTTGCAGGCGGTATTTTATGTACAGAAAAATTACCAGAACGGTAACTGCGAGCGCCGCGATTATAGCGAGCGGCACAATAATACTAGCCCAGCCCATTTGAACACGTCCTTTCGTTAGTCAGAGTTCAGAGTTAAGAGTTAAGAGTGGAGTGAAGGTCGTGCGGAAAGCGCGGTGTTTTGGAAAAATCGGCGCCCGACTGAATCAATATTGCGCGTGACCGTAAAACAATATAAATCGGGTGCGGGCAGCGCCCGCCGTTCACTTAACTCTCCGCTCTCATATCTCAGTCCGTCAGCGCGATTCCAAGCACGTCGAGGCTTTCCTTGTCGACGGGAGCCGGACATGCCGACATAAGCTCGCTGGCGTTCTGAACCTTCGGGAAGGCGGTAACGTCGCGCAGGCTGTCTGCGCCGCAGAGAAGCATGGTCACGCGGTCAAGTCCGATGCCCATTCCTCCGTGAGGCGGCGCGCCGTACTTGTACGCCTCAACAAGGAAGCCGAACTTCGCTTCGATCTCCTCGTCGGTGAGCTTGAGCGCGCGGAACATTCTCTGCTGCAGCTCGGGGTCTGTGATTCTCATCGAGCCGCTCGAAAGCTCCACGCCGTTGAGCGTGAGGTCGTACGCCTTCGCGATGACCTTCGAGGGGTCGGTGTCGAGGTACTGTATGCAGTCCTCCTTGGGCATGGTGAACGGGTGGTGCATGGCTACCCACTCGCCGCTTTCCTCGTCCTTCTCAAAGAACGGGAAGTCTACTATCCAGACGAACTTGAACTCGTCGGGAATGATATCGAGCCTCTTTGCGATCTTGAGTCTGAGTGCGCCGAGGGTCGAGAGAACAGTGCTGTTTTTGTCGGCAACGATAAGGATAACGTCGCCCTTCTCTGCGCCGAGACGGTCGTAAATCGCCGCAAGCTCGTCGTCGGTCATGAATTTTTTGAACGAGGCGTTAGGCTCGTCGACCCATCTCACGTAGGCGAGACCCTTTGCACCGATGCCGCGGACGTATTCGGTGAGCTTGTCAATCTCTTTGCGGGTATAGGTTGACGCGGCGTTCTTCGCGACGATCGCGCGTACTGAGCCGCCGTTTTCGATAGCTCCCGTAAACACGCCGAAGCCGCAGTCTTTGACGAGATCGGAGATATCCTGAATCTTCATTCCGAAGCGGACGTCGGGCTTGTCGGAGCCGTAGTTTTCCATCGCGTCGGCGTAGGTCATGCGCGTAAAGGGAGTCTCGAGCTCCTGACCGAGAACCTCTTTGAAAAGACGCTTGAAGAAGCCCTCGTTGATCTCGAGGATGTCCTCGACGTCGACGAACGAAAGCTCCATATCGATCTGGGTGAACTCGGGCTGGCGGTCTGCGCGGAGATCCTCGTCGCGGAAGCAGCGCGCAAGCTGGATATAGCGGTCAAAGCCCGAAACCATCAGCAGCTGCTTGTATATCTGCGGCGACTGGGGCAGGGCGTAGAATTTGCCGTTGTGGATACGCGAGGGAACGAGGTAATCGCGCGCACCCTCGGGGGTGGATTTGATCATCATCGGGGTTTCGATCTCGACAAAGCCGTTTTCGGCAAAGTAGTCGCGCGCAACCTTTGAGATCTTGCTGCGCATCATGAGGTTGTTGAGCAGCGGACGGCGGCGCAGGTCGAGGTAGCGGTAACGAAGGCGAAGCTCCTCGTTTGTCTCGCTTTCGTCTACGATCTCGAAGGGCGGAGTCTGCGCCTTTGAGAGAACGCGGAGGTCGCTGACTGTGACCTCGATCTCACCCGTGGGAATATCGTAATTTTTCGCGGAACGCTCGCAGACCGTACCCTTGGCGGCGAGGACGAACTCACCGCGGCACGCGAACGCCTTTGCAAAAATCTCTCTGTCTGTTTTATCGGTAAAGGCGAGCTGTACAATACCCGAGCGGTCGCGCAGATCGATGAAGATCAGCTGACCGAGGTCTCTGCAGCGCTGAACCCAGCCGCAGACGGTGACCTCCTTGCCTACGTCGGAGATCCTGAGGTCTCCGCAGTAATGTGTACGCTTCAAGCCTGTCATATATTCTGCCATGTTATTATTCCTCCGTAGATTGTTAAAAGGCGCGGTTTAAATTCCAAACGCCTTGTCGCTTGCCAATTGCAGCACCGAGAATTTCTCGGCAAAGCTTTCGTCGAGCGCAAGCTCTGTCTGCTCGCCGCTCTCCATGTTCTTGACCTTAGCCTTGTTTTCGGCGATCTCGTTGTCGCCGAGCACCATCGAGTAACGCGCGCCGATCTTGTCGGCATACTTCATCTGGGCGCGGAGACCTCTGCCTACAACGTCGGTTTCGGCGGTCAGACCGCACTCGCGGACGCGCTTGAGCAGCTCAAACGCCTTAGCCTTTGCTTCGTCGCCCATCGTGGCGATGTAGAGAGCGCAGGAGCTTGTGTCGGGGATCTCGATTCCCTGAGCGTCCATGACCATCAGCAGGCGCTCAAGTCCCATCGCGAAGCCGAGCGACGGAGTGTGCTTTCCGCCGAGCTCCTCCATAAGTCCGTCGTATCTGCCGCCGCCGCAGACGGTGCCCTGTGCGCCTATGCAGTCGGTGACGAACTCAAAGACGGTCTTGGTGTAGTAGTCGAGACCGCGCACGATTGTGGGGTTGACGGTGTATTCAACGCCTGCGCAGCCGAGATATTTCTGAACCTCAGCAAAGTGCGCCTCGCACTCCTCGCAGAGGTAGTCGGTGATTTTGGGAGCGTCCTTTGCGATTGCCTTGTCCTCGGGACTTTTGCAGTCGAGCAGACGCATGGGATTTTTCTCAAGACGGCTCAGGCAGGTGGTGCAGAGCTGCCCGCGGTAGCCGCCGAAGTAGTCGCGCAGCGCCTGATTGTACTTTGCGCGGCATTCGGGACAGCCGATGGAGTTTATCTCAAGCCTTACCTTGTCAAGACCGAGTCTGTCGAGAATCGACTGCGCCGCGCAGATAAGCTCCGCGTCGGCAACGGGAGACTGCGTGCCGTACTCCTCAAGACCGAACTGGTGGAACTCTCTGAGTCTGCCTGCCTGCGGCTTCTCGTAGCGGTAGCAGGAAACGAAGTAGCTCGCCTTTATCGGCAGACCCTCGTTTTCGAGGTTGTGCTCAAGCACCGCTCTCGCCGCGCCCGCGGTACCTTCGGGACGCAGGGTAACGCTCTCGCCGCCCTTTGTGTCGAAGGTGTACATCTCCTTCTGAACGACGTCGGTCGTCTGACCCACGCCGCGCGCGAAGAGCTCTGTGTGCTCAAAGACAGGCGTGCGGATCTCCTTGAAGCCGTATGCCTTCGCCTCCTCGCGCATGACGCCCTCGATGAACTGCCAGCGGTAGCTCTGACGGGGCAGCACGTCCTCGGTGCCCTTGATTTTCTTCGTGATTAATGCCATGATATACCTCCATATAACCTGCAAAGGGCGCACCACCGTGCGCCGCTGCAAATTTCCCATATACATAAGTATCGGGCGACATTACGCCGCCCGACGCTGAATTAACCGTTTTGATTTGCGAGGCAATGCGTTTGCGCATGCCGAAAAGAGCGCAGTGCCGCGCTTACTTGAGGATGTTTCTCCAGTCGAGATCGCCGCGCTCAAGGCCGTGGATAAGCACCTCGGCGGTGGCGATATTGGTTGCGACGGGCACGTTGTGCATATCGCAGAGTCTGAGCATATTCATATCGTTAGGCTCGTTGGGCTTGGGGCTGAGCGGATCGCGGAAGAAGAGGAGCATATCGACCTCGTTGCACGCGATGCGCGCGGCGATCTGCTGGCTGCCTCCCTGAGAGCCGGCGAGGAACTTTTGGATCGACAGGCCGGTTGCTTCGGATACCATTTTACCCGTTGTGCCGGTGGCGCAAAGGTTGTTGCGGCTGAGCGTGCCGCAGTACGCGATGCAGAACTGCACCATTAATTCTTTCTTTTCATCGTGAGCGATAAGCGCAATATTCATATCCAAAATCCTCCAAACACTACAGAATTATCTCAAATTATCTAAATCATAAAATCATAACATACCCTTGAGCACAAGGGGACACGGCGCACCCTCTACGCGCCGGGCGAGTCTTTCGAACGGGGCGAACGAGGAACCGCTTTCAACGCCTGCTGCGCCCTTTTGCATGACGATCGAAATGTTGATGTCAAACGGCACGAGCGAAATGAGCTGAGTCTGAGCCGCGTCGATGACCGCGTCGAGGTCGGGATAAAACCCGAGCTTTTTGAACACGCGCTTGTCGAACCTGTTGATAACAAGACGCGCGTCGCCGATTCCGAGAGCCTCAAGACGCTTGCGCACCTTGACCGCACCGCGGACGCTGGTGGGTTCGGCGTTGGTAACGATAAGCGCGCGGTCGGCAGGAGCGGCAGCCGTAACGAAGCCTGAGCCGATGCCCGCGGGCGAATCGATAATCACGTAGTCGAAGCCGCCCTTGACCGCGTCTACCAGCTGACGGAAAACCGAGGGACTGAGCTCGTTCTCCGCGTCAAAGGGAGCCGCCATCAAAAAGAGATTATCGTTGTTTTTACTTTTGTAGACCGCCTCGCCGAAGCCGCAGTTGCCGCAGACGGCGTCGGACGCGTCAAAAAGAATATCCTGCTCAATGTCGAGCATAATGTCAAGTCCGCGCATACCGCAGTCGCAGTCGATCAGCAGCACTCTTTTGCCCTGTTTGACAAGCGAAACCGAGAGGCAAATGCAGACGGTTGACTTACCTGTGCCGCCTTTGCCGGACGCCACAACGATTACATTGTTCATAATTACAATACCTCTTGTCTATTCTAACACAAAATTTCCAAAAGAGCAACAAAAGCGGAGGATTTTATCAAACAAATTTTTAATATTTATTTTGGGCATAGTGCTTAATAAGTCCGAGCAAACTCACGTAGTTATTAGTTATTAGTTTTGGGTGAATTTTCAAAATATGCGCTGAGCATATCCTTTGCCGTGCGCATGGCGAATTTTGTGTTCGCGCCGTGCTCGATTATCACCGAGACCGCGACCTCGGGCTTTTCAAACGGCGCGAAGCAGATGAACGCCGCGTGGTCGCTTCCGGCGTTTTCGGCGGTGCCCGTCTTTGCA
>NZ_JAEQMG010000194.1 GCF_016680995.1 Ruminococcus difficilis | reverse complement strand
GACGACAGAAAGGAATACCTCGAGTTTTTCTCGGAGATAATCGACGACAAGATCGAGGAGGACGGCTCAAACGAAGCTGCCGCCGTTGAAGCAATGGACAGCACGGAAAACATCGCGGACGCGATCAACAGGCAGATTCCCGTCGAGCCCGGTGACGCGGAGTATGTCGAGAACCACTCGGTCATTGACTGCACGAACCGATACAGAATGGACGACGGCAGGTATAACTTCACCATCAAGCTGCCCGAGGACGTCAGCCTTAGGGACGTGATCATCGAAATCACAAGCGACTACAGCGGTGCAAGACAGAGCTGCACAAACCTCTTCTACCTAACCGACGGCGAAAACGCGGAGTTTCAGATCCGGCTTGAAAACGCATACGGCGGATTTAATTACTATGAGCTGACCACAGACAGATTCGCAGATACAGGCATGGGCGTGCGGCTGTATCTCACCTATAAGGACAAGAACTATATGGCGACCGATATCTCTAATCACAGCCTTGTGAAGGGCAGCGGCTACTGGCTCGGCGCTTACTAAAACAAAGCAGCGTGCAAACGGACAACCGGATGCACGCTGTTATTATTTTGATTTAATTTTCGAATAAAGAAAATTATAGAACTTGATTATCAGTCCGACGGATACTGCGGCGATTATGCTACCCTCGCGCACGCCCTCGAGCTTGCCGAGAAATATAAGGCAGATTGCCGCCGAAAGCGCGATGTAGATGATATCAAAGAGGATCTTGATATTCTCGTACCTCTTACCCGTCACCTCGGCGATAGCGCGGTTCATCGCTTCTCCCGGGAGCATAGCGACTTTGCCCTTGAGCTGCAGCCAGATGCCGAAAGCTAGTATCACACAGCCGAGAAGCATATACAATAGCTGCTCAAAATAATTATGCACCTCTATGCCGCTGATGATAAAACACGATAGATTAGTCAGATAGCCGTAGACGAAGGCAAGGACGGTCTGGATCACGATTTCGAGCGGTTTGCACTTCTTTCTGAGAAGAATGACCTGCACCGCTATCTGGATCACGCTCAGAACATTGAGCCAGCCGCCGAAGGAAAGCAGGCTGCTGACGAGCGAAACAGAATACGGCAGAGAGGCTACGGGCGAGGTGCCGAGCCCCGCCTTTGTCGAAAACGCGACGCCCATCGACGCGATAAAAAGTCCGATTAAAAACAGGGAATATTGCCGAATGATTTTCATTTGCATGGCTCCTTTTACCGCTTTATTATAGCCGAGAGCAAGGTGAAAGTCAATGTTTTCGCCTGAGCTGCCTGCGGGTCCGCAAAAAATAACCCATGGCTCTGCGCCATGGGCTGTTGGTTTATCGTCTGACGGGGATAAAGGGAAGCTCGTATGATCTCGTCGTCGGCTGGGTAGCAGCCTGTGTCGTAACCTGTTCCTCCGCTGTTCCGCCGATATTATCATCGTTTCTGAAGCCCGCGATATACATCTGAACAGCGGTCGCGTCGGAAATCGACAGCTCATCGCCGTCAACGTTGCCGCGTTTTGTGATGCTTCCGTCGGTGTCTGTGACAAGCTCGGCAAGCACCTTCTGAATATACGTTACGTCGCCAATGGTAATATCTCCGCTTCCGTCGGCGTCGCCTATGATATATGAGCCGCTGCCTGCGGATACAGCCGCGGAAAACATAAACATCGAAGCCGCCAATAAAGCCGAAAGAACAACAATCAGTTTTTTCATCTTTTCCACTCACCCTTCGAATCAGCCTGAAATCACAGCTTTTTCTGATTATATCACAGAACAGATGAGTGAGTCAATAGAAAAAGCGTGACAATTATCAGGCGCAGATCGAGTGCCGGAGCTGCTCAAAGCTGACGCCGTACTTCTCGGCGATATCTCTGGCGTAGCTCACTCCGTCGGGCGGAGCTATCTCGACCTTATAGGAGCGCTGACCCTCGTGGATTCCCGTGATCAGCGACGCGACCTTTGTATCGCCCGCGGTGGAGTTCATCTCATCGAGTCCCATGGCGAGCTCGTGCATATGTGTGTTGAATACAGTCCTCGCACCGAGACACCTAAGAGCACGCACAACGTCCTTCGCGATATACAATCCCTCCGTAAACGAGGTCGTGGAAAGCGACTCGTTGAAGAGCAGCACGCTCCTGTCAGTCGCGGCGGCAAAGATTTCGCTGATTCTCTTCGATTCCTCGCCGAGTCTGCCGAGATTAACGGTCTTGTTCTCATCTGCGGGGAAGTGCGTGAGGATATTGTCGCACGGAGAAAGGCTGAGCGACCTCGCGGGTACGTAGATACCGTGCTGAGCGAGCAGGAAGATAACGCCGACGACCTGGGTAAAGGTGGTTTTGCCGCCTCTGTTGGGTCCTGTCATGATGTAAATACCGTTGTCGCGGCTGAACTCAAAGTCGTTGAGAACGATGTCGATCTGCTGACCCTTGAGCTTGTTAATAGCGAGCTTGAGGTTGTAGATACCCTCGGAGCTGAGCGACCTGCAGCCGCTGTCGAGAATCTCGGGACGGGTCATCGGCAGACCCGCATTCATGATTTTGGCGCAGAAATCAGCCCATCTGATATAGAAAAGCAGCTCGGGAATGAATCTGGTCAGGCTGTAGCCGTTGATATTGACATAGCGCGAGAGGGTACTGTTGAGGTGCTTTACAGTCGAGCCGAGCATATCGGTCATCGTGCCGCAGAGGTTCTTCATCAGCGGGTCGTCCTCTGCCGTGCCGCCGCCCGAGTGGATCTTTGTCAGGCTGTCGACCGCTCTGCCGTCCATCATTGCTCCGATCTGGGGAAGGAATTTGATGAACTTGTCGAGAACGCCCGTGTGGTTGAAGCGCTTGTGGTTGACGGACATTATGCCGACCTCTACGGGACGGAGCATGCTGTCGAGATTCACGCCGAGGGTGATGCTCTGTATCTCCGAGGTCTCGGTGAGCAGAGCCTTGATATCCGCGCTGAGATACTCAAAGCCGCTGCCGTTGTAGATTGACGAAACGTACTTCTTCAGTCTGAGCATACCCTCGGACTGTACGGGAGTGCCGCTCAGCGCCTTGTGAATCTCGGTGATGCAGTTGATGTAGATTTCAAGCTCGCGCAGGCGGTTGATGAGCTGCCACAGCGGTGCCACGGTTTCGTCCATAAAGGTAGAGCCGAGGGTTTTCATATAATTGAGCTGGTCGAGCGCGGTGGTGAGGCGTTCGCGAAGTGACGGGAAACGCATGATGTCCTCAAAAACATCGCAGCGGTAGCGGATAACCTCGGGGTCGCTCTCAAGTTCGAGGGTCATGCGCCTGATTACGCGTCTTTCATCGCTGTTCGACGTAATGAAATTCAAGATATAGTCGAGCGAGAGGTCGTTGCAGGTTTCCTCCGAAAGTGTCTTAGTGTTGGCTTCTTTTCCTGCGGGATACATTAAACTGAGCTGATCCATGTGCGTATTCTCCTTTTCTTTTCTGTTGATTGTTTCTGTTCCTTACAGCCTTATTATAGGTCATACAGCGGATAATTTCAATCAATTGTTCAGGAAGTTCATCAACAGTAGCAGCACCAACTAAACAGACCATTTAGAAAAGGCAAGCTCCTGAGAGCTTGCCTTGAATCGCGTTTTATGATTTTAGTTGAGTGAGAGGAAATCGTGAAGGAAGTCAGCAAAGACCGTCTCCCACGCCGCCTCGCAGTGCTCCTGCTCGCGCTTGATCACCGTTTTGAGCTTGTCGGCGGGATAACAGGACGACAGCATCTTCGAGGTCATGTCCGTAACAAGGCAGATCACCTGCTCCAGACCCTCTGCGCCTCCGCTGTAGAGGTAGAGATACGGCGGTTGCTCTGTTTTGATCTTCCCGTGGAGCCAGCCGGCGAAGTCCGCGCCTTCGTACAGCATAAAGCACGGCGAAAAAACGCCCGCCGACGCGAACTTGTCGGGGTGGCTGAGTACCGTAAAGAATGACTGCAGACCGCCCGAGGAGCTGCCGCAGAACGCGGTATTCTCTCTGCCCTTCTTAACCGGAAAACTCTCCTCAACCGCTGGCATGACGGTATTTACCACAAAATCGTCAAACGACTCTCCCTGAGGATCCATAAGCCTTCGCGCTTCCTCGGGCATCTCGGGCGGAAAAGCCAGCTTTCCGATCGACGCGGGTGTAAGCTCGTTTGTGCGCTGAACGGGACTTCCGTCATTGAATAATCCGACAATGATCGCCGCCTTGCCGCTGCTCTTGCGTTCTGCCGCCACAGCCTCGCGCGTGTGCCAGCTGCCGAAGCTGGAAATCTCGTTCTCAAAGAGGTTCTGTCCGTCGGTCATGTAAATCACGGGCAGAGTTTCGTCGTCGCCGTGCGCCGGAACATAGACGCGGACGGTTCTTTCCTGCCCCTCGGGATAGCTGAATTTCAGGGTGGTAAGCTCTTCGTTTTTCATGTTATTTCCTCCTCATATTATCGCGATATTATTCACCTTACAGTTCTATTATAAATCAGCGCTTGAAAATAATCAATAAACCTTTAATTCACCAATACAACAGAAACGCAACAAAATCAAGCGTCGGTTTAAATCAGCTTGCCCTTTCGGTCGTAGCAACCCAAAAACGGGCGGAGATCCTTCTTGGCGATTTCGTCGGCAAAGCAGAGCATCGGTACCGCAAAGCTCTCCTTGCGGAAGGAATATGTGTTGATTTCTCCCTCGGCGGTAGCAACAATGGTCTGTACGGCGAGGTTGTTCTCGCAGATTTTTTTCATATAGCGGTCGGTTTCACCCAGAGAAAGCCCCGTCTTCTTACTGATAAGCGAGGTCGCGATCGGCATGTTCGGCATCGAGTAGATATAGAACAGAATGCGAAGCAGTTTCTCGTCGGCAAACAATGCGAAAACCCTGCGAAGACTCTCAAAATCCGAAAGGTGGCTGCCGATACCCGAGCCATTCTCCTGCATCAGGAAAAAGTGCTTGAAATCCGGCGAGATACGCATCAACGATAAACCGCTGTCATGAATTATCTTTGCGAAATAGTCGTTTCGCTTGCTGTCGGCTGAAACGGAATCGTCAATCAGCTTGCCCATAAAATCATCGACGATCGACAAATCCCTCATAAGTCCGATTTCGATTGCCCAGCAGATATTCAGTGCATAGCGGAAGGCGTCCTCCTGAGACATACAGCACAGCCTTCTTGCCAGAGCCAATGAGTAGCTCTGTTCTTCGCGTCCGAACAGGCTGTCGGTGCTGACGCCGAGCACGTCCGAAATCCTCGGCAGCAGCTCCGCGTCGGGAGTACCGCCTCTCTCCCACCTCGAAACCGCCTGGGTAGTCACACCGATAAGCTCGCCGAGCTGTTCCTGCGTAATTCCCTTTTCAGTGCGGATTTTCTTTATTTGCTCACCGATCACGCTCATAATATCAATCCCTCGTTTAGTTCTTTTTATTTTATTATATCAGCAGCACTTGATAATTACAAGTATATAATAAAAAATCAGGGAGCTGCCTGACGGCAACTCCCTAAAGATTGAATTATTCTTCGGGCTCAAACGGAGTTTCGTTTTCATCTGATGACATATTTGAAGATTCGAGTACTTCCGGAAAACTCAGTCTTATAAACTCAAGCTCGGGTTCTGAATAATTTCTTTTCAAAGGCTTCATCCTCCTTAAGTTAATATAAAGTAGGCATATGCCTTTTTGTAATAATCATAAAGCGCTGTTACAAGATTCTTTATCTCATCTGTATTTTTTGTATTATGAAGCGCGTTATAAATATAGTTTTGAGGGTTTACCGTAAATCTGGTATCGCCGATAGTCAAATTACGGTCATTCAGAAGTTCCGGAGCCTTAATGCCCTTAATATCGTAGTAGACGTATCCGCCCTTTTCGCCTTTTGTAAGCGTTCATTATTGTATTGAACTACAGGCAAATTGGTTTTATCGGCTGCCTTGAAGAATACGCGGTAGGTTATCGTATCCTCCAGAAGCATACTCGAGCCGGCGTAGGTCAGTCCTGTGTTGCCGATTACCTTATCGCCGCTAAACTTTACGCCATTCGTAGTTTCGGGAGAATACGAATCAAGGCCGTAGTCAACCAGCTCATATTCGTTTGCTTTGTAATTAAACTGAAGCTGTGCCTTTGCTCCGTAGTTCAGCATAGATCTTGCGAGAGTTTGGAGTGCAGCTGTTTTTTCAGGGCTACCCGATTCCGCTTCTCCGTCTTCGTTTTTTATTATTCGCTCGAGATACTGCTTAACCGTATAACAGGTGTCAACAGATAATAGTCAAATCAGATAGTGAAATATTGTTGAATAAAAACCTTTAAAAACACGATAAATTGACGAGTAGACTTTTTAAAATAAGAAAAAGCCGACCTACGTCAGCTTCATCAGATAAAAGAAAACTCGCTACAAGTATTGGCATCTCCCTATTTTCACACCCCGTCGCCAGAGCACTATTTTCGGCACCACTGAGCTTAACTTCTGTGTTCGGTATGGGAACAGGTGGACCCCCTGCGTCATCAACACCAATTTAATTGTAGCGGGTTTATGGCTCCCCCAACTGGGCTCGAACCAGTGACATCATGATTAACAGTCATGCGCTCTACCGACTGAGCTATGGAGGAATATTTGTCTGTACCTTTTCAGATACTTAATAGCAATGGTGACTCGTGCGGGAATCGACCAAGCGCTTCGCTCTTGATGGCTCGCATCACAGATGCTCACCGCTTTGAGCTAAAAACAGTCCACTGGACTGTTTTCTTAACGCTCAAACCCTCTCGGGTTCGATTCCAAAAGCAGAATCAGTATCAAAACGTCATCAATTGACAACGTGTATCAAGCATTTTGGTGACTCGTGCGGGAATCGAACCCGCGTTGCCGGCGTGAGAGGCCGGAGTCTTAACCGCTTGACCAACGAGCCATTTTTCAAGGGACTCATTGTTGTGAGCCCCTTGCTTTTGGTGCACCATCAGGGGCTCGAACCCGGGACACCCTGATTAAGAGTCAGGTGCTCTACCAACTGAGCTAATGGTGCATATTTTTTCTACGAGACGGATAAATCGGAGATTCGCCTTTTGTCGGTGTCCAGACTGAAATCATCTTCTTTTCTGACGTTTCGCTCGCGCGCTCTCAGATATCTTGATGTTCCTTTTGTCGTCCGACTGAAGCGTTCGCTTCTTCCGCACCCGTTTGGGCAAGTGCCCTGAAAACTGAATAAAGAAGAGATAAATCGAAGAAGTAAATACTGACTGACCAAAGTTCTGTTGTTCGTATGGTCAAGCCCTCGACCTATTAGTACTGCCAAGCTGAATGCCTCACGGCACTTACACACGCAGCCTATCAACCTCGTAGTCTTCAAGGGGTCTTACTCGTTTACACGATGGGATATCTAATCTTGGAGTCGGCTTCACGCTTAGATGCTTTCAGCGTTTATCCGTTCCGTACATAGCTGCCCAGCTGTGCCACTGGCGTGACAACTGGTGCACCAGAGGTACGTCCATCCCGGTCCTCTCGTACTAAGGACAGAGCTCCTCAAATATCCTGCGCCCACGACAGA
>NZ_JAEQMG010000193.1 GCF_016680995.1 Ruminococcus difficilis | reverse complement strand
TTTTCCACGCCGCGGGCGCGAAGAGAAGGAGCAGAGGATAAAGCTCAAGTCTGCCCGCGAGCATGTCGAACGACAGCACGCACTTCGCGAAAGGCGAATAGAACGTGTAGTTGCCGACGGGGCCTACGTCGCCGAGACCCGGGCCCGTGTTGTTGAGGGTAGCCGCGACTGAGGTGAAGCTCGTCACAAAGCCCTTTCCGTCGATCGAAACCAGAATGAAGCTGATGACGAAAATTGCCATGTACACGACGAGGAACACAGAGGTGCTGCGCATCGTGTTGTGGTCGACGGTCTTGCCGTCCATCTTCACCTGACGGATATTCCGCGGGTGGACGAGAAGCAGGAACTCCTTCTTTGCTTCCTTCGCGAGCAGGAGCAATCGCGCGACCTTGAAGCCGCCGCCCGTACTGCCTGCCATCGCTCCGAGGAAGGTCAGAAACATTATTATCGACTTCGAGAGCATCGGCCAGTGGTTGACGTCTCCTATGCCGAAGCCCGTCGTGGTTATGATCGACGAGGTGTAGAAGAACGACTGGTGGAACGCGTCGTAGGCGGTCGGATAGAGCGGCATGATATTGATGCCGATTATGACCGTCGACAGCACGATGAAGCCGAGGTAGAACCACAGCTCCTCCATCTTTGCCGCCTGCAGGAACTTCCGCGTGATGATGAGGATATAAACCGAGAAGTTCACGCCGAACAGCATCATGAATACCGCGATAACCGTCTGGAAATAGTAGGTGTCGTAGGCGGCGATGTTCGCGTTTCTCACGCCGAAGCCGCCTGTGCCGGCGGTCGCGAAGCTGGTGTTTATCGCATCAAAGAACTCCATGCCGCCGCAGAGCAGGAGGATCATCTCCAGCATCGTCAGTCCGAAGTAGATGCCGTATAGCATAGCGGCGTAGTGGCGCATCTTGGGCACCGCCTTGCCGACGATCGGACCCGGGCTTTCGGCGCGCATGAGGTAGATATTCTGCTGACCGCCGAGCTTCGGGATAAGCGCGAGCAGGAACACGATTACGCCCATGCCGCCCAGCCAGTTCATAAGGCTGCGCCACATCAGCATTCCGTGGCTGAGCCGCTCGACCTCGACGAGGATCGTCGCTCCCGTAGTGGTGAAGCCCGAGATAGTCTCAAACAGAGCGTCGATGTAGTTCGGTATCTCTCTGCTGAGGAAGAACGGCATTGCGCCGACAAGCGAGAGCACGATCCAGCTCAGAGCCGTCGCGCAGAAGCCTGCCTTCTGGTAGAGCACCATGTTCTTCGGCTTTTTCACCTTGACGGCGAGCACGCCCAGAACCGCGCTGACAATGCCCGTGCCGAGGAAGTACAGCGCCTCGTGTTCTCCGTAAATAATTGAGGTTACGGTGCACAGCTGCATTGCCGCGCCCTCGACTATCAGAACCCAGCCGAGGATATAGACAATCAATCTTTTATTCATAACCAATCCCTCAGCGTCTGCTCAGAATGTCGTCAAGGTCCTTGAGGCCCTTGTGCTTTGTGATAACGACGACGGAATCGTCGGGCATGACGGAATCCGAGCCTGTCGGGAGAATGATCCTGCCCCTGCGGGCGATGGAAATGATCTGCAGATCGTCCTTGAGGTTCAGCTTTGAGAGAGGGATATTAGCGACGCGGGAGCTGCTCTTTACGCGGAACTCAAGCGCCTCTACCCTGCCCTCGTTGAGGCGGTAGAGCGTCTCGACGTTGCTGCCGAGAGAGTTCTGTACCGCGCGGATATAACGGGCAATAT
>NZ_JAEQMG010000192.1 GCF_016680995.1 Ruminococcus difficilis | reverse complement strand
GGTTTGTCCGATTCAATATCCTTGTATTTTTCGAGCGCGGGAGCAACATATTCAGCGAGGAAGTCCCCGGTCTGCTCCTTTGCTCTGCCTGTGTACTTCTCGGGCTGGAGAATGTTCTCAAGCTCCTCGAGCGTTACGCCGAACGCCTCGTCTGATGCGATTCTGCTGAGAAGGTCGTTCTCGCCGCCTTCCTCCTTGATGACCTTGGAAGCTGCCATTGAGTGAACGCGGATTCTCTCGTGAAGCTGCTGACGGTCAGCGCCTCTCTTCTTTACAGCGTCCATCATGATGTTCTCGGTTGCCATGAAGGGCAGCTCCTTGCGCAGACGCTGCTCAATAACCTTCGGGTAAACGACCAGACCGTCAGCGACGTTAGCGCAGAGTGAGAGCACTCCGTCGATCGCGAGGAACGCTTCGGGCACGCTCAGACGCTTGTTCGCTGAGTCGTCAAGTGTGCGCTCAAACCACTGTGTAGCGGTCGTGAAGTAACCGTTGAGCACGTCAACCATCACGTAACGCGAAAGAGAACCGATTCGCTCGCTGCGCATCGGGTTGCGCTTGTAGGCCATCGCAGATGAACCGATCTGGTTCTTCTCGAACGGCTCCTCTACCTCCTTGAGGTGCTGCAGAAGTCTGATATCGTTGGAGAACTTCGCCGCGGACTGCGCGATACCCGCAAGTACATTGAGGAACTGTGAATCGAGCTTGCGCGAGTAGGTCTGTCCCGATACGGGGAAGCAAGCCTGATAGCCCATTTTTTCGGCGATCTTCTTATCGAGAGCCTTGCACTTCTCATGGTCGCCGTCAAAGAGCTCCAAAAAGCTCGCCTGAGTACCTGTGGTACCCTTTGAGCCGAGCAGCTTAGCCTTTGAAAGCTGATACTCGACGTCCTCGAGATCCATCATGAATTCCTGGATCCAGAGGGTCGCGCGCTTGCCTACGGTCGTGGGCTGAGCGGGCTGAAAATGTGTAAACGCGAGTGTCGGAAGCGCCTTGTATTCGTCCGCGAATTTGGAAAGGTTGCGGATAACGGTGATCAGCTTGTTGCGGACAAGCTTCAGACCCTCGGTCATAATGATGATATCGGTGTTGTCGCCGACGTAGCACGAGGTAGCTCCGAGGTGGATAATACCCTTTGCGTTCGGGCACTGCACGCCGTAAGCGTAGACGTGGGACATTACGTCGTGGCGGACGAGCTTCTCTCTCTCCTGCGCGACTTCATAGTTGATGTCGTCGGCGTGAGCCTTGAGCTCGTCGATCTGAGCCTGTGTTACGGGCAGACCCAGCTCCATTTCCGCCTCGGCAAGCGCAATCCAGAGTCTGCGCCAGGTGCGGAATTTCTTGTCGGGTGAGAATATATATTTCATTTCCTTGCTCGCGTAACGCGCGGACAAGGGTGACTCATAACAATCCTTACTCATTTTCCTGTTCCTTTCCGATACATTTGCTGTCAAAATTCATTCCGCCGCGTTCCTTACCCTCGAGAGTCTCGCGGATAATATCGGCGGGGTAATCGCCCGTGAAGCAGCCCTGACAGAAGCCGACAGGCGCGTAGCCTATCATCTCGTGAAGGCTTTCAACAGGCAGATAGCCGAGGGAATCGGCTCCGCTGAGCTTGGTGATCTCCTCTATTGTATGGTTGCAGGCAATCAGCTCTCCGCGCGACGGAATGTCGGTGCCGTAGTAGCAAGGCCACATGAACGGCGGCGAGCTTATGCGCATATGTACTTCCTTTGCGCCGGCGTCTCTGAGCATTGTGACTATGCGGTCGACGGTGGTTCCGCGAACGATACTGTCGTCGATCATAACCACACGCTTGCCGCGTACCATGTCAGCAATCGGATTGAGCTTGATCCTGACGCTCTTCATGCGCTCGGACTGGCTGGGCTTGATGAAGGTTCTGCCGATGTAGCTGTTCTTGACGATCGCCTTTTCGTAGGGAATGCCGCTCTCCTCAGCGTAGCCGATAGCCGCGTCAATTCCCGACTCGGGTACGCCGATGACCATATCAGCCTCAACGGGGAATTCTCGTGCCAAAATCCTGCCCGCCTGCTTTCTCGCTTCATACACACTCACGCCGTCGATAAACGAATCGCTGCGCGCAAAGTAGATATACTCAAAGATGCAGAGGGACTTTTTCTTTTCGCCGAAATCGGGCTTCATTGTGCGAAGTCCCTTATTGTCTACAATGACGATCTCTCCCGGATCAACGTCGCGGACAAACTCGGCTCCGCAGGCGTCAAGAGCTGCGCTCTCGCTGGCAAAAACATAGGTGCCGTTGAGCTTACCCATGCACAGAGGTCTGAATCCGTGCGGGTCGCGCGCTGCGATCAGCTTACTCGGGCTCATTACGAGCAGAGAGTACGCGCCCTTGATGTGCGTCATGGTCTGAGCAACCGCTTCCTCTACGGAATGGCAGTTAAGACGTGCGCGAGCGATAAGATAACAGATAACCTCACTGTCGATTGTCGTCTGGAAAATCGCACCCTTATGCTCGAGCTCGCGGCGGATTTCAACCGCGTTGGTGAGGTTTCCGTTGTGAGCGACGGAAAGAGTACCCTTTACATAACGCATAACAAGCGGCTGTGCGTTTTCGAGCACAGAGCCGCCTGCTGTTGAATAACGGACGTGGGAAATACCCATCTGACCGCGAAGTGAGTCAAGAATACTGTTGTTGAACACCTCGGTCACAAGTCCCATGTTTTTATGATAGTCGATAACGCCCTCGTCGGACACCGCAATGCCGCAGCTTTCCTGACCTCTGTGCTGAAGCGCAAGAAGTCCGTTGTAGCAGGCATAGGCAGGGTCAAGAGAGCCGTCGCTGAATATTCCGAATACGCCGCACTCCTCGTGCAGCCCTTCTTTTACAAAGTTGTCGAAAGAATAATTCAAAATTTCACCATCCGAAACAGGTTGTAATTTTTTATTCGCCGAGACCGATTCTCTTCATCATTTCGGCATAAGCCTCTTCTACGCCGCCCATGTCGCGACGGAAACGGTCCTTGTCGAGCTTCTCCTGGGTGTCAACATCCCAGAAACGGCAGGTGTCGGGAGAAATCTCGTCTGCGAGAATGATGGTGCCGTCGGGCAGTCTGCCGAACTCGATCTTGAAGTCGATAAGGTCAACCTTGCACTCCTTGAAGAATGCAACCATAACCTCGTTGATTTTCATGGTGTATTTCGCGATAGTATCAAGCTCTTCCTTTGTAGCGGCGCCGATAGCGATGATCTGGCTGTCGTTGATCATGGGATCGCCGAGAGCGTCGTCCTTGAGGCAGTACTCGAGGGTCGGGCACTTGAACGCTGTGCCTTCGGGAACGCCGAAACGCTTTGAAAAGGAACCTGCGGCCTTGTTTCTGACAATTACCTCAAGAGGAACAATCTGAACCTTCTTGAGCACGGTGTCGCGGTCGTTGAGCTCCTCGACATAGTCGGTGGGAACGCCGTTCTTCTCAAGCAGCTTGAACATGAAGTTGCTCATTCTGTTGTTTACAACACCCTTGCCGACAATGGTGCCCTTCTTCTCACCGTTGAACGCGGTGGCGTCGTCCTTGTAGGATACAACGCAGAGAGCGGGGTCGTCTGTAGCGAATACCTTTTTAGCCTTGCCTTCGTAGAGCATTTCTTTCTTTTCCATCTGTCATTCCTCCAAAGATTCGTTGCGGCGGAAACCGTCGGAGTCTGCCGAAGGTCGCCTGACCGCTGAAAATACCAATACGTCTATATTATATAATAGTTTTGTCATTTTGGCAACCGTATAAGAATTAAAAACGAATTTTTCCGAATAAAATAAAATATTTTCGTATTCAGGTAAATTTATATATAAATTTGCAACAACTCAAAACAAAGAGAAAACCTGAAAATAAGACTTGATTTTTTTAAGTTATTAATGTATAATTAAGCATGGTAAAATTGCCGGTGTGATGGAATTGGCAGACGTAGCGGACTCAAAATCCGCCGGTAGCGATACCGTACCGGTTCGAGTCCGGTCACCGGCACCAAAAAAGACAGTTTTCGGACTGTCTTTTTTCTTTGCCAAAATTTCTCAGAATGCCCAAAAACGGCTTGAATACTGGGTTTCCGAGTGTTCGTACAGTTAAGTTGAGTAAAGTTGAAATCTGTTAAAATAAGATAAATTACTGTCAAATTTACTGTCAATTCTCTTGGCAAAAACGCAGTGTTTATCGAAAAATCAAAGAATATCGGCATTTGAAATGCTGTCAAATTACCGAAAATAGCCTAAAAAGCGCTGAATCGTGCTTCTGATCAATAAAAAATTTCACTATTTTCGGAGGTAAAGACTATGACGACGACAAAAATATCTTATACACAGCAGGGTGATTATCTTCTTCCCGATTTGAAATTACCCAACCAGCCGAAGGTCGAAATCGGCGTATTCGGTAAACGTAGGCTTCGTTATTTGGAACACAATCGTAAAATTCTCTACACAAATCTGCTTACTAAAGGCAAGCTGACCGCTTATCTCGCCGATATCGACGAACAGGCGGAGAATATGTTTGATCGGTTGGTAAGTCAGCTTGCAGAGCGTGAGGGTGTAACAGAACAGCTCAAAGCAGAAAATCAAATGCTGTGGGTTAAAAAGATGAACTCTATCCGCAACCGTGCCGAAGAAATTGTCAATCACGAGTTGATTTACAGCTAAAAAACAATAGGCGCTTAAAACGCCCGTGAAGGGCATTCTACGCAAAAACGGGGTAACCGCTCAACAACCACCCCATCCCCCAAAACGCAAGCCCTCGGCAAAACACCGAGGGCTTGATTATGCAAAAACCTTATTCTTCTGTTAATGGTGCCGGTTTGGTTCTCGTTGCAATGGATTCTTTGATCTCCTTGCTCCAGGGCATGAAGCTTTCCAGATCTTCATTTGAAAACGGTCTGCCTATGTACTGCATATTTGTCAAAATGAGGTTGAGGTATGTGTACGGTTCTATGTTGTTTGCCTTTGCTGTTTC
>NZ_JAEQMG010000191.1 GCF_016680995.1 Ruminococcus difficilis | reverse complement strand
TCCCTAACGACGCTCTTCCGATCTCTTCAACTGCCGCAGCAAGCGTTCGATATTCAGCCTCGGACTTCTCAGCAACCTCTACAGCGTCGGAGCGTTCGTTCTGGGCTGTCTGCTGCTCGCGCTCGTACTCTTTGTACCCGCGCTCCATTCGCTCTTCTGCGTTGAGGCGATGGACGGCATGATGTACGCTTATATCGCACTTCTGGCATTTGCTCCGACGGTCGTGATTCAGATTATCAAGGCTATTTCCGACAAGGTGAACAAAACCTCTTGACATAAAATTTGCCATAATTTATAATAGAAAAAAAGGAGGTTTTTCCATGAATAATATCTGGCATGACATCTCACCGAAAAGAATTACCTGCGACCGCTTTTATGCTGTAATCGAAATTTCCAAGGGTGGAAAAAATAAATATGAGCTCGATAAGGAGACCGGTATGCTCAAGCTCGACCGCGTGCTCTTCACCTCGACTCATTATCCCGCAAACTACGGCTTTATTCCGCGCACATATGCCGACGACGGCGACCCGCTCGACGTTCTGGTTCTGTGCAGCGAGACCATTCTGCCCATGACTCTGGTAGAGTGCAAGCCCATCGGCGTACTCAACATGATCGACAACAACAGCAAAGACGAAAAGATCATCGCTGTGCCGATCAACGATCCCAACTACAATACATACAATGACATCTCGGATCTGCCCAAGCACCGTTTTGACGAGATCCGCCACTTCTTCCAGGTTTACAAGACCCTTGAGGACGACAAGGAAACCGCGGCTACCGAGATTTCAGGCGTGGAGAAGGCAAAGGAAGTTGTCCAGCTCTGCATCGAAAGCTATATCCTCGACTTCCAGCTCGCATAAAAAATCAATGGGCGCACCACCGGTGCGCTCGAATTTTTTTAAAATATTTCAAAAACTGTGCAACACTTCGCCGTTTATTCGACACTATATTAATGAACGAATTCGTTGGAGGACGGAAATGAACGGTAATAAATTAGTAAAGAAAGCCAGAGCAGGTGACAAGCAGGCGTTTGCCACTCTCTACATAAGCTATAAGGACAGCCTGTACCGCTACGCTTATTACAAGCTGCGTTCAGCGGAGGACGCGAAGGACGCCGTGTCCGCGTGTATAACCCAGGCGTATATGGGCATAGCTTCAATACGCGACGAGAAGGCGTTTTCTGCGTGGCTGTTCCGCATACTTTACCGAGAGTGCTGCGCGATAATCCGCAGAAAGGCACAGATCACCTTTGCGGAGATCGACGAGAACCGCTATGTGGTTCCGGACGATACCTATATCCGCAGCGAGCTCAGCGAGGCGCTTGACAGCCTTGCGACAGAGGACAGGGATATCGTTCTGCTCTCGGTCGTTGCGGGCTACAGCAGTCAGGAGATAGCGCAGATGTTCCGCATGAATCCCTCGACTGTGAGGTCGCGCCTGTCACGCGCGCTCGGCAAGATGAGACAGTTTTTGGAGTGAGTGATATGAAAAACGATTTTGATACTGTTAAAGACAGATTTGCTTCCGACGGCGTTAACGCGCCCGACGATATCAATGAGGATATGGTTCTCGGTCAGCTCGAGGGAGTCGAGCCGGTCAAGGTTAAAAAGAAAAAGACAGGCATGGTTCTCGGTATTACCTCGGCTGCGGTGGCGAGCGTTGCGGTGATTACCGCGGGCGCGTTCCTCGCGACGAATATTTTCTTCAGCCGCGTTCAGGTCGGCACGCCCGTATCGGTCAGCGGCACCGCTAAGCTCATGCAGTTCAACACGCGCGACGAGGTGAAAAAGGCAGTCGGCAACGCGAAGAAATTTCAGAATAATATCAACAGCGGCGAGAGATATAACGTTCTCGACGGCGATGTACTTGAGTACGGCGAAAAGGTATTTTCGGCAGGCTCGGCAAACGGTTCAGCGGCAGGTTCAGCGTCAGGCTTGTCGGGCAGTTCTTCGTCGCACAACTCGACCTATGTTCAGCACACGGGCGTTGACGAGGCGGATAACGTCAAGACCGACAGCGAGTATATCTACTATCTTGCGCCGACCTCAAACGGAATGAAGCATCAGATACAGATCTACCGCGCGGCGCAGAAGGATACCGAGATGATATCAGCTGTTACGGAATTGAACGACAGCAATTTCCGCGAGTTTTATGTAAACGGCGACCGTCTTGTTGTTCTTTCGGAGGTGTACTATTCCGATTCCTCAACCGAAGCGTCGGTATATGATATCTCGGACAGAAGCAAGCCCAAGCTGCTCGATTCCTTCTGCCAGAGCGGCAATTACGTTTCCTCGCGCATGATCGGCGACACTCTCTATTTGGTGTCCGATTACTATGCGTACAATGATGACGATTTGCCCGAAACCCGCAACAAAAACGCCACTCCCGACGAGGTGCCCGTCAACTGCACATATTCCGTTGAAACGCCTGCCGACAGCCGCTTTCTCGTAGTAAGCAGCGTCGATACGCAAAACGGCGCAAAGGCTCTGAGCACCAAGTCGATTCTGGGTTCGGCAGACGACGTTTACTGCAATCAGGATTACCTCTATGTCAACGCGACAGAGTACGAAACGCAGGATTACAACAGAGTTATCAACAGCTTTGCTTCCTACTACACACCGACAAATGTCAGAACCCAGATTGTAAAATTCAGTCTCAACGACAACCTCGACGCCGTGGCGAGCTGCTACGTCAAGGGTGAGATAAACAACCAGTACTCACTCGACGAGTACAACGGAAATCTCCGTGTAGCCACCACGTCGATCAACGAGAAAAACTCCTTTGAGGTCAACAACCTCTATGTGCTTGATTCGGAACTCAATCAGATCGGCTCGGTTGAGGGCTTTGCCAAGGACGAGAGCATCAAGGCGGTTCGCTACATGGGAGACACCGCTTACGTCATCACCTACGAGGAAACCGACCCGCTGTTCGTGATTGACCTGTCAACTCCGTCCGACCCGCAGATCCTCGGCGAGGTCAAGATCAGCGGTTTCTCAACCATGCTCGTTCCGATTGATGAGAACACAGTCCTCGGCATCGGCTATAATACCGACAACGTGTACTACACCGATATGGAGGTTCAGGACGGCATAAAAATCGTCACCTTTGACGTCAGCGACAAGACAAACCCGAAGGTTCTGGACACGAAGGTTTTCAAGGGCTATTACTCAGAGGTGCAGAACAATCCCAAGGCGCTTCTCGTCAATACCGAGAGAAACGACTTCACGATCCCGTTCTCCTGCTACGGCGACGGATACAGTAACTACGACAGCTATTCGGGAGTAATTAATTTCAGAATCTCGGACGGAAAGATCGATATTGTCGACGAGTACCGCTCGGACGTATTTGTAAGCAGTGAAAACGGCAGCGCCGAGGTCAGCCGCTGCGTCTATGTCGGAAACACCATATATATGCTCGGCAATGTATGGGAGTATGATTACTACATCAAGAATAATACGGACGACGTATACCGAACCTCTATTGACTGGGTCGATTATAAATAGTATAATAAAAGGAGCCAACCGTATGATTGGCTCCTTGATTTTTTATTTTACAGCTTGAAATCCTCGATAGAATATGTACCTCTCAGGGTAACGCTGCGCGGAACGCGCATAAGCGGGTCATAGCTGAACGCTCTGCACCTGCCGTCCTGAATACGCTTTGACTTTTTGCAGCCTATAATTCCGTTTTCGAAATAAGAATTTTCGCAGTAAGAGCAGTCGGGTGCGATATTTCTGCCGAACAGCTTGTTTTTCATTCTAAATCACCTCTGCAATTAATAGTGTATCACAAGCAGGCATAAGTTTCAAGTAGAATTTTGGAGGGAATACCGTTGAATTTTAACTCAGCCACCATGCGTCTAAATAACGCAGATACAGTGCCTTATCTCACTTATAATTCCTTATCGGAAATAAAATTCATCAACCATGCTTTTTCGACCCGTCTCGGCGGCGTGTCCGAGGGTGAGTTCACCTCGATGAACATGGCGTTCAACCGCGGCGATAACCCCGACGCGGTGACCGAGAACTACCGCCGTATCTGTGAGAGCGCGGGCTTTGAGTTCGATAGCCTGACCGCTTCCGCTCAGGATCACCACACCTTCGTCCGTGCCGTTACGCGCGAAAACCGCGGCGTTGGCATTTACAGGCCGCGCGATATGGAGAGCGTTGACGCGATCATGACTAACGAGAAGGGCGTGACCATCGTGACCTACTACGCCGACTGCACGCCGCTGTTCTTTGTCGATACGGAAAACAAGGCTATCGCTCTGGCTCACGCGGGCTGGCGCGGCACTGTCGGCAGGATCGGAGAGAAGGTCGTTAAGGAGATGGGCGAGCGCTACGGCACAAAGCCCGAAAACATCACAGCCGCCATAGGCCCCGCGATTTCCGTTTGCTGTTACGAGGTGGATTTGCCGTGTGCGGAGCACTTCCTCGCGCTTACGGATCTGAAACCCGAAAAATTTGTATTTCCGAAGGAAGGCGGCAAGTTCATGATCGACCTGCTCGAGACCAACCGTCAGATTCTCGTCGCGGCAGGCGTGAAGAACGAGGACATCACGATTTCCGACCTCTGCACAAACTGCAACAGCGAGCTTCTCTGGAGCCACCGAGCCACAAAGGGACGCCGCGGTACGATGTCTGCCTTTATGTGCTTAAAGTGATTTCGAAAACCACACGTCCTTAACCGCGAACTCCCTGCCATTCAGATAGCTGAGCGAGCCTGAGTCCTCGGTGAAATTGAAAATTAATTTATAGCTGTAAAGCGCCTGATAGGGGAAGCCCTCGGGCGCTTTTTTGCGTCCGTATTTGCTGTCGCCGACCAGAGGGTGCCCGATGCTCGCCATATGCGCGCGTATCTGGTGGGTTCTGCCGGTCAGCAGTTCGATCTCGACAAGGCTGTATTTGCCGTCGAAGGACAGGACGCGGTACTTTGTGCGTATCTCCTTGGAGCCTTCGACCTCGGTTTTGTGCACCGTGACCTTGTTTTTACTCTCGTTTTTCGTCAGGTATCCGCGAAGGATATCGCTGTCCTTGCCGGGCTTGCCGTAAACAAGGCAGAGGTAGTATTTCTCGATCTCCCTTGTTTTCATCTTTTGGTTCAGTATCCTCAGAGCCTCGGCGTTTTTCGCGGCGATGACAATACCGCCCGTGTTGCGGTCAATGCGGTTGACGAGCGCAGGTGAGAACGCTTTTTCTTCCTCGGGGTCGTACTCGCCCTTTTCGTATAAATAGTGCTGCACGCGGCTGACGAGCGAATCAAAGTGATAGCTCTTGTCCTGGTGGGCGATAAGTCCGGGCTTTTTGTCGAGCAAAAGGAGGTTTTCGTCCTCGTAAACTATTTCGAGCTTTGTCGGTGCTTTCATGAATTCATAGTGCTTTTCCTTGCCCGCTTCAAAGAACTCGTCCTTTATATAGAAGGTCAGCACGTCGCCTTCTCGCAGAATATCGTCGATGGCGCATTTTTTGCCGTTGCGCTTGACGCACTTTTTGCGGATATACATATACATCATCGCCTTCGGCATAGTGCGGAAGCGTTTTTGCAGGAACTTGTCAAGCCGTTGTCCCGAGTCGTTTTTGCCGATTGTCAGTTCTCTCATAATAATCACCACCTCTATCATACTGTAAAAACACTCAAATTTCAAGCACACATTAGGATGCGGCGTATAAAATGGTAGAGGGTGATACAGTGAGATGCAGAAAACAAAAGGTCCGCACCTGCCTATGGTTCGGACTCGGACTGCTCGTCGCGTCTGTGCTGCCGACAGAATGGGTGCTGTGCGTGGCGGCAGCCGCGCTGGTTCTCGTCAGTTTATCATGTGCTCGGAGGTAATCATGAAAGTTGTACTTATCGAAAATCCTAAATTCTTCGCGGGGTTGCTCAGAATGCTGTTCGGAATAAAAAAGGAGAAGCAGACTATCGGCTGATTCTACAGTAATATTCCACAAATTCAAGCGTAATCAGATGTGCATTGTGACAAAAACTTTGCGCATCTGATTTTTTTATTGAACTTTTCAGCAAAAGCATTTATAATTAAAATGGTAATTTATGTTGCGAATTATCGAGCAGTATTTAGGAGGTAATTAACATGAGAAACGCAAAAAAACTGATCAGTATCCTGCTTGTCGCAGCTCTGCTGATCACAACAGTCGCGACCGCGGCATTCACCGTCAGCGCAGCGGGAGGCACACTCAGCTCGCACTACCAGACCAACCCCTCGGGCAAGGTAGGCAAGGCGGGCAGCATCACCATTGACGGCGATCTTTCCGATTGGACGGAGGACATGCTCGTCGCTACCAGCGCTGCATGGGACTGCGCCAACCACTGGAAGGGCTCGCATGAGAACTGTCTTATCGACGCTTACGCTCTGTTTGCAAGCTGGGACAGCTCAAACCTTTACATCGGCATGCAGTATGTCAACACCACAGACACATGGCAGAACCCAGGAGACGCGTCCCTGATGGACGGCGGCAAAATCGGCGACCTTCATCTCGTTCTCGCTCTCAGCGTAAATCCCTCTTCAACGGGTCTTACCGGCAAGGTGACTGACGGCAAGTACATCTGGGGCGATCAGATCGACTACAGCGGCACCCATGTTGACCATCTGTTCTACATGAGCGCGAAGCCGGGCGCCGGCGTTCCCGGTCACTTCACCGTAGCGGACGCCGCGGGCAACACAGACTACACCACTCACTGCGGCAGCTACAAGACCGAGGGCATTGAGTACAAGATGGCTGACGGCAACGCCTGCAGCTCTATCTGGGGTCTCAACAATTCCGATTCAACCGACGACGTATTCTCTGACAGCTCAGACTGGGTTGATTACAAGACCTACAAGGGCAGCAAGGGCGTTCACAACACAAAGTACGACAGCTTCTATGAGATCAAGATTCCCTTCACGGCTCTGGGCATCACCGCAAGTCAGCTCACTTCCAACGGCATCGGCGCTATGACTCTCTGCGGCAGAGGCGAATCAGCTCTCGACTGCTGCCCGTTCGATCCTTCAATGATCGACAACGTAAAGGGCGATTACGGCAACGACCCCAGTACTTCTCACGAGAAGGACGACCTTGACGCACTCACAGTACCCCTCGCGAGCATCGGCAAGGGCGGCGTTACACCTACACCCCAGCCTACAACGGCTCCCGTAACTACTCCGCAGCCCACCACAGCTCCCGTAACAACTCCTCAGCCCACAACCGATCCCGTATCGGACAAGACCGTTGTTAACGCTACATCTAACATCTGCGGCAGCGGCAATGTTACGGCGACAGGCAGCACCGTTACCGTTACATATAACCTTCAGTCCGCGATGGATCTCGTTAACGGTCAGTGGAACCTGAAATACGACACCTCGAAGCTCAGGCTCAAGACGGCTGCTTCGAAGCTGATGCCCAATATCAGCGGCAGCTCAAATATCTATAACGATGTCGCTTACGGCACCTTCTCCGAAATATACGATCCCTATGATTTCAAGACCTCAAAGGCGTTCGTCCAGGCTGAATTTGAAGTCATCGGCAAGGGCACCGCTAATGTAGCCCTCGATGTCCAGGAACTTTCCGTCGGCTATTTCAGCGGCAGCACGCTTAAATTCGAAAACGCGGTCAAAAACAGCCAGAAGCAGAATCTTTCTTCCATCTCCGGCTTCAGCTCCAACAATGTCACCGGTTCGACATCCGTTATCAACGGTTCTCCCTCTGTTGACACAAAGCTCACTGTAAACGCGACCTCGAATTTCTTCCCGGCATCAAGCACCACCGTCAACCAGACGGGTACAAAGGTTACGGTTCAGTATCTCTTCCAGTCCACCCACGACATGCTCAACTCAGAGTGGACTCTGACCTATGATTCCTCAAAGCTCAGCTACAATAGCTCTGCGACAGGCAGCATTATGCCCAACGCGAGCGGTGTGGTTGCGTCCGAGCCCAGCAAGGGCAGAATCAAGGGCTCAAGCTCCAGCACGCTCCCGTGTGAGTTCACCACGGAAAAACCGTTTGTTAAGGTGACCTTTGACGTGCTCGACACAGGCACCGCGACCGTTAACCTCAATGTTGCGATCCTCGGTCTTGTCAACGCGAGCGGCGACCAGGGTTATCTCGTCGACGGCGGCAGCGTCAAGAACCTTAAGTCCCAGTCGGGCTTCTCAAATCTCAGCTATTCCACAAATACAAAATTCGGCGATATCTCAGCAAAGGCTATCAAAGTTAAGACAACCTCTAACTATTTCCCCGAAACCACGAGATCTCTTACCGACTCCTCTCAGATCACAGTTGCCTTCAAGCTCCAGTCTTTCTACGAGCTGATCAACTCGGAGTGGGAACTCAGCTACGATCCCGCAAAGCTCAGCTTCAATAAGGCGGATCTCAAGAAGCTTCAGCCCAACCTCACCGGTACAGTTGCTCTCGAAACCACAACAGGTCTTATCAAGGGCAACTTCTCAAACCTCAGCTGTGACAACTTCTACAGAGAGAAGGATTTCGTAACAGTGACCTTCGATATTATCGGTACAGGCGAAACTACCGTCAATATGAACCTTAAGTATCTCGGCGTTGTCAATGAGGAGAATAAGGAAGGTTTTGTTATCGAAAAGGGCAAAGACACAAATCTGAAGTCCAAGACAGGCTTCAGCAAGAACTCCACATACGGTGTTTCTGCTGTTATGCCTAACGGAAACAAGGATCGCATCAAGGGAGACACTAACTTCGACGGCACGGTCGACATCAGCGATGCCACCTATATTCAGAAGCACGTGACGGAGTATGTTCTCTTCAACAACAATCAGCTTGCGGTTGCAGATGTTACAGGCGACGGCAAGGTAGATATTGCAGACGCGACACAGGTTCAGAGAATGGCCGCAAACTAAAATTCAATATTTATTCAGACGGCTGACCTTATGCGGGTCAGCCGTTTTTCTGTCATAAAGCGTTTTGCTCTCTCATATACTGTTACCAACAAAGCAAAAGGAGAGAGAAAACATGGAATATCCTACGGAGAGCCGGTTCCTTCGCGCGCCCGCGGCAGTCCTCGATACCGTTGCCGAGCAGCTCGCGGACGTCGACCTGACGCTGCCCGATTACTGTCCCGATATTGAAAAAATCCTCAAATGCACCCTGATCCCCAAGCTGCAGTCGAAGTCACTTTCGGGCGGACAGCTAAGGGTTGACGGAAGCTGCGTTGTCAATGTTTTGTACGTTGAGAGCACAGGAAAAACGATCCGCTGCTGCGAACAAAGCGTGAGCTTCTCGCAGAGCTTTTCGCTGCGGGAAACGCCCGAGAACTACGTTGTCCTCACAAAAACTAAGCCCGAGTACATAAACTGCCGGGCGCTCAGTCCGCGCAGACTTGTGATACACGGGGCATTTTCGCTGTACGCCAAGGTGCTTTCCGTCGGGCAGAGCGAAATTTTCACCCCGCCCGAGGGGCTTGAAACGCTCATAAAGCCTGCGGAATGCGCCGATCTTACCGCGCTGTGTCAGGAGCAGTTTACCGTCAGCGAGGAGATCTCGGCAGCCGATAAGCCGCCGGTTGAGTCCGTGCTGCATTCGTCTGTTACTGCGGGAATCAACGATGTCAAGGCGGTCAAGGATAAGCTGATGGTCGGCGGTGAGCTGAACCTGAGGATGTTCTACCTCTGCGACGTCGAAACGGGCGAAACCGCGAAGCTGGACTACGTCCTGCCGTTCAACCAGATTCTCGATTGCGACGGCGTTGACGAGAATACCCGCAACCTGCTCTGCTGCGAGGTCATGTCCTACGACGTCCGCCTGAAAAACGATATTATGAGCGAGAAGCCCATCATCGCGCTCGACGTGAAGCTCTGTCTTACCGAACAGGGATATGTGATGCGCGAGGAAAAACTGGTTTGCGACGCGTTTTCAGTAGAATACGCCTCAGCGCCGCGCTTTGATAACCTCAAGACCGTCACCGAGCTGCTGCCTGTTTCCGAGAGCTTTATGGAGAAGCTCTCGATTTGTGTGGACAGCGGAAAAATCGGTAAGATCCTCGACATCTATGCAGACAGCCTCACCCTCAACGCTGCTCCCGCCGACGGACGGCTCTCCGTCAGCGGCAAGGTCAATCTCTGCATGCTCGCTCTCGACGGCGATGATTTCCCGATGTTCGTCGAGCGCAGCTGCGACTTCTCGCACACGCTTTCCTCGTCCGAGGGCTGCGACAGCCTGTGCTTCGGCAGGGTGCGTGCCTCGGGACTCAGCTTCCGCCTCGCCGACGACAGCACCGCCGAGATAAGAGTTGAGCTGAAGGTCACAGGCGGCGCGATGAAGAACGAGTGTACCCGCGTTGTGACTGATGTTGAGGTGTTTGAGGATCAGCCTCTTTCGTCGGGTGACTGCGCGCTGACACTGTATTTTGCCGACAGCGGCGAAAATCTCTGGAGCATTTCCAAGGCGCACAATACGCGGCTTGAACCGCTGATGTGTGAGAATAACCTTGAGGAAATCGATCTCGACAGCCCACAGATGCTGTTGATTCCGAAGCTGTAAGGAGGCAAAGCGATGGAAGACAGAAACGTTTACAGAGATATTTCGCAGCGCACCGACGGCGACGTCTACATCGGCGTTGTCGGCCCTGTCCGCACGGGAAAGTCGACCTTTATCAAGAGATTCATGGATTCGCTCGTCCTGCCGAATATCCGCGACGAGAATATCTACCGCCGCGCGGTTGACGAGCTGCCGCAGTCGTCCGCGGGCAGGACGATAATGACGACAGAGCCTAAGTTTATCCCCGAGGAGTCCGTTGAGATCGATCTCGGCGACAACGCGGCGTTCCGCGTCCGAATGATCGACTGCGTCGGCTATCTTGTGCCGTCCGCTCTGGGACAAAGCGAGGAGGACTCGCCGCGCATGGTGAAAACTCCGTGGTCTGATGAAGAGATCCCGTTTGAAGAGGCGGCGGAAATCGGAACAAAAAAGGTGATAACCGATCATTCCACAATCGGGCTTGTCATTACCGCCGACGGCTCCTTCGGCGAGATCCCGCGTGAGGATTACGAGGATAGCGAGCGGCGTGTGGTTGAGGAGCTTCAGGCGATAAACAAGCCGTTTATTCTTCTGCTCAACTCTGCCAATCCCGACGGAGAACGTGCGAAGGCGCTCTCGGAAGAGCTTTCCGCGCGTTATCAGGTGCCTGTACTGCCTGTCAGCTGCATGGAGCTGAGTGAAAACGAGATAAAGCGCGTCCTCGCGCAGCTGCTCTTTGAGTTCCCGATGAAGGAGATACAGGTCGATATCCCTTGCTGGCTGATTTCGCTCGAAAAGGATCACTGGCTCAAGTCATCTGTGTTCGAGTGCATTCGCTCCGCCGCTCAGGGTATGGAAAAAATCCGCGAAATACAGGATATGCTCTCAAAGATCTCAGACTGCGGCCATATTTCGGAGGCAAAGCTCGATTCGCTCGATCTGGGAACGGGAAGCGCGCGTATTTCCGTTTCGCTGAAACCCGAGCTGTTCTACAAGGTGCTTTCAGAGCAGACCGGACTTGAGGTTTCCGACGAGCGTGATCTGATGGAGAGTATGGAGCGCTTGTCGGAAAAGCAGCGCGAATACGACAAAATCGCTCAGGCATACGAGCAGGTCAAGGAGACCGGCTACGGAATCGTTATGCCGACGATCGACGAGCTGTCCCTTGACGAGCCGCAGATCATCAAGCAGAGCGGCAAGTACGGCATACGTCTTAAGGCGAGCGCGCCGTCTATTCACCTGATGCGCATTGAAACACAGACGGAGGTAACGCCGATTGTCGGCTCAGAGCAGCAGAGCGAGGAGCTTGTGTCATATCTGCTCAAGGAATTCGAGGAAAGTCCCGAGAAAATCTGGGAGAGCAATATCTTCGGCAAGTCCGTCCACGAGCTGGTCAACGAAGGTCTGCACAACAAGCTGAGCCGTATGCCGTCAGACGCGCGGCGGAAGATAGGGGAGACGATTGAGAAAATCATCAACGACGGCTGCAACGGACTGATTTGCATAATAATTTAGAAACCAATTTGACGACAATGCCAAGGCTGATGCTTTGGCATTTTTTTTGCATTATTTGGTAAGCTGAATTGATTTTTATATAAATCGACGAAAAACATGTCGGCGCTGATTTGTTATTGAAAAAAATGCTGAATTAAAGTATAATATCAATGTATGCAAATTCACATTTTGGAGGTTGTTTTATGGTACTTAACGGTATTGGGTTAACGCAGTTTGCCGCGACCGAGCTGTCGCTCGCCGAAAAGGGTATCGCCTCGGCAAAGGTCATTCTCACAGGCTTTGTGGTGGTATTCTCGGTTTTGCTCCTGCTCATCGGCGTAATCAAGCTGTACAGCTTTATCGTCGGAAAGGCGCAGGGCTCGGGCGGAAGTAAAAAGAAGAAAAAGGAACAAACGCCTCCCGAAAAGAAAAAAGTCACGGCTGAGATTTCCAAGCCCGCTGAGGTGAAACAGGCGCTTCCTGCCGGGGAAGGCATTCCCGAAGAGGTTGTCGCCGTTATCGCGGCTGCTGTCGCGACTATGTACGGCAAATCGGGCAGGGCAAAAATCAAAAGCATCAAAAAGGCCGGCGGCAGATCCGCGTGGGCAAACGCGGGTGTATTGGACAATACCCGCCCGTTTTAAGGCTTGGAAAGGTTCGGTTTAGTTTATGGAAATATTAACAGGTTTTCTTGACGCCATCAGGGGCATTTACGAAAGCTCAGGATTGGTTAGCCTCGGTTGGCAGAATTACGTAATGATCGGCATTTCGTGCTTTCTGCTCTATCTCGCAATCAAAAAGCAGTATGAACCGCTTCTGCTGCTTCCCATCGCTTTCGGTATGCTGCTCGTCAATCTCTATCCCGAGATCATGGCGGCTCCGCACATCAGCTTAGTTGAAATCCAGAGCGCCAACGACCCTGCCGCGACAGGTCACGTCGTTCAGGAAATAGGCGGAAAGATTTACTATGAGAATCCCACCTACGGCGGTCTTCTCTACTATCTCTACCAGGGCGTTAAGCTCGGTATCTATCCACCGCTCATCTTCCTCGGCATCGGCTGTATGACCGACTTCGGTCCGCTGATCGCCAACCCCAAGAGCCTTATCCTCGGCGCTGCGGCTCAGATCGGTATCTTCATTACCTTCACAGGCGCGATTTTCCTCGGCTTTACCGAAGCTGAGGCGGGCGCTATCGGCATTATCGGCGGCGCTGACGGTCCGACCGCGATTTATGTTACCACAAAGCTCGCTCCGCATCTGCTCGGTTCGATCGCGATTGCGGCGTATTCCTACATGGCGCTTGTTCCCATCATTCAGCCGCCTATCATGAAGCTCCTCACCACAAAGAAGGAGAGAGGCGTTGTGATGGAGCAGCTCCGTCCCGTATCAAAGCTCGAGAAGATCCTTTTCCCGATCATCGTTGTAATCCTGATTGCGATATTCCTGCCCGACGCCGCTCCTCTTGTAGGTATGCTGATGCTCGGCAATCTGTTCAAGGAATCCGGCGTGGTTGAGAGAATCGCAAAGGCCGCTCAGAACGAGCTGATGAATATTATCACTATCTTCCTCGGCACAACAGTCGGCGCGACTGCTTCGGGCGCGAACTTCCTCAAGCTCGACACCCTCAAGATCATCGCTCTCGGTCTGATTGCATTCTGTATGGGCACAGCCTTCGGCGTTCTCTTCGGCAAGATCATGTACAAGTTAACAGGCGGCAAGATCAATCCTCTTATCGGTTCCGCCGGTGTTTCCGCTGTTCCAATGGCCGCGCGTGTATCGCAGAAGGTCGGCCAGCAGGAGAATCCCGGAAACTTCCTGCTTATGCACGCAATGGGTCCGAATGTTGCGGGCGTTATCGGTTCGGCGGTAGCCGCAGGCGTACTGCTGAATGTTGTCGGATAAATAAAAAATCTAAAGGAAGCCTCTGCTTCCTTTATTTTTCTGCTAATAGATTGAAATAATTCTTTTATGGAAACATAATCCCGATTATATGATATATAATTCTAAGGTGTAATATTATGCGATAAGATTCTTTACGCAGAAGGAGACAGGAAATGCCAAAAAATATAACCATTCAAAAGATTTTAGGCGTACTCCTGCACAGAATTCGTTTTATCGTGATTGTTGCGTTGGCAGCGGGTTTACTGACATTCCTCTATACATATTTCTTTATCACCCCGCAGTACACCTCGTCAACCATGATATTTGTGCAGAACTACAACAAAAAAGAAGTTACGGACGATACTGCCGACAAGGCTGATACAGAATCCTCGAGAACCTCTGATTCAAACTCGAGCAACAACGAAGTCGCTCAGAAGATCTTTAACTCAGATATCAGCGGTTCCTCTACTCTGGCGAAAATCTGCGTCACCCTGTTCCAGAACTCCGACAAGATCACCACTCTGTACAACGGCTGCAGTGTCAGCTTTTCAACGGTGGAAGGAACCTTCTATATCAACGTAAACGTGACGGGAGATGATCCCGAGAAGTGTGCCAATGTAGCAAATCAGATTTCCGATATGTGCAATGAGGTTTTCCACGATAACTTCATGTACGGTCAGCTTGGTATAATCCGCACCGCCAAGGCTCCTTCATCGCCGATTTCGCCGAACAAGATGAGAAATACACTCATCGGCTTTGCGGTCGGACTTGTGGCTGCCTGCCTGATTTCGGTTCTGCTTGAGCTGATTGACACCACCATTAAGTCAGACGAGGATCTCTCGGAAATCTACAAGATTCCTGTATTCGCTGAGATTCCCGATTTTAACACGGGAGGTAAGTAAGCATGGCCCTGAAGATTAAACTGAAAAAACCGGATCAAAAAAAGACCGAAAAGAACTATAACTCCGCTGATGCTATTTCAGAGAAGAGCAAATTCGCGATAGTTGAGTCCTACAAAAGCGCCCGTTCCAATATTATGTTCTCTCTCTCCGCAGAGGATCAGAAGGTTTTCGCTGTAACAAGCTACGCAAAGGGCGAGGGTAAAAGTACCGTTTCGGCAAATCTCGCGATTTCCTTCTCAAAGATGGAGCGAAGGGTTTTGCTGATTGACTGCGACCTGCGCCGTCCGAACCTGCACAATATCTTTAAGGTAGAGAATACGGTAGGACTTTCGAACATAATTGGTAAAATGGCGGATTTTGAGGACGCCGTAAAGCACGATGTTCTTCCTAATCTCGATATTTTGCCCTCCGGCACGATTCCGCCCAACCCGTCCGAGCTGCTCTGTTCTCCCGGCTTTGAGAAGCTGGTTAAGGGTCTGATTGATGAGTACGATTACATTATCTTCGATACTCCGCCTATCGGTGTTGTCGCCGATGCCCTTCTGCTCAAGGACAGGGTCGCGGGCTATGTTGTCGTTCTCCGCGAACGCTCCACCACCCACGGCGATATCCAGAAGATGCTCGAGAGCATCAAGCTTGCCGACACAAAAATCCTCGGGTTCATCAAGGTCGGCTGCACCCAGAATAAGAAAAGCGCCGGCAGAGGTTACTATTACTATCAGTACTATTAACCGCACGAATGGTACAGCTTCCGAAAAACTGAATAATATTATAATAACAATTTCAACAGACTCACTAAGCAATCGCGAGGTGAGCCTGTTTTTTATTAATAAAACTGACGAATTTGCAGGATTTGTAAAAAAGACTTGCATTTTCGGTGCCGTTGTATTAGAATATATAAGGTTACAAAAAGAACAATTGCGTAAGGAGATATGGGAAATGGAATACTTCAAGTGCAGCTCCGAGGAGCTGGAAAAGGAATACGCCGCTCTTAAAAAGCGCTATAAGGACGAAAAAGGCAAGGGTCTTTCGCTCAATATGGCAAGAGGAAAGCCCGGCAAGGAGCAGCTTGACCTTTCGCTGAAAATGCTCGACGTGATGAACAGCAAGTCTGATTTCATCGGCGAGGATGGCATGGACTGCAGAAACTACGGTATCTTTCACGGTATCGACGAGTGCCGCAAGCTCTTCGGCGAGATTCTCGGCGTGCCCTCAAACAGCGTTATGGTCGGCGGCAACTCCAGCCTGAACATGATGTTCGACACGATTTCCTGCATGATGACAAAGCCGATTGTCGAGGGCTGCAAGCCCTGGTATGAGGTTCCCGACAGAAAGTTCCTCTGTCCGGTTCCCGGCTACGACAGACATTTCGGTATCACCCAGTACTATGGCTTTGAGATGATTCCCGTTCCCATGAACGAGAACGGCCCCGACATGGACATCGTTGAGCGTCTTGTTTCGAACGACGAGAGCATCAAGGGTATCTGGTGCGTGCCGAAATACTCAAACCCCAACGGCATTACCTACAGCGATGAAACCGTAAGACGTTTCGCATCCCTCAAGCCCGCGGCGAAGGATTTCCGCATTATGTGGGATAACGCCTACTGCATTCACGATATCACCGACACACCCGACAAGCTGCTCAATATTGTTGACGAGTGCAGAAAGACAGGCAACGTTGACCTGCCGGTTCTGTTCTGCTCGACGTCTAAAATCACCTTCCCGGGCGCGGGTGTCGCTGCAATGGCGGCTTCCTCGAACAACATGAAGGTGTTTGCGGCGCGTTACAACTACGAGATCATCAGCTATGATAAGCTCAACATGCTCCGTCACGTCAAGTTCTTCGGCGACTTTAACGGTGTTCTTAAGCATATGGAAAAGCATAAGGCTATCCTAAAGCCCAAGTTTGACATCGTGCTCAATACGCTTGACAAGGAGCTCAAGCCAACAGGCACCGCGAACTGGACCAACCCCAACGGCGGCTACTTCGTAAGCGTAGACGTCATGGAGGGCACCGCGAAGCGCGTTGTACACCTCTGCCGCGACGCGGGCGTAGTTCTCACCGGAGCGGGCGCGACATATCCGCTCGGCAACGACCCTCACGACAGCAATATCCGCATAGCGCCTACCTTCCCGCCCAACAACGAGCTGGAGCAGGCCATGGATATTTTCTGCACCTGCGCGAAGCTCGCGGCGTGCGAGAAGCTGCTCGGCAAAATCTGATAAGTTAGTTTTTATGACCCGGCAGGAGCGATTCTGCCGGGTTTTCCTTTTGGAGCCGATAGATTCGGGTGTTATTCAGCGCGTTTTGTACAAATCGGCGGAGTATAAGGGCGGATAAATTTTATGTTACAATTTTTATGATATGATTTTATGCAATACTGCTAAAGATAAAGTTTTTTTATCAAATATTTGCATTTCCATTGACAATTTGCCAAAAAAATCATATAATAACTCTGTTACGTCTGTAAGTCTGCGCCCGTAACAGGGTTGTTTTTTTCTTACAGACAATTATATTACGGAGGTTCAAAAGGCATGAAAAGAGTTCCAAAGCCGGTGTTCTTCATTGTTGCTTTGCTGATACTTGCCTTTTCGTTTACTGCGATTTTCGGA
>NZ_JAEQMG010000190.1 GCF_016680995.1 Ruminococcus difficilis | reverse complement strand
TAAAACACTGTTTTTATTCAAATTGGCGTTTTTGTGTTGAAAAATGCTTGACAAAATCGCGTGTCTGTGGTAATATATCTCTTGCAGTGAGTTAATGTCACTATGCAGCAATTTAATATTTAGGGGTATAGCTCAGTTGGTAGAGCAGCGGTCTCCAAACGGGAACCGATACTTAATTCCCCGCATGATTACTGGATTTCTCAGGCTTGAATCTTCGGTTTCAAGCCTTTTTTCGTGTTTTGATTTTTGCAAGTCGCTAAAGTGATTTATGCAAAACCGAGGTTAAAACCTGCAAAAGATTTTGGAACAGCATCAAAAGACCAGCAATTTTTCACCATCCCCTCAAAACCCCTATTGTTCGTTCTTACTATCACCCGACTGATACTTTTTTAGTCGGATTTGTGCTGATTATAAACGGTTGCATTTTCACCAAATTCTTAAAACCAAATTAAATTTTAATCTCCACCGGGATAAATGATAAAAGCGCTGCACTTAAACGATAAAGTCAAGTGCAGCGTTTGCTTTTTTAATATAAATTTGTCAGAACTCCCGTCAGCATTTTCAGCACACAAAATGACGCTAAACTCACTTCATCGCAAAGTGGGTTTGATATGTTCCTTAAAGATATCACGAAGATAATCAACTACGCCATGCGCGGCATGAATCGTTCCCAACATTAATTCGTCAGTATCTATTTTTGAAAAATGAATTTCGTATCCGTTATAGTGTATAAGCTGCGATAAAAACACACGCTGCGTTCTGCCGTTTCCTTCTCTGAACGGGTGGATGTAGTTTGTAGTACAATAGATATCCACGATTTCATCTATAAAGTCATCAAACGGCAAACCTCTGAAAAAGTCCATAGCCTTCAACCGCTTAAAGCAGTTCATGAGCAATTCGGGGATTTCATCATGCTTTGCAAACGCTGTTCCCTTTTTAGAAATATCTATTGTGCGGTATTCTCCCGCCCAAGTGTAAAGCGTATCAAACAATTGCCTGTGAATAGCCTTGTAATCGTTCTCATTGAAGCCGTCTTTAAGAGCAACTTGTTCCATTTCGGATGTTATCGCAAGAGTAATCATCGCTTCTAATTCCGCCAGCTTGGATTCGTCACGGATATTGTATTTATTGATTAGACACGTTGTTCCTTCGTAACAATTGTCACTAATCGAATCTACGCTATATGCCATTATGCAGATACTCCTACTTGTTTGAGCGCACGCGCTAAATACTCTTCAAAGGTTATTTCGTTATTCAACAACTGCTCGCACCATTGCTTACTCTGTTCACTGACGGCAAAGCCCTCCATTTTAATAGATGCAGCTGCATTCTCAACAGCTTCTTTGTTGGTACACAAAAGCAATCACCTCTCAAATCTATCTGTCTCTATTATACCCGAAAAATTGCTTTCGTCAAGGATTTGGTTTCTTTGTTTTATGCGGCTCAAATTTTGAACACTTTGGGATGGTTTTAGAATTATAATACTTGCTCCTGCATAATTATTTAGAAATACACAATTTGGGCGTGAACTCGATGAAACGAAATCTATATCTCTGGCAATTTGCCGGATTTGTAATGACTGTACTCGGCGGAACCATATTGCATTTTTTGTATGGACTTACCAAAGAAAGCGTATTGGTCGCGCCGTTTTCAGCTGTCAATGAATCAATATGGGAGCACATGAAGCTAATGTACTTCCCGCTGTTTGTTTTCGCGCTGATACAAAGCAGATTTTTCAGGGAATACAACAGATTTTGGTGTATAAAACTGATTGGAATCATAACCGGGCTCGTGCTGATTCCCGTGCTGTTCTACACCTACAACGGAGCGTTCGGAAAATCTCCCGATTGGCTTAACATGACAATTTTCTTTCTCTCAGCAGCAATTGTTTTTATTTTGGAAACACTGCTTTTCAAACAGGACAGCTTGCATTGCAGATTTCATTGGATTCCCTTTGCTGTCATTTACTTTATCGGTGTGCTGTTTATTTTGTTCACCTTTATTACGCCCAAAATCCCGGTCTTTCAAAATCCGCTGACAGGATTATATGGTCTACAAAAATTATAAATTGCGAAAATGCCCGACAGCGTATAGAGTACTGCCGGGCTTTTCTTATTCTCCGGTGTAAAATGATTCCGTCATCAATCTGACGCCTATCCGAAAGCCGTTGATAAATCCCTCGCACTCACATAGACTGCTTTGATCTGTCAGTGCATCCTTGAGCTTTTCCAGAATCTCCGCTTCGTGCTCGTTGAGCGTCGATTTGAGTGCGGCTTCATGTCTGGTTATCAGTTTGTTTAGCCTGTCACCTTCGCTGTCTTTGGGAATGTCACGCTCATACGGATGAATGTTTCCGTAGAACAGTTCTCTGATAGTATCCATGCCGATACCTCCTTCAAGCACAACAGGATACCACAGAAAAAGAAAAAGTCCAGAACTTTTTTGAGTTATCTTTGTTTTAGCGTCGCAAATTTTGAATACACTCTTGCTCAGTTTTTACTATACACTACGTGTATAGTAAAAAAGGTCGTCTGCTGTTGGCAAATGTGGATATGTCGCCAAAACCGTTCAGACCTAATTTGATACCGCTTGTTCCAAAACTATTGAAACAAAAAAATATATATCGTATAATAATTTTATTGAGAAAATAAAAAGGGAAGGAGGGTGTTTATGAACACGAAAATGTTAGGTTTGTTGTATCCGATTATCGCCATTATTTCCGTAGCGGTTATGGTAATCTGGGGAATGCTCGGTGACGCATGGGGCATCAGTTGGATTGCGGTGTTTATCGGCGGCTGCCTGATGGCGATTTTGTCGATTGTCATTGCGGGACTGAAAAAGAACGGCAAAAAATGAGGTGACAAAATGACTGACACTAAAAAGGGCAGCAGGCTCTTTATGATTCTCAACTGCATCGCGCTGGGTATTATCGCGATGAACCTGACCGCGCCGGTGCACGAGGCGACACACCTGATTACGCAGATGATCGCGGGCGCTAAACCGATAGTGCTTGCCTTCGGCTGTGCCGGCACCGTCGACCCGACCGTCGGCATCGACTCCGTTTTCTGGAAGGTGATGTATACCGGCTCGGCGGCGCTAATGAACATCGCCATTGGCTTTATCCTGCTGATCGTCCTCAAAAAGTTTAAGCTCGGACCGTTGAGCAGACCGCTTGTGCTTATGACAACAATGATGCATTTCAGCATGGGCTTTGGTTACTTCCTCAGAGATTTCTTTTTGTATGATCCCAACCCCGATCCGGGCATTCAGCAGGGCGACTGGGCAAAGGTCTTTGAGAATTTCGGCGGCAATTTGGCGCTGAGAATCATTATGCTGATGATCGGCTGCATAGGAATACTGTTCGTGTTCTTTATCGCGTACCGTCAGGCGTTCCACTTCATCCGCGACAATAACGACAAAAAGGAGCGAAACAGAGTTGCCTCGGCGATTTATCTGTTTCCGTATCTTGTTAACGCTGTTGTATTCACGCTCGTTGAGCTGAACGGACCTGTCGCTAAGGATAATATCAACAGTTTTCTGATTATCAGCCCGATCATCAATATCTTCGGGATGATAGGCTTTTTCTGGGGCTATATGTTCGTCGCCCACATGGTAAAACCTCGAAAGCAGAATGTCTATTTCTTCTCTCCCTGCGTGGAAAGAAAGCTTGTGCTGTGGGTTTTCGCGGCGGCGCTGCTCGCGTTTGACGCACTGTTCCTCTGCCCGGGATTCTTCTTCTGACAACAAAATTAACACAACACCCCGACGGAATTTCTCCGCCGGGGTGCTTGTTTTGGGGAAAGGATTATTTTTTGATGTATGTCACGTCCGAGCCGAAGCTGTCTTTCATAATCAGCGTGTCGCCGTCAATGGTATATTCAAGAACAGTCGGAGCGTCAACATCCTCGTATGTAAATTCAATGGATGCGCCGTTGTCGGTATAGGTAAAGTTCATCACCGAACCGTATTCGTCGTATGTTCCCGTGCCGTTCGCATTGAACGTATATGTAAAGCCGCCGTCCGCATACTCCCACGAACCGACAAGGGATGAGCTGCCGTTGCTCTCGGTTGTTTCCGCCGCTGTGGTGCTTTCGATTGCCGCCGTAGTATCCGGCATTTTTGTTTCACCCGCCTCAGTCGTTTCGCTGCTTTGGCTTGAAGCGGACTCCGTTTTGCTGCTGTTTTCGCCGCTGCAGCCTGCCAACACAACGCACGAAAGGCAAATTGCAAATGTTAAGATACTGACTTTTTTCATTTCAAATCCTCTGTTGTAATTATTTATCCGTCAACCTCATATGCAACCGGCTTGCCGATAGGATATGGAATATCAAATTCCGCAAGATATTTCTGAATGGTAGTGGCGTCAGTAATATTCACTTCTCCGTCTTGGTTTGCATCTGCCAATAACATTTGTAAATCGCTAAAGGATTCAAGCTCCGCAAGTACACGCTGAATTGCGGTAACATCGCTGATTGTTACAATTCCGTCTTGGTTTGTATCTCCCAAAAGCGGCAGCGCTTCGTCAAGATTTCCGTAAATAACCTCAACCTCGCGGTCGCGGTAATCCGAAAGCAGCCCGTAATAATCGTAGAAATCCATTTCCTCGTAATCGTCAAGCGCCTTGTCGGCAAGCGCGGCCAGAAGATGATTTTCCACGGTAACCGTCATTACGGTAAACTCGTCGCCATTGCAGACCGTCAGCTCATGATTGCCGTCCGCGACGGTCGCAAGGAAATCGTCGGTAAAGGTCAGGATCATGCCCTCGTCCTTGTTGTAGTCAGCAGGCTTGCCACCGATGATTTCGGTGGGCTTTGTCAGCAAAGCGCCGTCCCAGAACACCTGATCGTCCTTTGCAACGTCGCCCTTCATATAAATCGCGTTTGCGGATGTGTTAATTTCGGCGTTGCGCAGGGTGGCAAGGCGGTAATTCTGTTCGGGATAGGTGTAGCTGTAATTATATGCTTTTTCGGGAGTGTGATAGCCGCAGACCGGGCACTCGTTATATGCCGTGACGAGCAGAGCGTTGGTATCCTCGCCGCCGTCAACGGGAATTGCCACGCGTTTGACCTCGCACTTTCTTTCGCCGTCCTCGTGCCACAGAATACGGGTGGAAGCGCCGCAGATGGTGCAATGCTGCCAGTGACCGTCCTCGTTGGATAGGGTTTCCCAATCGTGCGGGCAGTCGGCTTCGTCGATAACGACAAACTGCGCCCATGCCGAGCCGGAGAGCACACCGTTGCGGGTCGGGTTGGCGACAACGTTATAGGTTCCGATGTCCTTGATATTCTCAGGCGCGATCTCGACTTCAACCGCCTCGCCGTCCTCATCTTCAACAACCTGATAATAGGTCAGGGTGTAGTCCTCGCCCTCGGCATACTCGACGCCCATCTCGCTCGTCAGGGTAACGGCGGGCGGGGTAATCGGCTCGCCGGTATACGGAACATACTGATCGGAAAGGTTCATGCTGACGATACCGCCGTCGGCGTTTACCATCGTTCCAAGCGGATGGAGATTCGTCACTTTCTTGCCGTGCTCATCGCTCACGATGTTGAATACCATCGTGATCGCCGCTCCATCCCCGTTCTCATTAGAGAAGCAGGCGGTATAGCTGTACTCACCGTCATCGAGCGACATCAGGTAGTCGGTGCTGAGCGCGACCACAGCGCCGTCGTCCTCGGTGAAGCGCCATGTTTCGAGCTCGTCCTCGGAAATACCTTCATCCTCGCCTTCGCTGCCGTTCGCGCCTACAGAAGAGGAGTTCTTGTTATCTTTCGGCTTATAGCTTGCTATCTCCTTGCCGTTTTTGTCAAACATTTTACAGCTTCCGGCTTCATCGGTGTTCGTCAGCTTGGTCAGCCAACCGGACTGCAGGTTGGCAAAGTTCATCTCATTCGTTCCGGTAGCCTCATAGAGAGGACTGAGATACCACGATGGAATCAGCAGGTAGTACTTGTAACCCTCCAGATAATCCTGATCGCTGAAGCTCTGCAGTTGCTCAGGGTTCATTTTTACGATGGATTCAAAGGCAGCTCTGTAGTCCGCCCAACGCTCGACGTCGATAATAGGATAATCAAAGTAGCCTTGACGCACACCTTGGCAATCCTTACAGGTCTCGGTGTAATAACAGCGGTAGTTGTAGCGGGTGAACAGGTTGAACAGACCGCCCTTATAGGGAGTCGCTTCGAACTTGGTGATCTTGCGCGTCCCCTTGAAGTCGTG
>NZ_JAEQMG010000019.1 GCF_016680995.1 Ruminococcus difficilis | reverse complement strand
TCAACGCCTTCACGGGTTGCCATATATCTGATGAGATCAGCCATATCTTTCGCGCTTTTTTGAAAGCGACATGAAACAATTATCTTAGCCATTTTCTTCTCCGTTGATGAAATCTCTTGCCTTTTCCAAGTCGAGAACGCCGTTATGCTCCGCGACAATCTGTTCGGAAACATCATTCAAATAATTCAAAGCGTAGTCGTTTAGCTCGAAGTTACGCGCAGAAAGAATATTGCTTTTGCTCACTTCAACCGCCAACTTGAACAACATCTCACTCAGGTTTTCTTCAAAGCGTGACAAAACCAGCTTGATGTTTTGACTGATGATCGGCGACAAATAGCTGACGCTTCCCTTTTGAGCAAGAAAACCGAGGTAGTAATCTACCGCCTCGCGCACCAATGAACTTCGCGAGTAGCCCTGCTCCTTTGACATGATTTCATCCATCTTTTCCAACTGATCTTTTGTAAAACTGATAGTAACCTTCTTGTATTCTTCCATAGTTTCCTCCTAAAAATATCTCCGTTCACACAAACGCCGCAAATACTGAGGAACCCCTCAGCAAACGTTGCGCGTGTTCGCCTAAAACTGCATAACGGTCGGCTCTGCCGTCCGATGTCTTTCGCGGGCCGTCCCCAAAAGGACGGCTCGCTTTTACCTGCTTCCAATAATCACCGGCGTTTTTGGCTATAAAAAATCCCCTTGCCGTAGCAAGAGGATAACTATCATTTCGTTATTATCTCAAATCTAATGATTGATAATTTCAATTATCGGATTAGCGTTCGCTTCCATTCTCACCCTGCCGCCTATCGGGAAGGTTATCATCGGGAAAACGTGTCCGAAGTCAACACCAAACATAACAGGAATGTTTTTTGGCAATTTGTCGGATATAATTCTTTTGATAACATCCGCGCTCATCTTGCAGCTATCGTCAAATCTGCCGAACACAATGCCTTTTATTTTTTCTTTGCCATAAGCCTGCAGCAATGACTGAAAATTACGGTCAAATTCATAAATGAAATGATCGCCCATAATGTTGTCATCTTCAAGGAATAAGACTATATCGTCTGCTTGTGGCATAAACTGTGTGCCTTGCAGTAGATTAAGCGTACAAAGATTACCGCCGATTATCGCGCCTTCACAAACACCTTGTTGAATGATTGTATATTCTTTTGCGATTTGAGATGGTTTCAGCGTTAAGCAGCCCTCGTTCATCACGCAATCAAAGAACGCTTTTTGTGTATACTCCGGCTCTGTTTCAAAACCAAAGGTGCTAAAATGAGCTCCGTGATAGATGATGAGTCCGGTCTTGGCATATATGGCATTGAGCAAGGCAGTAATATCTGAATAGCCGCATAGAATTTTAGGGTGTTGTCGGATGATTTCATAATCAATATGTTCTAATATTTGGTTCACATTGAAGCCGCCGATTGCCGTCAGAATTGCTTTAACATTGCTATCGAGAAACGCTTCGTGTATATCCTCGACTCTGGATTGTATTGACGACGAATTATAATCGTCTATTTCCCGACTGTGCTTTGAAAAGGAAATATAAAAGCCCTGTTGTTCAAGGCAATGCAAAGCCTTGTTGAATATTTCGTCACGAACAATCGCTAAACTGCGTGACGGAGCGATGACTCTTATCTCGTCGCCTTGATTTAGTTTTGGAGCAAACACTTATCTCACCTGCACTTTCCTCAAAATATCCAAGCTGTGATTGGTAGCGCCTATCAAATCCTGCCGTTCGCAGGTCGCAAAGTGATAGGACAGCCATTTTGCAAAGGTTTCGTCGTCAAATTCTTCGAGATACTCACGAATATACCGGCTTGCGCCATCGGTTGCGACAAGCTTTATACGCTCAACGGGAACAGCTGCGTTCAGGCGCTCTATATCCTCAACACGCACCATTTCAAACAGGTCTTTCGGTTCGCTGATACATTTCCAATCATCGGTAATCATATTCAAATCCATAACGGATTTCAGCTGATTACAACCAAAAACATATTGAATAACCGTCGCTTCGTTCATACAATAGGCAACCAAAATGTAACCGCCCGGCTTTGTGATCCTGACAGCTTCTTTTAGTGCGAAAACTTTATCTTTCTCGGAATACAGATGATACATCGGTCCGAGCAGGAGCGTAACATCATAGGTGTTATCATCCAGCATATTCAAGTCAAGCGCATTACCGAGAAAGGTTTTGATGTTTTCGCTGCCGTCGAGTTTGCTTTTGAGAATGTCAAGATTATGTTGCACCAATTCAACAGCAGTAACATCATAACCTTCTTTGGCAAGGGTAACGCTATATCTTCCGGTGCCTGCGCCGATTTCAGCAATTTTGCAGTCCGCGGTCAGCAGCGGATCTAAATAGCGGCGTGTAGTAAGGTATTCCACTCTGCCAAGACGATTGTTTTCAAGCCTTCCGTCCTCATCGTATTCGTTGTAAAAGTTTTCTAAGAATTTGTTATCGCCAATCATTACTTTTAACCTCATATTTATTCCTTATCTTTTTTATTCTATCACGAATCGAAAGCTATGGCAATACCAACTCCATAGCAGCCAAATCGCAGCCGCTGAAAAAATTATCAATAGACGTGTGAAAAAAACGTGCCCAAGCAGCGGTCAAAGACCACGAAAAACACGTGTGTGTAGTGCAGCATAGTTTATCATAACGGCATTCCCTGTCGCGTGCGAAAGCAGTATGTTTCCGGACAAAATCTTTTAAAAAGAATTGCGATTCCGCGTTTTTGTCCAGAAAACATCTTGACAAACACACGTGTATGTGTTATTATATTTTCTGCAAGTGACACGCGTTCATTTGCAGCGATTACATATTTAGGGGTATAGCTCAGTTGGTAGAGCAGCGGTCTCCAAACGTCAACCGCAACTTGATTTCCCTCATGATTACTGGATTTCTCAGGCTTGAAACTTCGGTTTCAAGCCTTTTTTCG
>NZ_JAEQMG010000189.1 GCF_016680995.1 Ruminococcus difficilis | reverse complement strand
GATCTGCAAAAACACTATTTCTGTCAAGTCTTCCGATGCGCTGCTTGTCCGCTGGATTTCTGACGGTAAGCTTATTGCAACGACAAAAGCGAATAACGGAACATTGGACCTTGACGATTATGCTGATGAAATCGGAGGATATATAAGGGCTGAAGTTTTCGGAGAGGGCGGAATAGTATATACCCAGAGCTTCACTCTTAACGCTGAGCAGAAAACACCCCAAAAAAATCATTTCTTAAATCTCGGATTTATGGATTTCCTGATTCCTGATTTGAATAACTATTTAAGCCTTCTTATCAGAGTTGTTAAAGGACTTTTTACAAAATAATATAAATCAAGCCTGCCGACCGGCAGGCTTTTTTTGATGTCAACGACCTCGGCGACCATTTCAAAAAGAAACCCTCTTCACGGAAAGTTGGGGGATAAGGGAAAAAGAATATTGAAAAAGAGCATAGGAAGCTCCATAATTGAGTTTGCGAGAAACAAAGATGGAGAGAAACAACATATGCTCTACTTAGAAGATATCAAAATAAGTTTTAAATGTCAAGGATATGAAGCAATTAAATATGACATGAGTCCCCACAAGGATCAAGCTGTCCTCATGGTAAAAAGCGCACAGCGGAGTAAAGACAAGGTTTGCCCCAGATGCGGAAAAAAAGTATATATCTACGATAGTTTTGGGATTCACCTGAGAGATATGCCACTCTGCATAGATGTTCCTTTGACTTTGTTTTGCACGGGAAACAGATATCGATGTACGGTATGCGGAGAATCGTTTACAGAAGAAGTCCCATTCAAATATCCCGGCACGAGAATCACATACCGAGCAGCCAACTGGATCAAAGGCTTCTTGCAGCAGAAAGTATCCATTAAAGCAATACAAGAGTTGACCGGCATACACTGGGACACCATCCGCAAGGTACAGCGAGAAATCATGGACAAAGCCATTTGGGAACGAGAAAATGCGCTGAAAAAGGAAGGTTACAAGCCGAGAATCCTTGCAGTAGATGAGTTTGCAATCCACAAAGGACATCGTTATGCAACCTGTGTTATGGATCTGGAACAGGGCGATGTGCTGTGGGTCGGTACAGGCAGAGCAATCAAAGACTTTGAAAAATTCTTTGAAGATATGCCGTCTGACACCTTATCATCAGTCATCGCAGTAGCGATGGACATGAATGCATCCTACAACAAACTCGTTACTCAGCATTTGCCGAACGCGCAGATCGTCTATGACCGGTTCCATATGCAGTCGCAGTATGGACGTGATGTGCTTGGCGTCGTGCGCTTGGATGAAGCACGCAAACATAAGGCAAAGTCAAAAGAAATCCTTACCGACATCAATACTGATACCGACAAGGAAACCAAACAGTCCATAAAAGAAAAAGCCAAAGCGGAAAAGCGGGAATACAGCAAATTGAAGAAACTGCGTTGGACGTTATTGACCAATGGCAGCAAACTAACCGATGACCAGTCCGAACACCTGCAATCTATTCTGCAAGATCATCAGAATCTCGCAGTCTGCTATTCGATGAAAGAAGAGATGTGCCGACTGTACAAACTGCAAAACTATCAACAAGCTCTTGACGGATGGACAAAATGGTTTGAAGCTGCCAAGGAGAGCGCCATACCGGCTCTGGTCAAATTTGCATCACAGAAAGAATGCCGCATTCCCGGTCTTGCTGCTCATGCTGAGTTTCAAATAAGTACCGGTAAACTGGAAGGCTTCAACAACAAGATCAAAGTTGCTAAACGTATCGGATATGGTTATCGTGACGAGGATTACTTTTTTACTCTTATCCGCTACTTATCTATTCCTTCCATTCGTAATCCATCCCCCAACTTTCCGTGATGAACCTATTCTTTTAAGATATATGTTTGTGGTTGTGAAATCGTTTTCTGATTTGCGGGGTGTGCAGGGGTGTGCATTTTTTATGCCTGACTTATCGAGGGGTGTGCATAATTTAACGATTCTCAAGGCAGGGTGTGCACTTTGTATCAAAATAGGTCGCTACTTACATATTGAAACCATAGGTTGATACAAACTTATGGTTTCATTTTTTGTTTGAAAACCGTTGATACTGAAGGCTTTGAAAAATCAATCGCTTTCACGGGTGTGAGTTAGCGTTATGCCAAATGCAGTTCAACATTTTAATGAGCGCATACTACGGCTTTTACAAGCACATGTGCTATAGTCTTAGAGAGCGAGCCTTTTACGCTTTGACGAGTGAGTAATTCTTAGTTTATCGGATTTGATTTTATTGAGAAAGCGGGAATACAGTTGATTATATTAGTTGGATCGACTGTGAGTTCTGAAATAGAAATTATTAAAACAAAGTCGCTGCTTTTTACTGAAAGTTTTTCGTTTATGCTCTTATATTTCATGAGCAATCTTTGACAGCATAAAAAATTTTCTGCAGATAGAACCCTGTAAATCATTTTCAAGGTAAAATACTGGATATTTTTTGTAAAAATCAGAATTTCTCTTTAACTGGATATGTTTCTATGATATAATGACTAATGAGAACATTTCATTCTGTTTAGATATGTTTTTTTCTGATTGGCTTAATTAAAACATAAATCAAAGGCTTTGTTCTTACCTTTATTTATATTATGCTGCGCAGAAACAAATGGATTAAGTTTATCTACTTTTTACCTTGCCAATACAACTATATATTTAAGCAGATAT
>NZ_JAEQMG010000188.1 GCF_016680995.1 Ruminococcus difficilis | reverse complement strand
GCTAGAGGTCGACGGTTCGAGCCCGTTCCGGGTCGCCAAATTTGCCTCTGTAGCTCAGTTGGTAGAGCAGGGGACTGAAAATCCCCGTGTCGATGGTTCGATTCCGTCCGGAGGCACCATAAATATGCGGATGTAGCTCATCTGGTAGAGCGCCACCTTGCCAAGGTGGAGGTAGCGGGTTCGAGCCCCGTCATCCGCTCCATTGAAAAAAGAGAGTACCAAAGGTACTCTCTTTTTTCAATTCAGTAAACAAGCAAGAAGATGACGGGGTTCGAAGGCGAGCGGCGGGAAGCCCCGCAGGCGAATCGCGAGAGAGCAGATGAAAGTTCTCCGTGCGCACTGAACCACGCAGGCGAGATGAAGCATATCGGATAAAGCAGAGAGCACCAAAGGTGCTCTCTTTTAATTTTTCAACAAGAGAGGACAATGTATTTTGCGCCTTCGTTTTCATTGACATTTATCCGTTAAATTGATAAAATTAATATAATATCACTAAGCGACACGCACACGGAAATCAGGTGAACTCAATGCGTAAGGCTCTCAAAAGCAAACGGTGGACAATTATCTCTCTTTCTCTTGTATTAATAATGCTTATCGGACTCATCGTCCTCGGCGCGATAAACTATTACAGGTTTGATTTTTTCGATAAAAAGTCAGTATTTCTCGACGGCTCTTATTCTGTTGACGACGGAGAATGGACGCCGATCGACCCTGACACGCCGATTGTCAACCACGGCTTTCATAAGGTTGTATTTAAAGGAAAATTGCTACCCGAGCTTGAGTTCTTCACGAATATCAATATTTCAACCAAAAACATCTGGTACACCCTGAAAACCGCCGACGGAACACCTCTCGTCGAACATGTTTACAGAGATAAAGATGAATATCTTGAAAGTGTTTATAATGTCTATACGCAGAGTGCCGACGATCCTGACGACCCGTTTCTTGATAAGGAGTACTTCAAGGAGCATTATCCGATCTATTACTCACTCGAAATGTTTTATCCTGACACACCCGGCTACTATGTTCAGACTATTGATATGGATTATCTGAAGGAAATGGGCGTGACTATGGATACCGAATTGGTTTTGGAGCTCGATAACCCGTACCCGATTTCACGAACCAATCTTTCGGACACGCTCGAGGTCACTCTGAGCTTTGCTAACGGCAGTTACCTGCAATTCTTTTTTGATTCTCTGCCGTCGCTTTTGTTGTTTGTTCTGGTGTGCTTTTTCGGTGTGTTCCTGTTTCCAATCGCGGGCTTCATTCTCGGCAAAATCAATTATAAATACCTGACCTTCGGCGTACTCTGCCTGTTCTGGGGCTTGTATATGATAGCTCAGAGCATCAGTGAATACATGAACCTGTGGATAATCGACAGCACCGTCTGTATGATGTTCGAGATACTGCTGAATTATTTCTTTATCATATCCGTGTTTTTCTATCTGAGGGCGAATCTCGAGCGGTCGGTAACGCGAATAATCGCAACGGTAACGGTTACTTTCTATCTTTTAATGGTGATAGCCGCTGTTATCAGTCATTTCGCGGGATTTGTCGACCTCTACGGCTCAACTCCGAATATTTACATCTTTACCGCGGTTTGTACGATAATAATAACCGTGCTTCTGATTATCGAGGCTCGGAACAACAAGCAGGCTGTATTCATTCTCGCCTCATGGACGCCGCTTACGCTGTCGATTATTCTAGACGTGCTTAACCGCTGTTTCAGCTTTACTGATATTCACTTCTACATCTTCGGAAGCGCGATAACAATGCTTTACCAGATAATCCGTCTGATTCGCGATCTGAAGAAGCAGTATAAGGAAGCTATCCGTTACCAGCAGATGCAGAAGGAGCTGTACGAGGCGAAGGTTTCGATCATGGTCAGCCAGATCCAGCCGCATTTCCTTTACAATTCGCTGTCGAGTATCGCTATGCTTTGCAAGCTCGACCCCGACACCGCTCAGAAGGCGACGATCACCTTTACAAAGTATCTCCGCGGCAATATGGATTCGCTCAAGCAGACGTTGCCTGTGCCGTTTGAGAGGGAGCTTGACCACCTCGAAAAGTATCTGTATATAGAAAAGCTGCGTTTTGCCGACAAGCTGAACATTGCCTACGACATTCAGTGCACCGATTTTGAGCTGCCGCTTTTGTCGATCCAGCCGCTTGTTGAGAACGCAGTCAAGCACGGAGTCGGAATGAAGGAGGACGGCGGCACCGTTACAATCGCCACTCGCGAAACTGACAAGGCGTATGAGGTCATTATATCCGACGACGGCGTGGGCTTTGATACCGAAGCCAAAAAGAACGACGGACGCTCGCACGTCGGCATGGAAAACACTCGCAGGCGCTTGAAAGATATGTGCAACGCCGATGTTGAGATTACAAGCGTTATAGGCGAGGGAACAGTCGCCAGAGTTATAATTCCAAAGGAGAATAATAAATGAGAATATTGTGTGTAGACGACGAGCCTCTGATGCTTCAGATGCTCGAAATGGCAGTAAGGGAAGCCGAGCCCGACGCGGATATTACGGCGTTTTCGAAGCAGACCGACCTGCTCAACGAGGCAAAAACAAACGGCTGTGATATCGCGTTTCTCGATATACATATGAGAGGAATGAACGGAGTTGAGCTTGCGAAGGAGCTCAAGGCGGTTAACCCGAAGATGAATATAATCTTCGTCACGGGCTACAGCGAGTACACGGGCGCGGCAATGCAGCTTCACGCGAGCGGCTATATCATGAAGCCCGTAACCGCCGAGGACGTTGCGCGAGAGCTTTCCGATTTGCGATTCCCGATCGTACCGAAGGACAACGCGCTCTTGAAGGTTCAGTGCTTCGGCAACTTTGACGTATTCACTCCCGACGGCACGCCCGTCCACTTTGAGCGCAGCCGTTCAAAGGAGATCTTCGCCTATCTTGTGCACCGCCACGGCAGTTCGTGTACGATAAAGGAGATCGCCGCTGCTCTGTTTGAGGACGAGCCATATGACAAGAAGCAGCAGGCGTATCTGCAAATCCTTATTTCCGCCATGATGAAGAGCCTCAAGAAGGTCGGAGCGGAGAAGGCGATAAACAAGAGCTACAACAACCTGTCCGTAAACGTCAGCACACTCGACTGCGACTACTACCGCTTTGCCGAGCTTGACGCGGGCGCTGTCAACGCCTACGCGAACGAATACATGAGCCAGTACTACTGGGCGGATTTCCTTTTCAATGATTTTTAAAAGAATAACACCGTTCTTCTCTGACAGGGAAGAACGGTGATTTTTTATTGGATATAAACAATAGCGGTTCGTCTGAACGCGTTTACAAATCTCATAACGGCGGCGTAACCGAGGTTGATGCAGTAGCCGTAGACCAGAATAGTTTGTTCGCGGAATATGATCCCGATGATGAACAGCGCGATCGTAGCCGCAACGCTGATACAGCCGCTGATGAACTTCAGCTTCCACGATGGAGCGCCGTTTTTCTTAGCTTCAAGCGCGCGGAGAATATCTATAGCGCCCGAGAACGCGAAAACGCCCATCAGGTATATCATGATCCAAACTGTCGATATTCGAATCAGACTGAATGTAAACAGTGCGAAATCCAGCACGATGATGCTTTGGTACAGGAAGGTTTTTCCCCCGACCGTGTGACGCGCCATTTTCGCGTAGTACCACAGCATTCGGAAGCCGTAGAAAACCAGAGAGAGAGAGAGAATCAGAGCGACAATGCTTAAGCCGCTTTCGGGTACGGCAAGCAGGATCAGTATGAGCAGGAGAAGTGCGACTCCAGCCAGAAAGCTTTTGACACGTTGAAATTTACTCATTTTTTGCACTCTCCTTCCTGTTCAGCAGCTTGCGGAAATCGCGGATTCCCTTGAAGCCCTTGCTGCTGTACTCGATGGAGTAGCCCGCGAGCTTGTTGCCCGACTGGAAGATCTGGTTGGTCACCATGCTTTTCTGCGCGAGTGCGCCGATGATGAATTTGCCGAGGAAGGTGTCGTCCTTTTTGTCGTCGTCCGCGTCAAGGTATTCCTTCTCGATTTTATCGACGTCGATTTCCTCGAGCGAGTGACCCGACAGCTTCCTGCCGAGCTCACGCCAGTCATCTGTAGAGTCGAGCTGAACGGTGTGCAGAATACGCCGGATATCGTCCATAATAGGCTCTGCCGCCTCGGTATCGTATTTGCCTCGCTCGAACGAGGGATTAACTCCGCGCAGGAATTTGAGCGCGTAGATCATCTGACAGAACGCGTTGAGATAATCGGCGGGATTATCCTTGACGATCTCCTCATACTGCTTCCATGCGGGGAGATACTTGTACTTCACAAAGCAGTAATCGGGCAGATGTCCCGCGCGTCCGTGACCGAGACTCATGATAGAGTTTTCGTTGTTGTAGTAAACGGTGTTTGTATACGCGCTGTGTTCGGGGTCGTCGGGCGCGGAAGGATTGTGGCGGAAGTTCACCTTTCGTTCCACTTCGCCGTTCTCACTCTGAACCAGCTCAAAGCAGTGGTAGTTTATATTGTTTATAACGAGCGACGGCGTGCCCGCGAAGTACCTGTGAGCCCATGTGTCTGCGAGAACGTGCATCGCGATACCTGCCGCCTGCTCGCTTTTGCCTTTGGCGAGGCTGACGGTTTTCTCGATCAGCTCGCTGTTCGGGTTGCAGATAAGCCTGTATTTGTTAAGGTATTTCTTTGAGCATTTCTGCTTTGGCTGAGCGTACAGATCGCCCGGCAGGAAGTGGAACGACGCCCAGATCCTTGTGATGTCCTGCAAGCCGATGATATCTGTCCGCGCGTCCATCAGCTCGAGCTGCAGCTGAGTGGTGGCAGCCGACTGAGGAGCGTGCAGCTTTGAGAGCATTGTTCTGGTGCATAGGTCGACCATCTGTGAGCTGTATCCGATGACCGCGCTTTCCTCATGCGAGTAGCCCGCGAGAATAGCCGCACAGTATGTGGCGTAGCAGTGAAAATCCTTATTCATGCGCACCTCCGCGAACCCTGAGCAGCTTTTTAAGCTTTATGCTCGAAATAATGATCTCAATAATCAGCACGATAGAAGTCGTATCGATAAGGAGCGTAATGATCTTATTCAGCAGTCCTTCGGTTGCGCTGAACATAGCGGTTATCTCGGTGATCACGCCAAACACGTACAGAAGGATTGTGATTATGGCGGTGATCAGATAAAACCAGCCCTTCTTTTTGCCGCGGCCCTCAGACCGCGCGGAAAAACCTATGACGCAGCGCAGAATGAAGTCAAAAATCGCGACAGTCATAACGATAATAAAAAATGCGATCCTGTAGATGTCATCGGGAATTTGACCGGTTGAGTCAATGATATTCGGAATGTCGACCGTGCAGAGAAGAAAGTATTTGATGACCGTCCAGATGCCAAACGCGATCGTGCCGGTGCCAAGCGTAATAAGATTGTTTTGCAGGCGTCTTATGGTTGCGTCCATGCCAACTCTCCTTAATATGCAGCAAGCCTTTTGATGGCTTGAGAGGGATTTTCTGCTTTGAAAACAGCGGTGCCCGCGACGGAGACGTCAACGCCAGCCCTTGCGACCTCGGCGATGGTTGCGTCGCCTATGCCGCCGTCGGCTTCGATCAGAACATTTAAGCCGCGTCTGTTGATTTCAGCCTTGATAGCCTCCACCTTAGGCATCATGTCAGCCATAAAGCTCTGTCCGCCGAAGCCGGGCTCGACCGTCATGACAAGCACCAAATCGAGCCTGTCGAGGTAGGGGAATACCGCCTCGGCAGGTGTTTTGGGCTTGAGCACCAAGCCTGCCTTGATTCCGCGGCTTTTGATTTTGTCGATAGTCTTGTCGATATCGGAATCGCTTTCGATGTGGAAGGTGATGATGTCCGCGCCCGCGTCGGCGAAGTCGTCGATATACCGCAGCGGATCGCTTATCATCAGATGAACGTCAAAGGGCTTGTCCGAGAAGGGACGAACCCATTTCATTATGGGAGCGCCGAAGGTGAGGTTCGGGACAAAATGACCGTCCATAACGTCGAGGTGCATCCAGTCCGCGCCTGCCTTGTCCATGCGCGCGATTTCCTCACCCATTTTTGAAAAGTCGCAGGATAACAGCGACGGAGCAATCAGCATAATAATATCTCCCTTCGTTACGGCTTCTGGATAGCGGGCGCGGCGATTGCGGCGACGCCCCAGAATACCGCATAAATCAGCACCTCGAGCGAACCCATAACGCCGATATTTGCGTACAGCGAGAGGACAGAGGCGATGAGAATACCGAGTACAATCGCGATTAGCTGAATCATGATTGCAAGCGAAATGTTGCTTTTGATTTTAACGCTGCCCGAAACGGCTCTCGCGAGGGAAGCAGCCTTGCCGCCCGTGATTAGGTATGAGCGCGAGGTTTCCTCGATGGTTGTCTGTGCTTCCTTGAGCACATGACCCAAGCCTGTAGGCAGCACCTTGATGCTGCGGTAGAACAGACCGTAGAGCTTTGCCACGAGGTCGTCGGTGATGTTATAGTCGGTGGTGCGGATAAGGAAGCTGATGCCGTTTGCCTCGGCGCGCTGCAGTTCTGCCTGGAGCTCCTGATCGGCGTGGTAGTTTGTGACGACCATAGCGACCAGCCTGCCTGCGCGCGAGATATATGTGATCTGTCTGCCCTTTGAGGTGTAGCGTTCCTCGTATTCGGGAGTCGGGGTTTCAACGCTGTATTTGTCCATCAGGTTGCGCGAACCGACGAGAATGCGTTCGCCGTTGATCCAGCCGACAAGACCGAGCTCGTCCTCGTAGAGCACGGACTCAACCTCGGGAAGGCTTTCGCCTGTTTCGGAGATAACGGAGTCAAAGGCGTTCGCGAGCGGATTCTGCGCTTCCTTGAGAACCGCGATACCGCATAGCAGGGACTCGTCGACGTTGTATTCCTCGTATGTCTTGATGCCCTCAAGCTCGATGCAGTCGGTGGGGAAGAGCTCGTTTGCGTCGAGCATAATCGCGGTGCTGTCACAGAACTGCTTGATTGACGGATAGCCCGAGAGCATCGCGCCGTAGCCGAGCAGGTTCTTGCACAGCCTTCTTACGGGGAAATTGACCGCGAGAAGGGTTGAAACGGGGATAGCGAGCGCCGTGATAAGAGCGAGAGTGTTTATCGCGCCGCCGAAGGAGAGCTTGACCACTCCGTAGAACAGCGCTATTACGACCGCGATGACCGAGGTGATAGGCGCGAGCTTTGACGCGAGATCCTCGCTCGGGTCGGGCGCGTAGGAAATTTTAAGGAAATTGGCAGGGAAGCCTGTCTTGTGCTGATAGGCGATAAGAGCTCTGTCGGCAGCGGTGCCGCTGAGCATCTTGCCTGCGACGTATTCGTTGTTGTATATCTTCGCGGCGTACTTCTGTCCCTTTGAGGAAACGAAGCGGAAGTTGTCCTTGACGCGGAGCACCATGATCAGCTTGCCCAGATTGTTCGTGAAAAATGCGAGCAGCACGACGACGCAGTAGTAATTGACGCTGAAAACGGTCATGTCGCCGAGCATGAAGAACGATGCGATCGTCTGCAATACCGCCGCGACGCCTGCAACGGCAACTGCGGTGTCGGAATTGCCCTTGAACCTCAGCAGCGGAGTCAGACCGCTCATGATAGCGACTCTGTTCACAAATACCGAGAAGCCAACGAGCAGGAAGTTGAATACCGCGTATGCCGCTGGAGCGACGGGTACGGCGGAGATTATAGCGTCGGGGAAGATTCTCGTAACTACGGTCAGAATGAAGGACAGCAGCGTTACAATGCCCATGATAAGCGTGCGCGAGAACAGCTTGCGGATATTGTGGTTTAGCTCGAAGAGAATACTCTTCTCGTCGTCCTCGCCGGTGTAGTCCTCAATGGTTTTGGATTTTTCCTGAGGGATATCATCGTCATCGGACTCGTCCTTTGAGAAGAAGCCGACAACTGCCGAGAGAATCTTCTCCTTGGTTGAACGCTCGTCCTCTTCCTTTTCTTCCTCCTCGACCTCGGGCTTCGGCTCGGGACGGATAACGTGCGTGATGACCGAGGGGTTCTTTGAGCGGATATACTCCTCGTACTCGGTGGTCACAACCTCGGAGAAGCGGCCTGCCTTGATGTTGAGCATATCCTTCGGATCCTCGGGACGGTAAATCGGTACCTTCGCCACGACCCTCTCGAGCGGCTTTTCGGGCTTTTCGGGAGCTTCTGCAGCTTCCGGCTCGGCTTTTTCGGGTGCGGCGGTTTCGGCAGGCTGTTCCTTTTCGCCGTTCTCACCGTTCTTACCGTTCTCACCGTCGGGAACCTCTATGTCGATAGAAGTAATGTTTTCGATCACGGGGCTTTCACGGAACGCGTCGGCGGTGCTGAGCACCTCACCCGAGAACCTCGTATCCTCGGCGTATTCGGGAGTAAGTGTGACGATTTTTCCGGGTTCCTTGGCAGCTTTTTCGGCCGCCTCGCGTTCAGCCTTTTCTTTCGCCTCACGCTCGGCTTCCTCGGGAGTCTGCACCTTTTCCTCGGCGCCGTCCATGATCAGCTCTGCCTGCATCGTAGCGGCGTTTTTATCTCCGACGATAGTGTTGTCGTCGGCTTCTTCCTTGTCGAGGTCAAGCGGGTTAGCGTTTGTCAGACGCGGCTTCATGTCAGCGTTGCTGAAAATATCCGCAACCTTGGGTTTAACGCGGTATTTCTGAGCGGTGCGCTTCATTTTTTCGCGGTCAGCCATCTCATGGGTCTCCGCGAGGATATTCTCGATCTCGAGTTCCTTAAGAAGCTGTTCCTGCTTCTCCGCGTCCTTATTGAAATCTGACAAGGCTTTCACATCCTTTCCTTATCTGTCTTTCATAGCCTCATACATCAGAATGCCTGCGGCAACCGATGCGTTGAGGGAGTTTATCTTGCCCTTCATGGGCAGGGAAACTATCACATCACATTTTTCTCTGACAAGCCTTGAGATGCCCTTGCCTTCATTGCCGATGACAATAGCGCAGGCTCCCGAGAAATCGCACTTTTCGTAGTCGGTTCCGTTCATATCGGCGCCGAAAACCCAAACACCGCGTTCTTTCAGCTCGTCGAGCGTGTTCGCGATATTGGTGACTCTCGCCACGTTCATGTATTCAACAGCGCCCGCGCTCGCCTTGCCGACGGTGTAGCTAAGCCCTGCGCTTCTGCGTTTGGGGACTATTACGCCGTGAACGCCCGCGCATTCGGCTGTGCGGATGATCGCGCCGAGGTTGTGCGGATCCTCAAGCTCGTCGAGCACGAGGATAAACGGAGCTTCATTTCTCTCTTCGGCTGTTTTGAAAATATCGTCAACAGTGCAGTAATCCTTGACGGCTGCAAAGGCGATGATACCCTGATGGGTTGAGCCGCCGCTGAGATAGTCGAGCTTTACGCGGTCGACCTCCTTGATCGGGATCTGCTTTGCTTTAGCCTTGGCGAGAATCGCCACAACAGCGCCGTTTTTTTCGCCCTTCGCAATGAGTATCTTATCGATCGGGCGGCTGCCGCGAATGGCCTCGCTCACGGGATTTCTGCCGGAAATAACGTCGGTTTTTACATCATTTTGTTTTTCGTTCATATGAATCCTCTTGTCACATAATTATACATTTTAATATTATATCACAGATTTCGGAAAAAACATAGGGTTTTTGAAAAAAATTACGACAGATAATAGGCTCCCATGTCGAAATATTCGGGAATCAGTCCGTAAAGCCCTGTTTTGCTGTCCATAAAGATGATATTTTTGAGCGGAAACGGCGTCAGGCTGAAATAACAGGCGAGAAAGAGGAACAATAAAAATACGCACGGCGCGAAAAAACGTTTCAGCTCAAGCTCTGAGTAAAACAGCCGCAGCGATACCGCCGTACAGATGCAGAGTGATATCAGACACATAGCCGTAAATGCGGCGCTGTCGGTTTCGAGCCCGAATAAGCGCAGCACAAGCGACCCTGCCAGTAGGGTAGTGGTTAGCAGATACAGCGCGGAGGTTTTAACAGCGGCGAGGCGGTGAAGCGACGGCTGCAGACTGAGCGCTTCGAGGATACCCCAGAGCAGATACGAGAGCAGAAGCGGCTTTATGCACTCCCACGGGCTGTTGTTTACGGAGCCGAAGAGCACACCGATAAGTCCTTTTCCGCTGAGCTCGTACAGCTTTCCCGCGAGGATCGCGTACAGCGAACAGAACAAAATTCCGCCAATTTCCATTTCTTTCAGGTATTTAGCGCGTTCAGGGTTCATTTTTGACACCTCGTAACACTTATGACAATATTGTATTATATTATTTTAGAATTAAAAGCGGCTCAAAATAATTCTGTTTCGGAAGATATACAGACCGTATAATTCTTGTTTTTCAATTAAATGTGGATAACTCTGTGGAAAATGTGTAAACATACCGCTTTTGAAGGTTTTAAAACCGCTGAATACGAAGCGATTATTCAAAAGTCAAGGGTTTTCTTACAATTCCACATAAAATATTTTGTGAAAATACGGCTCGCCTGCAATTACAAATAGTCATAAACTTCTGTCAATGGCGTTTGAAGTCAAAACAAATTACAGTTCTGTTTTAATAAAAAAACAGCCGCACAGTCACTACGCTCATCACCAGCGCGGTAAAATCGGCTGCGAGAGCCGCAGGCAGGGTGTGTCGTGTGTTTTTGATATGAACCGAGCCGAAGTACATTGCCGTCGCGTAAAAAGTCGTTTCGCTAGAGCCTGCGAGCACAGAGGCGACCCTGCCCGCAAAGCTGTCCGTGCCGCAGTCCTCAAAGACACTGAGCAGCAGAGCGGTCGCTCCGCTTCCGGATACGGGACGCAGCATAGCCATCGGCACTATCTCGGGTGGAAATCCGAGCCTTTGCGCAATCGGAGATATCGCAGAGCAAATAACGTCTACCGCACCGCTTGATTTCAAGAGGCTGACCGCGAACATCAGTCCGATGATCGTCGGCGCGATATTATAGAGTGTCCGTATTCCTTCTTTCGCTCCAACCATGAATATGTCAAAGACGGGCACGCGCCGTATCAGTCCGAACAGTACTATCACGCAGGCGAATATCGGCATAGCAAGCTCCATCTTACAATCTCCTTTTTCTCTTGTTAAGCCCGACAGCTATCATGAGCGCGACAGAGAGCGCGCAGGCAGAGCTCAGCCATACGGGTACAAGTATCTCAAACGGCGCGTTGCTGCCATAGGTTTGCCGCAGAGAGCCGAGCATTGTGGGCAAAAGCTGCAGCGAGGCGGTGTTCATCACGACAAAGACTATCATCTCGTCGCTCGCGGTGTCGCTGCTGCCGTTGAGTTCATTCAGTTCGTGCATAGCCTTCAGACCGAGGGGAGTAGCCGTATTTCCGAGCCCGAGCAGGTTGGCGGTAATATTCATCGTAATACTGCCGAAGGCGTCGCTTTCCTTGTCTAGATTTGGAAAGAGCGGACGGAGCAGCGGAGAGAATATCTTGGCGAAAATGGCTGTCAGACCGCTTTCCTCGGCGATTTTCATTATTCCCGACCACAGTGTTATCACACCTGCGAGGGTGAGCAGGAGCTGTACCGTCTGAGCGCCGCTGTCAACGATCGCAGCGCTCAGGTTTTCGCCTTTGCCGAGAAAGATTGAGCACACAACGCTCAGGAGCACGATCGCGCTCCAGATGTAATTGAGCATATCATCACCATACAAGTTGTTACTATGTTATCCGCAATAAAAGAACATTGACATTGATGTCGATAATTGACAAAAATGCCAATTTATGGTAGAATAAAGCTAAAAGCAGGATAATTGTAAAATTGATATTAAACGGAGAGACATTATGATTTTTACTAATTTCAGAGAAATTGACAAGCTCGGCAGAATCGTGATCTCCAAGGATATCCGAAAGCATCTGGGAATCGAACCCGGGGACGTTCTGCAAATCAACACAGAGGGCGAAAGCATTATTATTAAGAAGGCGGAGAAGAAATGTATTTTCTGCAACGGCGAGGACGATCTGCGCGAATTTGAGGGTAAGACCGTCTGCGCAGGCTGCCTTGAACGCCTTCGCGCTCTATCCTAAATATATAGGTGACGGTGCGTAATTATGAAGCTTTATTTGTCAAATATTTCAGATGTTCTGCCTCGTCACAGGGATTTGCTCACCTATGAGCGGCTCATGAAGGCAGAAAAATACAAAATGCCCGATGATAAAAAACGCTGTATCGCGGGCGGTGTATTGCTGTGGCATTTTTTAGGCGACACCGCTATCACCGATAACGGCTACGGCAAGCCTGTCGCGTCTGACGGCACGGCTTTCAACCTCTCGCACAGCGGCGAATGGATACTTCTGGCTGTCGGTGAGGGAGAGGTCGGCTGCGATATAGAACGCCCGGAGCACGTCAGCTATGAGAAGATGGGCAGGATCGTTTTCACGGAGAACGAGCTGCGCCTTATTAAACAAGCCCGCGATAAAACGGGCGAGTTCTTTAAGCTCTGGACAAAAAAAGAAGCCCTGCTCAAATGTATGGGCGAGGGCTTTCACCGTCCCGCAAAATCTGTCGACGTGAGCGGAGTTTCCTTTGTTGACGGCAACAGGAAGTATTATCTAAGAACCGTTGTGTTTGCCGACTATGTGATTTCCGCGTGCGCGGCGGATACGGACTTTGAGATGGATATTGAGTTCGTTGATTTAAGACAATTATAAAAAAACGGCTGTCGTGTGGCAGTCGTTTTGTGGTTTTATTGATTCGGAACTACAGCGAAGAACACTAAGTCCTCATCGCTGTCGTTGATCAGACTGTGCGAGTGACCCTTCGGGCAGTAATGGCACTGACCTGCCTCGACCGCGAGCTTTTCTCCGTCGTAGAGAACGGTGCCTTTGCCGCTGAGAAAGTAGATGATCTCGCTGTTGGTGTCGTGCAAATGCTCGCCAATCGTCGCTCCGGGTACGAGGGTACCGTGCAGAAAGCGGTTCAGACCGTCGTAGTGCATCTTCGCCGTGAAGAATTTCTCTCCGCCCTTGAAGTTCGGGATATTCTCGCTTTTCTCGTTTTTAATATCAAAAATCATATCAACACTCCATTTTTCATAATTTGCAATCATTTTATCACATTCCTTGCCGCATATCAACGAAAAATAAAAAAACTCTTGCTTTTTTTCCGCCTTCGGAGTATAATAAATGACAGTTGAATAAAACCTTATCAAGAGTGACGGAGGGACAGGCCCTGTGAAGTCCGGCAACCTGCCATAAGGCAAGGTGCCAAATCCTGCGGTTTTACCGAAAGATGAGTTTATTGTGCGCCTTTCGGAAGAAGGGCGCTTATTTTTTTACTGGAGTGATTAAAATGGCAAAGAGATTGTTTTCTTCGGAGTCCGTAACAGAAGGACATCCCGACAAGGTGTGCGACTGCGTTTCAGACGCGGTGCTCGATAAAATCCTGGAGCAGGACAAGAATGCTCACGTAGCCTGTGAAACCACCGTTACCACAGGCGTTGTACATATCATGGGCGAGATCTCAACCACCGCGAAGGTGGATATCGCCGCCGTAGCGCGCGACGTTATCAGGGAAATCGGCTACGACAACCCAGAGTACGGCTTTGACGGCAGCGGCTGTGCAGTGCTCGTATCAATGGACGCTCAGTCACCCGATATCGCAATGGGCGTCAACGAGAGCTATGAGCTGCGCGACGGCGAGGACGACGCCGACAATCAGATCGGCGCGGGCGATCAGGGCATCATGTTCGGCTATGCCTGCGACGAGACAGAGGAGCTCATGCCGCTTCCAATTTCTCTTGCGCATAAGCTCGCGAAAAAGCTCACCGAGGTCAGAAAGAACGGCACGCTTTCATATCTCCGTCCCGACGGCAAGACTCAGGTCACTGTTGAGTACGACGGCGACAAGGCGGTCAGAGTCGACACTGTCGTTGTTTCGACCCAGCACGACGATGACGTTACCACCGAGCAGATCCGTGAGGATATGATCAAGTACGTTATCAAGCCCGTAATCCCCGAGGTTCTCCTCGATTCCGAGACAAAGATCTTCGTAAACCCCACAGGCAGATTCGTTATCGGCGGTCCTGTCGGCGACGCGGGTCTTACAGGCAGAAAGATCATCGTCGACACCTACGGCGGCTTCTCACGTCACGGCGGCGGCGCTTTCAGCGGCAAGGATCCGACAAAGGTTGACCGCAGTGCGGCGTACTACGCGCGTTATATCGCAAAGAACATCGTCGCCGCGAAGATCGCAAAACGCTGCGAGGTTCAGCTCGCTTACGCTATCGGCGTAGCAAAGCCCGTGTCCATTATGATCGACACCTTCGGCACCTCGGAGTTCAGCGACGACGCTATCAGCGAGGCGGTCGGCAAGGTATTTGACTGCCGTCCCAATTCTATTATCCGCCAGCTCAACCTCACCGAGACAAAGTACAGACCCTTGGCGGCGTACGGTCACATCGGACGTGAGGATCTGGGCGTAAGCTGGGAAAAGACAGACAAAACAGAGGCGTTGCTCAAGGCGCTCAACGCATAAAAACAAAAAGCAGGGAAACGGACTCTCCGTTTCCCTGTAAATTTATCCCTGCAAGCCGAAAGAGATCGATATGGCATTGTCAATGGCGTTCATCGAACGCGCGTCGACGGTGCCCATTTTTTCTTTAAGCCTGCGTTTGTCGATGGTTCGCACCTGCTCGAGCAGCACGACGCTGTCCTTTGACAGACCCGATGTATCTGCGTGCAGCGGTATGTGTGTCGGCAGCTTTGCTTTGGACTGCTGGCTGGTGATAGCCGCCGCGATCACGGTGGGGCTGAAACGATTCCCGACGTTGTTCTGCACGATCAGTACGGGACGGATACCGCCCTGTTCCGAGCCGACCACGGGGCTTAGATCCGCGTAATAGATATCTCCGCGACGTATATTCAAGGCTTTTCACGCTCCAAAAATTTTTTGCCGTTCCCGGCTTGTATTTTTATTTTTGACAGCCGGGTTTTGCTTTATTCAGTTATTACATATTATTTTACGGCGTGAAATGTGTGCGGTTTTAAAGTGCGGCTGCGTCCTCAAATTCAATTTTGCCGCTGCTGTTTTCAAGCGAAACAAGATACCCTTTCTCGTCGGAAACAAGCTCCCAGCTGCCGATTTCCGCCTTACCGTCAGACAGACTCAGCCGTCCGTTTTCCTGTTCGCGGCAAATAGCGTCGAGGACGTTTTTAAGCTCCGCGGGCAGCGAGGGAGAGGGCAGGTACGCTTCGTCTGCGGTGCACTGCAGTCCGTCCTTGCTCAGATGCAGCTCGCCGTCGCTGTAGCCGACCGACAAGCCATTGAGCGTTTCGGGAGAGCTTAGGTGAAGATTCATTCTGCCCTGACGGTTGTATGTAAGGCTGCCGCTCAGCTTTTGTCCACGGTAATCGGCATTGAAGTCGGCTGTGAAATCCGTCACGAGCTGTGCGTGCTTCGCGCCGGCGCAGCCCGGGAGCATAATCAGCGCGAAAAAAAGGACACATAATGCTTTCAAAGATTTTGTCATAAGACACCTCCTTGTGCATTATATGTCCGTATTTTTTTATCATGACACCGAGCAAGCCCTGAGCGCCTCGGAAATGCATTCGATCATGTCCGACGGGAGCATAGAGATTTTTCCCAGCTTTTCAGCCGCGATGTCGCCCGCAAGTCCGTGAAGATATACCGCCGCCGCTGCCGCGTCAAACGGCTTTGCACCCTGAGCGAGCAGCGCGCCCGCGATACCCGCGAGAACGTCTCCGCTTCCGCCTGTCGCCATGCCGCTGTTTCCGGTGTGGTTAACAAGAACCCTGCCTTTGGGTGACGCTATCACGGTACCGGCGCCCTTCAGAACGGTAGTTACACCGTATCTTTCGGCAAATCGTGCCGCGAGGTTTTCTCTGTCGGCGTTTACCTCGGCGGGCGTTGACTTTATCAGCCTAGCGAATTCCCCGGGGTGAGGGGTAATGACGATATCTGCCTTTGCCTTTTTCAGAATTTCGGGGTCGTCGGCAATGCAGTTGAGCGCGTCCGCGTCAAGCAGCACCGGATTCCCACAATATTCTATAAAAGAATTAACAATCTGCTTTGTATCATTGCACACCGACAGTCCGCAGCCGATAACAACAGCGCTGCAACGCTTCGCTTCCTCGAGCAGCTTGTCAATGCAGTCTGCGCTGAGCTTTCCGTCGGGTGTTTCGTCAAGCGGTAAATATACGCTCTCCGGGATTTTCATGGCGACGATAGGATAGATGCTTTTCGGCAGAGCGCATTTATGCAGTCCGATTCCCGTTCTGAGAGCAGCCTTTGCCTCGAGCATTGCGGCACCTGCCATACCGTAGCAGCCGCAGATACTGAGCAGAGTGCCTATAGTTCCCTTGTTGGCATCGTCGGGACGGTTCGGGATCGCGCGCCTGAAAGTGTTTTTATCCGTCAGTTCCATATCAGTATTTATTCTTCCGGTAGAAGAGTCTGATGACGAGCTTCTTGTCGAGGTGTGATTTCATGCCCTCGAGAATGCTCTCGTTCGGTGTGAAGATAAGCAGACACTTTCCGAAAGCGGGGCTGTTGAACGCAGCGAAATAGTTCTCGTCCTTCGAGTCGATGTCGCGCGCGGCGACAAAGGTTTTTGTGAAGCGCATTTTGTCAATGACCTTCTCGTCCTTTGTCAGCTCGGTGATCTCGTTGATCGGCACTCTGCAGATAGGCTTGCGTTTTCTGAGCGCGATGATTTTGGAGATGTCGAGGTCATTGCCCGCGACTGAATACTCATACTCTACCTTCTGCTGCGAGAAAACATACCAGACTCCGTAGATGCCGCCCATGAAAAGAAAAATGCTGATCATAAAGATGTACTGGATATGCGTCATAATCGCCAGACCCGCGCCGATAAACGGAATCATGATCAGCACGACGACAGAAATGATTTTGATAACCTGCTGTTTAGCCTTGTTTACTCTTTTGACAACCTGTTCGTTAAAGCCTTCCATATCAAAGCTCCTTTTTATTCATATTAACTAATATATGATATCACATAATAATTTTTTTTGCAAGAGAAAAGCCCGCACTGATTACTCAGTGACAGGCTTTTTTCTGAAACGACAGATTGTAAGGCCGATTATCGCGGTAACAAAAAGCAGAATGCTTATCCACTGCGAGGTCGACAGCCCGAAGAGGAAGCCGCGGATCTCGTCGCCTCTGAAAAACTCAAGCGTGAAACGCGCGACGGGATAGACGAGCATATAAACGAAAATCAGCTTGTCCGTCATAATTGATTTCTTGAACAGATAGAGAATGAACAGGAAAATCAGCAGGTTCAGCGCCGATTCAAAGAGCTGAACCGGAAGGCGGTTGACGTCGTTTATATCAGGGTTTATTGTATTGCCGTGAACGGTGAAGCCGAACGGAGATTCAATTCCGTAGCAGCAGCCGCCGAGAAAGCAGCCGATTCTGCCGAAAACGTGAAACAGGGGAGTGAGCACTGCGTATATGTCGAGCAGGTTCCGCGCCTTGATTTTCTTGTCAAATTTGCAGTAAACTCCGATTGCCGCGATGCCGCCGAGAAAGCCGCCGTAGAACACCATGCCGCCGATCGCGTATATCATAACGTCTCTGAACTTGTCGAACCAGAGCTCGCCGATATTCTGAAACGCCTTGATGATGAGATCGAGGTGGGTGATACCGTAGACGATATGCGCGCCGATGAATATGCCCGCGCCGATCGAGAGAAGGATCAGCAGGAAGTCGTAGATGTCGCGGCCGAAGCGCTTGATAAGGTTGTTGCCCACAAAGGTGCAGGCGACAGCGCCGAGCACGACCATAATTCCGTAGGTGCCGACCTCCCAGCCGAAGATGTGAAAAGAAGGAAACATTCGATAACTCCTTAATAAAACAATACAGCCAGCCACAGGCTGACTGTAGATTGTTTATAAGTTTTATTTTGCTTATTGAGCAGCAGCGGAAGCAGCGCTCTGAGCAGCGCTCTCGATTGCCTTCTGAACGCTGGGATCGGAAGCAACACAAGCGGTGCAAACGGTGCAGGTGAGGAAGCCGATGAACGCAAGTGCAAGACCTACGATGGAAAGAACAAGACCAACGGTGGGAACGGGTGATGTCTGTCCTGCTTCCTTGAAGCTCTTCTTGGAAAGGATCGCAAGAATCAGACCGACGATAGCAGCGATGAGAGAAACTATGTTGAAGATGGGAACATAGAATGTTACAATCGCGAAGGCGCCGAGAACGATAGCTACGATACCAAGTACCTTATTGCCTGTTTTCATTGTTATATCCTCCTGAAAAGATTTTATTATGCAGCAATTTTAACTGCTAAAATGATTATATGATATTTAATTTTTAATGTCAAGTATTGTTCTATTTTTTTGTTGTATATTTACAAAATTGTAACTTGTCAATTAAACACAGTTTTTATATTGCCTAAAATGGAAATATGTATTTTTATGTCTTTTTGCAGAGAAAATGACAGGTTCGTATATTGTATTTTCATATGATACAAATATTCGGGCTAAAAACAGTCCGCAGGACTGTTTTCTTAACGCCCGTTCAAATCCCTTCGGATAGTTAGCCGCCCGAAGTATGTTCCATATTCCGAAAAGTTCCATCTCGCCTTATGCGGTGTGTTTTGGTCAAAAGTATCATCTGCTCGTCGGGCTAAAAACAGTCCGCAGGACTGTTTTCTTAACGCCCGTTCAAATCCCTTCGGATACTTAGCGGACAAAAATTTATGGGGTACCTTTGGGTACCCCATAAATTTTGGCCCGCCCGAAGGGATTTGAACCCCCGATCTCCGGAATCGGAATCCGTTGCGTTATCCAGCTGCGCCACGGGCGGATATTGCGCGGATTTCCGCGCTTTTTTTATTATACAACATTTTGAGAAATTAGTCAATCACTCCGACAATTCTTCCCAGATTTCGTAAAGACCTTCCTGCTTCGCCTGCAATTCCTCCAGCTCATTAGTAAGCTCGATCAGCTTTTCATAGTCTGTTGTAACCTCGCTGTCACTGAGCTTATTCTGGATTTCATTGATCCTTTCTTCAAGGCTCTCGATTTCCTCCTCGGTCTTGCGCAGTTTTGTCAGGCGCTTTCTCTCCTCGCTTTGACGCTGTTTGTTGAGAAAATACTCATTCTGCGGCTTTTCCTTTTTGTCGGCTGCCTTTTGAGCGGCTTCACTTTCTTTTGCAGACTTTATCCTCTCGAGGTAATAGTCGTAGTTTCCGAGGTATTCCTTCATTCCGTTTTGTGTGAGAACAAGAACCCTGTCGGCGAGCTTATTGATAAAATAGCGGTCGTGGCTGATTATCAGCAGCGTGCCGTTGTATTCGTCGAGTGTTTTCTCCAGCTCCTCTCGTGAAGAAGCGTCGAGGTGGTTTGTCGGCTCGTCGAGCAGGAGAAAGTTGCTGCCCTGGAGCATCAGCTTCAGCAGAGATATCCTCGCTCTTTCGCCGCCGCTCATCTTTGACAGCGGCTTGAAAACCTCGTCACCCTTGAACAGGAATGAAGCGAGCGCGGAGCGAACCTCTGTCTGCGTCATGTTCGGGAACCTGTCCCATACCTCGTCGATAGCGGTTTTATTGAGGTCGAGATTTTGCTGCAGCTGATCGAAATAACCCGTCATAACATTAGCGCCGAGGTCGAATTCACCTCTGTCCTGCGGCATTCTTCCGTTGAGAATGCGGAAAAGAGTCGTTTTTCCGCAGCCGTTCGCGCCGAGAATAAACACACGCTCGCCCTTGCGGATATGTATGTTGACGTCGCTGAACAGGTGTTTTTCTCCGAAGGATTTCGCGAGATTGCGGCAGATCAGTACGTCGTTTCCGCTCTCGAATTTAGGCTCAAAGCGCATCCGCATTGTCTCGAGCTCGCTTTCGGGCGTGACTAGCTGCGCCTTGATGCGGTCAGCTTCC
>NZ_JAEQMG010000187.1 GCF_016680995.1 Ruminococcus difficilis | reverse complement strand
GATACTGATGTTTCAATAGGTTAATCGCGTAACCTCAAACAAAATAATACGTGAATTTTTATGCATCATGTCAATATTCATCTGATCTAATCATATATCTAAACTTTAATTCTTGACAATTTTATAAAAACATGATATATTGGACAAAGGTTAATGGCGTTAACTTATCAAATCAATACCGTTGCGGAGGTCAATCATGCCGGCAAAAAAAGGTAATACGCCGAGTAAGATATTGAATATTGCCCGAGGGATTTTCCTGCAAAACAGTTTTCAAGGCACATCCATGCAGCAGATTGCTGATGCTGTGGGTATTTCTGCTCCCGGTATCTATAAGCACTTCGATAGTAAAGAAGCTCTGTTTTCTGCTTTGGTTGATCCGCTTATAGAGAGCATACGAGAAATACTACACCTTGCTGAAAACGAAAAGGATGAAATGTTTGAGTTGGAACAAACAGACAAGGTTTGGGACAAGGACAAAATCTTTTCCGAAACACTTGATTTCATCTATGAGAATTTCGACGGTATGAAGCTGCTGATTTGCTGTGCGGATGGAACACGTTATGAAAACATCGTAGACCGTGTCGCAGACTACGAAACACAAATTGTTTTTCGTACTTTGCCGGAATTAAGGGAAAAAGGATTCTCCATTCCTTTGATTAAGAAGGAAACTATTTCGCTTATGATGCGAAATCAATATCGTACCTATGTGGAATTCATTAGAAATGATTTTTCAAGAGAAGAAGCAGACATCTATATAAAGACTGCAGGCGCGTTTTTTACATCCGGCTGGAGAGCTTTATTGGGTTTCTGATAGAAGGGATAACAATATGAATCACTATAAAGTCACATGGGTGCTTTGCCCTATTTGCGGCAATAAAACCCGTACGAAGGTCAGACCGGATACCGTACTTGAAAACTTTCCGCTTTTTTGCCCCAAGTGTAAAAAAGAAACGATGATCAATCTTATAAAACAAAATATATCAGTCATCAAAGAGCCGGACGCTTTAGACGCAGAGCCGATGAACTTGTGAGCAATCACAAAGTACATCGGCTCTTTATTATCAGCGAGGTGAAAGATATGAAAAATCTTCTAAGGAGGGAAAAATAATGCGCCATATTGTAATACGTCTGGCCGTAGGTATCATCTGGCTGATTGCCGCTGTTGTATGCTGTGTGCAGAACAACTATCCCTTTGCCGGACTGTATGCTGTTTTGGGTATCGCCTTTCTTCTCAGCGCCTATACTGGTTGGAAAAGGGAAAAGAACAAGCGGAGGTGATGAGATGGAGGACTTAACCCTTCTGACCATCGACAGATTAAACGTGTGGTACTCGCCGGGGAAAAACGTACTTGACAATTTCTCATTGGAGCTTGGCGACCATGAAATCGTTGGTCTGATCGGACTGAACGGTGCCGGAAAGACGACCTTTATCAAAACACTCTCCGGGCTGATTAGCAGCTTTCAAATCGGCACGGCCAAGTGGCAGGGGGAAGCATTTTCTTTTCAGGACAGGACGTTCAAGGAAAACCGATATACCGTATTCGCGGAAGATCATTCTTTTGGATATTTCACCTTTCGTGAGTATCTTTCTTATGCGGCGGCGTCCTACGGCGTGAAACAGCCGGATTTTTCAGCACTGGTGCGGGGCTTCCACTTTGAAGATTACATTGACGTACTGCTGAAAGAACTGTCAACGGGAAATCTGAAAAAGGCATATTTGATGACCGCCTTTGCGCTCCATCCGAAGCTGCTTCTTTTGGACGAGCCGTGGAGCGGCCTCGACTTCCAAAGCACGGAATATCTATACGAGCTGATAAACGGATACCGGCAATATGGCACGATACTCTTTTCCTCTCACATTTTGGAAAGCATCTGCCTGACCTCTGACCGTGTGCTTGTATTGGAACAGGGGCGGATACGGAATACCTTTACCGGGCCGGAAATCAACGCTGAAACGATCCGGGAGGTACTCAAGGAATGAGCGCGGCGAGAGCGATTTGCAAGCAGTTGTTCGGGGCGAAATACGAGAGGATCGTCAGAAGCCTTTTGGTCAGCGTAATCCTTTTCTTCTCTCTCTTTGGCGCAGGCGTCCGTATAACAATAGCTCCGTTTATCCTTTATCTGACGGCCACGGCGTTTTCGGCGGGTATCATGTGGCAGACAATCGGCTCAAACCGTCATGCGGAAACCTTCATGGGGCTGTTTATGCTCCCTTTTCCACGCAACGGCCTGACGCTTTCTTATGTATTGTCCTTTGCCGCCTACACGCTAATCACCAAGTCGTTTTTCGTGCTGGCGCTGCTGTTTGCGGTCGGCGGGTGGAATGTTGCACAGATGGTGACGGCGCTGCTGTGCGCCGTGAACGGATGCTTGCTGGCGGCGGCGTGGTACTCCATGCCGATCTGCAAAAAATGGCCGCTTGTGGCGATATGGACTTCGGGCATCGCGGCAGCGATCTTCCTCGCTCCGGGGGCATTGGTCATGGCTGTGGCCTGCACCGTGAGCATCGTGATCGCATTTATATTGCTAACGCGGACGGACGCCTATGTTTTTTACCGTTCCGGCCACACACGGCAGGTCGTAAAGCACAAATCCGGCACGGCAAGCGTATTCGTGTATCTGTTGCGCTATCTCACATCAAATACCAACTATCTTCTCAACACAATCGCGCTCTGCGCCTTTGCCTGCGTGTTACCCTTTATTCTCGGTCAGCTTAATGGTTTTAACAATATGCCGATGGGCTTTGCCGTATTGAGCTTGAATACGCCGATCTGTACGCTCATATCAGGCGATCCCGATACGGAGCAGGGTCTGCGGGCAATGCCCGGGCAGGTCATGCGCTTTTGTACCCAATATTGTCTTTTCATCTTCTGCGCAAACTCCATGATAAGCGGCATTTACCTAATATGCTGGCAGTTCAGAAACGGTGGCGTCGGCTATATAGAGCTTCTGACCGCTGTGCTGTTTGCCTTGCAGAGTTCCATTTTATCTGTGGCGTTGGAGTGGCTTCGTCCGCTTCGCAGATGGAAGGTCGAAACCGATCTGTGGCATCATCCGAGGAAATACCTCGTGCCGGCGGTGATGATGCTGATTGCCGGAGTAATTAGTTTGTACCCTATCGCTGTGTGGGTATGGCTGGGTGCTATGATCGTAGAAGTCAGCGGTTTCGCATTTTTGAAAAACACAAGAGAGATAAATAAGGAAATGTAAAATTGGACTACGAATGTTCAAAGCAACACACGTCTGCTTTGAAACAGCCAATTGGCGAGAGCAGAAAGGATGGAAAGGATGAAAAACATGAATGTTGCCTATATAATTTTGAAAATACTTATGTGGATACTAATTGTCCTGTTTATCGGAGACTTTGTGATGCAAACAATCTCGTACTCATTTTACAAAGGGGACAGAAAACTGCAACAGGTAACATTTCAGCCCGAAAGAATTCAGATTGATGATGGGCTGATTGGATATGGATATGCTCTTGAACAAGAATCCAATAATGTAATTCTATGCTTTGGAGGCTCCATGTATGTAGCTTACAATACAGTTGGCATGTATGCCGGGTATTACGATTGTCCATTCCTCTCGGTGGATTACTACGGCACGCAGGAAAGCACCGGCAGGATGAATCTGCAAACAATGCAAAAGTCCGCCGAGGCGCTGTATGACTATGCAGCGATGCGGTATCCCGGCAAGGAGATTATTGTAATGGGACACAGCTACGGTTGCGGAATGGCAGCTTATTTAGCCGGCATTCGCAATTGCAGCCAATTATTTCTTCTCTCCGGTTATCGGACAAGCGCAGATATGTATAACCGTATCCTTCCGTTCTATTGGGGACCGCTTCAAGCCTTTATCAAAAACAACATCCATGTGGATCAATATGCCGCAAAAACTACCTGCCCTGTGACCGTGATTGGTTCCGATGCGGATACAACCCTTCCTGCTGAACTTCAAGGGAAACTGGCAGAATGCTACGCAGACGCGGAATTGAAAATTTTTTCGGGGATTGAACATGAGGATTATTTGACATCCGCGGAGGTCATACAATTTATAAAACAAAACATATAAAAACTTAATCATATATATTTACAACAGTATCGTAAGTTTCTACCATTTATTAGTCAAACCATTCTCTCCTTTCCTCGTTATTATCACCGTTCGGTTTCAGTCACAGTTTTATTTTAGAAGATAACATTTAATTGGTCAATTGCATTTCTCCAAATTCTTGCATAAGAAAATACACTCCGCAGCATGGAATAATTTCAATCTGCGGAGTATTTCTTTCATATTACTTTTTCACAACAGGCACCCAAATCTCGCTTCTATTGTTCGGGTCAATTATAATGGCTTTGATATAGGTTTACGGTATTTTAATGTGTCAGCCTGCGTTTGCAGTAGCTCGTTTTACCGCAATGAGGGCATTTCAGCTTTCGCTTTGTGATTGTATGCACACCCTTGAGATACTCTCCTGTGGTTGGCTTGAAGCGCGTTTCGCAGTATTTACATTCAAAGGTTCCTGCGTCCATATCAAGCATAGTCGCCACCAGAATACCTCCGATAATGGCGATTGCGCCTGTCACAATAAGATGAATACGGAACCATAGCGGCATTTCCAATAAGCCTGACGTCATGATCAAAACGACTCCCGCCATGAAGGTAATCACCATGACGATAACCGACAGTATGATTTTCTTTTTGCTTTCTGATTTTTCTTTTACAAGGTTCATAATATTTTCCTCCGCTTTCTTTTTGTAGTCAGCGTCGGTTAGCTTTTCACCGGAAAACAATTCGTTGAGATTTATCCCAAGAGCATCGCACAAGGGTAACATCAACGAAACCTCGGGCATACCTTTGCCGCATTCCCATTTGCTCACGGTTTTGTCACTAATTAAAAGCTTATCCGCAAGCTGTCGCTGAGTAAGTCCCTGCTCTTTTCTCATTGTCGAAATAAAATTTCCGATTTTGATTTGATCCATAACCGACACCGCCTTTCACGAAGAAATTGTACGATAAAAAACCCAAAAAGAACACCCACGAAACGTAGAATTCAGCATTTACCGGAACTCTGCGTTGGATAGAAGGCTTAATCCTCGGGACGATTTGTCATTTTTCATTACCTAAATTTTGAATCATTATATATTCCTGCTCGTTTTCATCAACGATTTCAAATCCGACCTTTTGATACATTCGGACAGCATAGTTTTCTTTTTGAACAGCGAGAGAGGCTTTTGAATAATTCAGCTTGTTGAGATGCTCAAGCATTTTATTCATCAACGCTGTGCCAATACCCATTTTTTGATATTCGTCAAAAACAGAAATCGCAAATTCGACTGTATTATTATCAACGCTGCCGTAGCCGTTTATATTGCGTACCCATACTGCCCCGACAATCTTACCGTCTACCTCGGCACAAAAGCAGTAATCATCCTTTTTGGTGCCGAAATCCTTAATATACACTTGTAATTCAGGTTGCTTAATAATCGACCTCGGTGCTAAATTTGTTTTATCGGGCTGATAGATTGCCTGATACAAGAAATCTTCAAGTAAAAAATTTTCGTTTGGGTGCATTTCTCTAATTATGTATTTCATACATACCTCTTATTTTCTCCCAGCCACCAAGAAATGAGGACTTAAACCCATCAGCGTTTCTTAGCTTTTCATATATTTTAGGCATATCATCGTTTTGAAAGCATTTATTTCCTTCTCTTAAGAAACAAGTATTGCAACCTATACATGGATTGACTGTGAAATCAGCAGCAGATACTAATTCTACAATATTATTTTTACTTGCGCCTTCTGCGAAAGCTTTAGCTAATAATTCGGTGTTTCCATTTCTACGATTACTTCCAATCAATACAACTATTCTACTCATAAGTTTTCACCTTCTAATTAATAAAGCAAAATCATTCTTTAATGAATACATTCAAATTCTACCACGAAACAGGCAATATGGCAATTAGATTTTCTATGAATCACAAAGCGATATTATGTACAGTCAAACCGTGAGTTGTAGCATATTTGACCGTATATGCTGTGCCGCCTGATTGTTCCTTCAAATAGCAAATACACAAACTACTGTTATCGACAAGGTGGCAATTTCTTTTGAACATACAATCTCTCGTATATTCTTTTGATGTATAAACAACCTTGTCTGCTTTTTGCTTTATTCTCTCATATTCCGATATATTAGCTGCTTTCCAATTCCTTGTTTGCGACAGACAAGGAAGAACAAGGATCAGGCGTATATCGGGATATTTTTTCTTTAGCTCTAATACCGTTTGTGCCGCAAGGGTATCAAAACCTAACGCCCCGCCTGCACCAAAATAGAGGTATCCGTCATTGATTGCCGATATTATGGCTTTTCTTAATTCTTGTTTTACATTGCCGAGTTCAGTTTGAGGAATTTTTCTGTGTCCCGTAAAGCAACAGGTGTGTTCTCTCATTTCTGCTTTTGTCATCCTTTTATCTCCATTGTTTAATATAGTATATTATCGTTTTATTTAACGATAGTTTATTACAATTATACTATATTATACCGTTTCAGAAAAGGGTACAATTATTACAGAAATGAGGTACGGATATATGGATGCTACTGAGAAAATCAAACAGTTATTAAAACAAAGAGGTTGGTCGGCGTATCGCTTGGCAAAGGAAAGCGATTTATCAGATTCCACCATTGCTAATATAATAAAGCGCAATGCTGTTCCGTCTGTCACTACATTGGAATCAATCTGCAAAGGCTTTGGCATTACAATGTCGCAGTTCTTTGCGGACGGAGAATTGATAGAGGTAAACGATAAAACAAGAGATCTGCTTGATTGTTGGTCAGCGTTATCCGAGGAACAGAGAGATGCAGCCCTTATCCTCCTTAAAAAGATGAATCAGAAATAATTTTTACCGTGATGTATTTAAGCCATCACGGTAATTTTTCGTCTTTATGGATATAAATATAGCCAAGAGGACTTTTTCGGAAGTATTTTAGCTTTCCGCTGTCAATGAGCTTCTCTATTTCTTTTCTTGTTCTTTTATTCTGCTCTGCAAATTCTGTGATAGTGAGATATTCGTCACGGATATGTATATTTGTAGCTTGCACAAAAAAGATGAATAACAACACAGCCGCCAAGAAGGAAATCACCCCACTTGACGGCTGCGCTTATCAGGTGTAAATCAACAGTTTTAAATATTTTCAGCTTGGTATTTATTTTATATATTTATCATACTGACATTGCTCTTGAACTGCTTTTCCGATCAATGTAATTGCTTTTTGCGGACAATGACTGATACACCTATAACACATTGTACACATATTTCCAGCAACTGCTTTATTATTTTCGATTGTTATGTTGTTCATTGGGCAAATTTGGCTGCAAAGTCCACAGCCAATGCAGCTATCGTTTATTTTTAGTTTATCTGAATAATGACTCGTTTTGTTATAAAACCACAGTCTTTGACCAAAAAGACCGATGATATGCGAAAAGAAACTAATTCCCTCTTGAGGATATTTACCGTTTTGGATATCAAGCGCTGCCTTTTCAATCTTTTTATCCGCTTCGAAAATAATTTTTCTGTTTTCTTCAATGGACTTTTTTAACATTTTACTGTCGCAAACAGAATCAGGCATATGAATTTGCAAACCACCCAGAATGATAGCTCCTTTTTTCTTCAAAATCCTTGCCGTACAGCCTGCACCGTCACCGCTGAAAGCGCCCATTGTTGTGACACACAGAACTCTCTTGTTTCCCCAAATATCATTTAATTTAATAAAATCCCGAACCATAACAGGAGCATTGGAAAACTGGGTGGGATAACCCAAAATAATTGTGTCATTGTTTTTTATTTCACTAATGATGTTTCTATTTTCCAAGGGAATCGTTTTTGCAGATTGGTCTAATAGTTTTACTAATCTCTCAATACAATGCTTTGTATTTCCTATTCCGCTCAAATAAATACCAATCATCTGTCAGCTCTCCTTTATATCTGAAATATCAACTGAATTGATTATTGCTCTAACTTCCGATTCCCAAACTATATCGATATTGGGCATAGCCGATAAAGCTGCCAGACCATGAACCAGCGCCCACATTGCGGTTGTTTTATATCGGACATTTTCTTCCGATATACCCATTTTTCCCAATACATTTTTTGCTGTTCTTCTGAACAGCTCAAACGGCGGTATATCGCTGTTATCTGAAGATAATCTTATTTGAATACTTTTGCGTGAAAACAAAAAGTCGAAGTAAAGCGGATTGTGATAAAAAAACATAACATAACAAACGCCCAACTCTGAAAGAATCTGTGTTTCGTCCTTACATTCATTAACACAAATCGTTAATGAATTCATAAATGCCTCCATAACATATTTTTGCATAGCATTTATAAAATCATCTTTATCCTTAAAATGCGCATAAGGAGCGGCGTTGCTTACACCGCACTTTTCAGCAACTTTTCGCAGCGATAGCTTTTCCTCTCCATATTGATTGATAAACTCTATCCCGTTTTCAATAAGCGCCTTTTTCAATTCTCCATGATGGTATGGTTTTTTCTCCATTAATGCCCCTCCAATCTTATCACTGTAAAGATTATATCATACAATCTTATCAGTGTCAAGATATCGCATGGTATAAAATAATAGTCAATATGTAACCTGTATAAAAAACACCGCCAAGCAGGAGATTACCTCACTTGGCGGCTGTTGTGTTATCAATTTAAATTGTGGTGACGCACAGCGTCAGTTATGATAAGATCGTATAACGTACATGGTTGATTTTGCGATGCAATATCATTCCCACTCGATAGCACTGAAACAAATCCGTGTATGAATTATTATCTGTGCTATCTGTGGTGCTTTCTATTATTTGATATATCCATATTCTCCTGCCTATAGCCCCTCTTGTTATCATTTTATTATCAGCATTGATAACAGTGAGAGGATTTTTAGCTGTATTGGATAAACTTTTCTGTACGGTTATTATACCGCAATTTAGCTTTGTTTTCAATGGGTATTAATACTATCATTGTTTTTTCAAAGATTAAACGATTTCCTATTCAAACCCTTAATCCGAATGTCGTCCAGCTCCTCCGATGTCATACACCCCGATTGATATAAACGAAGGTATTCCTTTGATACATCGGAATCGAAAATCAGCACATCATCAGAGTTGATTGTTACATTTACTCCTTTTCGGTAAAGTTGGGCTATCGGGTGGTAAGCCATATCGTTTACACGCCCTAACAGAACATTACTCGAAGGGGTGATGTTTAGTCTAATGTCTTTTTCTACAAGAAAATCAATCACATCTTCATCTTGAACAGCAGCAATACCGTGCTGCACTTCATTGAGTTGTAATGCTTTAACTGCTGTAATAATGTCTTGTGCCGTACCCCATTCGCCGACGTGTGCTTTTAGCACCAATCCGTTTTCTGCGGCTTTTTCGTAAATAGGGATAAAGTTTTCAATTGGCTGCGCCAGCTCGTCGCCGTAAAGGTCGATAGAATAAAACTCCCTATGTCCCCAAAAGTGCTTTAGACAATCCATCAAATAGTCAACCGGACAATGACGAGATAAACCGATCTGCAAACGCAATTCAATCTCTGGAGCAATCTTATCATTCGCTTCCTGAAAAGAATAAATCAGTTCGTCAATATCATTGTGAAAAAACTCACCAAGTCCCCATACATCTTCACCGATTTCTAACACGGTTACACCATCGTTCTTTGCCTGCGCAAAGGTCGCTTCAATTAACAGCTTTCTGCCTTCTGTACTGTTAAAGCGGTTTCCGATATACTCAGTGCTCCAAGCATCCATTTCCTTCATAGATTTCACCGGATTGGAAATTGGTTTAACCTCACATCCGGTTTTCTCAAATATATACTCTCTGTTACCGCCAAGCACAAAATGGTTATGTAAATCCGATTTTGGGAAACTTCGGATTGCATCTAAGTCTCCGTTTCTAAGTGCTTCAATAAAAGTCATCATAATTACAACACCTTTACTTATATCATTTTTATTCTACCACGACTCCGAATATTTAGCAATAGAAAACGCCGCCAAGAAAGATTGTTTCCTGCTTGGCGGCGTCTTGTATTGCGTTATTTTCAGTTGTATGATAAAATTGACGTAACAATTTAAGGTGGACAATCATATCTGATAATTGAGGGTGAAGACTGTGACAAAAAGGAAGTTTTTAAGTATCGTTATGATTGCGGTTGTTATATTGTCTATAATGATATGCAATTCGTTATCTGTCGGCGCAGCAACAAACAAAATAAATGATGATACGGTTGATGAATATTTACAGACCTGTGTTGAAAACGCCCATATTCCGGCGCTTTCCATTACCATCGTAAACAAGGATAATGTGTTGTTTTCAAGCTGTTACGGGGAGTGTGATGACTGCGATACACCGTTTGTTCTCGGCTCGGTCAGCAAATCCTTCACGGCGGTCTGTGTAATGCAGCTTATCGAACAAGGAAAAATCAATTTAGACGAAAAAATCTCGGCTTATCTGCCAAATGCTGCGGACGGAGATAAAATCACGGTCAGTCAGTTACTCAATCATACGGGAGGACTTGGCGAACACCAAACACTTGAAAACTTTCATATCATTAATGAACAGGGTGAGCATCACTACGCCAACGTGAATTACTCGTTACTTGGTAAAATCATTGAGAAGGTCAGCGGCTTATCTTATGAGGAATATGTAACGAAAAATATCTTTGAACCTCTTGACCTTTCACATACTGCCGCCACACAAAAAGAAAGTATCAATAATGGTTTGATAGACGGTTACACCGATTTTTGGGGCTTTCAGCTGAAACGCAGTCACAAGTACCCTACCTCGGAAAATGCTTGGATCACAGTTCCCGCAGGCTATCTTTCTTCCTCGACCAACGATCTCGGACGATATTTGCAAATGTACTTGAACGGTGGAGAGGATATTATCTCAAAGCAAAGTATTGATAAAATGTTTTACGGAGATACCGTTTATGTAGAGGATGATGTTCCGTTTTGGTACGGCTATGGCTGGGCAACTGTCAAAGAGCCGTTGTCTGAGCCGGTATTGCGTCACAGCGGTCTGGTGGAAACGGGTACCTCTTGCGTATTTATTCTTCCCGAAAGCGGACTCGGCGTCGCCATTACAACTAACGTCAATGATTACTTTGTGACGAATGAAATGATGGATAGCTTGGGATGGGGCGTCATACTGATGCTTTTGGGTGAAAGTCCAAATGAAATAGCGGATAACGCATATCTGCTAAACCATTTGCGAATTGACCTGATTATGATTGCGGTCTTTGCTGTTGCCGTTCTTCCCCTTTGTTTCTTAATCCGCTATCGAAAATCACTCAAGAAGAATAAAAAAGTCCGCAAGGTAATTACCCTTGTGATTTATCATTTGATATTGCCGATATTCATTTTGCTTGTTGTTCCTGTTTTCTTCCAAACACCGCTTTGGGTAGCAGAAGCATTTGTACCGGATGTTTTTATTACCGTCGTTCTATCATCAACTATGCTATTTGTTACAGGTGTTATAAAATCAATAATGCTGATACATAATATTCGTGTCAAGCAAAAAAATAATTAAGAATAATACAGCCGACGGAGTGATCTCTTTAAAACTCCGTCGGCATTGTTATACTATCTTTCGTTACACTCGTAATGGCATTTGTGCCTGCACTTTATCCTTGCGGCAATCTCCTGACTATTATTTCGCCTTTGAGTTTCCGGGATTCGCTGTTTCGTAAAGCACCTTACAGGGCTTATCTTTCATTTTCGCAACGTGACCGCTGTTGTAGGAAACGCCTGTTTTGGCGCGGCGATAGGTTACTCCGTTAACCTCATATTCGTACACGGGATATCTCATATTGCCTCCCGCGTGAGCGGTGTTAAAGCCGATATACGCCTCAACCTGAACGCCGTCCGTAGGAGTCGTTCCGTTCGACTCATTAAAGCGCTTGCCGTAGATAACTTCTCGCCCGTAAATCTTCCCTGACATTCTCCGTCAAATTTTTTCTTGCCAAACATAGCTTTCTCCTTATTTCTTTTTGCGTACCTTGTACGCGTCTTTGATGAACTGCTCCACGCGTTCGTTTTCTTCTTTGCCGAAGTTTTCTACTATAAAATTCTTGTTGTAAAATTTGTTATACAGATCAAAGGTGAATTCAACATCCGTACGCCGACCCTTCTTTACAATTTCGCCGCTGTGGTTGTGGCGAAGAAAATCATAATAAATTGTAAAGAAAGCGGCGATCTCGCGGTCAAGGCTGTTATCAAGGAAATGCAGCAGATAGCAGTCGAGGTTATTGACGACAGCGTTGGGCTTTGTCAGCTGTCCGATCTGCGTTTCGCCGTCATAAAAGGAGATGACCTCTTTCTTGCCGGCTCCCTTTTGATAACAGGCTATCAGCCTTCCGCGCCATTCTATCACAAGCTTGGTTTTCGCTATGCCGGTCTGCTCAAAGTAAAAGCGTCCGACAATCTGATTCTCTCCGTTGAGCACGGAATAGCGGCACACCTGCTTTGCGCCCTTAAACAGCCAGTTCAACGGGACAGCTGACGCGGCAAGGTTTTCGACCGTGTTATAGTCGGTATACAAAATCGAGCGATTCATTACATCCGTCAGCGTAAGCTTGCGGAAAACGTCGCCGCCGATCGGTATCCCGGGATTATAGAACGGAGCCGAGCCTCTGAACAAAAGCTGTCCGTTTTCAAGAATTTCAAATTGATTTCTGCCGTTCGCGGTCACCTGATTGATTTGAAGGATCATATTAGCCTCACAATCTCAAATGATAAATATTTGGATTTTCAATTTAACAGTTTATATTATATCATTTAGCAACGCTTAGTGCAATAAAAATCGCAAAACAATCACCTACGGATGGCAACCGAATTATTTTTATTGAAAAGATTTTTGTATTTAAGGATTATTTAATAATTTCTCCGTTATACTCAATCTGCAAGGTTCACAAGACACGGTTTTGTGATACAATGAAAAGCAGAAAAGGAGAAGGCGTATGTTTTTTGACATTTTAAAACGCGACCTGAAACGCAAAAAGACAATGAATGTGATTGTCCTGCTGTTCGTCATTTTGTCGGTGATGTTCATTTCCTCGAGCGTGACAAATCTGACGGCGGTGACCGGCTCGCTCGACAGCTTTTTTGACAAGGCAGGAGTCGGCGACTATATAGCTCTTGAGCGCAGCGGCGGCAGTGTGACGGTAAAGGACGCCGTGAAGAAAGCCGAGGGTGTGAAGCGGATTCGACAGGAGAAGTGCATCTTTCTGACCGACCACAAATTCATCGGACGTGAAACCGCGCAGGAGAATCAAGCCGCAAACACCAGCTTAATCAGCTGCTTGTCACACCGGATTGAAACCTATTTTGACAGCAACGATAATGAAATCACAGAGGTTCCGGACGGAGAGCTGTACGTCCGTCAATCTGTCCTCGATAACGGCAACGCTAAGATAGGGGATAAGGTGAAGCTGACCGTTAATAACATTTCCCTCACCTTCACGGTGAAGGATACGCTCAAGGACGCGATACTCGGTTCACGCCTAATGGGCAACGCGCGGTTTCTGATTTCCGAAAACGATTTCAAGGCATTTGAAAAAGCGGAATCAATTGAGCCATACTTGTTTTATGTCAGCTTTATTGATACTGATGACCTTCCTTCACTGGAAAGAGCGCTGAACGAATGTGATGCGACGGCGTTCAGCGGAGACCGCGCTCTGTTCCGCATGTCCTATACTATAGAAATGACGATTGCGGGCATTCTGCTTATCGTCAGTATTGCGCTGATTCTGATTGCCGTTGTTATCCTGCGTTTTACCATCAGCTTTACGCTCAGCGAGGAATATAGGCAGATAGGAATTATGAAGGCGATCGGTATTCCCAACGGAAAGATCCGCTCGCTGTATCTGATAAAATATCTGGCAATTTCTGTTTTGGGCGCAATCGTCGGCTTGGCACTTTCCTTTCCGTTCGGCAGTATGCTGCTCAAAATGGTGTCGCAGAGTATTTTGATGGACAGCGCGGGCGGCGTTCTGCTGAGTATTCTTTGCGCAATATCGGTTGTGGGAATTATCGTGCTGTTCTGTTATGTAAGCACGCGCAAGGTAAAAAAATTCACGCCTGTTGATGCTATCCGCAGCGGCACAACAGGCGAACGATATAAGAAAAAAGGCATCATTAAGCTCGGCAAAAAGCCCGTAAGCCCCGTGTTCTTCATGGCAGTCAACGACATTCTCAGCAGTCCCAAGCGTTTTTTGATTATGCTGTTTACGTTCTTCATCGGCATCTCTATGCTGATGATAGGACTGAATATCTCATCAACGATGAAGAGCGGCAAGATGCTCGGCTGGATAAATATGGCTCAGTGTGACGCGGCGGTTGTGGAATCGGGTGCGATTGAAAAATACATGGTTCCCGACGGCAGAGAGAAGCTCAACAATAAGATAGCCGAGGTGGAATCTGACCTCGCTGAAAAGGGCTGGGAAGCGGATTGCTTTGTGGAAACCATTTCAAATGTTGTCGTTGTCAAAGGCGATACAGAGCTGAAAACCCACGGCGTAGAGGGCGTGAATATGACGCCGGACGAGTATCTGTATTTGGAAGGCACCGCGCCGCAGAACAAGCACGAGATTGCCATGTCGTATGTTGTCGCTGACAAATTAAATGTCGCAATCGGAGATACCGTCACGGTAAAAACTCTTGACGGCGAGACAGAGTGTATGATTACGGCGACCTACCAGACAATGATGTCTATGGGAGACAATATCCGCCTGTATCCCGGTCAAACCTTCAGCTTTAAGAACCTTGCGGGAATCAACGATTTTCAGATTCGTTTTCATGACAATCCAAGTTCCTCTGAGATTGAGAAAAGAATAGAAACCATCAAAGAAATGTATCCCAATGACAAGGTAATGAACGCGGGCGACTATGTCGATTACTGCGTAGGCGGCGTAGGAGGTATGATGGACGGAGTAACGGGTTTGCTGCTGCCGATTATCATTCTGATCGATATTTTAGTTGCCGTATTGATGGAAAAGAGCTTTCTCACAAAGGAGCGCGGCGAGATTGCCATGCTCAAGTCGATCGGCTTCAAGAACCGCTCCATTATCCTGTGGCAGACCTTGCGAATCGCGATTGTGATGATAGCGGCTGTACTGCTCTCGGTTGCGCTCGCCGACCCCATCGGCAAGCTGGCGACAGGCGGCGTCTTCCGAATGATGGGCGCGAAAAACATCATCTTCGATACCGATGTGCTCAAAACCTACATCATCTATCCCGCAATCGTCCTTGCCGCGACCGTGTTCAGCGTATTTCTGACCGCTCTCGGTATCCGCAAGGTCAATTCAAACGAAATCAACGCAGTAGAATAGGAGAATCATCATGGCTAATATTTTGGAAGTTACAGACCTTTGTAAAACATATATCACCAACAAAAGACAAAACAACGTGCTGCGCAACGTCAACTTTTCGGTTGACGAGGGCGAAATGGTCGCCGTAATGGGACCTTCCGGTTCGGGCAAGTCCACCCTGCTCTACACCGTTTCGGGAATGGACAACATGACGGCGGGCAAGGTTCTGTTCGGCGGCAAGGATATTTCCGCGCTGAAGCCGACGGAGCTTGCATCACTCCGGCTTGACGAAATGGGCTTCATCTTTCAGCAAATGTATATGCTCAAAAACCTATCCGTGCTCGACAACATCATTCTTCCCGCACGTCAATCAAAAAACAATATGCTTTCCGCAAAAGAAAAGCTCGAGCGCGGCAAGGAATTGATGCGCAGGCTGGGAATCATCGAAATTGCCGACAACGACATCAACGAGGTGTCGGGCGGTCAGCTGCAAAGAGCGTGCATCTGCCGCAGTATGATCAACAACCCCAAGATGATTTTTGCCGACGAGCCGACAGGCGCACTCAACCGTCAAAGCTCCAACGAGGTGATGGAGGAGCTTTGCAAAATCAACGCGGACGGCACCACCATTATGCTCGTCACCCACGACGCAAAGGTTGCCGCCAAATGCTCCCGCGTGCTCTACATCGTTGACGGAAATATTCAGGGCGAGTATAATAATACCGAACTTGAAGAGAGAAAGCGCGAAAGAGCACTCAACAACTGGCTCCTCGAACAGGGCTGGTAATCGGGTTTTGGAGTGAGAAATAATGATAGACATTCTTGTAGTAGAAGATAACCTTGAAATGGCAACACTGCTGTGTGATTTTCTGAAAGCAGAGGGCTATTCCGTGCAGAATTGCACCGACGGAGAGAGCGCCTTGAAAGCCTTTGAATCAGAGGACGCAAGGCTCGTGATCCTTGATATTATGCTGCCGGGGCTCGACGGCTTTGCGGTCTGCCGCAAAATCCGAGAGAACGCCAACACGCCGATTATCATTGTCAGCGCCAAAACCGAGAAAGACGACAAGCTTAACGGCTTGATTCTCGGTGCGGACGATTACATAGAAAAGCCCTATGATATCGACATTTTGCTCGCTAAAATCAAAGGCATCTTCACACGGCGTTATCAGACCGAGGTGCTCTCCGACGGCTTTTTGAAAATCGACAAGAGCAAGCGGATTGCGTATAAGGAAAAAATCCCTCTCGACCTTACGCAAAAGGAATTTGATTTGTTACTTCTTCTCATGGAAAACACCGGCAAAACGCTGAGCAAGGACTATCTGTTCAATCAGATTTGGGGCTTTGACAGCTTTTCCGAACCGCAAACGCTGACGGTACATATCAAATGGCTGCGGCAGAAAATCGAATCGAACCCCAAAAATCCCGACCATATTGTGACGGTCTGGGGCGTCGGCTATCGCTACGAGAGGTAACCCATGAAAAGCTATCTCAAACTGACAATCGCGGTTATCGCTGTCCTCGCGGTGATTTTCACCGGGGCAAACATCATTTTACATTACGAAAATAAGGGTGACGCGGGTCGCCCTTATCGTGTTGAAGCGGAAAGAATCGCCGCGAAAATCGAAAGCGGAGAGGAGTATTCTCTCGACGATTACCGCTATATTCAAAATATCGAGATACAGGAAAACGGTTTTGGGGGCGGCGACAGCGATTATCTTGTCAAGGAAATCGGCGGCAAACTCTATCGCTTTGATTATTCCTACCAAGCTGACAACAACGCGGCGATAACGTCCTTTAACATCTGCTTCGGCGTGACGGCGGCGTTTGTCCTGCTTCTGCTCCTGTTTCTGTTTATCAAAATCATCCGTCCGTTTGAAAAAATCAGCGCCTATCCCACGGAGCTTGCAAAGGGAAATTTAACGGCTCCGCTGAAAGAAAGCCGTGACAAATACTTCGGCAAATTTCTCTGGGGACTTGACCTGCTGCGCGAAAAGCTGGAGAATCAAAAATCCGCCGAGCTTGCCCTGCAAAAGCAGAACAAGACGATGGTACTCTCGCTCTCGCACGATATCAAAACGCCGCTCGGCGTGATCGAGCTGTACGCAAAGGCGCTGGAAAAGGATTTGTATAAGGATGAGAAAAAGAAGCTGGAGGTCGCTCGGAACATTAACGGCAAGTGTGAGGAAATCCGCGGCTATGTAGACGGCATTGTCAAAGCATCAAGCGAGGACTTTCTGAATTTAGAGGTCAATAACGACGAGTTTTATCTGTCGGCGCTAATTGAAAAAATCAAGTCGTTCTATACTGACAAGCTCAGCCTGCTGAAAATCGACTTTACCGTAGACTCCTTTTCAGATTGTATTCTCTCGGGCGATTTGGAGAGAAGTATTGAGGTGCTGCAAAATATCATCGAAAACGCGGTCAAGTACGGCGACGGCAAGGAAATCGCCATAGCGTTTTCAAGAGAGGACGACTGTCAGCTCGTACATATCCGCAACAGCGGCTGTACACTCAGCGAAAACGAGCTGCCGCATATCTTCGACAGCTTCTGGCGTGGCTCCAACGTGGGCAGCAACAGCGGAAGCGGCTTGGGACTGTACATCTGCCGCAATCTGATGCGCAAAATGAACGGCGATATTTTTGCTGAGATTCAAGAGAGCGATATGGTTGTAACAGCAGTATTTTCGATAGCATAATAACAGAAAAAGGAACACTGAATAAGCATGCCATTCAGTGTTCCTTAATTTTTGGATTTCCTATTGTTATACTCAATGAGATTTCAGTTTTATTGGCAAGTATAGATTAATATTTTGTCGTATATACCAAGTTATCCAAATGACCATACTATTTCAAAGTATAAAGCAAGCTGCTGTTCTCTCCGTTATAGCGATACCGCTGTTTGGTTTCAATCAGCTTGGCTTCTCTCAAATCCTTGACTGCTCTGCGCACTGTGGCCGCCGACAACTTTGTGTCGGCGGCTATTCTGTTTACAGAGGGCCAGCATACTCCGTCCTTGTTGGCGCGGTCCTTGAGGTAGATATAAACGACAAAGGCTCTGTGCGGTAAATTCATCTTATAAATCGGTTCAAGTCTGCCTATTTTCGCTCACCACCGTTCCGATGAGTGCGAGGCTGCATTGGTCTGGTATGCGGTTTCTGCATATGCTGTTGCTCAATTACTCGCTTATTGCCGCTGCCGGATTTAGAATCATCCTTCTTATCTGATTTCTTTTTCGTAGCAACCTTCTCCGGCTCTTCGTTCTTTGCGGGATGGCTTGCCTGTTCAAATGGCACATCCTTGTTAGCTCTCGCTGCTTTAACGCCGCCGGAGCTGTTATCATCCTTCTTCTCTTTTGCCGCCGTTAATAAATCCGGACGATATTTCTTGATGATGGCGTCTGTGAGTTCTTTCTTAACAGCATAATGCACCTCACGGTTGCTGTGTTCCTCTACTGAGAACGGAGCCTCAAATGAGATTCCCCATTTAAAGAACAGCTTTAGCTTTACCTTCATGGGATGCTCTGCTGTTTTCATAACCACAAAAGTTCCTTTCGGAAGGTTTTTGAGTTCATCCGAGGTCATCAATGGTCGCTCAATCATCTGTACGGACTGAGAGGGATTATCCTTGCTCCTGCTGACAGAGCCCGACATAACTGTTCGGGAGCCGAGTGCTTTGGATAGTGTTTCCGCAGAGGTACTGTTCGGTGTGAAACCGCCGAAAATAGTGAGCTGCGTGTTGTCTATGATAACATCCGCGCCCTCTTTGCCGTAGTTTTTTTCAAGCTGTGCAAAGGATTGGATTATGGGAACTATCTGCAATCTTCGGGAACGGGATGCGGAGAACATCATCTCTGCCGACTCAATCTTCGGCAGCGTGCCAAATTCATCGCAGTAGAATACGCAACGGTTTTTCAATTTGCCGCCGTTTTCATCCGCTACAGCGAGGATCTCACGGTAGAGCTGCTGGATAATCAGCGACACCATAAAGAATTTACCGGGATCCTCTTCGGGCATTACGATGAAAATAGCTGACTTCTCATTGCAGAATTTCTCGGCATCAATCTCTGTATCGAAACAGAGGAGCTGCTCTAACTCGGAATCCAGAAAAGCGTTCAGCCTTGATAATGCTGTGGACATAACCGATGCCATTGTATCTTCCGCTGTGGTGAGAGCCGCACCCGCAAACCACTTTGCCTTATGGTTTTCGGGAAGCAAATCCATAACCTGTTGGAATTGGTTCTTGCCCTTTTTGTTTGACGGAGCAAGAAGTTCCTGGATAATCTTATAGACGGATACGATGTGCCTTTCGTTTGGCTTGCAGAATTCCGCTACAAGAAGGATGGTAGCGGTAAGCAAGCCTTCGGCTGAATCATAAAAGTATGCGTTCTGTCCGTAGGAAGCTGAATCGCCGCCTGACATGATAATTGTCTTGGCTATAATCTTGGCGTACTTCTCAGCTTTAGCTTTGTAAACAAGCTTGTCGGGATTGGCTTTGAACAAATCGGTGTACTTGTTAACAAGATGCAGAAGGTTGTTGCCGTTGGAACGTGTCGGGTTACGCAGATCAATTACAGAAATATAGTAGCCGTAATATTTAGAGGCTATCTCTCCGTAATTTCGCACCACGTCGCCCTTCGTGTCGGTTGATAGGAATGACATCCCTGTGGCACAGGCATATTCAATGCACGGATACAACCAGAAAGCAGTTTTACCGACACCGGCAGCGCCAATCATCAGCGCATGCACATCTCCGGTATCAACCATTGCTGTGGTCGTGCCTTTCTGAATCGGTTCGGGGATATATTTCTTGTTCTTCCTACGGCGAAACTTATTTCTCAGCTTTCTAAGTCTGTACCATAATCTCCGCATAAAGTTTGTGAAGATAGTCAATTTGCGGTTGGTGCAGCCGACTACTATTCCCTGCTCCTTTGGTCTGCTGTCAGGATCCTCGCGCCATTTATCCGGCTCATAGTTGATGTGCTTATAGATTCGCTTGATTTCCTTCTTCGTAGCCCAACGAGCCGTTCCGTGCTGACCGTGTCCGACTGTTTTATCCTTGATGTTGTTGAGGTTATATCTGTTGGAAAGTGACATCACCAGAAAAAAGAATAGCAGCAGACCGCCCACGGCCGCAATCATAATTCCTACGCCCTGTGGTAACATAGCTGTTCGCTCCTTTCGTCTTGATTCAGCCAGTCCTGATTCCAATCCTTGTATTGCGGTTTCAGAATGTGGTTTTCAATACCCATTTGATTTAGTTTCTCTGTTATTCGCTGATTAGCCTGCTGTCCCCAACAATCGTTATCAAAGCACAGAAACACGGCTTTGATGTTAGGATTATCCTTGAGGCATTGAAAAAGCACCCTGTCCGAAACGGAACAAGATGCCGCATAGCTGTGTTCATGCCAATGATCTTTGTGCATAGAAATAAACGACAGCATATCAATGGGTGCCTCAAACAAAAAGATTTTGTCTGACTTGCCGTGCCAGTGAAAACTGTATTCTGGCACGCTGCCCGACACATTTCCCTTGAACGAGCTTGCTGACAACGTTCCTCGCTTGTGGTAGTGTCGAGGTTTACCTTCCGTGTCGTATCCGACAAATACTGCATTGTGATACTCTTCATCCTCGTAAATCATCTTGTTGTGGATGAATGCATTAAGAACTTCACGATCAATACACCGATTCAAAAGCAAGTAAGCGTAGGCTCTGCGCATATCAGAGTTCGGCTTGGGAGGTTCCAACACCTTCGGCTTTTCCTCGGCAGAAAAAGAATGAATGATTTGTCCGCCACCATGATTGAGCAGGAAAGCAACTGCTTCAGGATAATCCTTGTTGTAATATCTGCGGACAAAATCTATCGCGTCGCCGCCTTCCTGATTGTACTGATTGAACCAGAGGTTTCCTCTCACGGTCACTTTCTCGGATCCGTCCCGCCATTCAAATTCCGAACCCGACCGCTTGAGTTTTTCGCCCTGGCTTCTGAGAAGCTGCACAAGGTCAGTGTTCCTCGCGCGTTCTCTTTGCTCTTTTGTAAAATAATTAAATACTGACATTACTTCTCCTAACCATCAAACTTTTATTCAAGAGTTTGTCTGTCTATCTTTCTGTTGTAGTTATCTTACTTTGGGCTGTTATACCACTCCTATCATCGTGATAGGACGGTCCTGTCACCGTTTGGGTATAACAGTCCCTTGTTAGTAGAGTATATTTTTTAATGAAGTCCGAGACCGAATTTCTTATCGTCAATTTTCTGACGGGTTTTCCGGTCGGTTTTTACTTTTCTACGGCGTCTGTTTTGCTCAATCTGATTTTGGATAATACGGCTCAGATGGTGAAGCAGAGACATTGAGCACATCGCAACGGACGCACCTCTCCCCTTGCTGTGACTGTTCAAGAGCTGCAAGGCGTAGGGATTGCCGTTCTTCGCTGATTCAATAAGATACTCATAGGCGAGTTCAACATTCTTTTCAACACCGTTCCCATACAGATATAGCTTGCCGAGCTGATATTGCGCATAGGGATTATCTTCTTCCGCTGCCGCTTTCAGATAGAATACCGCCTTGTCCGTATCGTGAATATCATTCAGATAAATCTTACCAAGCTGATAGGCGGCGTACTCATTGCCGACTGCAAATGCTTTCTCCAAATGATAGATGGCTCGGTTGATATCTTGGGGTACTTCTTCCCCTTGATAGTACAGCTTGCCGAGTTGGTATTCGGCGTACTCGAAATTTTCCGCTGAGAGTTCTTCAAGCAACTGTACAGCGATATCCGAGTACCGGGGAATGTTATCTCCCGACAGATACTCCTTCGCCAACAGGAATTTGGCGTACTGATTGCCGCTGTCCATTGCTTTTACTAACCAATCGAAGCCTTGTGAAACATCCTTTGTAAGATTCTCTCCGAGAAGCAGTTCTTTACCGAGATAATACATTGCGCCGACATTCACGTTCTCTGCCGATGCCGTCAAGTATTTCAAAGCTAAGTCGCTATCCTGACCAATGATGTCGCCCTGCAAATACAACTTGCCCAACAGAAACTGAGCATAGCTGTTATTCGCATTTGCCGCCTTTTCAAGATAGTCTACTGCCTTGAGCGGATTGTACCCGCTGTAGTCCTCTCGCAGATACAGCTTGCCGAGACCGAACGCGGCGTTGGTGTTCTTGAGCTTGTCTGCCATTTCAAAATACAGCCGGGCGTTATCAAGATTCACTTCCGTGCCAATACCGTTGTGGTTCATCTGTCCGAGACGGTAATAGAGCTTATCATCAGCCATATTCCTTTCGATAGCAAGGAAACCGTTGTAGGCTTTTCTGTACCATTCCCGTGCGGAAGAAACATTTTTAACCGTGCCTATGCCTTCGTTCAGCATTTGAGCGAGTTGGTACTGAGCGTATGCATTACCTTTCTCTGCAGCGAAACGGTATAACTCAAACGCCCTGTGATAGTCCTGCTCAACTCCATTACCGTAATAGTACAGCGATGCCAAGGAATAAGCGGCATACTGATTTCCCAAGTCAACAGACTTTTGAAACCAAGAAGCCGCTTCAGTATAGTTTTGTTCTGTTCCATACCCCTGCTGATACATCTTGCCGATGCGGTATTGCATATACGCAGGCTTTTTCTCGCTCGGCAGTTTATTGAGAAAAGCACGGAGAGCTTTCGCAAAGTATTCCTCTGCACCGCTCTCATCATTTGGAACACCGAGACCATCTAAATACATTTTAGCAAGGTCGTGCATGGCAAAGCCGTTGCCTTTCTCAGCTTCAAGCAAGAGCAGCTCCATTGCCTTTTTGAAATCCGGCTTGACTTTTTTGTTACCGTAAAGATAACGCCGCGCCTGCTTATACTCCTTCGTCCACCAACTTCTGTTAGTAAATACTCGTTTGTCTAACTCATCAAAGTCTGCGGATTCCGTATCTACCATAGGTTCTTCGGGAACTGTTTCCAAAACGGAAACGGTTGAATCCGCAGACGAGTCAAAATCTTCATCATATAAGCTGCCGGATTTAATCTTCAACGCTTCCGTTATAACATGATTCTTGATTGGCTTGAACGTATCATTGTCTACCAACGGAATCCGTTCAGGGAGCGTATCGGTATAGGTTCTCAGCACCTCTTCCCTCTGCCCATACCAGATATCATACAGATTTGCTATTCTTTCATCTTTGGAAAGTTCAATGATGATGTTGTCAACGAGGTCCTTCACTTCAGCTTTGAGATAACCATATTGTTTCTTGCCGCTGACGCGTGACAGCTTATCCGAGAGCTGACGGAGGAGATTTTCAACTGTCGGGTTATCATAATCTCCGCTGTTGATCTGACTTACAATCTCTGTAACAATAGATTTGCTGTCGGCTCTCAGCTTATCTCTGCTCTCTGTCTGCTTTGAATAAATAGATACCAAGTCTTGAGCGAATATCTCTCTGGCGAATGCTGACCGAAGATTCTCTATTCCCTTTTCTGTAAGGTATCCTTCTTCGGGATTGACAGAATAAATAATTAAGTGAACGTGCGGGTGGTGGGATTCATTATGAAACGCTGCATACCAACGAAGATTTTTGATATTGATTTTCATATTCTTAGCCATTTCTATCGTTTTACTTCGAAGCATATCTCTCCATCTTGCTCCGTTATTATAGTCCAGCCGTTCAGCATCTTCTCTACGCAAAGAGATAATTGCCGTCCAGATATTTCCCTGATGCTCATTCAATTCACGCTGAACCACCGAAAGATTAACAGGGACTCCTTTATCGGTAAACAATCCATGCCGACCAAACTTTTCAGCACGGGGACGGGTAGCAATATACTTAGCATAAGTTTCTCTGCCCGATATTTCATAGCTGTTATCCTCTATCGTGCGTGAGATAAACTCAGAAGCAGTACCGATAGTTTTCTTGGCTGTGTAATCCTGATACTCTAAACTGTTCGCGGCATCAGGAAAGTCAGTAAGCAATTTGTCTATCAGCTCCTGCTGTTTCACCGAAGCCGGAGCAAACACTTGTGAAGAATCTATCTTCTCAACGCCTTCACGGGTTGCAATATATTTTGCATATCCTCCAGCGCTCTGCTTCCTGTCGGACTTGAGATACTTAAACTTTGTAACAATTCTTGCCACAAATTACAAACCTTTCTGCCAGTTATCTGCTTCATCGAAAGTAAAAATGCCGTTTGTCTTTTTTACTTCTTTGATACATTCACCTCGCAAGGTGTTGAGGACTTCTTTATCGACACCCTGATTTGAAGCAACAACATTCATTGTGATGGCAAGTTCAACCGCTAATTTAAATAGCAGTTTACTTAATCGGTTTGTATTTTCTTTAAGAAGAGACTCCATCGTTGACATTACAACCGTAGACAGATAAGGTATATTTGTATTAGAAGATAGGTAGCTTACATAAAATCTGATAGCGTTTTCTATAAATTCACTTTTACTCAAGCAGTTATCTTTCTCAAAATTCTCATCTACAAGGTCTAATGCCGATTGATTAACATACAATGCGAAGCGCACTTTTTTATCCGGTTTTTCCATGCTTTATTCACCTCAATTCTTCATGACACACACTTTTGAGTACAAACAAATGGCTTAAGCATCGGCAAATCGAGCGCATCTGACACACACAGTGACACAAAAGTTGTTTTTTGACACACACTTTTTTGCAATCACAAAGCTCTCAAAAATGGCTTTGCAGTCGGCATTGCCGGCTGCTGTGAACAGCGTGTGGTCGCTTCTGCGACACACACGCTTTCTCCTGCTTACTTTTCGACCACCGTTGTATACCCCGATTTGCCGATTATTTTGCCTTTCGTGTAATTCTGCAAGCAATCGCCCGTGTTGGCTTTCCCTCGCTTAGACGGTTACTGCCCTGCCTGTTTTGGAAAAAGCCGACACAGGGCGAACACGGCGATCACAGGCGCATTGTACCGCCCTCGTTCTCACCGTCACTGTAACGACTTTGACTCTGATTAATATACCATTCGATATCGGCATCGAAGGAATCGTGACGTTGTGCTTCTCCTGCACCTCCGCGCTCTGCTCTTTCAATTGCTGACTCCAAGAAATTCAAATCATAGTATTCTGATTCCTGCTCTCCGTTTCCCTTGAAGGTAAGAATGCCGGTTTCAAAATCATAGTCTACTGTACAGCTGATTCTCTTATCGTTTTCTTGTGCGTCCGACAGAACATTGAAGACAGGTTTGTCTACATAATCATAAGAATCAAAGCGTTGCACCAGAGAATCCATATCATACTCATCCTTCATATCTAACAGATGATGATAATAAAAACTCGCTGCGTCATAAAGCGAGTGGATTCCTTTTGCAACGAAATACGATTCTTCATCATCGTCATTGTGCATATGAATAAGCGCGAAGCAATTATCATACTGCCACTGACGGTTATGCTCTTCCATCATTTCTTGGTCGATCTGTTCTTTCACCTCGGGAGGTACAAGTTCATCATAGAGTTTTTCCATATGACCGATCAACTCCATGCGCAATTCCTCTTCCTCACTATGGAAGCAATCAATCACGGCGGTGAGCTTATAACTGTTGTAATCGAAATCAAAGTTTGTTTCAAACATTTTCGTTCACCTCACTTTTGTTTTCACTCGGTTTTGAGCGACTTGATTTTGGTCTGCTGACAGTTTGCGTAGAGGATTTCATATCAAGATATTCACGCACGTTAGCAGGAACATATTTTGTATAGAGCGCGTCGAGCGACTTTTCCATCTCGGATTTTAAATCAGTATCGCGCTGTTCCATATACATTTTGACAGCAGAAAGTTTTTCGCTGTCATAAGCAATGCTGATATTTTCTTTTCGCATTCACATAACTCCTTACTAATAATTCAAGCTGTTGGTCTGTTCTTCGGTTTGTCCTGTTACACAGGCGGCTTTGTTCATATCAGTAGCAGGATATTTAAAGCTGTCAAGCTGACAATTTGTAATCTCCGTATTATCAACATCACAGTTTTGCATTGTCGCGCTCGTGAGAATGGAATCGCATACAACAGAGTTAGAAATATCACAGCCGATAAAGTCAGCTTGAATGAAGTTTGTTCTGTCCGCAAAGATATCCTGCATATAGCAGTTGTTAAACCGCACCGACTCCATCTCAGCGTTACTGAAATCCGCTGAGTGCATATCGCAGTTTTCAAATCGCGCACCCTCACAATAGCTGTTAGATAAATCTTTTCCGAAGATATTAAGATTGTTCAGATAACAGTTTTGAAAATTGGCACGCTCACCTCCTGCATCATTCAACCACAGGACATGCTTCGCACACATCACATCCACTTCCTGCTGCGTGAGCTCTCTCATTTGATTATGCAAATATCGAGCCTTCACATTGATGAACAAATCTCCGCAGTTTTCTTCGATGGTCTCAAACTCAGGACGTTCCATCATCATGTTCTGGAAGAGTTCGTGATCGAGAAAACCTTGATACTCGGACTGGTAATAGTCGCCCACAGCAGAAAGGGAGAGAATTGCTTGTCCGTCCTTCTGCTCACTCAGCACCTCACTAACGTAGTGTTCTACAAGGCTCTGCATATCTCTGTTATAATCATCCAGCGAAGGATACTGTCCAAGTCTGCACAGCTGTCTTGCGTTAGAGATATACGCAGAGTATCTTGCATAGTCATAACCCTGCGGATCCACGAGGATACCGTCATCACCGTCGCCGTCAATGAACATGATGCAAGGCACAGTCGAAACGTTTTCGTATTCGAGCTTATCCTTGTTCTCGGTAATGAAGCTGTAATCCTTGAGTGGATTGCATTTCAGTTCATTGAAGTCTTCATGACTGATTTCTACTACTTCTGCCACCTCGCATCTTTGCAAAGCATAATCGTCAGCCTTGCGAATTAGGTGTACATTCAAAATCATTTCTTTTCACTTCCTTACATAGATAAACGCCGACTGTTTCCAATCGGCGTTATAAATTTATATTCTGATTTTGTTCGGGATCGGGTCCGAGTATATAGCACCTTAACTGTTGTTCCGGCTCCGGTTCTGTTCCAAAGAATTCTGTGCCTTTGATGCAGCTTTTCTCCATCGATATGCAACTGAAATCGCAGTTATCAAAGCGCGTTCCATTAAAATCACTTTCAATGAAGTCGGCTTGAGTGAAATTGCAATCGATGAACGCGGCGTTCTTTGCTTTGACTTCCTCGGCTGTCGCATTCGTGAAATCGCACTTGTTGATTTCAGCCTGATTGAAGCTTGCGCTCATCAACATTGCATTCTCGAAGTCCGAGTTGGTAATGATACAGTCATCGAAGATGGCTCCGGCAAATGTCTTATCTTTGAAATCAATTCCATCCATCTCGCAGCCTCGAAAGTCTGCTTGTTCTCCGCCTGCGTCGTGCATCCAAAGAATGTGCTTGGCTTCCATGATGTCGATATCATCCTGATACAAGCGGTAGTATTCATCATCGCTCAAATATTCTCTGCCAATCTTGATAGTGAACACACCGTCATAGTAATTGATATCATCAAACTCAGGACGGTCACGCAGCATATCGAGAAACAGGTTTTGATTAAAATCCCGGAACTTAATGTCATTATACACCTCGTCCATATCAAGATTGTACTCTCCGTCCTCTTGATCCTGTAAGGCTTTCTGAGTATAGAGTCCGACAATGCGCGTCATTTCTTCATCGTGCTGATCAAGGGAGCTGTACTGCAAGTGTGCAGGCATTCTTCTCGCGTCGGGGACAAACGCCGTGTATCTGGCGTATCCTGTATCGCTCGGAATGACTATCAGACCATATTTCTCGTTATCGCAAGTAAACAGCATTGCCTGGTCTACCTCTGCGTTCCTGTCGAGCATGTGAAGATATGGCTTGATATACTTTGATTCCTCTAACAGATTTGTCCGAAGATGATCGAAGTCCTCTTTGGATAATCCCACGCTGAACCTGATATCGCATGCATCAAAATCAACTCTGCTTCTCTTGGTTTCAAATTGTGCTTTGTAAATCATTGGTTTTCACCTCCTTGTGTAACAACAAACTATACCACGTTTTTTATAAATATCCAGATGTTTTTCACCTCACTCCTATTTATGAAATTTTTGATATGCTTTCTCTGCGTTATCTGCTCTGCGTGCATCTTCAAAAGCATAGTCGCCACATCGTTCATATACACGTTCAAATGCTATTGCCGCAGTTCGTGTATCGGCTTTAAGAAATTGCTGATAGGTTATTCCGTTGTAGTTGCCGCCATAAGCAGCAAATTCGGATTCAATAGTCTTGCGCAAATATTCACACTGCTCCTTGATGGTCGCACCCTTGAAATTTGATGGGGCATATCTCAGACACCACTGACACAATCCGTAAAACTCATCGCCGTTGAAATGACCGACAACATCCCAATCGAGATCAAGCGTATCGCCGCCGCACTCTCTCATCATATTTCCAATGATTCCCGCGGCTACGCTGTCGGAATAGCCATAGCTTTTCAGATATTTCCATACCTGAGTTGCCGGGTCGCCTGTAGCAGATATCTCAGGCTGTTTGAATTTACCGTATCCTAAGATTTCCTTGTTGCCGACTGAATACTGATGCTCACACACCTTATCTCCGCTGTTTCCTTCGATCGTATAGACAATACCATTTTCGACCTTCTTGACAATGCCTGTGTGATCACCCTTGCCGTCTAATCCATCATATGCCCAATCAAAGAATATAATATTGCCGGGACTCGGTGTTGCGGAACCGGGCATCCACTGATTCTTTTGCCTAAACCAATTGGCACCATCATCAACGACTGAATATTTCGGCACTAATCCCGATTCAATATATCCACATTGATTTGCGCACCAAGAAACGAAAATACAGCACCAATCAACTCTTGACGGGAATCCGTACCATTTCCAAAACTTTTCGCCGCCGACATTTCCGACTTCTTTTTTAGCTACCTGAACGATATCGTAATCTGACGATGAGGAGTAGATATACGACATTAGTTTTTCAAAATCTTCCACCTCGATCGTCTTGCTGAATGTTCTGTTGACATTGCTGATGAGATTTTTTGTGGTCTGATTCTTTTTGAAACAATTCACAAGCTTGGTGACGAAGTCCTTATCCGATACCTTGTCCTGAAGGAACAGCACCGTGATAACCCTTGATTGTAAGATCTGATCGTCTGTGTATTTCTTTTTCTTCATCTCGCTCTCAACTTTTTTGAGTAATTCTTCAGCTTTTGAGATTTTTGCCCGTTCTTCAGCCGTCAATTGTGCTTCAATCTTCTGCGAGAGCCCGGCTGTGTCAACACTGATACCACCCGAAAAGAATGAGATGATTGCAATGACAGGCATTAAAATCACAAGCAAAATGACAAGAATAACGGTCAATGCTTTTTTCAGAGCGTTCTTGTTTGTGAGTATAGCCACTGCTATCTTCTTTAGCGCGGCTCCAATAGTTGCACCGATAAAAATACCTCCTGTTACAATATGTTTGCCCCTTAAAATATGGCAGCCAGCCATAAACATAGGGCATCTCGTTGCCTAAGCTGTTAGAATAGGAAGGAACGGTCTGACTTATACCTCCAAGGACTTAAACGTCCGTCTTTTAGTCAGTCAGCCATCCTCCTGTTCGCAGCGTTCGTTTGTTGTAGGTAGAAGCATCGGTATTCCGGACGTTCGTGTCATTAAACAGATAGAATCGGCGATGGGTAAAGGAAGGCATAGTCCGTTACAATCAACCGAAAAGAGGTTTAAGAAAATGAACGCAGCAGGAATTGATATTTCCAATGGCAGAAGCACAGTATCAGTCTTACGTCCGTTTGGTGAGGTGGTAAAATTGCCGTTTAACGTCAAACATACACCTTCAGAACTTTCCAAACTGGCAGACGAATTACTGGCAATTGATGGTGAAACCCGCGTTGTCATGGAACATACAGGTCGCTATTATGAATCAATAGCTAAAATACTTCATGAAAAAGGCTTATTTGTTTGTGCCGTTAATCCCTTATTAATCAAGGAATATGGTGCCAATTCTTTACGCAAAGTAAAGACCGATAAGGCTGATTCACAAAAGATTGCGCGTTATGCCCTTGACAACTGGGCGGATTTGAGAGATTATACTCCTATGGATACAGTTAGATACAATCTAAAAACTCTCCACCGCCAGTTTCATCTTTCCTCAAAGCAGAAAACAGCCGCTAACAACAATCTGGTTGCGCTGACCGAGCAGGTATTCCCCGGAATCCGAAAATGCTTTGAAAGTCCTGTTCGCAAGGATGGAACTCAAAAGTGGGTGGATTTCATCACTACCTTTTGGCACGCCGATTGTGTAAGAAAACTCAGTTTGAAAGCTTTTACAGAGCGTTATCGCAAGTGGTGTAAGCGCAACGGATATTTGTTCAAACTCAGTAATGCCGAAGAGGTTTATGAGCTTTCTAAAAATGTTGTCGCTCTTGTTCCTAAAGACTCTGTTTCCAAAACTATTGTTCAGCAAGCCGCAAAGCAGTTGACGGCTATTTCCGGTTCTGTTGAAGCCTATCGTGCTGAAATGAACAACCTTGCATCACAACTCCCGGAATACGAGGTCGTCATGAACATGTATGGAGTCGGAGAATCTACCGGTCCGCAGCTCATGGCTGAGATTGGAGACGTGACGCGATTTGAACGCAAACAATCTTTAGTCGCGTTTGCAGCCCTGATTACCAGAGCTGCGTTTTCTTATTCCGGCAACAGTGATTCTGCTGTCAGGCGAACGCCTAATTTGAAGCCGTTGATAAAGCAATCACATTCGTTCAGACAGCTTAGTTCTGTCCATGCATCCTTCAGCTTGCCGAAGGTTTCCGCTTCACTTTCGTTCAGCGCTCGTCGCAGTTGTTCGTCGAGCCGTAGCACAAGCTTGGCGAGCTTATCGGTTTCGCTGTCCGGCTTTACGTCGCGCTCATAGGGATTGATATTGCCGTAATACAGTTCTTTGATTGTGTCCATACAGGCACCTCCTTTAGCACAACAGCATACCACAGAAAACGGAAAAGTCCAGAGAAAACGACTTTTTCTTTGATTGGTGCCGCAAATTTTTATTTCAGACAATCACTTGACAACCACCCGAAACAGAGTATTATGCAGTATAAACACAGGCAAATATCTGAAAACATGACACTTGAATAAAGCTAGAAAAAGTTCGGAGTGACAATGCAATTATACAGATGATAACGAATTAAGCATTCGACAATAACGTCAAATTTGCTGTTCTGCGAGAGCGCGTAACCGGCTTTCAGCAGCAGGTCTGTCGGTTCCTCCAAAGCCAATTCAAGCGCGACGGCGGAGGCAATCGCTGTAGCTTTGCTCGGTTTATAGCTGAGATTGTTGCGGTCAACAAAATGCTCGTCAATATATTTGCAGATGTCGGGCGTATACGAAATGAAATCAAAAGGGTCAGCTCTTACTCATTTATCTGAGTTTTGAGCCTGACCCTTTTTCTTTTGCTATTATTATGTTTTTTCCGTGAGCCGAAGTTATTCATTTTCGAATTCAGTATGAATATCTTCGGCTTTAATTTCCATTAAATCCTGACGGCTTGGATGAAGAATACGGTTCACCCGTCCGGCATGATTCATCACTAAATCTTCATAAGTATTTCTCACAAATCTGCCGTTTGCAAATTCGTTTGTTTTATTCCGGAGTGCTTCGTCAAACATCTGTTGAAGGCGCGCTGAACCTGTGCTTGAAATCGAATAATGATTGTCTTTGCACATCTTCATGAAAATGCCAAACAGCTCCGACGCGCTATAATCATCAAATTCAATAAAGGTATTAAACCGGGATTTGAGTCCTGGGTTTGATTCAAAAAACTGTTTCATCGGTTCTGTATAGCCGGCAACAATGACAACCAAATCATCCCGATAATCCTCGAGCGCCTTTGTCAACTCCGTTAAGCATTCTCTTCCGTATGAATCCGAATGATCGTTTTCGGTCAGGCTGTAGGCTTCATCAATAAACAGCACGCCGCCTTTGGCTGATTCTATCACCGCCTTCACCTTTAACGCGGTTTGACCTTGGTATCCAGCTATGAGGTCTGTTCGCGAAACCTCCACAAACTGACCCTTTGAAAGCAAGCCAAGCTGCTTATAAATATGTCCGATGATCCTTGCTACGGTTGTTTTGCCCGTTCCGGGATTTCCTGTAAACGCTAAATGAAGCGTTGTGCCTTGCGATCTTAATCCTGCCTGCTCGCGCAGCATTCTCACATGATGATAAGCAATCAGGTCATTTACCTTTTTCTTAACATTCGATAACCCCACAAGAGAGTTGAGCTCCTCCAAAAGCTGTGAGAGCGACTTTTCTGCTTCCGTGTTGGAATTTTTAGTATCCTGTCCGCATATTTCCTTCACTCTGAGGTATCCGTGATATTTAATAACGCTGTCCTTAACTGCTTTTGCTATCGTCAGTGTCTGCCGTGACTGGCTTTTGCCTAATTCAGAAATTCTCTTAAGCAATTCAACCGTTGCCGCGTTATTGTCTTCTTCAACAACAGAGATAGCCAGTCGGGTGATTTCTCCGTTTGCGTTTACAACCGCATCAAGCTTGGAAGCGTGATTTAATAACTCTTCTTCATGAACATTATTCATTACAAAATCTCCGCTATTCTCAAAACCAGCTGAACTAACGAAATAACCACAGCTCCGCCGGCTATCGAAAATGCGATTGTCAGTCTGGTTTTCAGCATCATATTTTCCGTTTCACAAGTTGCGAGGCGCTCTTTAAGCAGCTTAGTTTCTTCTTCCTCATTGCTCACACGTTCTGTTGTATCAAGCAGCTTTTTGCCCAAGTCGTGGGAATAACCCCATTCCTTGTCTACATCGCCGAGATGTTCATAGGACTGAAGCTGCTCAATATAAGCTCCCGTCGCTGCAGTATCACGCAGCAAAGCATCCTGTGTGTTCCGTTGGATATCCAAATCTTCAAGGATTTTGTCCGTTTTAACCTCAGCCTGATGAAAGCTGTCCGCCGTCTGCTTCATAAACGCATCCGTTTTTTCTGTCAGTTCCTCATGGCGGCAACGGTTTCTTTCTGCTGAATCGGCAACGGAATGAATCGCTTCCTCCGTATGCCGAAACCTCCTGTCAGTCTGCTCAATATACGCGTCTGTTTTTTCTGCCAGTTCCTCATGGCAGCAACGGTTTCTTTCTGTTGAATCGGCAACGGAATGAATCGCTTCCTCCGTATGCCGAACGAGGACTACTTCATTCTGCAAAGTGAGTGCGCTTGCGAGTACCAAGACCCGCGGGAGGTCAAAGAGCGGTTTATTCAATTTGCGCGCATTTTGAAATACGAGATCACTATGCGCGAAGCGGAACAGCTTTTGCTCACAAAAGAAAACGCCGACAAGCTGCAAAACCTTATCAGCGAACTGGAAGAATATTATACGAGCGACGAATGGAAGCAGGATTTTGCCGACGACGAAGCCGGTCTGCTCCCGAAAAAGCTGCCGCGCGGCGTTCTGTCGGAAGACGGGATTTACAATCTACTGGAAGAGTACAGAGAGGTATCCGAATGACTTTATACATCAACTGCTGTGTCCGTGAGGAATCAAGAACCGACCGATTGGCACAGGCTGTTTTGCAGAAGCTCGGCGGAGATTTCACGGAGCTGAAATTATATGAAGAAAACCTCAAGCCTCTTGACAGAGAAACGCTGAACAAGCGCACTGCGCTGATCAAGCAGGGCGACTACAGCGACCCGATGTTTGACCATGCAAAACAATTCGCCTCTGCTGACACTATCGTGATTGCCGCGCCGTATTGGGATTTGTCCTTTCCCTCGACACTGAAAATCTATATCGAGAACATCTATGTCACCGGCATCGTTTCTGCCTATGACGAAAGCGGAATGCCCGTCGGCTTGTGCAAAGCAAAGGAGCTTTACTACATCACCACCGCGGGCGGTCCCTACGATCCGACCTACAGCTATGGCTACATAGAAAGCCTTGCGAAGAACTACTTCGGAATTCCGAAAACGCATTTGGTAAAAGCCGAAATGCTCGATATTATCGGAAATGACGCAGAAGAGATTTTGAATCAGGAAGTCAGCAGAATTTTGGGAAACGCTATTCTTTGATTTAGCGCGGCAAAAATTGAGATGCGCTCAAAAATCGCCGACACCGCGCAAACATCCTCAGTCGGGTACTCACCCTACTTTCCGTAACAAATCGCACACAG
>NZ_JAEQMG010000186.1 GCF_016680995.1 Ruminococcus difficilis | reverse complement strand
ACCTGAACCATGCGCGTCTGCCAATTCCGCCATACCTGCTTATTAACTTTGCGGTTTGCCAACCACAAATATTATTTTATCATAAAAAAACCCGCTTGTCAATGACAAATTCGGGCTTTTTTGAAAAATTCGTTTATTTGTTCAATCCGTCATACTTGCCTATATCGCAGAGCAGGATTTCGTGGCAGCCGAGCCTTGTGCTCAGCGGCGCCAGCTGCATGTAGTCGCCGTACAGGAAGCGCAGATACTCGTCATATTTTTCCGGGACAGGCAGCGAATATCCCTCAAAATCAACGTAAACAGCCTTGTCGAGCAAGTTTATGGGGAATACGCCGTTATACACATTCCTGCCCATGCCGTCGTAAAGATATTTGGCATTCTTTTTTCTTTTAAAGAATGAAATAGTATGATTCATCAGCCAAAGACTGAACCTGATGGGGAAGAGCTTTACGCAGAGATTCGTTACAGCGGTCTGGATTCTACTGCCGTTTTCAGTTTTGCGGTGATTCCATTTGTTGAAAACGAGCGCGCGGGTGAAGATAGTCATAGCAAGGTGTATCTTCTGACCGAAGCGTGAGTTGGCTGTCTTGTCGTGACAGAAAATATCGAACGCGATGCCGTTGTGCATTGTCTTGTGTTCTTTGGCGAATTCCGTAGCGAAGGCTGTGCCGTTAACGCGCAGCTTGGCAAATTCATAAAAGCAGCTTTTGTCGGTTTTGTTTGACTGAAAGCTCATGTTTGCGGGCAGCTCGTCAGCGGCGATTTTGCAGAACTTGTCGTAGTCTTCGCGCAGCATCATGATGTCGGAGTCATCGTCCCACGGAATAAAGCCCTTGTGCCTGATTGCGCCGAGAAGCGTGCCGCCGCCGAGAAAATACTTGATATTGTGCTTGCGGCAAATCCTGTCAACCTCAAGCAGATAGGCGAGCTGAATCTGCTGAATCGCGTCGAGTCTGCCGTCGTGAGTGTTCGGAAGCTGCATACCCTCGGTGGTTTTCATATAGCTCATAACGCACAGCTCAAGCGCGGTTTCGAGCTTTAACGCGGCTGAACAGCCGTATGTTTCGATTTTACCCGTTGCGATGGGTGAGTGGTTGAGCTCTTCGCCGTCAGTCAGCGCGATTTTGGCCGCATCGCCGTAAACGTCATGGAGAACAGCGGCGATTGTCGCCGTAGAAACGGTTGAGTTTATACCCGCTGTGTTGTAGACTTGATTTCTGTCAAGCACGTTCATGGCGTAAATTATCGAGCGTAGCACATCGGTCAGGTATACAAACGAGTATTTTTGCTTTGAGTTAAACAGCGAGGTTTCTTTGCCTTCAGCTACTGCCTTGAAAATCGGATCGAGGAAGCTTTCGATTCCCGAATGTGCGCCGAGAATAATACCCGTGCGAAGTGTTGTCAGTTCAAAACCGCGCGCTTTTTTCTCGCAGTTAAACATCGCTTCAATTGTCCTGACAAGCTGGTTTTCCACATTTGCCGCGTCTGTGTTGACAAGGTCCGCGTACTCGTTTTCCGCGTAAATCCTATGCGGCTTCGGGTTGCCGTAAACCCTGCTGTCGCTGAGCAGAATCAAAGGAGCGCCTGTTTTCTGAGCAAGGGCGGAAATATCCTGCGCGAGCTTGATTTCCCTCTTGAAATCTTCTGAAAAATCAGAGATCCTCTCATTGCAGAAGCCCGTGTGGACGATGAAATCTGCTTTGTTTATTTCTGAAATAGAATTATAATCGACAAAATCAAAGTCGTCGCGCAGTATCAGCTCCGCGAACATCTCGTCAATCAGGCTCTTGTCGCGAGCCGCCAGAACGATTTTGCAGCCGAGGCTCCGTGTTTCGTTCTGGTAAATCAGCGCATAGCAAAGACAGCGGGCAAGAGAATGTCCGCTGACTACTATAGTTTTGTTTTTTAATTTTAAGATCTGTTCCTTTTCGACCTGGGGCATAGCCGCCCAGTCTGCCTGGAAATCGGTTAATTTATTTTTCATTATTTTTTCTTATTTTTCTGAGCTGCCTTGTAGTCCTGATAGACCTTGAGGGTTTCGTCTGTATTGCCGTCAAAAATAACGGTGCCTTTTCTCAGGTAAATCGAGCGCGGACAGATCTCGCGGACGGATTCGGCGTTGTGGCTTACGTAGAGAACCGTAGTGCCTGCCGAGATTATCTCCTTGATTTTGTCCTTGCACTTTCTCTTGAAGCTCGCGTCGCCGACGGAGAGAGCCTCGTCGACTACGAGTACATCGGGCTCGATGTTTACATTGATTGCGAAGCCCAGACGCATTTTCATACCGCTGGAGTATGTTCTGACGGGCTGGTCGATGTAGTCGCCGAGTTCGGCAAAATCGATGATACGCTCTTCAATCTGCTTGATATACGCGTCCTCAAGACCGAGAATATAGCCCTTGAGGTAGATATTCTCTCTGCCTGTCATCTCCATCGAGAAGCCCGCGGTCAGCTCAAGGAGCGCCGCGACCTTGCCGTTTACGATGATTTCGCCCTCATCGGGGAAGGCAACGCCCGTAATCATTTTGAGCAGGGTGGATTTGCCCGCGCCGTTGTCGCCGACGATGCCGACGGATTCGCCGCGGTAGATTTCAAAGGAAACGTCGTTGAGCGCTTTGTTGGTTTTGGGGTTGCGCGGCTTGAAGAACAGCGCCTTGAAACGAGCCTGGTCATTTTTGTAGAGAATGTAGGTTTTGCTGACGTTTTTGAAAGTAATAATCGCCTCAGACATTGCTTTTCCTCCGATTAAAGTACGTCAGGAAGCTTTTTCCTGAGTCTGTTGTAGTTGAAGATGCCGAGCGCGAAAACGAAGATGAATTCCGCGAGGAATACGGCAAGCTCCGTTTTGTAGTAGAAGAAGGGTCTGTGGTAGAGGAAGCAGTTGCGGTAGCCGTTTGCGAAGAAGTTAATCGGGTTAAGGAGCATGATAAACTTCAGCGGCTCCTGGAAGCTGTAGGAGTCGTACATGATGCCCGACAGCCAGAAGATACCCGACATAATCGAAACGATAAGGCTTTCAAAGTCCTTGCTGAACGCGGACATAGGTGCGGTAGACCACGAAAGCGCCAGGAAGAACATAAACATCAGCGGGCAGTAGAAGAAGAACTGCAGATTGTACCAGCTCGGACCGATGGCAAAAATGACATAAGCATACATCAGAACCATCAGCATTATGTGTACATAGAGCCTGGAAATCGCTGTGTAGGTAAGAATAGTCGAAACAGGGAACTTGACCTTGGTAATGAACTGCCTGTTTGTTCTAAGGGTCTTTGCGCCCTGAATAATGCTGTCCTGTATGAAGAACCACGGAATAATGCCGATAAACATGAAGGTAAAGAAGTCAATAGAGAACGGGTCGTGGCTTCCGAGGTTAACGTGCATGGTTTTCATGGTTTTGATACCGACAGAGAACGCGAACCAGTATACAAAAACCGTAAACGCGGGCTTCACAACAGCCCAGCCGGGGCCGATAACGGCGCCCTTGTATGTTTTAATCAGCTCGTTTTTCGCGAGCAGAAAGATTTGTTTTCCAAATCCCTTGTGTTCCTTGAAAATCGAAGTAATCAAAAAACAACCTCCTTAAACATAGAGAAAAATATACAAATAACGGTTAACAAAACTCAAAATGACGGGCTTAATTACAAGAGCTGTTCACCTCCGTGAGCCGCGTGTTTGCACACTTGTCCATACTAAATACCATTATAGTACTTTTCCCCGATTTGTCAATCATTTCCGCCTTATTTTTACCGCGGAAAACGGCAGTTCTGCAAATTGCTCAAATTTGTGTTGACGTGATAATCACAATGTGATATTATCATGCTGAGAATACAAAAAAGATAACAATTCAGGAGGAAGCGAGGAGCTTATGAAGCGTTTTTTGGTTGTTGTAGACATGCAGAAGGACTTTGTTGACGGCGCGCTCGGAAGTGTTGACGCTGTTGCAATCGTGCCGGGGGTCGTTGAGAAGATAAAGAGCTTTGACGGAGAAATCTTTATTACACTCGATACCCACTTTGATAATTATCCCGAAACCGCTGAGGGCAGAAAGCTTCCTGTGCCGCACTGCATTAAGGGCACAGAGGGCTGGCAGCTCGACAAAAACGTCACCTGTGCGCTTTCTGACAGAGAATATACCGCCGTTGAGAAGCCTACCTTCGGCTCGCTTGAGCTTCCGCGCCTGATCGAAGCCTCTGCCGATGGCGATGATTTTTCGATTGAAATAATCGGTTTGTGCACCGATATCTGCGTCGTCAGCAACGCGCTTGTGCTCAAGGCGAATTTCCCCGAAATACCGATATCCGTTGACTCCGCGTGTTGCGCGGGCGTTACGCCTCAGGCTCACGAGGCGGCTCTGGCAACAATGAGAAGCTGTCAGATTGACGTTATCTGAGGAGGAATGGGTATGAATAATAAGCCGTTTGACCTTGGAGTGATGGTCGGCCGTTTCCAGACTCTTCACACGGGTCATGTATACATGATAGAAAAGGCTGTTGCCGTCTGCGAGAGAGTAGGTATCTTCGTCGGTTCATCTCAGGAGAGCGGCACCTCAAAGAATCCATATACCTACGAACAGAGGGAACACTTTCTCCGCGAGGTGTTCGGCGATAAGGTGGAAATTTATCCGCTGCCGGATATCGGCGTCGGCAATAACTCCACATGGGGCGACTACGTTCTCAAAAACGTAAGAGAGCGCTTCGGAAAGTCTCCGGATTTGCTCGTTTCGGGCAAGGAGGAACGCCGCGTGAACTGGTTCGACAGCGTAGAGGGCGTATCGGTCGCCGAGCTGTATGTCCCAAAGATAATTGATATGTCAGCCTCGCGTATGCGTGAGTTTTTCATTGCGGACAGTTATGACGAGTGGAAAAAATACACTCCAGAGACGCTGTGGAACGATTACGAAGAGATGAAGTCCGCCGTGCTCGCGGCAAAGGACAATCTCTTTACCGACAGTATATAAAAAATCAAGGCTATGGTTTACGCCATAGCCTTTGCTTTTATTTTTTTGGAACGCGGCTGCTGATGTAATTCAGAACAAAGTCAAAATCCTCTTTTTCCGCGTAGACCTGGTTGTGGTTTAGCACCTCGTTGACTTTGATGAGATTTCGGCGTCGATAGGCTTTAACGCTTCTCACTTTGCCAAATTCCGAGTACATTTCTGTTCGCGCGCCGTTCATACCCATTCCCATTACGGAAAGATTGCCTGTCGCAAAGCCCGCGAGAACCGCGAGGTCTGCGAGAGCCTGAGCCTTCTTGATTTGCTTAGGGTGCTGAATGTGCCGCACACCCTGTTCGTCCATCTCGAACAGAACGCAGTATTTTCCTCCCATGATCGCTGCGTAAATCAGCACGCTGACGGCAACGATCACGGTCATACCAACCACAAATATGCCGAAGAATTTCAAATCTCCAAGCAAACGGTCGGGAAAGAAGTCGTATGAGTTTACCGCGTCAAGGATTATGATAAAGGTGAAAATTCCGAGAAAGACGAAAAAGAAGATTTTCCAGACGAGGAAGAATACCGTAGGGTTTTTCAGCAGACTCATTTCATATACCCAGCGGTACTTTCCGTCGGGACAAAAGACTATATTACGGGACGGCGGCTGAATCACAGCATTGCCGCACCCGGGGCAGAAGCCAGCGTTTTGTCTGAGTGCGCATCCGCATTTCGGACAGTTCATTTACTCACTCCTTACGGGCGCATAAGACCGACGCTCGCCTTCTCACCGCTGGGATTTGTGAATGTGCCGAGACCGTACTGCTTGCCCTCGTATTCCCAGAAGAACCAGATTTCGAGCTTGCCCGAGTTGCTGTAGGCGGTCAGTGAGCCGTTGTCGGCAGCTCCGTCAAACGATGTATCCGGCGTTGAGTCGTTCATATAGTCGCCGCCGTTAACGCTGACGTATTTGTGCTTGACTGTGACGGTCACCGCGTGGTCGCCTGCTTCGATATTGACCTTGCTGAGCTCATTGACGCCTGTTTCGCTGTACATGAAGATTGCCTTCCATTCGCCGTTGATTTTGCTGTTGCTGAAAATCGTGTCGGCGTCGTATGGCATACCACTGTCGGTCGCCTTTAAAAACCACTGTGAAAAATCATTGACAGACGGGTCGCCGACATTATCGGTGTCGATCTTCGGCTTTTCGGTAGCGGGTTCAGGCTTCTCGGTCGGTTTTTCCGTCTGCTTTTCGGTGGGCTTTTCTGTAGCCTTTTCGGTGGGCTGCTCGGTTTCAGCCTCGGTAGGTTTATCCGTAGCCTTTGTAGCAGCGGGCACAGTGTACAACTGTGTCGGCACGGGAAGCGGCGGCGTATTGGGAGTTAATATTCCCGAAAAGAAAAATATCACGGCTATTACAATAAGGACGATAAGCAGCGTAACGGAACCCGCGACAATGCCGATAATCAATCCGACGTTTGTCTTTTTGGGCTGCGGAGCCTGATATCCCTGCGGTGCCGGCTGACGCGGAGTTATGCTCTGCTGATAGGGCTGCTGTTGGTATTGCTTACGGTAAGGCTGAGGCGGCCGCTGTGCGGGTTGATATGGCTGTTGCGGTCTTTGCGGTTGTTGTTGAACGGGCGGCTGAGCGTTTGAAAAAGCACCGTCCTGTCTTTTTCCGCAGTTGTCGCAGAATACCATCCAGTCCTCAAGAGGCGTTCCGCAGAATTTGCAGTTTTTCGCCATTTGCTCCATCTCCCTTGTTGTTAAAATATATATATTTATTATAGAAATCTTGATTGTTTTTGTCAATGATTATTTCGCCATTGTCCGAATTGTCATTGTCAGGGCGATTTGCGCCAATAAATGAAAGGTGTCGCAAAAACCCTTGAAAAAACAAGGTGAATGGCTTATAATAAGTATTAGTTTTTGATTTGGAGGCGCGTATGAAGGTTTTTATTACGATTTTGGTTTGTAAGCTGCTTCGTTTTGTCGGCAAGCTCATCGGCAAGGGCAGCAGCTTCCCGGGACAGATTGCGCTCAAGCTGTGTCCCGATATTCTCAGCAGGGTCACACTTCCCGAGTACATCATCGCAGTAACGGGTTCAAACGGCAAGACGTCTACCGTTGAGATGATCGCCCATATCCTGAGCAAGAACGGAAAATCCGTCTCGTGGAACCGCGAAGGCTCCAACCAGATCGAGGGCGTTACCACTCTTGTGCTCAGCAACGCGACCATGGGCGGCAAGGTGAAGAGCGATATACTCTTGATTGAGAGCGACGAGCGTTTTGCGCGCTACACTTTCAAGTACATCAAGCCCACACATTATGTTATCACTAATCTCTACCGCGACCAGCTGACCCGAAACGGCCACCCTGAGTGGGTGTTCGACGCGCTCAAGGACAGTATATGCGACGGCACCCAGCTTATCCTCAACGCCGACGATCCTCTTGTATCGCTTTTTGGAAAGGACAAAGAGGACGTTATCTGGTTCGGCGCGGACAAGCTTTCATCTGATACCGAGACGCTCGAGAGCGCGTACAACGACGGCGCGTATTGTCCTGCCTGCCGCAAGCCGATGACATATTCGACCTATCATTACAATCACATCGGTCACTATAACTGTACCTCCTGCGGCTATAAGCGCCACGATACCGATTATACCATCACCTCGGTTGACCTCGACGGCGGCGAAATGATGATTGACAGCAAGTACCGCATAACTCTTGCGCTTAAATCCCTGTACAATATCTATAACATTCTCTCCGCTTACACAGTCGCGCGGATTGTCGGCATTGACGGCGCTGAGATTGCCTCGGATATGAACGACTATGTGCTCAAGAACGGCAGAGTCATCACCTTTGAGCTCGGCCGCCGCCGCGGTACACTGCTCACCTCAAAGCACGAGAACAGCATTTCCTACGACCAGAGCCTAAGAGTTGCTTCGGCGTACAAGGAGGGCTGCGACGTTATGATTATCGTCGACGCGGTCAGCAGAAAGTACTTCACAAGCGACGTTTCGTGGCTGTGGGATATTGATTTTGATATGCTCAAGAGCGAGAATGTCGGTGAAATCGTCCTTGCGGGCAAGTACGTGAACGACCTCGCGCTCAGATTTGAGTACACGGATATTCCCGCGGAAAAAATCCGCTGCTTTGAGGATATCAACGAGGCTGTGAACTACCTCGACAGCGACAGGAAGGAATATATCTACGCGATTACCTGCTTCTCTGACAAGGGCAAGTTCCTCGCGCGTGTTAAGGGTGAATGATATGAAAATTTTACATATGTACCACGACGTCATGAATCTCTATGGCGAGTACGCCAACGTCCTCGCGGTTCGCGACATGATCATCAAGAGCGGCGAGTCCTGCGAGGTAGTGAAAAAGAGCTATGGCGACGACGTGAATTTTGATGAATATGACTTTGTGTATATCGGTTCGGGCACCGAGCGAGGTCAGAAGTCTGTTCTCGCGGATTTCCTGCCCAAGCGCGACGCGTTCAAGGCGTATGTCGACAGCGGCAAAGCAGCGCTTCTCACAGGCAACGCCTTTGAGATGCTCGGAAAGACCATAACCGACTGCGACGGTAATGTTTTTGAGGGACTGAGCCTTTTCGACTTTACCGTAACAGAGCAGAACAAGACCCGCAATACCGCCGACGCGGTATTCACAGCTGACTTTCTCAGCCAACCTCTTGTTGGTTTTATCAACAAGTGCAGCGAGATCAAGGGCATCGACAAGCCTATGTTTACCGTAAAGCTCGGTCTGGGCAACTGCAGCGACAGCACAGGCGAGGGCGTGAGAATGAATAATCTTTTCTGTACCCACCTCACAGGTCCGGTTCTAATGAAGAATCCGGAATTTCTGACCTATATCAACAAGCTTATTACGGGCAAGGACGCGGAACCAAATCCTCTCGCGGTCAAGGGTTACGAGGTGACGGTCAGGGAACTGCAGGCGCGTATGGAGCAGTAAATCAGCATAATTAACATTATCATGAAAAGCGACGAAAGGCACAGCATTTATGTGCCTTTCTTTTTTATCCGCTAATTATTACAGGATTGCAATATATTTGGAGTGTGATTTACTAATTACACATAAATTTTTCTGAAAACCAAACTGAAACTACAAAAATCATCAAAAAAATTCTGTGAATTCTCTGTGAAAAAATGACAAAAATGGTTGACTTTTGTAATCGAATCGGTTAAAATAAAATGGAACTTTCTTTTGGAGAATTTTAATTTAGAATTTTGGAGGTGAGCTTTTGAGAGGTTTTATCAAAAAAACCGCAGCTGTCATGCTTTCTCTCGCCGTAACAATCGGCTTCTGCGGCGTCGCCAACGCCCAGTCTGCAAGCACGGATTCAGATGAGACGACCGAGCTTTTTGTCCGCGCCTCGCAGATCAGCGACTACGGCACCTACAGCGCCATTCAGTCGGCGCTTGATACCGCGCGCTGCGGCGCAAGCGAGAACAATATCTACCGCGTCACGGTAGAGCCGGGCAGCTACGACCTCACAAGGGCGCTTCACATATACAGCAATACAATTCTTTCGCTCGGAGGGGTAACCCTTAACCGCAACCCCGAGGCGACTGCAAATATGCTTCGCACGGGCGATTACGATAGCGAGAATTCGGGTGCGACAGGGTACGATGCCCATACCAATATCCTCATCGAGGGCGGTATTTTTGACGGCGGCGGCACATCGAACACGATGATCAAGGTCGCACACGCCAAGGACTTCACCATGAAGGGCGTGACCTTCCAGAATGAGCATAACGGCCATATGATGGAAATCGCGGGCGTCGACGGGTTCAATGTCCTCGAATGCACCTTCCGCGACCAGTATATGGACGCGGACGAGGTCGGCTACGAGGCGATCCAGCTCGATATCCTCAAGAGCGGCCACATCGTACAGTGCCGTTCGGAGGCGTTGACGATGAAGAATATCCGCATCGAGAACTGCGATTTTACAAACTGTCCGAGAGGAATCGGCACC
>NZ_JAEQMG010000185.1 GCF_016680995.1 Ruminococcus difficilis | reverse complement strand
TTTGACGGCACTTCGCCGCTATAGCTGCCGCAGCAGAGCATTTTACCCTCGTACTGAGCCGAGGTTCCTTTGCCTGCGGTCTCACTGAAATTGCTCAGAGTAATATCCGCGGCATTTGCTTCGCGGCAAATCGCGCGCGCGATCGGGTGCGAGGAATATTCCTCCACCGCCGCCGCAAGGCTGAGTATCTCGTCCTCAGAATAGTCCGAAAGCGAAACCGTTTTGGCGACTCTCAGCTTGCCCGTAGTGAGTGTGCCTGTCTTGTCAAATACGAAGTTCTTCGCCGTCGCAAGAGCCTCAAGGTACTTGCCGCCTTTGATCAGCACGCCCTGTCTTGATGCCGCGCCGATACCCGAAAAGTACGCGAGCGGCACCGAGATAACAATCGCGCACGGACATGAAGCCACGAGCACGACAAGCGCGTTGTATATCCACTTACTGAAGGTTCCTAAGCCGACGAGCGGCGGCACAACTGCGATAAGCACAGCCAGACCGACCATTATCGGTGTGTAAACGGCGGCAAACCGCGAAATCAGCTTTTCGCTTTTGCCCTTCTGAGCAGCCGCGTCCTCGACCATCTGCAGAATCCTCGCGGCAGTGCTTTCGCCGAACGCCTTTGTGGTGCGGATTTTGAGCAGACTGTCGCCGTTTATTCCGCCGCTGAGTACCTCGTCGTCCACCGCGACGGCAACGGGAATGCTCTCGCCCGTCAGAGCGGCATTGTCCACCGTCGAGCTGCCCTCGACGACAACTCCGTCAATCGGAACGCGCGCGTGCGGCTTGATTACAATTATCTCGCCCACCGCAACGCTCTCGGCAGCGACCTCTTCCTCGTGACCGTGGTGAATGATTATAGCGGTGTCGGGACGTATCTGACTGAGCTTCTCGATATCGCGGCGCGACGCGTCAACCGCGAAGTCCTCAATCAGCTCCCCTACGGTGAACAGCAGCGTTACCATCGCGCCCTCGACGTATTCGCCGAGGATAAACGCCGCGATGACCGCTATGGACATCAGCACGGTCTCCTCTATCCTGAATTTGATCAGATTTTTGAATCCCTTGATAAACACCTTCCAGCCCGCAAGCACAGTAGCCGCAAGGCTGAGCACGAGCACCGCGATATCCGCGGCTTCGTTGTGTACCGCGAGGTGGAACACAACCGCCGCTGCGCCGAAAACAAGCGCGATTATCAAAAGAATATGCTCAGTCGTGAGCTTCTTTTTCTCCTTCGAGGCGGTCTCCTTCACGCTCACTCCGTCCTCGATGCTGTCGCAGATTTGCTGTATCTCGGCGGCAGGGTGCTTTTTTTCACTCTCGAACCGCAGCTCCTTTGTCGCGAAGTTGAAGCTGACCTTCTCATAGCCGTCAGTTTCCGCGATAGCCTGCTCGATCTTACCGGCGCAGTGAGCGCAGTTGAGATTTTCAAGAATCAATGTGTATTTCATGGCTCTACTCCATCAGATGGTCAATACCCATCTCTATGATTTTCTTAACATGGTCGTCGTCGAGGGCGTAGTATATCTGCTTACCCTCGCGGCGCGCGCGAACGAGCTTGTTGTTGCGCAGAACGCGGAGCTGATGCGAGATAGTGCTCTGCTCCATTCCGAGAGTTTCCGCGATGCTGAGAACACTCAGCTCCTCGTCGGAAATCGCGTACATAATGCGCAGGCGAGTTGAGTCGCCGAAAACCTTAAACAAGTCCGCAAGCTCAAAGAGCATATCCAGATCGGGAATTTCACGGTTGCCCATATTATCACCTCAATATTTGTTCATATGAATATATGTTCATTTGTTAATTTGAGTATAGCACAAGAAAAACCGTTTGTCAATCGGTTTTTAAAAAAATAAAGGGACAGAGCGAATCTGTCCCTTTAAATATTCAATTATTTAAGCGCGTCGATCGCGGCTGTGATAAGAGAAATCTGCTCTCTCTCCTTTTCAGCCTGCTTTCTGACGTTCTCGACTACCGCCGCGGGAGCCTTCGAGATAAAGCCCTGGTTGTTGAGCTTGCCCTCAGACTGGGCGAGGCGCTTTTTGACCTGCTCAAGCTCCTTGTTGAGGCGCTTAAGCTCGGCTTCCTTGTCAACAAGCTCGTCCATGGGAATGTAAACCTTCGCGTCGGGAGTGACGATAGTTACCGCTCCGTCGATGTCGAAGCTGTCGCCTACCTCTACGCCGCTTGCGGACGCGAGCTTGACGAAGAACGCCTGACCGTCCTCAAAGGTATTGGGGAACTTGGTCGCAACGTAGATTTTCGCCTTGCGTGAGGGCGGAACGTTCATCTCATTTCTGCGGTTGCGGATAGCGCGGATAGCGTTCATTATGCGCTGCATCTCCTGAGCCGCCTCGGGGAAGTCAAGCTCGGGCTTGAAGGTCGGGTAAGCGCAGAGCATTACGGTCTCGCCCTCGTGAGGAATCGTCTGCCAGATCTCCTCGGTGATGTATGGCATGAACGGGTGGAGAAGTCTGAGGATCTGATCGAGCACGTAGAGCAGCACCTGACGGGCGTTCTGAGCGTCCTCGCCGTCGCTCTGCAAGCGCGCCTTTGTAAGCTCGATGTACCAGTCGCAGTAGCAGTCCCAGATGAACTCGTAAACCTTCTGAACCGCGATACCCAGCTCGAACTTGCCAAGGTTCTCATTGACCTCCTTAGCCACTGAGTTGAGGGTGGAGAGAATCCACTTGTCCTCGGTGGTGAGGACTGAGGGCAGTTCGTTCTTAACGTCATGGTCGTCGATATTCATGTGAACATAGCGCGAGGCGTTCCAGAGCTTGTTCGCAAAACCGGAGCATGCCTCGATGCGCTTCTCGGAGTAGCGAATATCGTTACCCGGGGAGTTGCCGGTAACGAGGAGGAAGCGAAGCGCGTCAGCGCCGTACTTCTCGATGACCTCGAGCGGGTCAACGCCGTTGCCGAGGGATTTGCTCATCTTTCTGCCCTGCTCGTCGCGGACGATACCGTGGATAAATACGGTGTCGAACGGAGCCTTGCCTGTCTGCTCGATCGCAGAGAAAATCATTCTCGCGACCCAGAAGAAGATGATATCGTAGCCCGTGACCAAAGTGCTGGTCGGGTAGAAATATTTGAGGTCTTCGGT
>NZ_JAEQMG010000184.1 GCF_016680995.1 Ruminococcus difficilis | reverse complement strand
CCCCCCCCCCCCCCCCCCCCCCCCCCCCCCCCCCCCCCCCCCCCCCCCCCCCCCCCCCCCCCCCCCCCCCCCCTTTTTTCTTGAGGCGTAATTTGCCTCGTGTATGTTTGCACCGATGCTTGTTCCGCTTCTTAAAAGCTGATTAATTAATGCATTGCCTTGTTTCCTGTCGCGGATCGCGTTGCAAAGATAAAAAATCTCTACTGCAAATTGCTTGGAAGTGTCAACCAATAGATTCTCTTTCATACATTCTCCTCAGGAATGAATTGACAGCAAGCTGTCATGAATTGTCTGCGACATGAATTGCTGCGTTGCAGCATGAATTGATTTCTTCGAAATCATTCACTTCGAAATCATTATCATCCCGGATAATACTCATCCAGCATATCGTCCTTGATACGTTTCAGCTCGCTTCTCGGCAGGATAGCCAGCAGCTTCCAGCCTATGTCGAGGGTCTCCTCGATCGAGCGGTTGGCGTTGTAGCCCTGAGAAACATATTCCTTCTCGAACGCTTCGGCAAATTCGGCGTACTTTTTATCCATATCGGTCAGCGCCGCCTCGCCCAGAATTACCATGAGCTCGCGGGCGTCCTTGCCTCGCGCGTAAGCGGCGAAGAGCTGGTTCATCGTAGCCGCGTGATCCTCTCTTGTTCTGCCGGGTCCGATACCCTTGTCTTTAAGACGTGAAAGCGAGGGAAGAACGTCGATTGGCGGCGTTACGCCCTTGCGGTACAGCTCACGGCTGAGGATGATCTGACCCTCGGTGATGTAGCCCGTGAGGTCGGGTATCGGGTGGGTGATATCGTCGTTGGGCATGGTGAGTATCGGTATCTGAGTTACCGAGCCCGAGTGTCCCTTTATCATTCCGGCGCGCTCGTAGATAGAAGCAAGGTCGGAATACAGATATCCGGGGTAGCCCTTTCTGCCGGGTATCTCGCCCTTTGACGACGAGAATTCGCGCAGAGCTTCGGCGTATGAAGTCATGTCGGTCATGATGACGAGGATGTGCATGTCAAGCTCAAACGCCAGATATTCCGCGACGGTAAGCGCGCAGCGGGGGGTGAGGGTACGCTCGATTATCGGGTCGTTGCTCAGATTGAGCAGCATAACGACACGCGAGAGCACGCCGCTTTCCTCAAAGCTTTTTCTGAAATATTCGGCGACGTCCTTCTGCACGCCCATAGCCGCGAATACAACGCCGAAGTTAGAGCTGTCCGCGCCGCTGATTTTCGCTTGGCGGACGATCTGAACGGCTAAATCGTTGTGCTTCATACCGGAGCCGGAGAATATGGGCAGCTTTTGACCGCGGATAAGGGTCATAAGGGTGTCTATGCTCAAAAA
>NZ_JAEQMG010000183.1 GCF_016680995.1 Ruminococcus difficilis | reverse complement strand
CGGAACGGTTGGAGAACGAGTATCCGGACGAATCCTTTGATCAGGGACCCACATTGGCTGTTCAAGAGTTGGCAGTCAGATTTTTGAACTGAGTTTTTGAAATCGCTTATCTTTGATTAGGCATCGCAAATTTTGACTTCTATATTTAGCGTCGGTGCATACTCAGAGCATCACCCTTGCCCTGTTCCCGCCAAAATTCTTTTACAGAATAACCAATAGCATCAAAATAGCATCAAAACTATTTTGCAGAGACAAAAATGGCTTGAAATCGGCATATCCATGTGCTTTTCGGGCTCTCTACATCGTCTCCAAAACCGCGTGCCGAGGGTTCAAGTCCTTCTGCCCCTGCCATTAGAAAAACTCCCGAAAACGGCTTAAACAAGCCATTTTCGGGAGTTTTTATTTTCTCTTTTTTTCACGGCGCGCGGTCTGAAAATGCCCTTTTGATGCTTTAAATGAGCATCAATTTGTGCGTCCGGAGGTAACAAATCCAACGTTTCCGTCGGGTATAGCATCAAAAGAGCATCAATTTTTTCGGTGAAATCGGCGACAAAAATCGAAATCCTTCTAAAAAATCCAAATTCAGCAACAATTTTATCAGAGTTTTTTAGAATCGCTTTATCTTTGATTAGGCATCACAGATTTTGAGGCAATAATGATTGTTTTTTGAAATGTTCCATTCACATATAATAGCCGAATAATTAATTATATTTCTTCATATTTGTAATTCAAAGCATCTATTACAATACTAATAACATCAGAACTGACATTTTTCTTCTTAACGTAACCGCTCAACAATCACCCCTCTATCAAAACTGAAAAATTCATGAGATAATAGATGTGAAAAACAGTCCCAAAAAGTGCAATGGACAGAATTGCACTTTTTGAGAAAAGAAAGCGAGTGGTTACATGAACGGGATTATGGAAATAAGGCGGCAGGTCAGGTTAAGCCAATGGAGCGCGATGGTGCGTG
>NZ_JAEQMG010000182.1 GCF_016680995.1 Ruminococcus difficilis | reverse complement strand
CTCTTCCGATCTCAGTTCGAGCGGTGTTTTCCGAACGAGCACACGATCATCACCGTTCCCGAAAGCCCGATGTTCAACGCGCCTGAAGCGGCTGTCGTCACCGAGCCGCGCCTCAACCTTATCCGCAAAGCAGGCAGAGAGTACGCCGAGAGCGGAACGATCGGCGAGGATTTATTAAAAGAGATAACCTCGCCGATGATCCCCGAGGAGCAGTACGCGCAAATCGTCAATGGTACCGTCAACTGAAACCAATCAATCAGATCAAAGGAGATAACCGCTATTTCACGGAAGTATCAGAGGCTTTGGCAAATGAATTTGCGGAAGTATCTAATTGGACAGAAAACACAAAATCCAGATATCTGGGAGGTGTTTGTAAGCATTTTCTTTGGCTTGAAAACAATGGATATTACGATTTACAGAAAATTGACGGGGATGTGATTCAAAGGTATTTTATCTATCTTTTAGATGCCGGATGCTGTGGAAGAACAATATTGAACACAAAAGGATATTTGTACTTGTATCTGCCTTGCTCCAGCTGCTTTTCCTGTTCGATCAAAACACGGAGACGAGGCACTTTGTTTTCAATGCGCTCGCAGATTTTGAGCTGCTTGCGCAAGGGCGTTAGCTTCTTTGTGATTTCTCTGCATTGTTATTTTAAAGAATTATCTTCTTCTGGCGTTTTCGCCCTGCGTATTTGATTTCGGATATGCTGCCGCTCGCTTTCATAAGCCTTGATTTGCTCAGCGATTTTCTTTCGGCAAGATATAAAATCCTCTGCGCATTCCACGTTGTGGTCACGGAGAAAATGATATTCTTCCAGCGTTCGGTCAAGATTCTGTATTTCCAATCTCAATTCGGGAGATACCGGACGATAGTCTCTTTTTTGCACGTTGTTGCCCGTGATGAGCTTGGCGATCGTGATAATCAGGTCGAACAGCGCCGTGATAACATAGGGTTCTGTTCTTTTCTCAAAATCCCGTATCCGTACAATAAGCGGCTGGCGCTGATAATATGATCTCGGTGTATAGAAATCTACAAAGTATTTAGGCTCTGCTGAAAAAGCTCTCCGATAGCGAAAAGCAACAATATATCAAATATCCTCTATCATTTCTCCACAAGATATGGTATAATACTCATATAGCGGATGACCCCAAAA
>NZ_JAEQMG010000181.1 GCF_016680995.1 Ruminococcus difficilis | reverse complement strand
TAAATTCGATTGACAATAATCGGCAACTGCTATATAATCTAATTTGGTATGGTTTATAAAAGAAAAGACAGCCCACGTCTACCAAACTAAGCTGTCATTTTCACATCATTAAACTGTGCCATAAAACTGAATAGGATCACTGTATCTGGTACTCAACCGTCAAATAAGAGTTACGCGATGACCTCTGACTTTTAAGCCAGTCCTGTTACCAGCAGGAAAGCGACCAACACACAGTTGTTATTCTTGGGGAATAACCTTTTGTACGGAGTAAGAGCCTGATCCACTCTGCAAGATTGGAAATCTGTGTGAACTTCCGTTCTTGTTTAGTAACTACATCGGCAACTCACTCTCATGTTGGGAAACATCAAGAGGATAGTGCGTGTAACACCGTTTACATGACGTTGTTGAATGGGGTAAAGATACGAACAACCCAATCCGAAAATAAACTTTAAAGAATTCGAATACAGCAGTAATAATGTGTCACTCACTGCTGTACTCTCATTCTCTTTGGCGCGCCGGAAGAGACTCGAACTCCCGACCTTCTGATTCGTAGTCAGACACTCTATCCAGCTGAGCTACCGGCGCATATGCGGTTTCTTAACCGCAAGATATATATTACCATACTTTTTCGGAAAAAGCAAGACTTTTTTGAGAAATAAATGTGATTGTCTGATTTGAACAGTTTCTGCAAAAGATTACAAAATTTCTTTTGCACCCCGTTTTGAATGAGAAATGTGATGATATAATTCTCCAACAGCATAAAATGTGGCAAAAAACGAAATGGTAACAAGATATTGTGAATGTTGCTCAAAAACGCAGGGTCAAATTTGGTGATAATCGTGGTTATTAGGATTTGATTTTGCGGGAAAGATGTGGTAAAATAGTTAATGGTAACGAATGGGTAACAAAACAGTAACATACACGTGAAACGACATCAAATTCTTTTTTGAAAGGGTGTTATTTTGAAAACGATATTGATTAAACGAGTACCCGCTGTCATTCTGACGGTCGTCCTTCTGTTTACAACAGCATTTTCTCTGAACATCTTCGCGAGCGCGTTAACCTTTACCCCTCGCTTCGAGGAACCGTCTTATGACAATCCCTATTATAACAGCACACTCAACGTCTTTTCCGCGGCAGGCTACGGACTGCCCAACTGCACCGCTTACGCATGGGGCAGAGCCTATGAGATCACCGGTCAAAGACCCAAGCTCTCAACGGGCAATGCGGAAAACTGGTTCCCCTACAACCAGAGCACAGGCGCTTATGATTACGGCTGGACGCCCCGTCTCGGCGCGATCGCCTGCTGGGCTTATCCCGGCGGCGGCGGACACGTTGCGGTAGTTGAGCAGATCGACAGCGACGGCACCATGTATCTTTCCAACTCCGCATGGAGCGCAAGATACGGTTCCTGCCCGTCCTTCTACATCACCGAGGCGAATATCTACGATTCCAATCCCGGCGGCAGCAGCTGGTGGATCTTCCAGGGCTACATCTACGTGATCGATACTCCCGACGTTGTGGTGAATCCCACTGATGATGATAACCACGGTTCTGCCGATTATGAGACCGGCTACTACAGAACCGAGGCCAACTATCTGAATCTCAGAAGCGGCGCGGGTACAAGCAACAGTATTGTTGCCAGCATCCCCAACGGCACTGAGCTGAAGGTCACCGCGATCAAGAGCACGGGCAGCAATGTCTGGGGTGAGACAAGCTATAAGGGAAGAGCAGGTTGGGCTGCACTCAACTACTGCACCTACCTCAAGGCTCTTGACGACGATGATGATAATGAGGATCCGACAGAGGAGGAGACAACCTCCGCGTTCAAGCCCACGCTGCCCAGAAAGCGCAGCACGGAGCCTGTGACCGAGGAGCCGACTACTACTGTAGAGCCTACCACGGAAGAAGAATTCATCATGGAGACCGTTGTGATTCCCACCACCGAGGAGCCCACTGAGGCGCCCACCACTGCGGTTGTTACGCAGGAACCCACCGAGGTGCCTACCACGGTTGCTCCCACCACTTTGGAACCCACCACCGTTGCTCCGACAACTGTTGAGCCGACAACGATCGCTCCCACCACCGCTCCCGTTACGAAGCCCGTGAAGCAGGACAAGATCCCTGCTCCCGTAGGCGGCATCGGCATCGGCGATGTTGACGGCGACGGCATGAGAGATATCAAGGACGTTACCCTGATTCAGCGTTACGTAGCGCTGGGAGAGGATGCTCTTTCTTCTGAGCTGATTGCTCTCTGCGACTTCGACTTCGACGGCAGAGCGACTGTTATCGACGCTACCAGAATCCAGCAGTACATCGTTTACGGTTTTTAATCATTACCAATCAGAGGCTGACCGAAAGGTCAGCCTTCTTTTTTTGACGGAAAGCAAACGGAAAGGGCAGCCGAGCGGCTGCCCTTTGTCGTTATTCAAAAAGTTTGACTATTCGATCGGCTCAAAGTCCGCAACGCCGTGCTTGCAGAGCGGACAGATGAAGTCCTCGGGAAGATCCTCACCCTCATAGATGTATCCGCAGATCTTGCAGACCCAACCCTTTTTGCCCTCGGTCTGGGGCTTGGGCTTGACGTAGTTCTGATAGTAGGTGTAGGTCATGGTCTCCTTGTCGGAGGTAACGCGCGCCTCGGTGACGGAGCAGATAAACATGCCGTGGGTGTCGAGGTCGATGTAATCCTCCACCTTGAGCGACATGAACGAGTTGATATACTTGGGCAGGAATACCAGTCCGTTATCGGAACGGAGCGGTGTGCAGTCGGCGAACTTGTCGACGTTTCTGCCGCTCTGGAAGCCGAAGGTCTCAAATACCTTGAACGGCGCCTCGGTGGAGAGGCAGTTGACGTTCATGATGCCCGTGTTCTTGATGACGTGATGCGAATAGTTCTGCTTGTTGATGCAGACCGCGATGCGGTTGGGCGAGTTGGTGACCTGTGTGACGGTGTTGACGATCAGGCCGTTGTCCTTCTTGCCGTCGTTGGAGGTGACGACATACAGACCGTAGCCGATGTTGAACAGCGCGGTCATGTCGTTCTTGTCAGCGGTCTCGTCGTGCTGCGCGAGATAGTCCTTGCACAGCTCGTTGGCGAGCTTCTCAAGCTGCTCGCTGCTCTTTTCGTTGAGCGCGGACGTGATGGTGACGGTGGTGTCGGTGTATTCGATATTCTTGCAGCCCTCGAGCATCTTCTTCATGGTCTTCGCCGCGAGAGGCGCCCATGAGCCGTTCTCGATCAGACCGATGGTTCTGTTGCGGAAGTTGCGCTCGGTGAGGTGGTTGATGAATTCACGCATGAACGGGAAAATATCCGCGTTGTAGGTGGTGGTCGCGAGTACAATTCTGCCGTAGCGGAACGCGTCCTCGACGCACTCCGCCATATCCTCGCGTGCGAGGTCGGCGACGACGACCTTGGGACAGCCCTTCATTCTCAGCTTGTCGGCGAGCAGCTCGACAGCCTTCTTGGTGTTGCCGTAAACGGAGGTGTAGGCGATCATGATGCCGTCGGATTCCACGCCGTAGCTCGACCATGTGTTATAGAGGTTGAGGTAGTAGCCGAGATTCTCGGTCAGGACGGGACCGTGGAGCGGACAGATGATCTCGATATCCAGACCCGCCGCCTTTTTGAGCAGGTTCTGCACCTGCGCGCCGTACTTGCCGACGATGCCGATGTAGTAACGTCTTGCCTCGCAAGCCCAGTCCTCGTCGACGTCGAGAGCGCCGAATTTGCCGAAGCCGTCAGCGGAGAAGAGCACCTTGTCCTTTGCGTCGTAGGTCACCATGACCTCGGGCCAGTGAACCATCGGAGCGGCGACGAAGCTGAGCGTGTGGGCGCCGAGCTCGAGGGTGTCTCCTTCCTTGATGACGATTCTTCTGTCCTCAAACTGGGTGCCGAAGAAGTTGCCCATCATCGTGAACGCCTTTGCGGACGATACGATCGTCGCGTCGGGATAGTTCTTCATGAAGTTGAAAATATTCGCGCTGTGGTCAGGCTCCATGTGCTGGACGATCAGGTAGTCGGGCTTTCTGTCGCCGAGAGCTTCCTCGAGGTTGTTGAGCCATTCGTGGGTGAACTTGCGGTCAACGGTGTCCATGACCGCGATCTTCCGGTCGATAATCACATAGGAGTTGTACGCCATGCCGTTGGGAACGACATACTGACCCTCAAACAGGTCGATTTTGTGGTCGTTCACGCCGACATAACGAATGTCGTTGGTGATGTTTTTCATTTTGTTACCTCACTTTCGGGTGAATTTTCAATTGGTTATACATATTTTAACATAATTGCCTGTGAGATACAAGATATTTTTAGCTTTTTCGGCGGTAATTTGAAACGAAAAATCTCTTGTCAAGCGGCGCAAAAACCCGTATAATGGGGGAAAGGAGTGAGAAAATGGGTGAAGAAAAACGCCTGCGGCTGTGGAGCCTCGCGTGGCCGATATTTGTCGAGACCACGCTCTTCATGCTGCTGGGCTTTGTGGATGTGTTCATCCTCAGTAAATATGACGACCTCGCCGCTTCTGCGGTCGGTACCGCCAATCAGGCGGTGTCTATCGTCGCGATCGTCTTTTCGGTGCTGTCCTCGGCGAGCGCTGTTCTGATTTCACAATACCTCGGCGCGAAAAAGCGCGAATCCGCCTCGCGTATCGCGGCGCTTTCCATCACGATGCAGCTGACGGCGGGTATCATTATCAGCGCGGTGCTCATCCTCTTTCATCAGTCGATCCTGCGCTTTATCGGCGCGGACGGCAGGCTGCTCGATTTCGCGGGAGAGTACCTCTCGATTGTGGGCGGTTTTCTGTTTTTGCAGGCGCTTCACACCGCGATGAGCGTGATCGTGCGCAACCACGGCATGACGAAGCTTTCGATGTTCGTGACGGTGGGTATGAACCTGTTCAATACCGCGCTCGATACGGTGCTGGTGCTCGGTCTGCTCGGTTTTCCGCAGCTGGGCGTCCGAGGAGTCGCGATCGCCACCTCCCTGAGCCGTGTGCTCGGCGTGACGGTGCTGGGAGTCGTGCTGTTTACCAAGGTCGAGAAGCTCTCGATTTTCCGCCTGCTCAAGCCGTTTCCGTGGACGGACGTCCGCGATATCTTCAAAATCGGCATCCCTGCCGCGATGGAGACCTTTCTGTATAACCTCTCGCAGCTCGTGATCACCTCCATCGTTCTCAACTGCCTGACCGAAACGGAGCTGATCACCAAGACCTATGTCCAGAACATTACGATGTTCTTCTATGTGTTCGCGATCTCCATCGGACAGGCGTCGCAGATCATCGTCGGGCACCTTGTCGGCGCACAGAAGCACGACGAGGCGTACCGTCAGGCGATAACGGCGCACCGCAGGGCGCTGCTGATCGCGCTTGCCGTCAGCGGACTGGGAGCGATCTTCCGCACGCAGCTGCTGGGCGTCTATACCGACGACGCGGCGGTCATCGCAATGGGAACGAACGTGCTGCTGATCAATCTTCTGCTCGAGTTCGGCAGAACGACCAATCTGGTGCTGATCGCGTCCCTGCGCGGAGCGGGAGACGTATATTTCCCGACTGCCTGCGCGATCACCTCCAACTGGGCTGTCAGCGTGGCAGGCTCCTACCTGTTCGCGGTGGTGCTCGGCTGGGGCATCTACGGATTGTGGGTCGCGCTTGCTGCCGACGAGATATTCCGCGGTATTCTGATGATTCTGCGCTGGCGCAGCGGAAAGTGGCGTGAAAAACGCGTCGTCAAGGATTGACAATGTAACATTGATATTGATTTTATGTCGGAAATATTGTACAATATAGGCATAAATCCAAAGGAGGGATTGCATGGGATTATTCGATAACCTCAGACAACAGGCGCCGAAGGCGGCAAACACCGCTCAGAGCGGCAGCAAAACCGTCACCGTGACCTTTACGCGGCTCCCCGAGACCTTTGAGGAGTTCGCCGCGATGCCGCAGGCGGCTCTCGGAACGCCGTTTGACACGGCGGCAATGACGATTCTTGCACTCTGCTTCTATCCGGGCGATAAGGAGCTTTCGCTGCGGATGCTTGACTTCCTCAGAGGACCGCGTCCGCTCAGCGGCTACGACAAGTCGTTTATCGCCGACCGCTTCCGCGACAGCGACTATGTGCCGCGCTCCTACTTCGAGGGCGCGACTCCGCAGAACGACTACCTGCCCGCGGAACCCTACCGCGTGACCGTCAGCGAGAATCCCTATTCCTATCAGAATCAGGGCTACGCCACGCTCTATATCCGCTCGGGAGGAGCGGACAATCCGCGCTCCGTACAGCTCCGTCTTGCCAAGGACGGCAAATGGTACCTGTGGGAGCAGTTTGTACTCGTCGGCATCAGACAGCCCGAGAGCAGCAACCCTTGGGCATAATAAGTATAAGGAGATTTCATTATGGGACTTTTTGAGAAAAAATACTGCGATATCTGCGGTGAGAAAATCGGTCTGCTCGGCAACCGCAAGCTCGAGGACGGCAACATCTGCTCCAAGTGCGCGGGCAAGCTCTCGCCGTTCTTCAAGGGCAGAAAGAAATCCACACTCGCCGACATCCGCGACCAGCTCGCCTACAGAGAGCAGAACCGCGAAAGACTGAACAGCTTCAATCCGAACGTCACCTTCGGCAGAAACACAAAGGTCTATGTCGACCAGGGCGCGGGCTGCTTCGTCGTCAGCAGAAAGAACAACTTCCGCGAGGAGAATGCCGATATCATCGAGTTCGGACAGGTCACCGCGGCGAATTACAACGTCGAGGAGCACCGCCGCGAGATTTATCGCAAGGACAGCGAGGGCAGGAGCGTTTCCTACAATCCGCCGCGCTATGAATATACCTATGAGTTCACCATCACCATCAACGTCAACTCTCCCTATTTCAGCGAGATCGAGTTTGAGCTGACGGACACCCGTCCCGACAGCCGCTACACCGACGCTTACCGCCGCTTTGAGCAGGAGGCGAATGAACTGATCAACGCCGTGCGCGGAATGCAGGGAGGCTTCAATCAGGGCATGGGCGCAGGCTTTGCCGCACAGCAGGGTTACGGACAGCCGCAGTATCAGCAGCAGGGTTATGGACAGCAGCCGCAGTATCAGCAGCAGGGCTACGGACAGCCGCAGTATCAGCAGGGCTACGGTCAGCCGCAGTATCAGCAGCAGGGCTACGGTCAGCCGCAGTATCAGCAGCAGGGCTACGGTCAGCCGCAGTATCAGCAGCAAGGCTACGGACAGCAGCCGCAGTATCAGCAGCAAGGTTACGGACAGCAGCCGCAGTACCAGCAGCAGGGCTACGGACAGCAGCCGCAGTATCAGCAGCAGGGTTACGGACAGCAGCCGCAGTATCAGCAGCAGGGTTACGGACAGCAGCCGCAGCAGGCAGGCGAGTGGATTTGTCCCGCTTGCGGATGCGCGAACACCGGCAAGTTCTGCACCTCCTGCGGTACCCCGAAAAACTAATAAGCAGTTGCCCCGAAGTGAATCCGCTTCGGGGCGTATTATTTTTTAAAAAAAACGAAGAATACTATTGACAAATCAAAATTAATTTGATACAATTTAATTGCAAACAATACAAATCAACAAAAGGAGGCTTTGCAATGTCATTCTACGATTATCAGGTCAACAAACGCAGAGAGGGCGTATTGCCGCTCTCGGATTTCAGAGGAAAGGTGGTGCTTGTTGTCAACACCGCTACGGGATGCGGGTTTACACCGCAGTACGCGGGACTCGAATATCTCTATGAAACCTATCATGAAAAGGGCTTCGAGGTGCTCGACCTGCCCTGCAACCAGTTCGGCAATCAGGCTCCCGGCGCGGACGATGAGATCCACGAATTCTGCACCGCGCGCTACAAGACGCAGTTCGACCAGATGAAGAAAATCGAGGTCAACGGAGAAAACGAGCATCCGCTCTACACCTTCCTCAAGCGCGAGGCGCCCGGGGAGGAGGTTCAGGGGCTGAAAAACAAGGCGGCGATGGCGGCTATCCGCAAGATCAGCAAGACGGCAAAGTCTCCCGCCGATATTCAGTGGAACTTTACGAAGTTCCTCGTCGACCGCGAGGGCAGGGTGGTCAAGCGCTACGACCCCACCTTTGACCCGAAGAAAATGGAAAAAGATATCATCGCATTGCTGTAAAGGAGAATCATCATGGCAGTTATTGAAGTGACAGGCGCAAGCTTTGAAAAGGAAGTTGTACAGTCCGATCGCCCTGTGTTGGCGGATTTCTACGCGAACTGGTGCGGCCCGTGCCGCATGCTCCGTCCGACGCTCGAGGAAATCGCGGACGAAAGACAGGATATCAAGGTGGTATCCATCAATATCGACGAGGAGGATGACCTCGCCGACGCGTTCGGCGTTATCTCGATTCCCTGCCTTGTGCTGATCAAGGACGGCAAGGAGGCTGACAGGAGCGTCGGTCTGCGTCCCAAGGAAGCGATTGAGGAGATGCTCGGATGACGGATATTATCATCATCGGCGCGGGACCCGCGGGCATGACCGCCGCGATTTACGCGCGCCGTGCCGCCAAAAGCGTCCTTGTGCTCGAGGCGCTGAGCTACGGCGGTCAGATCATCAACACCCCCGACATCGAGAACTATCCCGTAGCCGCGCATATTTCGGGCTTTGACTTTGCCGCCAACGTCTACAATCAGGCAAAGGAACTCGGGGCGGAGTTCAAATTTGAGAAAGCGATCGCGATCGAGGACAGGGGAGAGGAAAAGGTCGTCCGCACCAAAAAGAACGAGTATACCGCAAAGGCGGTCATCATCGCCACAGGCTCCGAGAACCGCAAGCTCGGCGTGGAGAATGAGGACAAGCTTGTCGGCAGGGGGATTTCCTACTGCGCGACCTGCGACGGCGCGTTCTACCGCAAAAAGACCGTCGCGGTCGTCGGCGGCGGCAATACCGCCCTCGAGGACGCGCTCTATCTCGCCGATATCGCGGAAAAGGTCTATCTGATACACCGCCGCGACGCGTTCCGCGCCGAAGAGAGCACCGTTTCCCGCGTGCTGGAGCGTGAGAATGTGGAGCCTGTGCTCAACAGCGTCGTGACCGAGCTGCGCTTTGACAAGAAGCTGACCGCCGTCGTGACACGTGACAGGCAGGGCAATGAGCGCGAGCTTGCGGTCGACGGATTGTTCGTCGCAGTGGGCAGAACCCCTGAAAATCAGAACTTCGCGCAGCTGATCGCGCTCGACAGCGCGGGCTACGCGATTGCGGGCGAGGATTGCCGCACCAAAACAGCGGGCATCTTTGTCGCGGGAGACAACCGCACCAAGGACGTGCGTCAGCTCGTCACCGCGACCGCCGACGGAGCCGTCGCCGCGGCCGGGGCGATCCGGTATATTAATGAAAACTAGGGCATAAAATAAGGCTGTCACGATGTGACAGCCTTTTGCGTTATGAAAAATGCAGCGGCAATGCCTTGGGAGCTTCCTCCGGTTGTTCGGGAGCCTCCTCCTCGAGCCGCTTAACGACAACGCGCATGATGCGCTGGTTCTCGACCTCCATGACCGTGAAGCGGAACCCGTCCGTGACGATGCTTTCGCGCTTGTGGGGAATCGTTCCCGCGTGCTCCAGAATCAAACCGCCGACCGTGACGGAATCGCTCTCCAGCGCGTCCGCGTCGAGGTTAAAGAGCGCGAGCATGTCCTCGATTTCGATATCGCCGTTGACAAGGAACTCGTCCTTGCCGATTTTGTAGTAGCTGTGCTCGATTTCCTCGTCCTCGTCCCAGATGTCGCCGACGATCTCCTCCAGTAAGTCCTCCATTGTGACGATGCCCAGCGTGCCGCCGTACTCGTCGGTGACGATCGCCATGTGGTCGCGCGTCCGCTTGAAGGAGCTGAGGATTTTCGAGAGCTGCTGGCTCTTGAATACGAAGAACGGCGGCTGCATGATATCCCGCAGCGCGGGAGCCTTGCCGTCCGCGAGCGACTCGAGATAGTCGCGCGTGTGCAGGATGCCGACGATATTGTCAACCGTGTTTTCGTAAATCGGGATGCGCGAATAGCGGTTCTCAATGATGATATCCTTGATTTTCTGCTGCGAATCCTCGACGTTGAGGAATACCACGTCGACGCGCGGTGTGAGGATCTCCTCCGCGGTCGTTTCATCAAAGTCGAGCGCCGAGCGCACCATTTCGCTCTCGCTTTCCTCGAGAACGCCTTCCTCCTCGATGCTCTCGACGATGTATTTCAGCTCGTTTTCGGTGACGGTGGGAGCTTCCTCACTCTTGCCCGAGATCTTGAGCGCAAGGGAGCGCAGCTTCATGAACACGAATACAAGCGGCGTGAGCAGGATGGTGATCGCCTTGAGCAGTCCCGCGGTCGCGCTTGTGAACGCGTCGCAGTGCTCCTTGGCAAGACATTTGGGGATGACCTCGCCGAAGGTCAGTATCAGCAGCGTTGTCGCGCCTGTCGCGATAGCCGAGCCGATATCGCCGAATATCCGCAGACAAAGCACCGTCGCGATAGACGAGCAGCCGAGGTTGACAATGTTGTTGCAAATCAGAATTGCGGTGAGGGCGTTGTCAAAATGCTCGATGACCCAGAGCACCTTTTCCGCTTTTTTGTCATCGTTTTCCACGGCGTGCTGCACGCGGATCTTGTTGACAAAGGAAAACGCCGTTTCGGTCGCGGAGAAAAATGCCGACAGTAATACGAGCAGGGCGATGACGACGCCCATCATTATATCGGAATTCAATTGATACACACTCCAATAGTATATTTATCCTAATCTTACTATAATTCTATAAAATAATTATTATTTTAAGGAAATATAAAAGGAAAATCTTGAAAAATATTGCTGTTAATGATATAATCAAAAATGGTTTATCAGCGCATAAAATTTCCCTGCGTTTCTGCCGTCTGACAGCGCATGTTACCGTCCTCCTCGGAAACAATAAGAGCGGAGGTGTAACATGTCAGAGCAAACGGAACTTGAGGAGGAATTTGCGGAATCGGGGTGTGAATCGTCCGCATCGCAGGACAATCCGCTGATGCAGACGGGTTCGATTCTGATTTCCCACAAGGGGAAAATATTGGACTGCCTGACGATCATCGGGCAGATCGAGGGTCATGACGTCCTTCCGCCGCGCCACAAGACGACGAAATATGAGCACATCATCCCGCTGCTCGTCTCTATCGAGGAGGACGAGCGGATTGACGGGCTGCTGGTGCTGCTCAATACCGTCGGAGGCGACGTGGAGGCAGGCTTGGCGATCGCCGAGGTGATCTCGGGCATGAAAAAGCCCACCGTCTCGATCGTCCTCGGGGGCGGTCACTCCATCGGCATCCCGTTGGCGGTGGCGGCTGACAAGAGCTTCATCGCGAAAAGCGCGTCGATGACGGTGCATCCCGTGCGCACCACGGGGCTGACGCTCGGCGTGCCGCAGACGTTTGAGTATTTCCGACGGATGCAGGACCGTATCACGGGCTTTGTGGTGGAGCACTCGCGCATTTCAGCCGAGCGGTACGGAGAGCTGGTGCTCAACACGGGCGAGCTTGTCACCGACGTCGGCACGATTCTCGACGGAGAGGACGCGGTGCGTGAGGGTTTGGTCGACGCGGTCGGAACCGTCTCGGACGCGATCGAAGCGCTTCACGCCATGACAACAGCGCAGTAAAGCCAACGGCAGCCGCCGTTGGTACATATAAATTGACATTAGGGAATCTCTAATAATTCAATGTCGTGCAGAAGTGCGGAAGATTTATGGCAGAATATTGTCAAAGCTCCGCAGGAATACTGACGTATTTCAAGGAGATTTGGCAAGATTATGCCGTGAAGATTCCGTACTTATGCGCGGTAAGAAATTTTTAGAGGTTCCCTTTATTGATTAGTTTTGTTTTTGCACGATTTTGTACTCGTCATAGAGCTGAAAGTAATGACAGCCCGACATGCTTTGCGTGAGGAATTTTTCCATTTCGTCCTCGTCGAGGTTGACGCTGCAATAATCGCCGAATTCCTCGTCGGCGACGTAGTGCGCGCACATTTCGCAATTATCCGCCATTATTTCCTCCCGTACTTGTTATAGTCAAACGCCTTATAGTCAGCCAGCTGCGCAAAGACCTCCTCCTCGGTTTCGGCGACGGAATAGAGGGTGTCGGTATCCTCCGCCATGAACCTGTCGCGGATAGCGGTCTCCATCATTTGGAGCATCGGCGTATAATATCCCTTATAGTTATAAATCACGATCGGCTTCTGGTGTCTGCCGAGCTGCTTGAGCGTCAGCACCTCGAAAAACTCCTCAAAGGTGCCGATGCCGCCGGCACAGATGATAAACGCGTCGGAGTTATCCTCCATATACGCCTTTCTCTCGCGCATGTTTTCGGTAAAGACGATCTCGGCGTAGTCCATCAGGACTTCATGCTCGATAAAAAACCGCGGACAAACGCCTGTCATTTCGCCGCCTCCACGCAGAACACCGCGCGACACGGCGCCCATCACGCCATACTTTCCTGCGCCGAAAATCAGTTTGATTTTTCTTTTGGCAAGACTCTCGCCGAGATGCTCGGCGGAATCCAGATAAGCTCTGTCGATTCTCTCGCTTGACGAGCCAAACACACATATTGTACTCATGCTGAACCTCTGCTGAATTAATAATTTCTGATCAGGGAAACGACCTTTCCCAGCAGCACGACCTCATCCACGATGATTGGCTCGTAGCTGTCATTCTCGGGCTGCAGACGGAAATGACCGTTTTCCTTGTAAAAGCGCTTGACGGTAGCGGAATCCTCCACCATCGCGACGACGATCTCACCGTTTTCCGCGACGGGCGTGCGGTGGACAATAACGATATCGCCGTCCAGAATCCCCGCGTTCACCATACTTTCGCCCTGAATACGCAGCGCAAAAAGCTCTCTGCCGCGTTTGAGCTGCTCGGAGACGGGAACATAGAACTCAATATTCTGGATCGCGGTGATCGGCTCACCTGCCGCGACCTTGCCCACAACAGGCACGTTGACGCTCTTTTCCTCACCCGTGATCTGGATACAGCGGTTCACGCCGTGTTCGCGGACGATCAGCCCCTTTTCCTCGAGCGCCTTGAGGTGATGGTGCACCGTCGAGGTCGAGCTGAGTCCCGTATGGTCGCAAATTTCGCGCACCGAGGGCACGCGTCCGTTTTCGGAACATTCCTTGAGATAATCGAGTATTCTCTGCTGGCTTTTGCTGAGGGGTTTCATAGCGCTCACACCTTTCCGAATATATTCTACCACATTTATGTATAAAAAGTCAAACGTTTGTTTCAAATATTTTTGAATAAATTTTTCAGTTCAAATTCAATTGAATTTCACACAAATAACACATTGATAGGGTTTAATATAGATGTACTCAAGAAGACGGAACCGCAACCGTCGAGTACATTGTTCTACCCTCCTCAATGCGTGCCGACTCAGAGGCACGCGATTGTACCCCTCATTTTTTACAGACAGGAAACGCCCGGACACGATCCGGGCGTTTCTATTTATTTTACATCGTTATTTTTAAATCGCGTACTAAGGGCTTTTTATGAAGGTTTCCTTTCGTTTTCGCGACAGGTGCTCATCAGACTCTTACCAATCCCATTGCACGAGGATAGGTTTGATATAATTCCGTTTCTATTTTTATTCTAAATCGTTATTTTAAATCGTTATTTTAAATCGCGTACTAAGGGTTTTATGTTACTTTTACTGCACGTTCTCGCGGCAGGTGCTCATCAGACTCTTACCAATCCCATTGCTCGAGGAGAGGGATGATTGGAAAATCCATTGCACGCGAAAAGGTTTGTATGGAACCTCAGCTCACTATCAAACGCCCGTCGCGTAAACGCGCTGTTTCCTACCGCACCGAGGTATAGTCCGCGAATTGACAGCGGGTTCTTACCCGTCGCGAATTGACAGCGGGTTCTTACCCGTCGCGAATTGACAGCGGGTTCTCACCCGCCGCGATTTAATATTCTCACGACGTCCCACAAGCCGTCCGCAACGTCGTAAAGCAGCGGCATGATTTCTTCCGTCGGACCGTCGAGGTCGGGCACCATCACGGTTTTGCAGCCTGCCGCGTTTGCGGAACGGATGCCGTTCTGAGAATCCTCGAGCGCCATACACTCCTCAGGCTTCAAGCCGAGCTTTTCCGCGGCAAATAAATAGATATCCGGCGCGGGCTTGCCGTTTTTGACCATGCGCGCGCTGACGACCTCGTCGAAATATTGCAAAAGACCGACTCGTCTTAAATATTCCTCCGCTCTGTCCTTCGGCGTCGCGGTCGCGAGAGCGACCGCAATGCCTTTTTCTTTCAGATAGGAAAGCAGCTTTTCCGCGTCGGGCTTAGCCTCGATGCCGTGTTTTTCGACATATGCGTTCATCAGCCCGATGCGCTTATTTCTGACCGTATCGTAGTCAAAGCTGTCTCCGAACCAGCCCTGCAGTCTTTCGATTGCGAACGGTCTTGCCATCGAACGGATGCCCAGCGCGTGCTTCCTTTCAAAAGGAAAGCCGTAAGACTGTCCTGCCTCACACCAGAAGCGGACATAGAGCTTCTCGCTGTCGAGTATCACACCGTCCATATCAGAGATAACGCCTTTTATTTTCATGTTGTCTGCCTCCCTTTTCCCGAAAGGTTCACCATCACGATACCTGCCGCGATCAGCAGCAGCGCAAGGAGGGTTTCTATCCTGAACACCGATTCCCCGAGCAGCAGCCCCGAAAGCGCCGTGCCGAAAACGGGAATCAGCAGTGTAAACACCGAAATACGGCTCGCGGAGTGATATTTGAGAAGCGCCGTCCAGATGCTGAACGCCGCCGCCGAGACGAACGCCAGCCAAATGAGGATCCACACGCCCGTCAGCTTGGAGAAATCGAGTCCGCCGCCGAAGCATAAGCCCGCAATGATCAAAAGAGCGCCGCCGAGCATCAGCTGCCACGCGGTGACGAGAAGCGGATTCCTGCCTGCAGCGATTTTTTTCGAGAGCAGGTTGCCTGCCGCGGAGCAGACGGTCGAGAGGAGAATCAGCCCGTCGCCGAGCAGCGTCGCCGTTGTAACGGCTGCGCCGCGGTTCATCACCAGCACGCCGCCGAAGCCGACGGCGCAGCCCAGAATTTTCAGCACGGTCAGCCTGTCACCGCGGAAGAAAACCGCCGCTCCGATGACCGTAAAAAACGACGCGCAAGCGGTGATGATCGAGGTATTTGCGCCGCTTGTGTAACCGAGTCCGATATAGGTGAAGAAATACTGCGCCGCCGTCATCACGAGTCCGAGCACCGCGATCGGGAGAAAGTCTCCCTTTTTCGGAAGCAGCCGATTTCTTCCGAACGCGGGGACGGGCAGCACCATCAGACCCGCGAGAAAAAAGCGGCAGCCCGCGAAAAGCAGCATCGCGCCGGCGTCGTTTTCCGCGACGTCAAACGCGGCGTACCCGAGCTTGATAAACGGGAACGCCGTGCCCCAGAGCAGGGTGCAGAAGATCGCGAGAGGCACGGACGCGGATTTTGCCTGAAACAATCGCCGCATATCAGAAGTTCCGCAGAATCACGGGCTTGCCGTTTGAGCTGAGCATTCCGCGGAACACCTCGACCGCTTCGCCGCTGATCAGATTTTCATATACGCCGTCTGAAAAGTCCACGCGCACCAAGCCGCTTTTGTCTTTCAGCGGGAACACGCCGAGCATTTTCTTGTCCTCATGCTCACGCACCGCGACGAGAACATCCTCTGTCGGAGCCGTCACACGGTAGGTTGAGTCCACGAAAATCGTGTCTTTTTTCAGCGCGGCAAGGCGCGCGATATACCGCGTCAAATCCATGCTCTCCGCCGCGTTCCACTGCACCGTGTCGCGGTCAAAGAGCGACGGAAGATGCGCGACGCCGCGCTCCTGTCCGTTATAAATCAGCGTCATTCCCTTCTGGAAGAAGAGGAACGCCGTCCAGCTTTTGAGCTGCTCCGCGTCGGGAATCAGAAAACGCGCGCGTGTCTGGTCGTGATTCTCAAGAAAGCGCAGCTTGACATAATTATCGGGGAAGGTGTACTCCTGACGGTTGACCGCCTCGGCATATGCCGCAAGGCTGCCGCTGCCGTCGAGATACGCCTTCATCGCGCCGTAGGTATCATAATCATACGCCATATCGAACGCCTGAAAAATCTCGGAATCCGAGAGCGCCGTCATGCCGCGCGAGCGCATATATGTGATGAAATCCGGCTCGACCGATTCGCTCAGCCAGATGCAGCCCTCGCGCACCTCCTCGACCTCCTGACGCGCCCTGAGCCAGAATTCGAGCGGAATCAGCGGCGCGACGTCGCAGCGGAAGCCGTCGACGATGCCTGCCCAGTATTTGAGCGTTTCGATCTGATAGTCCCACAAATCCTTGTTGTTGTAGTCGAGGTCGATGATGTCCGTCCAGTCGCCGACGCGGTTGCCGAAGCTGCCGTCGGGGCGGTGGTAGAACCACTCGGGATGCTCGGCGCTCAGGACGGAATCCGGCGAAGTGTGGTTATAGACCACGTCGATGATGCACTTCATGCCCTTGCCGTGGATCGCCCCGACGAGGCTCTTGAAATCCGAGAGACTGCCGAACTCGGGATTGACCGCGCGGTAGTCGCTGATCGCGTAGGGAGAGCCGAGCGTGCCCTTGCGCATCTGTTTGCCGATGGGATGGATCGGCATGAACCAGATGATATCGGTGCCGAGCGCCTTGATCTCGTCAAGACGTCCCTGCACGGCGGCGAAGGTGCCTTCCTCGCTGAAATTGCGGACAAAAACCTGATACATGACCTGATTGCGCAGGTTCTTTTGTGTTGAGATTGCCATTCAGATGCTCCTTTCCTGTTTCAAATGCAAAAAAGGGCGTGCCAAAGCACGCCCTGCAGTTTATTTCTCGTTGACGACGTCACGGATGACCTGTGCGATGTGGGGCTGTGTGAGCTTGAACGCGTCGAGCAGCTCCCATGCGGGACCGCTGTAGCCGAACTCGTCCTGCACGCCGATTCTCGTCACCTTGACGGGACATTCTGCGGTGACAACCTCGCAGACCGCGTCAGCGAGACCGCCGACGACGTTGTGCTCCTCAACGGTGATGATTCTGCCTGTCTCCTGCGCCGCCTTGATTACGATGTCGCGGTCGATGGGCTTGATGGTGTGGATGTTGATGAGTCTTGCACTGATGCCCTCAGCCTCCAGCACCTTGACTGCCTTGAGCGCCTCGTTGACGACAAGACCGGAGGCGATGACGGTGACGTCATTGCCCTCGTGGAGCGTGATGCCCTTGCCCAGCTCAAAGCTGTAGGTCTCGGGATCGTTGAAGCTGTCGATCGCCAGTCTGCCGAGACGGATATAAACGGGGCCGTTGTACTCGATAGCCGCCTTGGTCGCCGCCTTCATCTCCCAGTGGTCGGCAGGATTGAGCACGACCATGTTGGGGATAGCGCGCATGATCGCGATATCCTCGATGCACTGGTGGGTCGCGCCGTCCTCACCCGTGGAAATACCCGCGTGAGAGCCGGCAATCTTGACGTTGAGCTTGGGGTACGCGATGGAGTTGCGGATCTGCTCAAACGCTCTGCCTGTGGCGAACATCGCGAAGGACGCGGCTACGGGAATCTTGCCCGCGGCAGCCATACCCGCGGCAACGCCCATCATATTGCCCTCTGCAATACCGCAGTCAAAGAAGCGGTCGGGGTTCGCTTTCTGAAAAATGCTGGTCTTGGTCGCCGCCGCGAGGTCGGCGTCAAAAACAACGATATCCTTATTCTGTTCGGCAAGCTCGCAGAGCGCTTCACCGAAGCTCTCTCTGGTTGCCTTCTTTACTGTCTCAGCCATCAGCACTTGCCCTCCAATCTGTCAATCTGAGCCTGAAGCTCGGCGGTAGCCTGCTCATACTGCTCCTTGTTGGGAGCGACGCCGTGCCAGCCGACCTGATCTTCCATGAACGAAACGCCCTTGCCCTTGACGGTCTTGGCGAGAATCGCGGTGGGCTTGCCCTTGACGGTCTTTGCCTTGTCAAGCGCGGCGGCGATCTGCTCGAAATCGTGGCCGTCGATCTTGATGACCTCGAAGCCGAACGCCTCAAACTTCTTGTCGAGGGGCTCGATGCCCGCGACGTCCGAAACGGCGCCGTCGATCTGCAGACCGTTCTGGTCTACGATGACAACGAGGTTGTCAAGCTTGTTGTGAGAAGCGAACATCGCCGCCTCCCAAACCTGACCTTCCTCCACCTCTCCGTCGCCGAGGACTGTATAGGTACGATAGTCTTTGTTGTCAAGCTTCGCCGCAAGCGCCATACCGCACGCTGCGGAAATACCCTGTCCGAGAGAACCTGTGCTCATGTCGATACCGGGGGTTTTTTTCATATCGGGGTGACCCTGCAGCATTGCGCCGATGTGACGCAGCACGGTCAGCTCCTCCCACGCGAAGTAGCCCTTGAGCGCGAGAACCGCGTAAAGGCTGGGGCAGCAGTGACCCTTTGACAGCACAAAGCGGTCTCTGTCCTCCCAATCGGGATTCGCGGGATCGACGTTCATCTCTTTATAATAGAGATAGGTGAAGATATCCGCCGCGGAAAGCGATCCGCCGGGATGACCCGATTTTGCGTGATAGGTGCCGAGGACGGCGCCCTGTCTTGCCTTGGCGGCAAGAATCTGAAGCTGCCTGATTTCTGAACTATCCATGATTTATCATCCTTTCTCAAGAAAACCTCTCGGTTTCTCAAAGCAAGTATCGGCGCGGACGGCGACATTTTTCGCCGCAAAGCGCCAATTGTAACCATCTTTATTATACACCATCCTGTTAAAAATTCAACCGAAAAAGTCCGTTTTTTCAATTTATAATAAAATACCTAATAAGAACCTTGCGTTAACGGGAAAATGTGGTATAATTAATGTGGCGGGAGCTGCGGCTTTCGCGATATATTGCGGAACGGAGCGTTTATTATGCTTTTGACAGCCGACGTGGGAAATACCAACATCAAACTGGGAATTTATGACAATGACAGACTGCGTTTCAAGCTGCGTTTTTCGACGGACGCGGGCAAAACCAGCGACGAGATGGCGGTGGAGCTGTTCACCTTTTTCCAGATATACCATATTGACATGTCGAAAATCAACGCTTCGATCATCAGCTCCGTCGTCCCGAAGGTCACGCAGCCGCTCATGGACGCGATCCGCGTCGTGACGGGTGCGAAGAGCCTTGTGATCGGACCCGGGCTGAAAATCGGCATGGAGCTGCGTATCGACCGCCCCGAGACGCTCGGCGGCGATATCGTATGCGGCTGCGTCGGCGCGCTTGAAAAATACGGCGGCCCCGTGATCATGATTTTCATGGGCACCGCGACGGTCATCGCCTACGCGGACGAAAACCGCGTCTACCGCGGCGGCGCGATCGCGCCGGGAGTGGGCATTTCGCTCGACGCGCTCACCAACCGCGGCGCTTTGCTGCCGGCGGTGGATCTGAAAGCCCCCAAAAGCGTTATCCGCACCAACACCGTCGACTGTATGCGGTCGGGCGTGATGTTCGGCACCGCCTGTATGCTCGACGGCATGATCGACCGCTTCACGGAGGAAGCCGGAGCCGACGCGAAAATCATCGCGACGGGCGGTCTGGCGCCCCAGATGATCGCAAACTGCACGCATGAAATCCGATTTGACGAGAACATCATTCTCGACGGTCTGAACGCGATATACAAAAGGAATAAAAAGTTTTAAGTTGTCCGGAACAGACGTCAGTCTGCGGAAATATACGTTGCGTTTCACCTGTAAGGACAGGGAAACAGCAGGAGGTTAGAAACATGACAAAAACAAAAAAGAACGCGGCGCCGAAATTCTTCAAGCCCGTATTCACGGCGCTGCTTGCGGCGCTGATCGTACTGCTCACCTTTACCGTCGGCAGCCTGCGCATCGGTCCGATCACGATCACCTTCAACTGTCTGCCTCTGGCAGTCGGCACGGTATTCCTCGGTCCCGTCTACGGCGCGATACTGGGTCTGGTGTTCGGACTCTCGAGCTTTTTCGCGAGCTTCACATCCGCCTCTCTCACCACGATTCTTCTGAGCGTCAATCCGTTTTTCACATTTTTGATGTGCGTGGTTCCCAGAGTGATCTGCGGCTGGCTCCCGGGACTGCTCTTTCAGCGTCTCCCCAAGAACAGCGAGCCGAAACGCCTCGGCAGCTCCGCGCTTAGCTGCGCGCTCGTCACGATACTCAACACCATCGGCTTTCTCGGTCTGATGTGGGTGTTCTTCGCGGACGCGTTCCTCAATAACGGCGACGTCATCGGCAAGGTCGGCAACAAGCCTGCCGGCAATGTCTTTCTGTTCATCTTCGCACTCGCGGGCATCAACGCGGTCATTGAGATCATTCTCAACCTCGTGCTCGGCACCGCGATCTGCAGAGCGCTGTTCGCCGTAACCAAAAATAAGATTTGACGCGCAGGGCGGTCAGCCGCCCTGCCTTACTATATTCAATCAAAAGAGGTGGTCAGTTTGAAAAAAAGCATATTTGACATTCTCGCAGGCGCAGAAAGCTATATCTCGGGACAGGCGCTGGCACAGCGTCTCGGCGTATCACGTCAGGCGGTATGGAAGGGGATCAAGGCACTGCGCGACGACGGATTTGTGATCGACTCCGTCACCAACAAGGGCTACAAGCTCAGCGGCATGCCCACCGACCTCAACGAGCTTTCTCTGCGGTACTATCTGAAAACCAAAACGCTCGGCAAAAACCTGATCGTGCTCGACTCGGTCGGCTCGACGAACGACTACCTCAAGCATCTCGGCAGCGAGGGCTGTGAAAACGGAACCGTCGTCGTCACGCACGAGCAGACAAAGGGAAAGGGCAGGCTCGGCAGAAGCTGGACAAGCGAGCGCGACGACAATCTGACCTTCTCCATTCTGCTGCGTCCGCGCATGGCGCCGAAGGATATGGTGGATATCACGCCTTTGACGGGACTTGCAATCTGTCAGGCGCTGCGCGACTACACGGGACTGGATCTGAAAATCAAGTGGCCGAACGATATCATCCTCGGCAAAAAGAAGCTTGTCGGCATCCTCACCGAAATGAGCGCGGAATTTGACGCGGTGGAATACATCGTCACGGGTATCGGCATCAACGTCGACCAGACGACCTTCCCCGATGAGATCTCCCACAAGGCGACCTCTCTGCTGATCGCGACGGGCAGGCATTACGACAAGAACCGCCTGCTGGCAGGCTTGCTCGGACGCATCGAGGAAGCGTTCGTGCGCAGCAATCTCGCGCTTTCCGCGGAGACGATCTCGGAATACAAAAAGCTCTGCGCGTCCATCGGCAAAAGCGTCACCTTCAAGAGCGGCACGCGCAGCATCAGCGGCGTCGCGGTCGACATCGACGAGGACGGCGCGCTCAAGGTCATGCTGTCCGACGGCTCCCTGCGGACGGTCAACGCGGGTGAGGTCACGGTGCAGGGCATCTATTAAGTTTGGAGTGTGGAGTTTGGAGTTTGGAGTTTGGAGTTGCGGGTATTGAAACACTTCCCGCGAAAACGTGCATCAACCTCTACGAAAAACCCATAGTACGCGAAAAAATAAAGGCTGACTCTTTTCGAGTCAGCCTTTCGTTATTTGTATGACGGGCATATCAATGCTCTGTGGTGAAAGTCCACCGAGGCGTAGTTACCGACGAACTCTGTAGCAACTCCCAAGGTTTGAATCGTGAGGTTCAGGCGAGAAGAAGGGATAGCGAAATCGTAGCCTGACGAAAAGAAACCTGATACGAAGGCGCATTGAGCGGGTAAGGTGGCAAATGACATCGAAGCCCAAAAGGTAACCGTAAGCTTAATGTGTAAATCAGGCAGGTAGACGAGGAAAGAGTATTGGTTTATCCCGCGAGGTCTCACAGATGCCGAGGAGTAAGCAATATCGGAAACTCAGCATAGTAACAACGAACTGTGAGAAGTCAGCAGAGGTCATAGTACCGAAAAAAAAAAAATTTTTTCGGGAAGGACTGAACAATTTAAGAAGTCAATCAAAATGTATGTTCTCCGCACTTACTTTGACAAGCGGTAATCCCGAAACGTATATGAGGGTAACCCGTGCAACATAGAAGATATACGGAGAAGCGGAAAGGAGAGAGACGGAAGTATGTCAGAAATGCTGGAAAAGATACTCAGCGACGAAAACATCAGGTTTGCCAAAAAGCGTGTATATGCAAACAAAGGGGCAAGCGGTGTTGACGGAGTGACAGTCCGGGAGCTTGATGAATATATGGCTCAGAATTGGGAGGGTATCAAGCAGCAAATCCGAGAGAGACGATACAGACCGCAGCCGGTGCTGAGGGTGGAAATACCCAAACCAAACGGCGGAGTACGGAAGCTCGGAATCCCCACAGTTGTCGACAGAACAATTGAGCAGGGAATAACACAGGTGTTAAGCCCAATATTTGAGCCATTATTCAGCGACCACAGTTATGGATTCAGACCGAACAGGAGCTGTGAGCAGGCAATCCGAAAATTGCTCGAATACTTCAATGAGGACTATACTTGGATAGTGGATATTGACCTTGAAAAGTTCTTCGATAACGTACCGCAGGACAAGTTAATGAGTTATGTCGGACGAGTTATTCACGACGGAGATACGGAATCGTTAATCAGGAAGTATCTGAAAGCGGGAGTAATGGTAAAGGGCAAATACGAATCGACAAAAGTCGGCACACCACAAGGCGGAAATCTGTCACCGCTACTGAGTAACATTATGCTAAACGAGCTTGACAAAGAGCTTGAAAGGCGAGAGTTACGCTTCACGAGATACGCAGATGATTGTGTAATAGTGGTAAAGAGCGAAGCCGCAGCAAAGAGAGTAATGTACTCTGTAACAAGTTGGATAGAAAGAAAACTCGGCTTAAAGGTAAACGCAACTAAAACGCATATTACGAAGCCGACAAAGCTAAAATACTTGGGTTTTGGATTCTGGAAATCCAAAGAGGGATGGAGAGCAAGACCACACGAGGATTCGGTAGCCAAATTCAAAAGAGCAATCAAAAAGTTGTGTAAAAGAAGTTGGAGTGTCAACCTCACATACCGAATTGAGAAAATCAATGCAGTAACAAGAGGATGGATTAACTACTTTGCGCTCGGCGATATGAAAACAAAACTCCAAAGCATAGACGAGCACCTTAGATTACAAATGAGAATCATCATTTGGAAACAGTGGAAAGTGCCAAAGAAACGAGAGTGGGGATTAAAGAAACTCGGAGTTAAACCGTGGATTGCGCACGAAACATCATATATCAAAGGATATATGAAAGCGGCACGCTTACCACAGATTACGAAAGCAATCTCAAAAGAAAAACTGACCAAGCGAGGCTTAGTCAGTCCTTTGGATTACTATCTTAATCAACATACTTTGAAATTAAATTGAACCGCCGTATGCCGAACGGCACGTACGGTGGTGTGAGAGGGCGGAGCTATTCCGCCCTACTCGATTGCTTTCGGCAATTAATATTCGAGATTGTGCCAGACGTTCTGGATATCGTCGTTATCGTCGAACATGTCGAGCATTTTCTGGAATTTCGTGTTGCTGTCCTCGTCCTCGAGCTTGGTGTAGGTGTCGGGCACC
>NZ_JAEQMG010000180.1 GCF_016680995.1 Ruminococcus difficilis | reverse complement strand
TAACAGAGTGGCCAATGCCGATGACTGTTTTTCTAAAACTCTTTTGAGATGTTCTCAAAAAACAAAATAGTTGTGAAATAAATTGCGCTTTCCCTCTTGACAAATGTCACTACATAACAGCGAGAGCGTTGATCCTCTCCTGTCGCCCGCTGGGCGCTCCTAAGACGAGGTAACCTGTGAGCGAATGAATGAAACCTACTTCACTCCGACCAGTATGAGTGTTGATAACGGACTTAAGTTATCAACACTCATTTTCTTTTGTGATTTTTCCATGCAGGAGCAGATTTCGATCTGCTCCTGCTTTGTTTTTATTGGGTTGCGTTGTCAGGCTGTTTTTCCATGCTGGCTCGGGAACATATCCGTGGGCAGATATTCCACCTTTACGCCCTGCCTTGTATCGGCAGTATAGTTTTCGTAATCCGGCTCTGTGGGAATTTCGATATAGCCGACAAAACGATAATAGATCGCGATCCGCTGGGTGTAATGTTTGCTGTTGCCCTTTTTCTCAAATACATCGATATGGTCGATCAACTCTCTGAGCATCGGCGCGGTCAAGGTCTGCATTTCCATGAACTTGCGGATCGCTTTGATGAAATCATCTATATCTGAGTCCATTTCATCCATACAACAACAGGCTGTACTCTCCATGAGAGCACAGCCTGCTTTTACTTTCCGAACAGATCATATAAAAACGGTGTCCGCGATCACCATCACGCTTCCCGCGACGATCCCGAGCAGGAGGATGTACTGCTGCTTGCTGACCTTTTCTTTCATAAAGATACGGCCGCCGATCATGACAAAGACCGGGTATACCGCAAGCAGCGGATCGGTCGAGACCGAGTTAATCGCCATGGCATAGCTGTAAAACACGATGCCGACATTATCCGCGACCGCGCCGAGGATGCGGGGCGCGCTCTGCTTGGTGAAGGGATTGTAGGGCTTCTTTTCCGTGATCAAGATATAGATCCAGAATCCGAAGGCAAACACCGCGTATTCCATGCCGACGATAATGATGCTGTCCCCCTCCGGCATCGAATAGCCGTAGGTCGTGTCCAGACAAATACCGGTGACGATCGTTTCCAGCGCGTCAATGACAGAGAACAGGACCGGGAAGATCAGCGTGCCTAAGCCCCGACTCATCCAGCCCGCCTTTTGATACCGCGGATCGTTGCGGTTCTCTCTGTTGCGAACCGTCGACAGCAGGATGATGCTGATCACGATCACCAATATTCCCGCCGTCCGCAGCGGCGTCAACAGTGCGGAAACGGAATCGACTCGTCCGAGGGCGAGGTACATGATGATCAGCAGGATGGTAGATACGCCGCCGCTGATCCCCTCTACGGGAGATTCAACCGTCGCCTCATTATAGACATAGCCTTTGACGGAGATCGTGTTGACGATCGCGTATACCACGCCGAACACCGTCATCGGCCAGAATCTTACGGCGCTTTCCCAAATGGTGAACGGTTCGTCGCGTAAGATCAGATAGACGACCGCGATCACGAAAAACACCATTCCGATGCAAACGGAATATTTTAAGCTGATGTGCTTCTCTTTTTCTTTCGGAACACCCGCTTTGTAAAGCAGGCTGGTTGCCGACCACATCACGATCGCCATGATGACCAGCAACAGCCACAAGAATTGATTCATAAAATGCCTCCGGGATCGGACAACGCGCTTTCTTCTATATCACGCGCATTATTTTCTCAGGTACTCCGACGATACCGGGAAGTCAAAATATGTATCGGGATAGGGTTCGTCAGTGAGTGTGAAATGCCACCATTCGCAGTCGATCGGCTCAAAGCCTCCGCGGAGCATGGCACGGCGCAGGAGCATACGGTTCTCATACTGCTCCTGTGTGATACCGCGATAATCGGGATGTGATACCTCGCCGAAGCGGTCGAACGGACTGCCCATGTCGAGCTCCTTGCCGGTCGCCATATCCAGCAGGGTCAAATCGATCGTACTGCCGCGGCTGTGGGAGGACTGCTTGGCGATATAGCCCTTTGCGAAGAGCTCCTGCTTTTGCAGATCGGGGTAGAAATACTGCTTCATGCGGATATCCTGATCCTCGATGCCCCACAGGATGAAGTGCTTGACCGCGCTGACGGGACGATAGGCGTCGAACACCTTGAGGCGGTAGCCGTGCACCAGCATCTCCTTGCTGACTGCATTCAGCGCCCTTGCCGCCTCGATGGTCAACAGCGCGCAAGGCTCCTCATAGCCGTCGATGCGGTCGCCGATGAAATTATAGGTGGAGAAATAGCGGATCTCCTGGATGATACCGGGCACATGCTCCGAGAGCAGAACAAAGCCCGAGGGGTCGTGGATCAGGTCTGTGCGATTGCTTTTCATAAAATCTCCTTGCAGTGAGCAAAATGCGGATCAATACCAGTGATAGTGATAGTACTGATTGTCGCCGCCGGCGAGAAACCAGTTCATCATCAGGCTGTAGCGCATAGGGGTGATCGCGGTATCATTGTACGCGAATTCGTACTTCATCAACTGTGTCCAGCTGTCATCGTCGCCGGGGATCTCCTCGACGATCTCGGTGATCCTACCGCCGTCGCGGGTGGTGACAAAGCGCTTTTCCGCGCGCTTGCCGTCCTTGCCGAGATCGCCGGTCATCACGCTGATGATCCCGTCGTCGTCATAGTCGGCGGTATAGATACCGCGCAGGCGCTGCCACTCCTTTTTGTCGCCGTCCGCCCGGTTGGCATAGACGCCGGAATCGGAGGTGGTTTTGAGCAGACCGTTTTGGGTCGTCACGATCACGGAATCGACCTCTTCATTGGTGACGGCGGGATCATCCCCGCTCTCATCCCTGCGGGTCTCCGTCAACGCAAGCGTATAATAATCGTCATCGCCGCCGTACTGATACACCGTCGAAGACGTCTTGGAGGCGGACACGGTATTGACAGTGGACAGTCTGCCGTTCTGATACTCCGCCGTCGTTTTGGCGCTCGAGGTATTGACCGTGTCAACGCGGGTCAGGGGATTTTCCTCGTCGAAGGTATACGCGCACGCGGTGATTTTGGGATGCTCCGGATCGTCCTCGTTCACGGTGGTGAACCGAACGGGATAGGTCCTGTCATATTCAACGGTCGTCGTGTTCTGCGGGATCCAGAACCCCTGCGCCGCGTCCTTTTGATAAACCTTGACGCTGCTGACCAGATTGTAGGGATTATCTGCAGTCTGATCGGCGGTCGCTGTATCGGGTGAAGCGCTGTCGGGAGTCGCGCCGCCGCCGCAAGCGGTGAGGCTGAGTATGATCGCGACGATCAACAAGGTGATGACGCTCTTCTTCATGGATGTTCCTCCTGTTGAAAGGATTGCTGTTATCAGTATAACAGATTTGCGCGCAGAATGCTATAGGGATTTTCAGATTAATATAGCCTTCCTTTGGGAAATATCGGAAACGTTTCGGGAGGGGTCTCCCCGCTGGGGAGGTGCCCGAAGGGCAGAGGGGTGCCGTCTGCGGCTGAGCAACAAGCCCCTCCCCTACATTAAACGTTTCAGCATATTTGTAGGGGAGTGCCTTGGTGCTCCCGCGGCAGGGCGTTTGATAACGAACCATGTTGGTTGAGAAAACGAAACATTTCCGTAGGGACGAGCAATGCTCGTCCGCACGGCAAAAACGTTTCTCCCCTATTTCACGCTTTCGATAACAAAAACGTCCGTCATTCTGCGGTACGTCATAAATGCCGTACCCTACAGCAAATGTGATTTGCTCCGCATTTGAATGGGAAATATCGGAAACGTTTCGGGAGGGGTCTCCCCGCTGGGGAGGTGCCCGAAGGGCAGAGGGGTGCCGTCTGCGGCTGAGCAGCAAGCCCCTCCCCTACAACAGGCGATACAACGTCAACTACCAATGGGTGAGGGCGAAGCCCTCCCTCAACCATTCACTATTCACCATTCACCATTCACCAAACAACGCCCCTCCCCTACAGTAAACGTTATCCCTCCCCAACACCGCTTATCTGCATACAAAAACCGCCGCGTCACACGGACACGGCGGCCGGTTGCGATATGTCTTTGATCAATACTCGACCGGGAGTGAATCGACCTTGTACATCTCTTTGAACTTTTCTTCATCCTTTTTATTGCGGATGAGCATGACCTCGGTAAAATGTCCGTCGCGCTTGCTCTTGAAGCCCGCGACCTTCTCTCCCGTGCAGATGGAGCTGCGGATCACCGCCTTCTGGGTGGTCGGATCATAGGGCTCGACCTCGAAACGGCTGACGGAATTGTGCTTGAACCACTTCATACGATCACTCCTTTTCTGCCGATTCGGGCGCGGTCTGCGCTTCTTCCTTTTTCTTTCGCTTGAACAATCGGAAGGTGCTGAACTCCTTGCGATAGACATAGTTGATCTGGATGCCGTACAACAGCAGGTAGGTCAAAAAGTACACCCAGACCATCACCATGAACAAACCGGCTAAGCTGCCGTATACCGACGACGCCGCAAAATTGCGCAGATAAATGACGATGCCGTAGGTGAGGACCTTCCACGCGATCATGGTGAGCAGCATACCCGGGAACAGCGCGCGGATGGTGGTGTAGGAGCGCTTGACCTTATTGCGCAAAAACAGCTTGAGCGCCCATGCCATCAACAGCGTTTGCAGCAGAGAAAACAGCAATTGCATCAGCGCGATCACCAGCCAATGGATCTTCTGTCCGCCGCCCAAAAGTTCGGAGATCGAGGACGCTAAGAAGATGTTCGCCAGAACGACGACCAGTCCACCCAGCAGGATCAGGAGCATCACGATGGTGTAGCCCATCGCGTAGATGCGCTTGAGCACCCAAAACTTGTTATTCGGGATACGGTAAACGCGCAGGATACCGTCGGTGATGCAGTACATGCCCTTGCCGGCTGACCACAGCATGATGACCGCCGTGATGATCGCGGTGCCCGAGGTCGCCTTGTGGACGGAATCGACGATGTAGTTCACCAGCTTTTCGGCATAAGGGAACGCTTGCTGAGAAGTGACCATGGAAAAATCCGACGCCTTGATATCCTTGCCGGTCAGCAGCGAGAACATCGAGAACACAAACAGGATCAGCGGGATCGCGGACAGCAAGAGGAAGAACGCGGACTGTCCCGCCAGCGCGGGGATATTGTCGCGGTAGCTCTTGTCGAGGATGTATTTGATTTGTGCGAATATACTGTGTTTTTTGTCTTTTGTTTTCATACCTTAACACCTTTTGGGAATCCGCCGGATCGAAAAAAGGTGATCTGCCTTATGGTTCGACCTGACGATATAGGTTTATTTTACTATACAAAGGAATTATAAGCAAGTGTAATCTCGATTTTTCCGTCCGCGCGGTTCACTCCATCCCGCATTGCCGCCATACTGAGGCTTGAAAATCAGGGACGGCGGTTGTATAATAAAACAAAGATTATCAACAGAAGGTGAAGGTATGTACATCAAAATGCAGTGCCCCCAATGCGGCATGATCGACGACATGGATGATTCCAGACAGTTTCAGTACTGTCGTTTCTGCGGCAGACAGGTGAATGTTCGTGACGCCGCTTATACGGCGCAGGCAGCGCAGGCGACTCCGAATATGCCCGCAGCCGACAGCCCGAATCTGAATATCCAATACTATTCGATCAACCCCGGTGTGACGATGATCGTGCGCTTTCTGTTTTCCGGACAGGTACAGTACTTTGTCAGCGGTCAGCGCTTTTCGTTCCATATCCCCTACGGCTCGCACAGGATCACTTTGCAGATCGGCAGGAAGAACTATGCGCGCAACATCTTTTTGCCCGATAATAACGCACAGGTGAACATCTACGCCTCGTGGGACGGCAGGGCGCATATCGAGATCGTCAACCCGCCGTATACCCCGCCCGCGCCGGTACAGCAGGTCGTCTATGTCCCCGTACAGACGCCGATGAACAATCCTGCGCCTGCTCCCGCACCGACGCCCGGTAACGGCAAGATCTGTCCGCAATGCGGCACGGTGAATGATCCGGGCTACGTTTTTTGCCTCAAGTGCGCCGCACGGCTGGAAGAGGATCAGCCGAAGGACGCCGATCCCGCGCCGGAGGAGCCGGATGTAAAAGGGGACGCACCCGCTGTCGAACATGAGGAGCAAAACGAAACGGTCTGCGAAAACTGCGGCAGAACACTGCATGATGACGAAAAATTCTGCCCCGGCTGCGGCACAAAGAATCCGAATGTGTAACTACTGACCTAAGGACGGCTCACGATTTGAGCCGTCTCAGTCTGTAGAAAACCTATAATAGCCTTCCTTTGGGAAAGGAAGGTGCCTCCGAATGGAGGCGGATGAATTGTATCAATTGTTTGAGCAAAGCGAGTTACCATAAGAACAGTGTCGATCAAGCCTTGATAATTAGTGGGTTTCTCCCTTCGGTCGATCAATTAATGCAATTCCTCAGTCGCCAACAGGCGACAGCTCCTTTTACCAAAAGGAGCCTTGGAAATCAACTGCTTATATTATATCGATACTTTTTCGATAAGCTGGGACGGCTCACGATTTGAGTCGTCTCAGTCTGTAGAGACCCTATAATAGCCTTCCTTTGGGAAAGGAAGGTACCTCCGAATGGAGGCGGATGAATTGTATCAATTGTTTGAGCAAAGCGAGTTACCATAAGAACAGTGTCGATCAAGCCTTGATAATTAGTGGGTTTCTCCCTTCGGTCGATCAATTAATGCAATTCCTCAGTCGCCAACGGGCGACAGCTCCTTTTACCAAAAGGAGCCTTGGAAATCAACTGCTTATATTATATCGATACTTTTTCGATAAGCTGGGACGGCTCGCAATTTGAGCCGTCTTTTTATTTTTTTCAAATTTTTTCATTATGTCCGGTTGTTTGTCTGTATCTTGTCACAGTCACCCTGCTATGATATAGACAAAGAAAACAACAAGGAGCAAGGAACATGAAAAACACAAACAAGAACATGATCGATATCAATAACATGGCAGAGGTGAAAAAGGCACAACAGGAGCCGACGCCGAAGAAGAAAAAGAATACAAGCGTCAAGGTGATAGCGGCGATCCTGATTGCCGCGGCAACCATTGCCACCGGCACAGCGGCATTCGTCGCCTGCAACCAAAATCTCGCCAATGAAACAAAAAAGACGGCGATCACATCAAATGTCGATAAGAGCAACCGCGCCGCGAAGAATAAGGCGCAGCCCACCACGACGACCGCCAAGGTAAAACCCACTCCCATCGAAAAGAAAAAGGTCGTGCAAAAGGAAACCAAAAAGTCGACCCAAAAGGCGACAGAGAAGCCTGCACAAAAGCCGACGCAGGCTCCCGCGCAAAAGCCCACCGCGGCTCCTACACAAGCACCCGCTAAGGTACTGATGCAGGCGCAAAAACAAGCGCCCACACAGACTCCGACGCAGGCACCGACTCAGTCCCCCGTCAAATAAGCACGATCCATTATCGATCAACGATTCACATACACAAGCATTTCCGGACATTGTTCCGTTATATATATACTCCTTTTATTTGAGAAACTCCTTCTTTTCCAAAACCATCCCCCTTCGTCGCCCGCCGGAGCATTTGCGACAGCGGGCGGCACCCCTCCGTCAAAAGATGAAAATTTCGGATGATAACCACTTTTCACATATCATTCACAAATTCATCAAACTTTCGACATAACTATAGTTTATGATAATATCACAGTCACAGAGGCGCTGGGGTGAAGGAGTTGTAACCCAATCAGCTATCGCCAATGATTCGCGCAACGCCTCAAGGCCATGACTGTAACCAAAAAGCATTTGCTAATCCTTCATTTGCATGAGAACTCCTCATATAGAATACTCCTTATTAACAAAACACTCCTACTATTCTTGACAACTCCTTTTTGACAAAAGACCGCTCGATGATCGAGCGGTCTTTGTCATTTTATTAGCATTTCGTCCAGTATCTCGGCGGCACAGCGGCACAGCGCGGGACATGGGCGCTTTTTATAATACGCATCCGTTCTCTGTTCGGGGTCGTTTCCCTCGACGGTCTGAACGCCGGATAATAATTCGCGGCAGATGATCGAGCCGTTCTTCTCCCTGAAGCGTCGAGCGAATTCCTGCACACGGTGATAATGCGCCGTCTTCGCCTCTGGATCATCGGGATCGGCGTAGCCCTGTACCAGTCCGAGCACCATCGCCGCGCCCGATACCGTGCCGCAGAGCTCACGCAGTCTGCCCAATCCTCCGCCGAAGGAGGATGAGAGCATCGCCGCCGTCTTGTCATCCAGTCCGGTCACATCGCCGAACGCGAGAAGCACGCTCTGGGCGCAGTTATAGCCCTTGCGGAAATTCTCCTCCGCAAGCTTGCCGTGATCCATCATGTCATCGCCTCCAATTTACTGTTCCTTATGATTCTGTCACTATGATACACCAATCCGCGCGATAAGTCAAAAGCTCCGGGAGCATATGCCCTCGGAGCTTTTATCGGTTATTTGATATATCGATCAACTGTCATGAAACCCAATCCAGTTTCAGCTTCTTCTTTTTTTCTACGCAGTCGGCGAGATACAGATTGATCAAGGTCTGGTAAGGGATCCCGGTCTCATTCGCCTGCTGCTTGAAATAGTCGATCACACTGCCGTCGATATTAATAGATATCTGCTTCTTCAATTTCTTGGCGTAAGGGTTTTTTACTCCTTTGGAAAAATCATATTCTTCTCTCATATTACTCACACCTCTCATAATAAGTATTACTCTCTCGCTTGTTCGCTTTTCGCGCCGAGATGATCCGTATCACATTTGATTCACGGTAGCAGTGACATACCACTAACAGCTTCGCATATTCGCTGTACCCCAATAGCAAAAACCTTTCTTCCTGCTGTGAATGATCGGGGTCGGGTATCATCAGCGCTTCTTCATCGAAAAACACGCTTGCCGCTTCTTCAAACGAAACATTGTGCTTATTAATATTCTTTATATTTTTATTAGTATCCCATTCAAAATTAATGTTATCCATAATTATATTATAATGATTAAATCATGATTGTCAATAGATATAATATGTATTATTAACAAAAAACTCCGAGGGCGGTTAAGTCCTCGGAGTTTGTGTTTCGGTTAGGCTCAGTGCGGGATGAACACGCGTTCACCCGATACCGTGAGAATTATTTCAGGCTGTTCTGGATCGCGACAGCTACCGCGACGGTAGCGCCGACCATGGGGTTGTTACCCATGCCGAGGAAGCCCATCATCTCAACGTGAGCGGGAACGGAAGAGGAACCCGCGAACTGAGCATCACTGTGCATACGACCCATGGTGTCGGTCATGCCGTAGGAAGCGGGACCTGCCGCCATGTTGTCGGGATGCAGGGTACGGCCTGTACCGCCGCCGGACGCAACGGAGAAGTACTTCTTGCCCTGCTCATTGCATTCCTTCTTATAGGTACCCGCGACAGGATGCTGGAAGCGGGTGGGGTTGGTGGAGTTACCGGTGATCGATACGTCAACACCCTCGTTGTGCATGATCGCAACGCCCTCGCGAACGTCGTCGGCGCCGTAGCAGCGGACGTTAGCACGCTCGGTCTCGGAATAGGGGATCTCCTTGACAATCTTCAGCTCGCCGGTGAAGTAATCGAACTGAGTCTGTACATAGGTAAAGCCGTTGATACGGGAGATGATCTGAGCGGCGTCTTTGCCCAAGCCGTTGAGGATAACGCGCAGGGGCTGCTGACGAACCTTGTTCGCGTTGCGGACGATACCGATCGCGCCTTCAGCGGCAGCGAAAGACTCGTGACCCGCGAGGAACGCGAAGCACTTGGTGTCGTTGGAAAGCAGCATAGCGGCGAGGTTGCCGTGGCCGATACCGACCTTGCGGTTCTCAGCGACGGAGCCATCGATGCAGAAGCTCTGCAGACCGATACCGATGTAGCGGGCAGCCTCTTCGGCGGACTTCACGCCTGCCTTCAACGCGATAGCGGCGCCTACACAGTAAGCCCAGCATACGTTCTCGAAGCAGATCGGCTGGATGCCCTTGGCGATCTCATAGGGATCGAAGCCGGCAGCCTTGCAGATCTCGCGCGCTTCTTCAACAGAAGCGATACCGTACTCAGCGAGTACGCCGTTGATTTTCTCTATACGTCTGTCGTAGTTTTCAAATAAAGCCATACTGTGCACCTCCCTTAGTCTTTACGCGGGTCGATATACTTCGCCGCGTTGTCCCACTGACCGTAGTGGCCCTTCGCCTTCTCGATCGCTTCATTAGCGTCCATACCGGCCTTGATGAAGTCCATCATTTTGCCGAAGCTGATGAACTCGTAGCCGATGATCTCGTTATCCTTGTTCAGCGCGACCTGAGAGCAATAGCCCTCGGTCATCTCGAGGTAACGGGGACCCTTTTCGCGGGTAGCGAACATGGTACCTACCTGAGAACGCAGACCCTTACCGAGGTCCTCGAGGGATGCGCCGACTAACAGGCCGCCCTCAGAGAAAGCGCTCTGGGTTCTGCCGTAAACGATCTGTAAGAACAGCTCGCGCATAGCGGTGTTGATCGCGTCGCAAACGAGGTCGGTGTTCAGCGCCTCTAAGAGAGTCTTGCCGATCAGGATCTCAGACGCCATCGCGGCGGAATGGGTCATGCCGGAGCAGCCGATCGTCTCGACCAGCGCCTCTTCGATGATACCTTCCTTGACGTTCAGTGTGAGCTTGCAGGCGCCCTGCTGGGGAGCGCACCAGCCGATGCCGTGTGTGAAACCGGAAATATCCTTGATTTCCTTTGCCTGTATCCACTGACCCTCCTCCGGGATGGGAGCGGGACCGTGATACGCGCCCTTAGCGACCGGGCACATATTCGATACTTCTGCTGTGTAATACATAAGCTTTTTCCTCCTTTAAGGTTTGATACAAAGCCGATTTCAATCATAGCGATGAACCCGGCTACGCTTATGTTAATTATAGACGAACACAGCGGATAAGTCAAGGTCAATCTTGATGGAAATCGCCGAAAAAAGACGTGTTTTTCGCAATGATCGGGGTGGAGAGGATTTGTCGAGGTCGCGGGTGGATCTGCTCCGCGGTTGGATGGCGTTATACGGATAGGTTTCGGGATGTCGCAAGCGTCATCCCCTACAATATGCTTCATTTGCTTCGCGGTTGGGTGAGATATATTGGATAGGTTACGGGAGGGGTCTCCCCGCTGGGGAGGTGCCCGAAGGGCAGAGGGGTGCCGTCTGCGGCTGAGTAACAAGCCCCTCCCCTACAATAGGTTTCATCTGCTTCGCGGTTGGGTGACGTTTATCGGCGAAGTTTCGGGAGGGTCGAGACCCTCCCCTACAGAAAACGCTGCATCGAATTGTAGGGGACGACGTTTACATCGTCCCGAGAGCACAACGCCGCAGAGGATTTGTAGGGGAGCGCCTTGGTGCTCCCGCGGCAGGGCATTGGTCATAATGCAATGTCCGTTGAGGAGATGAGCACTTCCGTAGGGACGAGCACTGCTCGTCCGCACGACAGAAACGTTTCTCTCCTATCTCACATTTTCGATCAATGAAACACCGGTCATCCCTACGATTTCCTCCGACATAAAATACAGCAAAAAGCGGAACAGACGCAGCTGCTCCGCTTTTCACTTCAGAAACTGAATGCTTGTTGAAAATATACAGGAGAACCGGGCTTGTTTAAAAAATGACAAAACGCAATTTATTAAGCAAGCCCTAATAAACGATCTTAAAATACAAAACTGCCGTTTGACTTTCTTTACCGCTACGATCTCTCGCCGTGACCGTCAGGGTAAAGTGATCGTTATAGGTCAGACTTGTCGCGGGGATCTCCACCGAACTGTCGTCGATATAACCGGTCGTGATCTGAAAATTGCCCGGTTCGGGGTCAACGTCGTCGGGATAGAACTTGCCGAAATCGTCGCTGTAAACCGAGTGCGCGTATACCCCGCCCTCGATCCGATATTGATACTGCACCGGCGCTGAGCCGAAGGAGGACGCCGCCTGCGCGATGATCTTGCCGTCGGTGTTTTTGCTGATCGTTACGCCCGCGGTAAAGCTGTGGTGATACAGCGGAATGCCGATCAATGCACGCTGGATACGGGTCACGTCGATCACATCCACCAAACCATCCGCGTCATAATCCGCAAGGGAGGTCAAGCGCGTGCCGAAATTGTTGCCGCAATGCTCAAACCACCAGCTTGATTCGTCGAGATCCGTCAAATCGATCAAGGAGCGTTGGATCATGGTCGCGTCGAGGATCGTCAATTCGCCGTCATTATCCGCATCGCCGAGAAGATCGACATCGTTTTCGGAGCTCACTCTGTTGATAAACACATCGTGCAGATCGGCATAACCCCTGTTCCATGCATCGGCGATGCTGTAATAGGTATCCTCGGCGCAGTCATACACACCGTAGCCGAATTCAAAGGGAGCGTACTCAGAGGAAAACACCACCGCATCGTCAAACACGCCGTAATAGATACCCTCGATCGGCTGCAAAGCACAGCCGCTGATCAGCACCCAATCGTGTTGATCAACACTGTCGAAGCGGGGATCGGCATGGTAGTAGACCTCTTCATAGGTGCATTGCTCTCTCCAATCGGGGAGATAGCGCGTGAACGCGTCCTCATAGAGATTCCGCTTCATCTGCTGATCGGTCACAGGGATATACTCGGTCGAATCCTCCTGCGGCGGCTCACAGGGATAGGCGCTGACATAGCCGTCGTAACAGCCCATATCACCGTCGACGACTTCAAAGTTGCCGTCGGGCGTAAACTCGACGGTATACCACCTGCTGTTATAGCGCGGGATATAATCGTTGCCCTCGGGGTAGAGCTTACTTACCTCGTCCAAGTCCTGAGAATAGGCGATCTTGAAGGGCGTGGAGGTGCTCAGGGTGACGCCGCGGATCACCCATTGTCCGAATTCGGCGTGCAAACGGTTGCGCTGACGGATACGGTAGTTGTCATTTTTGAAAACGATGTAGTAGCCGCCGTTCTCGTTGTCATTCAGTGCGCTTGCCGTAACGGCGAATGCCGACAGCAGCAGCGCCATGGTCAATAATACCGCGATTACTTTTTTCATGTTTTTTCCTCCTTTTTAGCCTTCCCCTCGGGGGAGCCTTTTCAACTTCATTAACACGCGTCGTCTTACTCACAATATTCCTGCACCCGCGCCAGTTCGTTTCCGTTCTGATCATAGAATATAAAGGTATAATCCCCGGGCGTGTTGATCAATCCGTCGGGAACCCGATAAAGCACATCTGTATAAAGCGGAGCGATACCGAGGATAGCAGCCTCGTGCGAGCGATCATACAGATCGGTACTGCCGATGAGCCCGCTCCTGCTGTAGACCTTACAGTACACATCGGTTGCTTCCGCCATCAAAAGTGAATCAAAACGCGCATAGATTTCAGGAGGGGGCAAAGGTATCATACCGCCGCCCTCGGTGGGAACGCTAAAACCCGGTTCATCTCCTTCATCCGGCGGGTCGGTCGGCTCCGGATCGTACCACGGCGGATCCATGGGGATGGTCGGAGGAACATACGGCGGATCATCCGGCTCGGTAGGGGTCTCCGTGATCGGCGTGGGATCGCCCGCTTCCGTCGCCTTGGGCGGGTCATCGATCGGTGAATCTGACGGCTGTGTCGCGCTCGGAATCGTAGACGGATTGCGCCGCAATGAAGGATTATCGGCACTGGCGGATCCCTTCTCGGTCGGCGATGTTCCGTTTGAAGCATCCTCAGCGTCATCGGGAAAGAAAAAGTCATGGATCCGCTGTAAAAAAGACTTTGACTCGGTGGGCGCGGTATTGTCCTGTCGGTCGGGATCACCGCCGCCCCCTCCCTCGGTCGAGGAAGGGGTGATGGTCTTTTGAGAGAAGGGAGCGACAGTGAGAGGGGTGTTGTTTATATTTCCAAAAGAGAAATATAGAATCAAACTCAGCACGCTGACAAGTACCAAACTCGCCGCGGCAATGAGCTGTTTACGGTAGTGTACAAAAGGGACGATCTTCTCCCTTTTCTTCTCAGGATCATAAGTGAAGGTCTGCTCACAGTCAGCTTCACAATAGGCGGTCAGCATTTTATCCAGACGTTCATCGCTGATCTTCTTCATCATAAAGCCTCCTTTTCAGCAGTTTCTTCGCGGTGCTCAAGCGTGACTTGACCGTGCCCTCGGGGATGTCGAGCACCTCGGCGATCTCCTGCTGTGTGAACGCGCGAAAATAGTACAGCACGAGCACCAAACGATGCTTCTTCGGAAGTTCCATCATCGCCGTGTGCAGGTCAAGATACGCGTCAACGTCCTTTTCCTCGGCAGGGATCGAGCGAATAAAGCGCTCCTTTTCCTCCTGTGTGGCAAACACCGCCTTTGACGAATTGTACTTGAGCTTTTTAGAATTCTTGTACAGATTCGCGCAAATGGCAAAGAGCCAGTTCTCAAAGCTGTATGCGGGGCGGTACTGATCGATCTTGTCAAAAGCCCGCGCCCATGTATCCTGAAACAGATCCTCCGCGTCATGGATATTGCCGCAGAGCTTCATGCAAAAGCGCGTCAGCTGCGGAGAATACTCCGCTACATAGCGCTCAAAATCGGTCAAGTCCTCACCCCCCTGCTTGACCCTTTCAACCTGTATACAATTCAGCGGTCGAAAAGGTTCATTTTTTTCGGTTGAGATTGCCACGTCGGCGGATGAACCGCCTTCTCGCAATGACAAGTTTTTTGGTAGAGATTGCCACGTCGGCGGATGAACCGCCTTCTCGCAATGACAAGTATTTTGGTAGAGATTGCCGCGTCGGCGGATGAACCGCCTCGCTGCGTCAAGAATTTGGGATAGAAAAACAGCCCCTTGAAAGGGCTGTCGGTGGTTATCGGATTTTTCTGCCCGATCCTAACTCAAAATGGTATTTGACGATGCCGAGGTCGAGCCTGACAAATGGTCCGTTTGCGCTGACGCTGACCGAGGGTATCTCACCGTCGAGGGTGAAGGTGAACTTTTGCTGATTCACCGCGGTGGGTGCGAGCAGGGCGGCTTCGATCCCCGCTTTGAACCAGTCCGGCATCTCCTTGACGTCGGTCACATCCTCAACGCTTTTGGAGCGGCGGGGATGACCGTGATCGACACCGTAGCCGACGGCGATCGTGAGCACGAGCTTTTCATCCTCCGCGATTGCGGCGGTGACCTGCTTGCGCTTGAAGATACCCGCCCAACAGGTGTTCAGACCGAGCTGCTGCGCGTACAGGACGAGCTGTTCGCCGACATAACCGCAGCGCTCGTCGAGATCGTCGCCGCGTTTGCCGATCATCGCGATATAGGCGGGCACATTGCTCCAGCCGGTGAGCTTGGACGCGAGTCCGCCAAACACCGCGCCCGCGGGTTCGACATACTGCATGCGCAGGTCGTATTGCTTGTTCATCTGTGCGATACGGTCTTTGAGAAGCTTTGCCGTATCGGGATCGACGGGTTTCTTTTGGTAAGCGCGTACCGAGTGGCGCGCGTGAAGAGCTTGTAATTCTGTCATGATCATACCTCGTTTTGTGTTGGGGATTGGTTTGATTATGGTTGGGTGGTGTGGATTGGATGGCAACTGTGCAGTGGATTTGTAGGGGAGGGTCTTGACCCTCCCGCGGCAAAGCGTTGGTCAAAACGCAATGTCCGTTGAGGAGATATGCGTTTCCGTAGGGACGAGCACTGCTCGTCCGCGCGGCAGAAACGTCGTATTCCTATCTAACGATCCCGACAACGGAAACGCCCGTCATTCTGCGGATGGTCAATGACCATCCCTACGGAAAGATGGATTTGCTTCGCGGATGGGTAGCGTGTATTGGATGGGTTCGGCGGGAGGGTCGAGACCCTCCCCTACAATAGGTTTCATCTACTTCGCGTTAGGGCGACGTTTATCGGCGATGTTTCGGGACGTCGGGGGCGCCGTCCCCTACTGCCTGAGGGCAAAAGCGCCGTAAAGTAAAAAATCGCCCACGATATCGGGCGATCTCCTACATTCTTTTCGATTGTCGCTGTACACGAGCTCCTTAAAAGCCTACGATGGGTGAAAACCCGAGCTGTGTCAGGATCTTTGCTTCTTTCAGCATCTGGTCGTCTTTGGCGGGCTTGTCGGTATAATACTGACCCAGCAAATTCAGCACGCCGTGTACCGCAGCGTAAACGATACCCATCTCGAACGGGCGGTTATACACTTTTGTTAATTCAATAACCCTCTCCACCGAAATGTAAAGCGTACCCAAACATTCTTCCTGATCGCTCGGATCGGCGATCACCTCGGGAGCCTCAATCGTGCTGACGCGCTTCGATTTAAACTTGTTCAGCATTTCGTTATCTACGAAATCAACATAAATATCGGCACGGTGATCGTACTGCTCATACTCCAACGCAGCATGACAGCTGCGCCGCACCAACATACGGGTCCCCGAAGGGATCTTGATCGTGGTTTGGGGATTATTGATGATAACTTTTAAGTTGCTTGCCATGTTACCACACTCCACCTTCTTGTTGACAGGATTATAACATACTACGGTGAATATGTCCACAATAAACAAAACAAAACAAAAACTTTGGCAAAAAGCGACATAAATCTTGAGTGTTTTTAGTGATTTTAACCGTCAATAACTGATGAATTTTCCGAATCCTATGCCGTTTTTGAGCAGAATCGACAGAATCATCGATGAATATTTTTCTCGAATCAGGGATGAATATGCAAATAATGTGAATAGCACTGATAATAAATCAACAAAAAACCGACAGTCGAAAACACGGCTGTCGGTCATTATTTATTTCATCGAAGCAACCTCCGATAACGGTCAATCTATTTCCGGATCATTTGAGCATGAAGAAGAGTGAGAAGGTGCCCGGTCCGCAGTGGGAGGTGATGACGCAGCCGGGGGTGGACACGATGATCTCGTCGCACTTGATCAGCTTTTTGAGCTCCTTTTTGTAGCCCTTGATCTCCTTTTCGGTCAGGTCGCAGGTGGTATGCAGGACGATGCGGCTCGTGTCGATCTGATCGCCGAACTCCTCGATACGATCCTTCATGTATTTGAGGCGGCACATCTCATCCTTGCCGCGGTATTTCTTAGCCACGGTCAGGGCGCCGTCCTTGATGACGATGGAGGGCTTGATGTTCAAGAGGTTTGCGCCGAGCAGTGAAACGCTCGAACAGCGGCCGCCCTTGTGCAGGAATTCGAGCTGGCTGAGTAAAAAGCCGCCGATGTTCTTCTCGGTCATATCGCCGATCGTGTCAGCGATGTGCTTCGCCGAGATGCCCATATCTCTGAGCTCACAGGCGCGCAGACAGAGCAGCATCATGCCGACGGACAGGCATCGGCTGTCCACGACGCAGATGTCCTGCTCGAACTCGCCCGCCGCGATCACGGCGTTCTGACAGGTGGACGACATATCGCCGCAAAAAGCGATATGAACAATCTCTTTATATCCCTCGTTCAGGATGCCCTCAAAGAACTGACGGTACTCCTCAGGAGTGACCGCGGAGGTAGAGGGAAGCTGCTCACGCTCTTCATAGCGTCTGAGGATATACTCGGGCGTGATGTCAACGCCGTCGGTGAAGTCCTCGTCGTCATACAAAACGTGGAGCGGCGCGACGCGGATATTGTATTTTTCAGCGATATCGGCGGGGATATCGGCGGTACTGTCGGTGGTAATGATCACTTTGTTCATCTTGCTGCACCTTTCGTCTGCAATTGGATTGTAGTAATTTTAACATTATGGTGCGCCAATGTCAATCGAATGAGAACGCATTGTTGCACAAAGATTAACGGTCGATCGTTTCGTTAACTATGGAATGATAACAGTTTGTTTGTTACTCGCTTAGCTCGAGCAATTGATGCAATCCCTCAGCTTCGCTATGCTCAGCAGCTCTCTTTACCAAAGCGAGCCTGTCATATCATAAGGGGCGGTCCGTGAAGAACCGCCCTTTATGATGCTTTTATTTCATTTCCTGATCGTCGCCGCTGATATCCTGCTTGAACTCCTCGTTCAGATCGGGATAAGCGGAGAGCATGGGTTCGATCTTCGCGCCCTTTTTGCGGTCGAAATAGTTCTTGGTGATCTTGGCGACCAGCCCCGATAACGCGACCAGACAGATCAGATTGGGCAGCGCCATCAAGCCGTTGCAGGTGTCGCTGATATCCCAGACGACCTGACTGTGGATGGTTGCCGAGACCGCGATCAGCAGGACATAGAGCACCTTGAACACGGTGACGGGATACTTGCGGTTCTCTTCCTTCATAAAGCCGAAGAAGAACTCGACCGCCTTTTCGCCGTAGTACGACCACGCGATGATGGTGGTGAACGCGAACAGCGGCAGGATGATGGAGAAGGTCGCCGTGCCGAACGCGCCGAAGTTATCGGAGAACATCGACATGGACATAAAGGAGTCAAGGCCGTTCTGCGTCAGGTCGAGCGCGTCAAAATAATGCGCGTCAAAGGTGGTCAGGAACATCAGCGCGGTCAGGGTGCAGATGATGAAGGTGTCGAAGAAGATCTCGAAAACGCCCCACAGACCCTGCTTGACGGGTTCGCGGGTCTCGGACGCGGAGTGCGCGATGACTGAGGAGCCTAAGCCCGCTTCGTTACTGAATACGCCGCGCGCCATACCCTTTTTGATGACGGTGGCAAAGGTGAAGCCTAAGATACCGCCGCCGACAGCGTTGAAGTTGAACGCCTTGGTAAAGATCAGAGAGAAAGCCTCGGGGATGCGATAATAGTGGGTGCAGATGGCGATCAGCGCCAGCACGATGAACAGCAGCGACATGAACGGTACCAGCATGGACGCGACCTTGCCGATACGCTTGATGCCGCCGATGATGATGATCGCGGCGATCACGGCGACGACGATGCCGACGATCAGCTTGACGACCTCGGCGTTCTCGGCGCCTGTCATGCGCATATATGCCTCCGACAGCGAGCCGGAGATCTTATTGGTCTGCACGCCGCTCATGCCGATGGCGGCAAGGATGCAGAAGACGGAAGCAAGATACGCGAGCCACTTCCATTTCAGACCGTAGGCGATATAGTAGAACGCGCCGCCCGCAAGGTTGCCCTTGCTGTCTTTTTTACGGAAGTAAAGACCGAGCACGTTTTCGGCGTAGTTGGTGACCATGCCGAAGAAGGCAGAGATCCACATCCACAGTACGGCGCCGGGTCCGCCGGAGATGATCGCCGCAACAACGCCGATGATGTTGCCGGTGCCGACGGTGCCGGAGATCGCGGTGGAGAACGCCTCGAACTGGGAGATCGAATTCATCCTGCCGTCCGCCTGCTTTTTTTTGCCCAGACTCTTGAGGGTCGGGACGATGGTGGTGTTGAGCGATTCGCCGAACTTGCGCACCTGCAAGCAACGGGTACGGATCGTCAACAGCAGACCGGTGCCCAGGATCAGGATGATGGTCGGCCAGCCCCAGACGTAGCTGTTGAGCACGCTGTTGCCCTTTTCAACAGCACTGAGAAAACTTTCCCACATTTTATTATTTCCTCCTCAGTAATACAGATAGAATTGTGAATTATATGGCGGTTTATCAGCCTCCCTTTGGTAAAGGGAGGTGGGCTTGCCCAAAGGCAAGCTCGGAGGGATTGTACGAATTGACCGACCGAAGGGAGATACTCTGTTTTTATACTTTGCTGTAACATCAAAATAATAATATTGAGATACTCGCTTCACTCGAGCAATTATGCAATCCCTCAGTCGACATACGTCGACAGCTCCCTTTACCAAAGGGAGCCTTGGAAACACTCTTTTATCCAACAAAAAACGGATCACAGCCGAAGCCGTGACCCGCGCAAAAACGTTGTCAAAAAGCTCCGTCCTTTTGCCTGAGAGATTGACGCGCAAAACTGCGCGCTTGCCCCTTCGGCACCCGATCGATCGGGATTCTCCGGAGTGCCGTCCCCACGCAGTCAAGCCTCTATCAGCGGTAAACCGAAATACCAAGCCTCCCTTTCCTAAGGGAGGTGCCGCAAAGCGGCGGAGGGTTCAGAAATCGAAATCGCTCTCAACCGATTTGATAGTATACTATATGTATACAGGCTTTTCAGCATGATTCAGCCGGCACTTTTTCTTTTATCGAATTATATTATATCACGAATCGAGCAAATTGCAACTGGTTTTTGTTGACTTTGGCAAATAATTGGCGGATAATGAACCCGGTGTGAGATCATCGATTTGATCGATTGAGATTGCCACAGGGCTAAACACGCGTGTTTGCCCTTCGCGATAACTGTTTTGAATACAGGGAAATGATAGGAGATCAAGACATGAAGCATTATTATCCGACCTATTACCGGGAATTCCGCTGTATCGCCGCCGCCTGTCCCGACAGCTGTTGTCAGGGATGGGATGTGGTGATCGACAGCGAGACCGAGAATTTTTACAACAGCGTGCAGGGGGAATTCGGCGAGAAGCTCAGAGAAGCGATCTACACCGATCCCGACGGCGACCGCGTTTTTCACCTGGCGGAAGAGAAGAAATGTCCCTTCTGGGGCGACGATCACCTGTGCGATATTTTCCGCGAGCTGGGCGAAGAGCACCTGTGCGATACCTGTGCGCAGTTTCCGCGGATCACGATGGATTACACGACGTTCACGGAACACACGCTCGCCCTCGCCTGTCCCGAGGCGGCGCGGCTGATTTTGACCACCGATAACGCGTATGAGGATTTTGTCGGCGTAGACTGCGCGGATTGCGAAGAATACGATGTAGATGTGATGCGCTTTTTGCTGACGGTCAGAGAGCGGGCGGCAATGCTTCTCACGCAACCCATTCCGCTTGCGGAGCGCTTTGAGAAGCTCAGAACATTGGCAGCAGAGGCGCAAAGGGAGTTGACGGGAGAAGTCGTCACGCCCGGATCGCTATCGTCCGAACTGTTTGAAGAACTGGAGTATATCGAGGAAAGCAACCGCGAAAAGATCATTCAGGCGGCAAAGACTGAACCCGCGCTTTTACACAATGAAGCGGAATTGACGCGGCTCGGGCTGTATTGGCTGTACCGCTACCTGCTCGGCGCGATCGACAGCTATGATATAACGGCGCCGATACGGTTCCTCATCGATTCCGTCGGGATCGTCGGGAACATGGCGCAAAAAAGCGGCGACATCATCGCCGCCGCGCAGACCTATTCCAAAGAGATCGAACAGAGTTATGAAAACACCGATATGTTAATTAGGAATTAGGAATTAATGTCGCCATCTCAGCCAAATGATAACGCCTGCAACTTTCATAGAGTTGCGGGCGCTAATGTTACTTGTCGATATTATAATCAAAAACGCGTCGGCGTTTTCCCGAAATTACTAATTACTAATTTCTAATTCCTAACTCCTCACTATCTCACACTCTACCGCTACGGTATCGCCGAGGGCTACGTCGAAGAGCTCCTTGCCGTCCTGTTCCGCTTTGCGGATGGACAGGATATCGCCCTCGTGGGTCTGACCGGCATAGCGCACCTCGATCGCCTTGACGGGACGCTCGCGCAGTTCCTTGACGGTGTAGGTGTTCATGATGAAGCGGATGTAGGACACGTTGTTGGTGTGCTGGACAAAGTCGATATCGCCCGACTTCACCAAAACAGTGTCGATCTCACTGAGTCCCTCGTGCTTTAAGCGGCTGAAAGAGATCTCACGCTCGGGAGCCTCCACATGGGTATCCGAGGTGATGCCGACATCACGGATACGGCGGATCTTCTGGGTGCTCAGATCGAGCGCGCACATCTCGATGCGCGAATAGACGCAGGTGTTGCCCTGCTCATCCTTCAGGATCGTGTCGACCGTCATCTTGGCGCCCTTAGCGGACGAGATAAAGCTCTCGGCGATGTAGCGCTCCTTCCAGAAAAATTCACGGTCGATCTCGATACGGTTGCGGGTAAAGATCCACACGCAGCCGTATTTTTTGCGCAGTGACACGCCGTCGATGCCCAGCTCCCCCATCATCTCGGTGAGGTAATCCTGCACCAGATCAAAGGTGCCCTTCACGCCCAGTTTTACATTGGAATCACAAATGCTGGCGGAGATGACCGCCTCTTTTATCAGTTTCATCCTATCCCTCTTTTCTTCAAGATCATACCACAAAACAAGTGCTATTTCAACAATTATGGCATGATTTTTCTGTGACAATCATGGTGAAGTATTACATTTATAGGCGTTTTTCTTGACATACACCTCACATTCATGTAAAATATCTTGGTCAAGCAAAATCCAAAACAATCCAAAGGTATCACCCGATATGGGAGGAAGAACGATGGACATTTTTGAAAAATGCGAACGCTTCACGCTTGCCGATCAGCTGCGCAACGAGGGGATCTATCCCTACTTTCACGCGCTGGAGACACGGCAGGATGTGGAGGTCATCATGGAAGGCAAACGCCGCATCATGCTCGGCTCCAACAACTATCTGGGTCTGACGACCGAGCCGACCGTGGTAGAGGCGGGTATCAAGGCGCTGGAGAAATACGGCTCCGGATGCTCCGGCTCACGATTCCTCAACGGTACGCTGCGTATGCACCTCGAGCTGGAATCCGAGCTTGCCGCCTTTGTCAATATGGAAGAAGCGGTCACCTTCTCGACCGGCTTTCAGAGCAACTTAGGTATCATCAGCGCGATCGTCGGCCGAAACGATTATGTCGTCTGTGACCGCGAGAATCACGCGTCCATCTATGACGGCTGTCAGCTCAGCTTCGGCAAGATGGTGCGCTATAAGCACAACGATATGGAGGATCTGGAACGCATCCTCAAGAAGATCCCCGAAACAGCGGGCATCCTGATCGTCACCGACGGTGTGTTCTCGATGGGCGGCGATATCGCCAAGCTCCCCGAGATCTGCAAGCTCGCCGAACAGTACGGCGCGCGCGTCATGGTCGACGACGCTCACGGCTTGGGCGTTATCGGCGAGGGCGGCAGAGGTACCGCGAGCTACTTCGGGCTCGAGGACAAGGTGGACATCATCATGGGCACCTTCTCCAAGTCCTTAGCCTCTTTAGGCGGCTACATGGCGGCATCGCATACCGTGTGCGACTATGTGCGCCACAACTCGCGTCCGTTCATCTTTTCGGCGTCTATCCCGCCGGCATGCTGCGCGGTAGCGCTGACGGCGCTCAGACACCTCAAGGCGCATCCCGAGCTGCCCGAACGGCTCAACGCACTGTCCGCTCACGCGCGCAAGGATCTGCGTGATGCGGGATTGAAGATCCGCGAGAGCGAAACACCGATCGTCCCCATCTACACCTACACGATGGAGAACACCCTGATCAAGGCGAAGGAGGTCTATGAGGCAGGCGTATACGTCAACCCCGTACTGCCCCCCGCGACCGCTCCGAACGAGTGTCTGCTGCGCACCAGCTACATGGCGACGCTGACAGAGGATCTGATCGATGAGGCGGTCGGCGTCATCGCAAAGGTACTGTTGAGCAATGAATAACGAGAAACAGGTTGCCGTCGTCACGGGCGGCAGCAGCGGCATCGGCAGAGAAACGGCGCTGAGCCTGACCAAAAAGGGCTGTACCGTCTATGAGCTGTCCCGCCGCGAAAACCCGCCCTACGGCGTGAATCACATCACCGCCGACGTCACCGACGAGGATCAGGTGAAACAGGCGATCGAAGAGATCATCACGCGCGAAGGGCAGATCGATATACTGGTCAGCAACGCGGGCTACGGCATCTCAGGCGCCGCCGAGATGACCGCCTCCGCCGATTCACACGCACAGCTTGAGCTGAACCTGTACGGCACCGACAACGTCATCCGCGCCGTGCTGCCCCATATGCGCAGGCAGAACAGCGGACGGATCGTCTGCGTCAGCTCCGTCGCGGGCATCCTGCCGATCCCGTTCCAGCTGTGGTACAGTGTGAGCAAGGCGGCGATCGCGGCTTATGTGCTGGCGCTGCAAAATGAGATCCGCCCCTATGGGATCACCGTGTGCGCGGTACTGCCGGGCGATATCGCCACGGGCTTTACCGATGCAAGGCAAAAGGACGACTGCAAGAACAGCGACTACGGCGAACGCGTGCGCCGATCCGTCGCCGTGATGGAAAAGGATGAGCGCGGCGGTATGAGTCCCAAAAAGGCGGGTGAATATATCGCAAAGCTGGCGATCAAAAAGAATTCGCGTCCGCTCAAGGCGATCGGCTTCTCCTACAAGGCGATCGCGGTGCTGGCAAAGCTCCTGCCGCGTCGGCTGTCGAATTATATCGTCGGCAAGCTCTACGCGAAGTAAAAGTCACTCGGCTTAGCCTTAAACAATTATTGCAATCCCTCAGTCCCGATTCCGGGACAGCTCTCCTTTGTATGGGTGTTGTGCCCCAAATCAAGATTTGGACAACACCTCACCTTTACCAAAGGGAGCCTGTAATCTGCATATGACATAATAAAAAGGGCTTCCGTGCGGAAGCCCTTTGTTCATGTTATTGCGTTCTGCTCGAGGCGCTCTCTTTGACCTCGATCCGTTCATCCTTGGGGGTGTAATAGACGCGGACCGACTTGCGCTTGGTCGCCTTTGCGTTATTATAGGTGGATTCGGCGAGCGGGTTGTCCTTGTCGATCTTGTCGGCGTACTCATACACCGCGATATCGTAGTTGCCCGCGGGCAGGAAGAATGACGCGTATGCCTCATCCTTTTTATCCGTGGTATAGCTACAGGCGGCGGAGTATTCCTTTTTGCTCGACTTGTCGGTCATCACGATCGTGAACTGCGGACGATGGTCGTCGTCATATGCGGGGTTCGGCGATACGGAAGAGGTCGAACCGGAGTCGGAGGACTGCTTTGTCGACCCGCTCTCTGCCTTTTTCTCGGGCGCGGGATCATCCGCGCTCTGTTCTTCTCCGTCGTTCTCACCGGCATCATTCTGCACGATATCCTGCTGATTTTCCGCCGCTCCGGGTGAGCCGCCCGAGCCTTTTTCCGCCTCGGCTGACGCGGAAGAATCGCTCTTTTCTTCATCCCCGTTTGCGGATGCTTTCGCGGAAGAAGCGGAGGACGCGCCGCGTGAATCAGCAGTAGCGCTTTGATCGGCGGAGGCTGAATCGGAGGTAGCGCCGTTATCTTTCTGACCGCACGCTGACAGGGATAAGCTCATCAGCAGTGCGAGTATCAATATGATCGGGATCAATACTTTTTTCATGTCAAATGCCTTTCTGTTATTCGGACTCGGTCTGATCCTGCGCGGTAAAGCCGTAGCACGGCAGTGCGGCAAAGGATCATCGTCAGCGATCATGCCGTTTTTAATTCTATCCTGTTCGATCAGTCCGCGGATGAAGCGGACGGGAACCTGAGCACCCTTGCGCGAGCTGTTTCATCGCGGCGAGCCTGCAGGGCGGATGAATATTCCTCAGGCAGATCGCCGAGCACCAGCCAGTCGATCACGCGGTCGCAGCTGCCTGTATCGACATGATCGAAATACAGGGGCAGCATCCGCTCGACCTTGTCAAATTCATAATCCTCCTCACGCATCGCCCGCAGCAGCTCGTCAAAGGTCAGACAGATCTTGCCGGGCACATTGGAGGCGTAGTCACGGTGGAATCCGCGCGACACCGCATAGCGGTCATGGTCATACGCAAAGAAAAGCATCGGCTTTTTCATCAGCATGAACTCATAGATACACGAGGAATAGTCGGTGATCAGCAGGTCGGTGATATTAAACAGCTCATTGATGTTGGGGTAGGCGTTCATAGAGAAGAAGCGATCACGGTACCGCGCTTCGAGCTCGACCTCACCGGGCACCCACGGGTGCATTTTAAAGAGCACGACCGAATCCGTGTCCTCACAATAGCGGTAAAGGCGCTCGAAGTCGATCAGCTCATAGGGATAGTAAGCGGTCTTTCGGTTGCGTCCGCGGTAGGTCGGCGCAAAGAGGATGACGCGCCTGCCCTTGAACGCGGGATAGCGCTCATAGAGCTCCTGCTTGACCCTGCGTCGGTTTTCTTCATCAAGATAAGGATCCATGCGGGGCATACCGGTGGGGATCACCTGTTCCTCCAGAATCCCGAAGGGCTCCGAGAAAAAGTGCCGGATCGCCTTGGAATCGGAGATCGCGTAGTCACTGCGGCGGTGGGCGCAATAAGGCGCGGGACAGCCGAAATGTCCCCAACGGCTGTAGCCGACGCCCTTGAAGCCCGCGCCGGCGTGCCAGAGCTGGATGACCTTGACGCTGTCGGCGAGCCGGAGCGTGTTGAACGCGGGAACATAGTCATCGACGATGATGATATCCGCCTTCGCGATCCTCGCGATCACCGCGGCGGTCGATAATTTTGAGTAGGAGTTGCTCTCCGTGTTGCGCAAAGAGCACTTGATGACATAACGCTTGTCAAGTCCGCGCCCGATCATCCTGTCGTACAGTGCCGACATACTGGGAGCGAGAACGTCGCGCTTTTCATCAAGGAAAAGGATACGGGGTTTTCGCAGAAATCGGAAAGCCCTGATACAGGAATAGATCGCCTTCTGGAACCAAACATTCGCGGCGTCGGCAGATCGTTTGACGAAGCGTTTCAGCCGATCGGAAAACGATCTCTTTCGATAAAGATCCTCTTTGCCGTCGGACTTTTTCGCGTCCAAAAAAATCATACGCAGCTCGGGGAGATCGGAGAATTCATCAATCATGAAGCTGACGGTATAAACGCCGTTCCCCGCGCCGTAGACAAAGCTCCTGCCATAGCGGGAGAGCGTCTCAAACGAGCCGTCGAACAGTACGGCGGTCGACTCACCGCTGCCGTCAGCGGCAAGGATACGGTATGTCCCGCTCTCAATACAGCGGTTCAGCCCGTTGTTGGTCACATTCAGCGACAGCCGAACGGTATCTCCGTCAACGATTGCTTGGCGGAATTCCGCTTCGACCCTGCCCGACAGCGTGACAAGATAGAAGCGGAGAGAACGTATTCTTTCCGCTTCTTTATCTGTTGCAACAGTCAAATTCAGGTGGATCCTCTCCCATGAGGCGTCCTTCAAATATATCACAAAAACATCTCCCTTAACGGACAGAAGTCTTTAGGCAATTTAGTCTTCCTCTAAGATCGCGACCGCGCGGCGGATGCCTTCTTTGAGGTCGATCTTCGGCTCCCAGCCGATGGAACGGATGCGCTTGTTGTCCATGATCTCGGGGGTGGGATCGTTCGGCGAGGGCTCGGGCATTACTTCATCCTCGGGATTGGCGAACGCGAGCTTCATGTTGCGCTCGGGGAATACCTCGCACGCCGCCTGCGCAAAGCCGCGGATGGTGGTGTTGGAGGCTTCGTTAGAGATATTGTACGGCACGCAGTTCTCGCCGTCGAGGAGCACATGCAGCATGGCGGTCACGGTATCGGTGACATAGCAGAAGGAACGGTTGGTCGCGCCGTTGCTCTTCAAGAGGATATCCTGTCCGCGGACGATGTTCGCGATGAACTGCGCCCATACTCGGTCGTCATCCAGACGGCTCGCGCCGAAGATGTAAGACGGACGGACGATGCGGATGTTCATCTCATACTGCTTACTGTAGCTCGCCGCGAGGGTCTCGGCGGCACGCTTGCCGATGGCATAGCAGCTTTTGTAGGAGGTGAAATCGACATAGCCGTTGTCGTCCTCTTCAATATACGGCTTGCCGGTATAGAGCGTACCGTAGACCTTTAATGAGGACACGATCAGCGACGCTTCGCTGTTGCTGTCCTTCGCGAAGTTCAGCGCGTTTTCCGTACCGCTGAGGTTGGCGCTGATGGTGCCGACAGGGTCGCGCTCAAATTCGATCGCGCTCGCCTGAGACGCCGCGTGGATGACAAAATCCGCGCGCTCCGCCTTGATCGGCTCGGTGATGTCCTGTACGATCAGCTCGACGTCGTCACGCTCGAGGAGCTTGCCGAACTTCTTCTTCGCGAAATCGCCGAAGCGCTCGAGCGCCAGCACCTTGATATTGTCGCCGTAGAGGTCGTTTCTGAGCAGAATACCGCAGGTCATGTAGTAGCCGATAAAGCCGCCCGCGCCGGTGAGGAGCAGGGTCTTGTTCTTGAGCTTGTCCCATGAGATGGGCGCGTTCGCGATATCCTCTAAGTTGGTATAGATACTCTTTTTGACGTAGTCTTTTACCTTATAATCCATACTTCAATTCCTCCTTGGCGAATTTCTTGTAATTCTCATAGTAATACTGAGAGCGCAGGGTGGTCAGATCCTCGGGGGTCGTGACCTTGATATTGAAGCGCTCGCCGATGAAGATATGTACCTTTTCGCCCAGCTCGATGAACAGCTCGCTGGAGGAAACGGGCTCCAGGATCCCGCGCTTGTACGCCTGATCATGCGCCCAGAGGATGCGCTCCATGGTATAGCCCTGAGGCGCCTGGGTGATGTACATGGTCGAGCGCTGGTAGCTCTTGCCGCAGGTCATGCCGTCCTCGGAATAAAGCAGCGAGTCGATGGACGGGGTGACGGGCACAGCGGTCTTGTGCTTTTTGGTCTCTAAGATACAGTTGGTGATCAGCTCCTCGGAGAGCATCGGGCGCACGCCGTCGCAGATCAGGATGATATCCTCGGGATCGCGGGAGAACTCGTGCGTCGCCACCACGCCGTTGTGGATGGAGTCAAAGCCGGAAGCGCCGCCGGGGACGATGGACTTGACCTTTGGCACGTTGAACTGCTCGATCAGATTCTCGAGGTGATCGATCCAGTCCTCCTTACAGGCGACCACGATATGGTCGACCATCGGGTGACGGGCAAAGTGCTCCATGGTGTGGATGATGATAGGCTTGCCGCCTACCTCTAAAAACTGCTTGGGCAGATCGACGGATTTCATTCTCGCGCCTTTACCGCCCGCAAATAACATCGCGGTAATCATAGTATTGTTCCTTTCCTTATCATGCGGTCATTGCGAAGCTCTCAACACTTGTATCGAAGCTACCGCAATCTCAACCAAATTATACATATGCAAAGGGCATAGTTATACATGGTTATATTATCATATAACGGTCGGCGTTGTCAACAACTCATCCGACACAAACGAAAGTCCTTTTGCGGCAGAGGTTGAGGAAGATCCCGCAAATCGCTGAGAAAGGCGAGAATCAAAAGATTTCCCGGGGATTTTGCGGGAATGATTGACATTATCTCTCTGTTTCGGTATGATGATAGTAAGTATACTAACCTGACGCAATCGAGGTTTATCATGATTTGTAAGTACTGCAATCGAGAAAGAGGCGAATCTCCGATCTGTCCGCGCTGCGGCGCAAGGAATCTGGTCGATCCGCAGCCCCACCATCTGCCTGTCGGCACCGCTGTCGGAAACAGGTATATCATCCACGGCGTACTGGGTGAAGGCGGCTTCGGTATCACCTATCTGGGAGAGGACAGTAAGCTCGGCAACGTCGTCGCCATCAAGGAGTATTTTCCCCACGGCTACTCCTACCGCGACACCTACTCCGGCAACGACGTCTTTGTCAGCTCCGGATCCAACGCGGAGGTATTCATTCACGGCAGAAACCGATTTTTGAAAGAAGCGACCACCCTGGCTAAGTTCATTGACGAGCCGGGTATCGTAGACGCCACGGATTATATCGAGGAAAACAACACTGCCTATCTGGTGATGAAATATCTTGACGGCATCACCTTAAAGGACTATCAAAAGGAAAAGGGCAGGCTCGACCCGATCGAGGTGATCGAAATGCTCTATCCGATCATCGACTCGCTCGAAAAGATCCATTCCGCCGGCATCATCCACCGCGATATCAGTCCCGATAACATCATGCTGCTCAAAAACGGTAAGCTCAAGCTGATGGACTTCGGCTCAGCAAGAGATTTTGTCGATGATAAAAAGACGATGTCGATCATGCTCAAGCAGGGTTACGCGCCCGAGGAGCAATACCGCCGTAACGGTGAGCAGGGACCGTGGACGGACGTCTACGCGCTTTGCGCCACCATCTATCGCTGTATCACCGGCATAACACCGATCGAATCACTCGAGCGACTGAGAAACGACGAGTTGAAAAGCCCCTATGAGCTGGGCGTTTCCATCTCGCCGGAGCTCGAAAATGTTTTGGGCTATGGCTTGGCGGTCAAAAAAGAAAACCGCTGTCATGATATGACTGAGCTCAAGCGCCTGTTCGATCAGGCTCTCTCGGCTCATCCGACGCCGGTCTATGAGGGTGTGCCCGCAGGAAACATCGACCGCACCCGATCGACATGGGGCAACCCCAACACCTACTATGATCGCCAAAAGGACGCGCAGACATACCGCGATCTTTACGCGGATAAAAGCGATCGCGTGGATTATTCCAAAAGCCCCAGCAATCCCTCCGTCTATTTCAAGGATCCGTCGGAACGCGCCGCCTATCTGGATGAACGCGACAGAGCCGAAAGCGACAAAGAGGACATCCCGGATGACGCTCCTACCTATGCCGACGACTTTTCTTTCGCACAAAAGGAATCGAAAAAAAGCAAAAAGACCTACGGCAGGGTGATCGCCGCGATCGTTACCATCGTGTTGATGGTATCGCTCATCACAGGCGCTTTCCTACTCTATCCCTATTACAAGCCCAAGGATACCGACGATCAAACCGGCGAAGGAACCTCCGCTTCTGCTGCCGGCTCCGAGAATAAAGGAATCGCGAAATTCACCGCGGACGGAGATTCCACCGCCGCCAAAGCATTCAACAACACGCTCACATTCGCGTTTGACAAGCTCGATCTGTCGAACTATCACCTCGGCGAGGGCTACACGGACGGCAAATATGCAATCACGGAAAACGGAACGAATTACGACACCGTCTTTGAGAACAATAACACAAAAAGCTTTGAGCTCGGTACGACCATCACCCTGGAGGGATACGAATACACCTTGAATCAAACCAAGCTCAAGGACATGATCGCCGACGGCTGGAAATATGAAAAAGACAAAAAGCCCGGTGCGAACACAACGAAACCGCAGCATGTCAATTTGACATATAACGACAAGTTCTGTACGGTCTACATCGATAAAGCAGGCGATGATCCGGAGGAGACCGCCGTCTATTCCTTCTTTCCCCGCGGCACGGCGAGCAAGCACAGCGACCCCGCCGCGTTCAGCTATCGCGGGATCACCGGCGCGGATACCATCGACAGCGTGATCCAAAAGATGGGACAGCCGTCACAATATACGATCGAGGCTGACGATCATTCCGACGCCGGAACAATCACCATGACCTACTTTGGCGACAACAATACGCAGATGTGGATCCAATTCAAGCTTGACTCGTCCGGCGGAGCCGGCATCCTCAGTCATCTGTATTTCGGAAGAGAAAAGTAAAACAAAGGGAGTTGAACCTCACGGAGAGTTCAGCTCCCTTTTTATGTAGTGAAAAAAATATTTTTGACAAAGATCTCGATCCCGATGAGGATCAGGATGATACCGCCGAGGACCTCGGCGTGCTTGAAAATACTGCCGAAGCGCTTGCCAATCCACAGCCCGAACAGGCAGATGATGAAGGTGACCGTGCCGATGATCAGTGAGGCGGCGAGTGCCGACGGCAGCTCATACGAGGCGAGGGTAAAACCCACCGACAGCGCGTCGATGCTGGTGGCGACCGCCTGCATCAGCAGGATCGGGACGGTCAGGCGGCGCGCTTCCTTCTCCTCTGCGCCGCGCAGAGATTCGACGATCATTTTGATCCCGATGAACAGGAGCAGTCCGAGCGCGATATACGGCACAAAGCGCTGGATCACGCCGAACCAGCTCACCAGCGCGGTGACCAGCACCCAGCCGATCATCGGCATCAAAAACTGGAAGAAGCTGTACGCGCCCGCGACGGCAGCACATTTGACCCGCCGCATTTTCGGTTCGCTCAGACCGTTGGCGATCGAAACCGAGAAGGCGTCCATCGCCAGTCCGACGCCTAAGAGTATGGAGTTGAAGATGAACAGCCACATTTATAATCTGACCACCTTGGATAATCTGTTGGAGAGGAGTACCGCCGCGGCGATCTTGACCGCGTCGGGGATCAGGAAGGGCACTACGCACAGCAGCAGCGATTCGCCGAGGCGCATCTTGGTAACGACCATGAACCAGATAGTGCCGACGACATAACAGAGCAGCACGCCGACCGCCATGGCGATCGTGAGCGGCAGTGCCTTGCGGCGCCATCTGTCCGCCGCGAAGCCGACCGCGAGCGCCGTTAAGAGAAAGCCGATGATATAGCCGCCGGTAGGTCCCACCAGTACGCCGACGCCGCCCTTCATCCCCGCGAAGATCGGCACGCCGACCGCGCCGAGCAGGATATAGACGAACACGCTGAGCGTACCGCGTTTCCATCCGAGCATGGCGGCGGAAAGGCAGATCGCGAAGGTCTGGAGGGTAACGGGCACCTCGCCGATCGGGATACTGATGATGGAGCATACCGCGATCAGCGCGGTAAACATCGCGGTAAAGACCAGATCCTTGACCGCTGTGGGTGCTTTTTTATTGTCTTGGGTGTTTGCTGACATACTATCCCTCTTTTTTGTTGATTTGAATGTATTATACGCTGTTTGAAAGGGGAAGTCAAATACTCTCCGCCGCGGCGGTTTTTGTATATGTTGAATAGAAAAGAGGCTGAAATATCGCCATAGTGCGGATTGTCTTTTCTATTACTTTATGTTATTATATAATATGTATAAAATTACGCAATTATCACTATAAGTTTTTATCACTTTAACTAATTAAACAGTGATAAGCGCAAGGAGGAACACGATGGCTGACAGAAGCAAAGTTATTTTCGGCAACCAAATGAGCGCGAAGGATTATAAAAAGGCGCTCGAAAAAAAGAAAAGCTATCTCAGGCAATTCGGCGACGACAGCAAGGCGGCTTATTCCGCGAAGCTGGTCGAAAACGCCACCCTGTATGAGCCACTAGGCGTCTATGATATCCGCGTGAACGAGGGTGAGGGCGAGATCCCCTTTGACACCGAAAAGGGTATCATCGTCGGCAACATCCGCATGGGCTTCGGTCACTACCGTATCTCCATCGCGATGGCGTCCGCCGCCAAGGCGCTGGGCTACACCCCCTACTGGATGGATCTGAACTCCTACAAGGACACCACCTGCACCAAGGTCATCGGCAAGCAGAACGATCTGTACAGCTTCGGCTCACGCCTGAGCCAGAAGCTCCCGCTGTTCAACAAGCTCGTATGGGAGCCGATGAACTACGAGGGCTTCCGACAGCTCAGCTACAATGCCGCCGACCAGAAGAACGCCGAGCTGATGGCGCCGGTGTTCCACAGCATCCCCAAGGACATCCCGCTGATCGGCACCCATGTGTGGCCGGCACAGGCGGCGCTGCACGCTGGCATGGAACACGTGGTCAACGCCATCCCGGATAACTGGCCGATGGCGCTGCACCTCGCCGAGGGCGCGACCCACACCATCCAGACGCACCAGAGCTACATGGGCTACCGCATCCTCAACGGCTTCAAGAAAAAAGAAGTCCTCAATCCCATGCCTGCAGAGGATCTGGTCTATACCGGTCACTACATCGACCACGAGCTGGTCGCGAATATCGAAAAGGACTGTGACGCGCGGCTGGCGCGCAAGAAAAACGGCGAGCCGATGCGTTTTCTCATGTCGATTGGCGGCGCGGGCGCTCAGCGCGAGCTGTTCGCGGCAGTCATCAAATACTTATTGCCCGCCGTCAAGGCGAAGAAAGCCGCTCTCTATGTCAATGTGGGCGACTATAAGGCGGTATGGGATGAGCTGTGCCGCGATATCCCGGAGCTTGCCGAGATCAGTACCACCCACTTCAACGACTGGGCGGACACCAACGCCTTCGCGCAGGACGCGATCGTCGGCAATGTCGAGGGCATACACGCCTTCTGGCACGAAAACATCTTTGAAGCGGTGTACTGCACCAACCTCTTGATGCGTTCGGCGGATGTGCTGCTGACCAAGCCCAGTGAACTCGCCTTCTACCCCATCCCCAAGCTGTTCCTGAAGCGCATCGGCGGTCACGAAAAGTGGGGTGCGATCCACTCCGCCGAGATGGGCGACGGCTCGCTCGAGTGCGAGGATGTACCGCACACCTTACAGATGATCAAGCTGTTCTTAGAGGAAGAGGCCACCCTCAAATACATGTGCGACCGCATCAAGGCGAATAAGGTATCAGGGCTCTATGACGGCGCGTACGAGGTCGTCAAGCTCGCCATGGCGAAGAAATCGAAATAAAGAATTGTAGGGACGGGCATTGCCCGTCCGCGGACGACCACTGGTCGTCCCTACACAAGTGCAACACCAATGTACATATATCGGAGGACATCATGAAGCGATTAACAAAAAAACAAATGAGGATCTTTGCAGTCGGTCAGCTCGGATGGTCGACGCTGAGCGGTATCATCAGCGCGTGGTTCGTCACCTTCTACCTGCCCACACAGGTGGATATCGAGAACGGCGCGATCCAGTACATTGTGCCCGGTCTTGTGATCGGCGGCTTTCTGACCGTACTGGGTCTGATCACCGCCCTGTCCAGAATATTTGACGCGATCACCGATCCGTGGATCGCATCGCTCTCCGACCGCAGTAAGAATCCGCGCGGCAGACGCATCCCCTTCATGCAGTACGCGGCGATCCCGCTGTCATTGGTGACCGTGCTGCTGTTCTGCGCGCCCGTCAACATGATCAGCGGCTGGAATATCGCGTGGATATCGGTCTTCATCGTGCTGTTCTACCTGTTCATGACCATGTACTGCACGCCGTATAACGCGCTGATCTCCGAATTCGGCAAGACGCAGGACGACCGCATGTACATCTCCACCGCGATCTCACTGACCTTCTTCGGCGGCACGATGCTCGCGTATACCCCGTTTGTCTTTGCGGGTATGCTGCGCGGCTCGGTCGGATTCGCGTGGAGCTACCGCATCTGCTTCATCGTGCTGGCGATCATCTCGTGCATCTGTATGCTGATCCCGACCTTCTGCCTCAAAGAGAAGGAATTCGTCGACACCAAGCCCTCCAACGTCAATATGCTCAAGTCGCTCTCCGCGACCTTCAAGAATAAAAGCTTCCGCACCTTTGCCGGCTCCGACATTATGTACTGGGTGGGTCTGACCCTGTTCCAGACGGGCCTGCCGTTCTTCGTCAAGGTCAGCATGAAGCTCGACGAGAGCTTTACAATGTATTTCCTCGGCGGCATGACGGTGCTGTCCGCCTGCTTCTATCCGTTTGTCAGCAAACTGGTCAAAAAGTTCGGCAAGAAGAAGCTCGTCATCATCGGCTTCTTAGGGCTGGCGCTCGCGTATGTGATCGCGGGTCTGATCGGCGTGATCGGCACTACCGTGATCCCCGGCGTGGTATACGGCGTTGCGATCTGTGTGATCGCGGCGTTCCCGATGGCGCTGCTGGGCATCATCCCGCAGAGCATCGTCGCGGACGTTGCCGAGGCTGACGGCATCGAGACCGGTGAGAACCGCGAGGGCATGTTCTTTGCGGCGCGCACCTTCGCGATGAAGTTCGGTCAGTCGATCGCGATGCTGGTGTTCACATCGCTGGCGATCATCGGCACGACCCAGAACACCAACAGCAACGACATCACCGCCTCCGTCACGGGCATGATCTTAGTCGGCTTTGTCGCCGTGGCGTTCTGCGTGCTCGGCGCGATCATCCTGGGCTTCTACAATGAGAAGAAGATCATGGATACGATCGAGAAGAAGAAATCGAAATAACTCTATCAGTAAGGCTGCAAGCTAATAAGACACTTTTAAGGAGAGAATGCGATGACAAGTGCCAAAAAGCATTACCCCATCGGATTCATTATCGGGATCCTGCTTAATTGCCTTTGCCCGTTAGCGGCTGCGGTAATGATACAGAAAACAGGGGCTGATCTGCTCAGAATCATTCTGATCTTTTTTCTGACGCATACCGTTCTTGTTCTGATCAACATATTTGCCGCGCAAAACACCTTCCAATATATCATCCTGTCAGTACATTTGGGGATCGCGACGGTGATCGCGCATTTCACATGGATATTATTGTGTTTCGCCTACAATAACGAGATCAACGAGGTGTTTGCGTTCCTTCCCTACGCGATAATAGTCAGTTTGGTATGTGTCACAGCCTTTGCGAGCGGTGGTGTAGGTCTGTTTTTCCTGAGAACGCATCAAACAAAAGATGATCCGTCCCGCTATCCCGCCGCATCCAAAACGGATCGAATCATTACGATCGTCACCATGCTGTTATGGGTTATTTTTCTGATTGCGGTCTGTATCCCTTATCCCGTTCATGTGTCCGATCAGGATCACGCGACCATTACATATTATGTAAATGATTACGATGTCGTCGAAAAGGAACTGACAAAGGAAGAAGCGTCCGAGCTGTCTGCCTTGCTCAATCGGCAAGTCTCTGTCATTATGCCCTACTTTTGGTTTTTCGGCGACACACGTTCGATTCGATTCGGATCAAAAGTATTCCAAGTGGATTCCGAAGGCAACAGTATTCGGTATCATGCCCGGTATATCCATCTGTCCGAACAAGACAAAACGAAACTGAATGCGATATTCAATCGATACGAAACAAAATCATAAAAAACAACATTGAAAATCAATATTGATTTTCAATCGGGAGGAGCAAGCCCCTCCCCTACATTGCGTTTCATCAACTCTGCAACCGAACTATCAAACGAACCAAGGTGATCAATCATGATCAAAAAAATCACCGGCAGTCAGGAACTGTTTATTCTGAATACCGATCACACATCATATATGCTCGCGATCACGCCGTCGGGTCACGCGGAGCACCTGTACTACGGCGCGAGGATCGACGTCGACAGCGCCGAGGAGCTCGAGGCACTGCGGCAAAAGCGTGAGTTCGAGCCCGGCAACGCGATCGTCTATTCCGCGGATCATCCGACTACCGTGCTCGAGGATATGTGTCTGGAATTCTCCGGCACGGGTCACGGCGATATTCGCGAGCCGTTCATCGAACTCGTCCGGGCGGACGGCTCGCGCACAACCGACTTTTTGTATCGCGGCTGTGAGATCACGGACAGCAAGCCCTCTCTATCCGGACTGCCCGGCTCTTACAACGCCGACGGTACGGCAGAGCACCTTTGCCTCGCGTTCAAGGACGGCGCGATGTTACTGGAGCTGCATTACTGCGTCTATCCGGAATGTGACGTTATCACCCGATGGGCAAAGCTCGTCAACAACGGCGATCACGCGATCGAGCTCGAACGACTGCTGTCGACGCAGCTCGATCTGCCGGACAACGAATGGCAGACGACCTCCTTTCACGGCGCATGGACGCGTGAGATGGAGAAAAGCACCGCCTCTGTTTCCCACGGAAAGTTCGTGATCGAAAGCCGCACCGGATGCTCCTCCAACCGCGCCAACCCCTTCTTCATGCTCCATCGTCCCGACGCGACCGAGGACAGCGGCGCGGTCTACGGCTTCAATTTGATCTACAGCGGCAACCACTACGCCGCCGTCGAGGTCAGCGCCTACCGCAAGACCCGTATTGCGCAGGGCGTCAACCCCGCGGGATTCCGTTTTATCCTCGAAAAAGGCGAGAGCTTCACCACTCCCGAGGCGGTGATGACCTACTCCGAAAACGGTTTTTCGGGACAGAGCCGCAATATGCACCGCTTTGTCAAGGATCACATCCTGCGCGGAGAATGGGCAAAAGCGGAACGCCCCATCCTGCTCAACTCGTGGGAGGCGTCCTACTTCAATATCAGCGAAAGCAGTCTGGTATCCCTCGCCAAAGCGGGTCACGAGCTGGGCGTGGAGCTGTTCGTCATGGACGACGGATGGTTCGGCGACCGCAGTGACGACACCCGCTCCTTAGGCGACTGGGATCCCAACCATAAAAAACTCCCCGGCGGGCTGGGGCGTCTGTCGAAGAAGATCACCGACCACGGGATGCAGTTCGGCATCTGGGTCGAGCCCGAGATGGTCAACGTCAACAGCCGATTGTATGAACAGCACCCCGACTGGGCGATGGCGATCAACGGCAAGCTCCACAGCGAGGGGCGGCATCAGCGGATCCTCGACCTGTGTAATCCCGAAATCTGCGACTATCTGATCGAGAAGATGAGCGAGGTGTTCTCCTCCGGCAAGATCAGCTATGTCAAATGGGATATGAACCGCATTTTCTCGGATGTGTACTCGCCGTATCTGCTCCCGAAACGGCAGGGTGAGACGGCGCACCGCTACATCCTCGGCTTATACAAGATCATGGGCGCGCTGACAAAGCGCTTTCCGCATATCCTCTTTGAGGGCTGTGCCTCGGGCGGCAACCGCTTTGACTTAGGTATCCTGTGTTACTTCCCGCAGATCTGGGCGAGTGACAACACCGACGCGCTGTGCCGCTCCCATATCCAGGAGGGCTACAGCTACGGCTATCCGCAGTGCTGTATCGGCGCGCATGTATCGGGCTCTCCCAATCACCAGACCCTGCGTTCCACACCGCTGGAAACACGCTTCAACATCGCGGCGTTCGGCGCGCTGGGCTATGAGCTGGACGTCGGCAAGATGTTCCGCTGGGACAAGGAGCATACACGCTTGCAGATCACGCTGTACAAGGTGTGGCGCGACGTCCTGCAATACGGCGATTTTTACCGCATACGCTCCGGGAACGTGCATGAATGGATCTGTGTCAGCGACGACAAGACGCGTGCCGTGGGCATGATGATGCAGGAGAGTGTGGAGCCGAACACACAGGCGCACCGCTTCTACTGCAAGGGGCTGGATCCCGACCGCACCTACCGATTCCATAATATTTCTGGCAGGGTCAACATCAAGCTCTTCGGCAGCCTGATCAACACCATGTCCCCCATCCGCATCCGTCAGGACGGTATGCTCCACAATATGATTGCGCGGTTCATCAAGATGGGCGGCGAGGTGGAGGATCATACCGCGAAGGGCAGTGTGCTGATGAGCGCGGGCGTGGCGCTGAGACAGCAGTTCTCGGGCACCGGATATAACGAGAACGTCCGCCTCTTCCCCGATTTTTCATCGAGAATGTATTTCATTGAGGCGGTGGAATAAGATCGCATTAATGTAGGGGACGGCGCCTCGACGTCCCGCCGGACAGAAGCGCTTGTTTCCTATCTCACGCTTTCGATAACGGAAATGCCCGTCATTCTGCGGACGACCGATGGTCGTCCCTACGGAAGAATTGATCTGCTTCGCGTTTGGACGGCATTGATCGGAAATGTTTCGGTACGTCGGCGTAGGGACGAGCATTGCTCGTCCGCATGGCAAAAACGTTTCTCCCCTATCTCACGCTTTCGATATATGAAACGCCCGTCATTCTCGGTACGTCATAAATGCCGTACCCTACGGAGGAATTGATCTGCTTCGTCTTTGGACAAGATAAATGACATAAACAACAGCGGCACGGAATGATCCGTGCCGCTTTCGCTTATATTGGTTGGTTGAGAGCTATTGCCGCGGCATAAACCCTCAGTCACCGTGACACAAGTGTCCGGTGACAGCCTCCTCGCCGGAAGCGGCTTCTTCTGCGAAGACAGCCGACCCTTTTGTCCGCTTTGCGGACATTTCCCCTAGCAGGGGAATCTCCCCTTGTCCTTCGGACATTCCCCCAACGG
>NZ_JAEQMG010000018.1 GCF_016680995.1 Ruminococcus difficilis | reverse complement strand
AATAAGCGGAAAAGTTACATAGCTGTTTTTGCAGGACAGCTATAAAACTATTTGAAAGGAGGAAAACGAATGCCAAACTGCAAAACTATTGCTATATGCAATCAGAAGGGCGGCGTCGGAAAAACGACTACCACAATGAACTTGGGCATAGGCTTGGCGAATAAAGGTAAACGTGTACTCGTTGTTGACTCTGATCCGCAGGGCGATTTGACGACCTGTTTAGGCTGGCAGCGTGTTGACGAGATACCCGTTACCCTCGCTACGAAAATGCACGAGATTATCAGAGATAACGAAACCAACCCCGAAAGCGGCATACTCCATCATAACGAAGGAGTTGACCTTATTCCGTCCAACACGGATTTGGAGGGCTTGGAGATGTACCTTGTGACGGCTATGAGCCGTGAGAACATCTTAAAGAGTTATCTTAATATGGTTAAGTCAAATTACGACTACATCCTGATTGATTGCAGACCATCACTCGGTATGTTGACCTTGAACGCTTTGACGGCGGCAGACAGCGTGATTATCCCTGTTCAGGCTCAGTATTTGCCTGCAAGGGCTATGACACAGCTTCTTCGGACTGTTTCAAAGGTAAAGGCACATACAAATCCTAATTTGGCGATTGACGGCATTTTGCTGACGCTCGTCGATAACAGGACAAACCTTGCTAAAAGCACTGTGGACGCAATACGGAACAACTTTGGAAGCGTTGTTAAAATCTACAAAGCAAAAATCCCGATAGCGGTCAAAGCCGCCGAGGTAACTTCCAAAGGCAAAAGTATTTACGCCTACGAGCCTAACAGCAAGGTAGCACAGGCATACGCTGATTTCACAAAGGAGGTGTTGTCAGGTGGCAGACAGAAAGAGCGACTTCGCTCTGCCGACGCTCGATGACCTTTTCTCCACACAGGATGAACGGGATGACGCAAGGCTCGAAAAAATCAGAGATATTCCGCTTGACTTGATTGATGACTTTCCCGATCACCCTTTCCACGTCAGAGATGATGAGGATATGGTTCAGCTTGTCGAGAGTATCAAGACAAACGGCGTTTTAACGCCTGCCGTTCTCCGTCAGAAAGAGGACGGACGATATGAGGTTGTCAGCGGACACCGCAGAAAGCGAGCTTGTGAGCTTGCCGGGCTTTCCACCCTCAGAAGTGAGATTAAGGACTTAACCCGTGACGAAGCAGTTGTATATATGGTTGAGAGCAATTTTCAGCGTACAACAATCCTTCCCAGCGAGAAAGCCTTTGCTTACAAAATGAGGTTAGAAGCTATGAACAGGCAAGGAAAACGAACAGATTTAACTTCGTCGCCAGTGGCGACTAAGTTAGGTGGCGGACGTTCTGATGTAGAACTCAGCGAACAGGTTGGAGAAAGCAAAGACCAAATAAGACGATATATCCGCTTAACTAACCTTGTTCCCGAACTTTTAGAGTATGTGGACGAGGGCAGAATCAAAATGCGTCCTGCCGTTGAGTTGTCCTATCTTGACGAGGATAGTCAGCGTGACGTTGTAGAGCAGATTGACATTAACGACTGCACACCGTCGCACGACCAGACAATCCGAATGAGGAAAATGTTTGAAAGCGGCAAACTGACGGCGGAAGCTGTTGAAGCGATTATGTCGGAAGAAAAACCCAACCAGCGTGAGCGCATTGTGCTGCGTGGTGACAGAGTACGAAGCCTGATCCCGAAGAATGTTCAGTTGAAGGACACGGAGGACTATGTGTGCAAGGCTCTGGAGCACTACGCCAAGTATCTGCGCCACCGTTCAGAGCGTGACAGCAGGTAGGAAATGCAAAACATATTTTTTTGACTTCCCCCTTCCTCACACTCTAACCCCTAAGACTACCTGTACTATCCGAAAAGAAAGATATAATACTATCTCTTATTATAACTCTATCTCTTAATCATATATCTTTCTCTAATAGGGCAGGCAAGTCAATCAAACACACAATTTCAATTCAAAAAATTATGGAGGTAAACCAATGACAAAAGTATTCAACAAGAGGAACGCCAAGCGTATTACGGCAATTCTTTTAGCCGTTATCGCTGTCGTTTCCTCAATCTTAATCATCCCCGCCAATGCCGCAGGCAAAGAGGTGACCATCACCTTTGACTACTGCTATGACACAGGCGATAACATCATCACATTCGTGAAGTACACAGAACACGGCGGCTACACCGTCGGAACTGTCGGCGAGGAACTCTGCCGAATCTATGCAGACGGCAAGGACGCTTACTGTTTGGAGCCGGGACACTCGCTCTATTCAGGCAACACCCTGACAACAGATGCTTCGGCTGCGTGGAACGCACTCAGCAAGGCTCAGAAGAAAGCTATTAATCTTGCCCTTCTTTTCGGAAAGTCAGGAAACAGCTCCGGTCTTGTCGGAACAGACGGTCAGAAGTGGATCGCTACACAGTTGGTTGTATGGGAATTCTGCACAGGCTGTCGTGACGCTTCTACGTTCAAGCTCAGCAATTCCAAGTTTATTGACGGTATCACCGCAGGCGACCACAATCCGAACGTAAAGACCAACTACAACAAGATTATTGCCAAGCTCAACAGCTATAACGTGATTCCGAGTTTTTCCTACGATACACAGGCAAAAGCAAAGAGCAACGTTAAGGAGCTGAAATACAGCGACGGTAAGTACAGCCTTACGCTGACTGACAGCAACAAAATCTTGTCCGATTACACCTTCAAGAAAACAGGCGACGTATCTGTTTCTGTTTCGGGTAACAGCATTACACTGACATCGACGAAGGCAATTCCTGATGAGCTTGTATTCAGCGCAACCAAGAATATGCCGAAGGTAACGACTACCCTTGTCGCTTGCGGCAGCTCTACAAAGCAGGACGTTGTAACAGGCGTTCAGTCCGACACAGAAACCAAGACGGCGTATTTCGCTGTTAAGACCTCGGCAGGCTCACTCAAAATCGTCAAGACCTCCGACGACGGAAAGATCGAAGGTATCAAGTTTAAGGTCACGGGCGCTGACAATTACAGCAAGACCGTTACCACCAACGCAAAGGGCGAATTTCAGATTGATGACCTCAAGGTAGGAACATACACCGTAACCGAGGTTACCGAGGAAAGATACGAGGATCAGAAGGCGCAGACCGTTAAGGTCGAAAGCGGCAAAACCGCAACTGTTAAATTCAGCAATATTCTGAAGCGTGGTGAACTTCAGGTCGTAAAGACCTCTGAGGATAATTTCAACGAGGGCGTAAAATTCCACCTTTACGGCACATCACTCTCAGGCGCAAAGGTTGACGAGTATGCTACCACTGACAAGAACGGCGTAGCCAACTTTAAGAATATCCTTGTAAGCGGCGATAAGCCCTACACCCTTGAAGAAGTGGACACTGCAATTCGTTACGTTGTTCCGGAGTCACAGACTGCACCCGTTGTTTGGGACAAGGCGACTAAACGTGAATTTACCAATGTTTTGAAGAAGTTTACCGTAACCGTAGAAAAGACCGATGCTGAAACAAAGAAGGCACAGGGCGACGCTACGCTTGCCGGAGCAAAGTACGGCATCTATGACGGCGATAAGCTGATTGATACCTACACCACCGACAAGGACGGCAAATTCACCACAAAGGAATATGTTTGCGGCGATAATTGGACTATCAGAGAGATTGAGCCTTCCGAGGGCTATCTTCTCAACGAAACAGTTTACAATGTCGGCGCAGAAGCGAAGAACTACACCGTTGAGCATAACCCCGTATCTGTCGGCGTTACCGAACAGATCATCAAGGGCGAAATTGAAATCGTTAAGCACACCGATCAGGGACAGACCAAAATCGAAACACCCGAAGAAGGAGCCACGTTTCAGCTCTTTCTCAAAAGCGCAGGTAGTTTTGACAAAGCAAAGGACAGCGAGCGTGATACCCTTATCTGCGACGAAAAGGGATACGCAAAATCAAAGAAGCTGCCTTATGGCACTTACACCGTCCATCAGACCTACGGCTGGGAAGGCAGACACTATGTTGACGACTTCGATGTATTCGTCTGCGACAACTCTAAGCCGTACAGCTTCATCATTAATAATGATATCTTCGAGTCCTATCTTAAGGTTGTTAAGGTGGATGCTGAATCAGGAAGAACCATCCCCTATGAGGGAGCAGGATTCCAGATTTATGCACCCGATAATACTCTGATCACTATGTCCGTTCCGTACCCCTCGAATCTCACAATCGACACATTCTACACCAACAGCGAGGGCTATCTTATCACTCCCGAAATGCTCGTGTACGATAAGGGCTACAAGCTCGTAGAGGTTCAGGCTCCGCACGGCTATGTGCTTGACAGTACACCCATCACCTTTGACATCACAGAAGAAAACTCCACAGAGGAGGGCAGCATTGTTTTGACTAAGGTAAAGAAGCCGAACTACGCTCAGAAAGGCAAGATTACCATTGCCAAAGAGGGCGAAGTTTTCTATGGCGTAAATGTCAGCGGCGGTGCTGATGATGAGGGCAATGAAATCCCCACCATTTACCAGCCTGTTTATGAAACCGCAGGACTGAAAGGCGCTACCTATGAAATCCGTGCCGCAGAAGATATTATCACTCCCGACGGCACAGTCCGCAATCACAAGGGCGACCTTGTAGATACCGTTACAACAGGTAATGACGGCTTTGCAAAAAGCAAGGCGCTTTATCTTGGCAAGTACGAAATCAAGGAGATCCACGCTCCCTACGGAATGGTACTCAGTGATGAAATCCATAACGTAGAACTTGCCTACGCCGATCAGACCGTAGAGATTACTGAAACCTCTACATCGTTCTACAACGAAAGGCAGAAAGTCAATGTAAACCTCGAAAAGTGGCTTGAAACCAATGAGCCGTTTGACATCGGCACTAATGAGGAAATCAAGAATATTTCCTTTGGCTTATTCGCTACCGAGGAGCTTGTATCCGCAAGCGGAACTACCATTCCCGCAGACGGCTTGATTGAGATTATCACGCTTGATGAAAACGACAACGGCTTTGTGGGTACAGACCTTCCCTTTGGCAGTTACTATGTCAAGGAGCTTGCCACCGACGAGCATTATATCTTGACCGACACCAAATTCCCCGTTGTATTTGAATACGAGGGCGAAAATACTAAGACCGTTGACCTCACCGTGAATGACGGAGAGCCTATCACCAATGAGCTGATTTACGGTACTGTATCCGGTAAAAAAATTGACGAGAACGGCGAAGCGCTTGGCGGCGCAGTGATCGGACTGTTTAAGAGCGCAGACGCAGAGTTTACTGCGGAAAACGCAACCTTGACAACAGAATCAGCCGAGGACGGCAGCTTTACCTTTGGCGAGGATACTATCCCTTACGGCACTTGGTATGTCAGAGAAATCGAACAGCCGACAGGTTTTGTACTCAATGATACCGTCTATCCCGTTACAATCGGCAAGGACGGCGATGTTGTTGAAATCGAGATTGTCAACGAGCATATTCGTGGCAATGTAAAGACTACGAAGGTTGACGCTGATTATCCCGACAACAAGCTGACAGGCGCAGTATTTGAAATCTATTCCGACACCAACGCTGACGGCAAGCTCGACAAGGACGACAAACTGCTCGGCGAAATCAAGGAAACCGACACAGGCATTTATGAGATGGACGACCTTGTTTACGGTCACTATCTTGTAAAAGAGAAGAAGGCTCCCGACGGCTTTGTCCTCGATGAAAACACCTATCCCGTCTTTATCGAAACTGACGGTAAGACCTACGATGTTGAGAACGACGCAGGCAAGGGCTTCCTGAATGAAGCTATGAAAGGCTCGCTCAAAATCGTAAAGACTTCTTCCGATAATAAGGTTGAAGGTATCTCCTTCCGTGTAACAGGCGAGAATGGCTATGACAAGACCTTTAAGACAGATAAGAACGGCGAAATTCTCATTGAGGGTTTACGCATTGGCAAGTATGTCGTATCTGAGGTGAATAACGACGCTTCCGCAGGATATATTCTTCCTGATGATGAGGTTGTCGAGATTGAGTACGGCAAGACCGCCAGCGTTAAAATGCACAACGAAAAAATCCACGTTCCGCAGACAGGCGATGACAGTGCTCCGGGCAGCCTTTGGCTAATGATCGGCGGTATTTCGGCAGCCGGTATTGCGGCTTGCGTGACAGCTCTTGTAAGAAAGAGAAAGAAGCATAACAAGGAGGCGGCATAATGAAAGTGATTATTGCTATCGTTTTACTTGTTTTCATTATCGGCGGTTTTATCTTTCTTCAGATCAAGAACCGCAACAACAAGAAGTGATTATCAACACGACGGGCGGCTCAAAAGGTCGCCCGTCAGTTTTAGGAGGTACGAATGTATAAGTTAAAAACCGTGGAGAATATGGTGTTAAACGTACTGATCTCAACTCCCGACGCTCGTGACGACGATATGAGATTATATTATTACGTTTGCCGTGATTGCATAAGCGAAACTCACGGTAACACACACCTCTCCTTTGAAGAAGTTATGACCAACTATAAGGAGCTGGGCTGTCCCGGCTTTGAGAGCGTTCGGCGGACAAGGCAGAAGATTCAGGCAATTCTCCCGGAACTCGGCTGCTCGCCTGCTGCCCGCCGAAGAAGAAACAAAGGCGTTATCGCATACACGAACTACGCCTTAGACAAGGAGGGTAACTAATGGCTGATAAAACCACTATCACACCCCAGCAAAGGTTTAAGGTGCTGACAAAACTTTTTGAAGCGGGCTTCAAATCCGAAAAGGACTTGCAGAGTATCAACTTTCAGAATGTTTTCCGCATCGAAGGATTAACCGTGCAGGATATGAGTATCATATCCGAATTACAACAATACACAAAGAGCAACAAGCTCTATTCTTATCTTGGAGGTATGTTTGATGAACAACACAACGAATAACAAAAGAACCATTATCTGGACAAGTATCAATCCCGGCGCGCCGTGTTTTAAGGCAATGCTTAAAAAGGAAATGCCCGACATCGGCGAGGACGATATAAACGCCATTATTTATGGTTTCAATTACCACTATTTTAATGAATTGGTCAGTCATCTCAGCAAGGTAAGCATTGGTCAGCCGATTATTGCCTTAGCTTTGTTTGAGGGCTACGATGACGACGAGGACGACGGCTTTGGCATTCAGACAATCGACTCCGGCAATCTTGGCGAATGCTTTGATACAGACTACGACATTGCAGAATGGTACGTCGACAAAAGCGGCGATTTTCTGTCTTACCATATTGACCGTGATGGCGTTACTTATTGCAAGTATCTTGCTATCAAGAAGGACGCTCCGTTAAGCAAGGTGCAGCGCCTGTTCACCGAGATCGACAATGATGATTTTGATTTCAGTATTATCGGCGATGTAACCGAAAGCATCGGCGAAAAGGTGCTTGACGCTCTTGGTATTATGCACTTCTGTGATAAGGAAGGTGCATTTTGTGGAAAGTAATGCCGCACCGCTGAAAGGTAAGGAATGGCTGTACACCTATCGTAACAGTCAGCAAATCTCCTCTCAGACAGGCTTGATCGGTTATCTCCGTGCGGATATGGGTACGCTTGGAACGGAATTTTTCTCAACGTGGAACGGCTTTCGTGATGATTTGAATACGGACGATTTCAAGAAGGATATTGATACCGTCATCAACTCTTTCAGAGAGAAAGGCGGTTTTCTATCCAACCGTGATCAACTGGAAGATTTTTGTATTAACAGTGACAACGTATTCGCTTATAATACAGGCGTTGATTACGGCGTGAGGGTAAACACGAAGGAATACGCCTTCCTTATGCGGCTTAACCCTTACAAGGGCAACTACAATCTTTACTGCTACTGCTACAAGAAGGGTTGGCTTGATAGCCATCTTGAAAAAGCAGAGAAAGGTATCCGTTTCATTGATTCTCATTACAACGAGAAATTCAGAATCGAGGACGGCGACGAAATCATCATCAAGTCAACCGAGGAGAAAGATACCGTGCGTGACGCTCCCGCAAGATACGTTTGCCGATATATCGACGATTATCATTTTGAATACGGTATCAATTTACGCCATATCTGCGAATTTGCGGAGCTTTGCGAAAGAACTGGCAATATCGTTATTCCTCTCCGTGCGTCCCTGCCCAATCAATGCTATGTTTTCGTACAATCCGAAAACAAGATTGGCATTATCAATAAGGGCGAAATGGGATATACCGATTCAAAATCAGGTAACGGCAGACCAAGTGAAAATCGCAGACTTGTTGACGAGATGAATCGTAATATCGGCGTATCGCCTGCTCAGTATGAAGCAATGAAGGCAGGCTCTATGTTCGGCTGGCATACTCCGGCAGCCGATCCGAAGAACTATACAGAGAAAGGGACACCTATCAAACCAAAGAACAGAAGCCACGACGCAAGATAAGGAGGTGCTTTTCCTATGGCGAGAAAGTTTGACCTTATCTCAAAACTGTATTTAGACACCTCAAAAGAGGTGTTGTCGCCTGATAAATGGGCGGCTTTTTTACGCTCAGCCTGTTACAATTACAGACTGCGCTTTGACGAACAGCTCCTTGTTTACGCACAAAAGCCGGAAGCAACCGCCGTTCTCCAGATAGAGCGGTGGAACAGAACTTTCGGACGTTGGGTAAACAGAGGAGCAAAAGGCATTGCCGTCTTTGAAAGGCACGACGGCGTTTCACAGAAATTAGTACACTACTTCGATATATCCGATACACACGCAGGCGAATACGCAAGAGCTGTCCCTATTTGGACTATGCAGCCCGAATATACAGAAGAAGTAATCACGACGCTTGAAAACACTTTCGGTGATCTCGAAGATAAGGGTAGCCTTGCAAAAGCGATAATGTCGGCGGCAAACAACGCCGTTGAGGATAACGCTCCTGATTATATCAGGGACTTGCTTCTCAGCACAAACGACACCTTCCTTGAAGATTTAGGCGAGGACAGCGTAACGGCTATGTATAAGGAACTTTTGACGAACAGCGTCGCCTATATGATGATGACAAGGCTTGGCGTCAATACCGATATGTATTTTGACGATGATGATTTCCGTAACGTCGTCAATTTCAATTCTGATGACACCCTTAACGCCCTCGGTGTAGCTACCGGAGCGATCGCCGAGATGGGCTTGTCGGAGATTTCTAAGACTGTTTTGGCACTGAACCGTCAAAATCGCACATTTGCGGAAAACAGGCAACCCGAATATACTAATGACAGAAACAATGAAAGGAGTTTTGAAGATGGCAGAACTGACTTACACAATGCAGGGCGATTATCTGCTTCCCAACCTGACGCTTCCCGAACAGCCGAAGGTGGAGCTGGGACAGTACGCTCAGATGAGGAGAAAATATCTGTACCGTCAGCGCAGAATCCTCTATACCAATCTGCTGACGAAGGGCAAGCTGACCGAACACTTGGCGGAAACCGAACAGAGGGCGCTGGAGATGGAGGAACGCCTGCTCAAACAGATGGCAGCTCAGGAAGGCGTGACAGAGAAACTGAAAGCGGCAGATCCGTTGAAGTGGACACGCCTGATGAACAACCTCAGACACTCGGTGCAGGAGATCGTGCAGGCGGAAGTGATTTACGCTTAAATCCCGATGAACAGGCTCAGTCAAATGAGCCTGTTTCTTCTATCACCAACGATGACCGTTTTGTTAGAGGTGATACCAATTTTAACATCTTTGACGAAGAAGGCGAACGCAGGAAGCACCCGTTTTTCGGCGTCGATGAAGTTGTCAACGAAATCCTCGCTACTACACCCCACCTCAAGGCAAGCCTTGAAGAAATCAGAGGATATTTTGAAAGCTATTCAGATATTCAAAAGCGTACAGAGTATATCCGCAGCATATTCAACGATGATTTTACGGAGATTATCCTTGCTGATGATACCCGTGTAGGTTATAAAACCTACGAGAACGGTTTGCTCATTTGGAAAGGACGCTATCCCAGCCGTGAAGGACAGAGCTTTCATCGTTGGGACGCTGTTGCCGGACACTTTGAAGCTATGCGAATGCTCGATATGCTGCACAGCTCTATAAAACCCTTACCGTCACAGGACGGACAGCTACAACTCATTACAGAATCGGCAGGACGTAACAATCCTGCCTTTTCTTTTTCTCAGGAGCTTATCGACGCAGCGCTTACAAGAGGAAGCGGTGTATCCGAAGGTAAGCTGCGGATTTATGAGCAGTTTCAAAAGTCACTGTCAAAAGCTGAAAACATTTCATTTTTGAAAAGCGAATACGGCTGGGGCGGCTCGTCCAACGCAGTACCATACTCAGGCGTTGCAGAAATGCACGACGGTAAAGGTATCGAATTGAGTATCGGTTATGGTGAGAACGCTCCCAAACAAAAGCTCACCTGGAATTACGTTGAAAAACGTATAGGCGAGCTTATCAAACTTGACCGCTATCTTAATCCGAAAGAAAAGGAGTATTATCCGAAATGGCTTGAACGGCAAGAAGAACTACGGGCAGAGAGAGCCGCAGAACGTGAAATCCGTGAAGCGATGTACACGCCGCCGACAGAAAAGACTGCGCCTGCACCCACTGAATATGAGTACAGATATACTCTCGGTGCGTCGGTTTATATCGGCGCAAGCGAGTATGAGCTTATATCCCTTGACGACGACCGTGTAATGCTCTTTGATAAGAGTTTCCCGTTATTTAACAAGGAAATGCCGAGGGCTGAATTTGACGCAAAGGTCAAAGAAAACCCGATGAACGACCATTTGAAGGTCGCCATTCACCCCGAAAAAGAACAGGAAAGCACTGAGCGTGACTATTCAAAATACAATCCGCTTATGCAGGAGTATTTCAGATTGAAGGACGAAAATCCCGACACCATCATTCTGTATAGAATTGGCGAGTTTTTGGAAGCTATGGGCGACGACGCAGAGATTGTATCTCAGGCGTTGGGGCTGCAATTAACAAGGCGCAGGATTTCTTCCGAAGAAGATATTAAGATGTGCGGATTTCCTGCAAGCAGGCTTGAAACCAATCTGAATATGCTCCTTGACAGAGGACATAAGGTCGGTATCTCGAATATTGACGAGAATCATAGCCGTAAGTTTTATCTTATGGAATCCGACAGAGCACACGAGCCAATTCAGTCCCAGCCTGTTGGCAGAATTGACTACCTCAATGCTTCCGGCGAGGTTGAGAACTCTATTGAGTACACCAATCCCACAATGCTTGAAAGGGACATCAAAGAGGAAAGCACCTTTGATGTAAAAATGGCGGTCTATCTTTACAAGGACGCAGAAGGTAATACAATGCCCCACGATTTTATCGACAGGCTGCCTAACCCGTTACAGCGTTTTGAAATCATCGACCAACCACAGCCGCAATCCGAGTATGATATTCTGATGAATCGAGCGTCAGAGCTTATACGAGGATATATTGAAAAAGAGTTTGGCGTTGAGGATGTTCCAGATTTACCTGATGATTTATCCTCAATTAACGTCGGTTACACAACAACAGAGGACGAGCAGCACGAAATCACAGCCAATGTAAATCTTGTAGATTATCGCATTGAAACTTGGGTTGATGACACCTTAGTCCGTACCGAGCAGTATGATTCCTTGCAGGATATTGTTGAGAACGGTCTGGACGGTATGGAGTTTTCCGACCTCATATATGTGTCCGACGAGGAACTTGCTCCGTTCTATGAACCCGATGACGATGTAGCCGAGGTAGTGCATACTCCGTATAGCAGTCCTCCCGGATCTTTTATCGACCACTATTATGTTGTCGATGATCTGAGAGCAGCACCGCTTAAGGTTACAGAGTATCAAAACCGAGATGAAGCGCTGTCGGCTTACTTTGAATTGCCTGCCGACAAATTGAAAGCCTTTGGTTTGATGAACACCAAAGAACTTCCCGGCAGTCTGGACTTTATTCAATGTATCGACGGTAAGGATACTTTCATTGAGGATTATATCAAGACAGATGATCCCTCTTGGCAAAATCCCGAGGTTGATGAGCTTGTCGAATATCTGAAACAACAGCTTGACGAGCGTTCGTCTGTTCAGCAAGTAAACGATGTTCTTGATGATATAGATCCTGTCGTTATCCGTCAGCAGCTTGCGGACGCAGGGATAGTCAACGGTCAGCTTGTCGATGAAGATAAGCTGAACAATGATCCGTTTATTCAACAGGTATATGTAGACGCTAATGACGCTGCACGGGAACAGGAACAATCCGGGAATGAGCCGCAGCTTCGTTCTATCACTTTCGACTTGACTGCTCCTGAACAAGACGGAGCAAATCAGGATTTGATTGGCAAGCGGTTACGGCTTGACGACCGTGAATTTGAAGTTATCAAAGTCAATATGTACGGAGATGTCAGCCTGCAAGACCTTACCTTTCAAAGTGATACAGGCTTCCCGATTGTAAGGGTTGAAAAAGTTGGTTTTGTTCGCCGTGCCATTGAAGAACAACAGGCACAGCAGGAAGAAATCACACCCGCTTGGGAGCGTCAGCCGAGAGTAAAGGCACAGACCTTTGACCTTCACCCAGACATTCCTATGGCAGACCGACACACCTTTGACCTTAAAGGTTTTGAGCTTGAGGAGGTTGGCAAAAAGGCACGTTTTCGCAGAAATGTTGAAGCAATCCGTGTCTTAAAAGAGTGTGAGTTTGATAACAGATTTGCCACACCCGAAGAACAACAAATCCTCGCTCAGTACGTCGGCTGGGGCGGTATTCCCGAAGCGTTTGATGAGAACAATTCAGCTTGGTCGGACGAGTTTACGGAGCTTTACGGCTTACTATCTCCCGAAGAATATAACTCCGCAAGAGAAAGCACGTTGACGGCATTTTACACGCCGCCTGTTGTGATCGCCGCTATCTACAAGACGATGGCACAGATGGGCTTTAAGGAAGGCAATATCTTGGAGCCTTCCTGCGGTATCGGTAACTTTATCGGTATGCTGCCGCAAAGTATGGAGAACAGCCGTGTATATGGCGTTGAGATTGATAAAATTTCCGCAGGTATCGCACAGCAGCTCTATCAGCGTTCCTCTATTGCGGCACAACCATTTGAGGAAGCAGAGATACCCGACAGCTTCTTTGACGGCGTTGTCGGTAATGTTCCGTTCGGCGATTTCAGCGTAGCCGACAAGCGTTACGATAAAAACCATTTTCTTATTCACGACTACTTCTTCGCTAAATCCCTCGACAAGCTCCGTCCGGGCGGCGTTATGGCGTTGGTAACTTCTAAAGGCACGATGGACAAAGAAAGTCCTGCTGTCAGGAAGTACATTGCTCAGAGAGCCGAGCTGCTCGGAGCAATCCGCTTACCGAATAACACCTTTAAGGGTAACGCTGGCACAGAGGTAGTATCGGATATTCTTATCCTTCAAAAGCGTGACCGTATCGTAGATATTGAACCTGATTGGGTACACCTTGATACCGATGAAAACGGTATCCGAATGAACAGCTATTTTGTTCAGCACCCCGAAATGATTCTCGGTGATATGCAAATGGTATCCGGGCGTTTCGGTCAGGAATCTACCTGCGTACCGTATGAAAACGCAGACCTTGAAAGCCTGCTCGATGAAGCCGTAGCCAATATTCACGGCGAGATTGACGAATATGAGCAGGACGAGGAGCTGGAGGAAGAAGACAATTCTATTCCCGCTGATCCGACTGTCAGGAACTTCTCATACACGCTGCTTGACGACGTAATCTACTTTAGAGAGAACAGCCGAATGTCGCCCGTCGATATGTCGGCGACGGCTGAAAACAGAATAAAGGGCTTAATTCAAATCCGCAATTCCGTCCGTCATCTGTTGGAATTACAGACGGAAGATTATCCCGACAGCGAGATAAAAGCGGAAATGGAACGCCTGAATACGCTGTATGACAGCTTCACAAAACAGTACGGACTGATCAGCAGCCGTGCCAATAATATGGCGTTCTCACGGGACAGCTCCTATTCGCTCCTGTCCTCATTGGAGGTACTTGATGATGAGGGCAACCTTGAACGCAAGGCGGATATTTTCTATAAGCGTACCGTCAGAGCATACAAACCCGTGACCTCGGTAGATACAGCTTCCGAAGCGCTCGCCGTTTCTATGGGAGAAAAAGCAGAGGTCGATATGGACTATATGCGTGAGCTGACAGGCAAATCCGAACAGGAGATTTACAACGAACTCAAAGGCGTAATCTATCTGAACCCGTTGCACGAAGGCAATCCGCACTATGAGGACAAATACCTGATAGCGGACGAGTATCTTTCCGGTAATGTCCGGGAAAAACTTGAAATTGCACGAGCTGCGGCGGCTAATAAGCCTGAATATTCTATCAATGTTCAGGCTCTTGAAAAGGTGCAGCCTGAGCCTTTGACGGCTTCCGAAATATCCGTCAGGCTCGGCGCTACTTGGATACCGCCTGAGATAGTGCAGCAGTTTATCTATGAGTTTCTGGATACTCCCCGTTACGCACAGTGGGATATTAAGCTCCATTATTCGCCCTATACCAGTGAGTGGAACATCGAGAAAAAGAGCTATGATCCTACGAATATCAAGGCATACCGCACTTACGGTACAGACCGCATTAACGCCTACAAAATCATTGAGGAAACCCTTAATCTCCGTGATGTCCGTATCTTCGATTACGTCGAGGACGAGTTTGGTAAACGCAAGCCTGTCCTGAATAAAAAGGAAACGACCATTGCTTTGCAGAAGCAGGAGCTTATCAAAGAAGGCTTCAAGGAATGGATTTGGCAAGATCCGCAGCGCCGTGAGCGGCTCTGTAAACTCTACAACGAAAAATTCAACAGCACTCGCCCCCGTGAGTACGACGGAAGTCATATCACCTTTAGCGGTATGAATCCCGAAATTGAACTCCGAGAACATCAAAAGAACGCCGTCGCCCACATTTTATACGGCGGCAATACGCTCCTTGCACACGCAGTTGGGGCAGGAAAGAGTGCGACACGTTCGTAACTGAAAAGGTTACGCACAAGTCAGCTATTATGAAAAACGAAATTGAAAGGAGTTCGTTAAAAAGACTTGGAGAACTGATATTCCGATAGGTGGAATGAAGGGGTAACGCCCTGAAACACCTACCTTACAAACTGCGATATGCGGTAATTCTATGTAACAAGAATCACGGTATAAAGCTCGCCAAAGTCGGCAGAAGTACACCCAAACAGTAACGCTGTGGAAAGTGTTCCAGAGGTGGAATATGTGTATGATATGCCGGAGGTCTATAAACTACCTATGGTTAGAATGTCATTATTGACTGACGAAATCCCGAAAGTACGGGTCTAAAAGGCGTAGGAGCAGAAATGTTCCTTTCCGAATACGGAAGTATGTGAGGATAAGTAAGAATTTTTACTATGAAAGTCCTTGTGATATGAACGGTATCACCCAGCATACAGGCTCAGAGGGACACCTACGGGTAGATATGTATAGATAGGAATATCGGAACGTGGAAAGGCTAAAACACGGAGTCAGTTACAGACTATGAAGTGGTGAATTGGAAAATACAGTTGTATATAACAATTCTTTATTTAGCTGAGAGAGGTGGCACAGTACCTTTGAAGCTGTAGAAATACAGCAGAGGGATAGCCACCAGTCGATGATAATGTATAAATTGAAAACTACGTTAATTCAAAGGTTCGAGTATGACTAAGAAAAGCGAAATCCTAAACAGGAGAGTATCTGACTTTGGCAAACAGAACACGACCCCTAAAGAAACAGAAAATCCGCAACTCTGAATATTACGATATGCAGGCTGTGTTTGATGAATTGTACGCAAAGAGTAATAAGGGCAGTTATTTCAAGAATTTAGTTGAAATAATCAAAGCACCCGAAAACATCAAACTGGCGTATAGAAATATCAGAAAGAACAGCGGCAGTAAAACAGCAGGTGTGGATAATAAGACAATCAGCGATTTGAATAAGTGGAAAGAAAGTGCGTTAATATCCCACGTCCAGAAAAAGCTGGATTGGTATATTCCAAACGCAGTCCGTAGAGTAGAAATTCCGAAAAGCAATGGCAAAACCCGACCTTTAGGAATACCTACCATTATGGATAGACTTATTCAACAATGTATTTTACAGGTGCTAGAGCCTATCTGTGAAGCAAAGTTTTTCAAAAGAAGCAACGGCTTTCGTCCTAATCATAGTGCGGAAAACGCTATTGCTCAGGCTGAAAGAATGATACAAAATGTCGGTTGTCATTACGTAATTGACATTGATATTAAATCGTTCTTTGACAACGTCAATCACGGAAAACTGCTGAAACAGATGTGGACGCTTGGTATCAGGGATAAAAAGCTGCTTTCTATCATTTCAGCCATGCTTAAAGCAGAAGTGGCAGGAATAGGCTTCCCCGAAAAAGGTACGCCACAAGGTGGAATAATCTCCCCTCTATTATCCAACATCGTTCTGAATGAACTGGACTGGTGGATAGTCAGTCAATGGGAAGAAATGCCAACCGAGCATAACTATATTCACAGAATATATGCTAACGGAACGCCTGACAAGAGCAGTCTAATCCGAACATTAAGGGATTTTACTGAATTGAAAGAGTGCTATGTCGTAAGATATGCAGATGATTTCAAAATATTTTGCAAGAAATATTCTGATGCGGTTAAATTATTTGCCGCAACAAAGAAATGGCTGTGGGAACGATTAGGATTGGAAATCAGCCCTGAGAAGTCAAAAATAGTTAATCTAAAACGCCATTATTCTGAATTCTTAGGCTTTAAGCTGAAAGTAAGGATAAAAGGCAAAAAGAATAACGGACAGCCCAAATATGTAATCGAAGCGCATATCAAGGACAATGCACTAATCAAAATTCGTGATAAGAGTAAGCAGATAATCGGGGATTTGCGTAAAACGTATGACCCGAATATGGAATACCGATTGATACAGAAATACAACTCGTATATTATCGGGATTCACAATTATTACTGTATTGCTACTCACGTCAACATTGATATACAAAAAATCGCTTTTGATGTCAAAAAGAGCCTTTACAACAGACTAAAACACAGAATTACCAAAACAGGTAACATTACTAACAGATATATAAAATCGAAATATGGAAAAAGTCGTGAAGTGCGATATATCAACGAACACGCCATTGTACCAATTGCTTATGTTCAGCACAGAGTACCAATGGACAAAAAGTTGAAAATCAATAAGTACACACCGCAAGGCAGAGCAGAAATTCATAAGAATTTAGGCAATGTAGATATGTCGGTATTGTATCACTTGATGAACAACCCCTGTGGCACAGAAAGTATTGAATATAACGACAACAGAATTTCAATGTATGTTGCACAAGTAGGAAAATGTGCAGTATCAGGTGTGTTCCTTGAAGCAAATCAGGTTGACTGTCACCATAAAACGCCGAAATGTTACGGCGGTGATGACAGCTATCAAAACCTGATTATTGTATCTGACAAAATCCATATTCTAATTCATTCCAGTAATGAGAGAACGATTAAGAAATATCTTGGTATGTTAAAGCTGAATAAAAGGCAAATGAGTAAACTCAACAAATTAAGAGCGCAGGCACAAATGCCAGCGCTACAATATGAGGTTTAATCTGTTTGAAACGTAGATTCTTATAAAGATTATCACCGATGGAAAGCCGTGTGACGGGAAACTGTCACGCACGGTTTGGAGCGGGGGAAAAACTGGAGATAACATCAAAGGTTTACCTATCGCTATCGTTTGAGATGACGGCGGCTGCTATGGAAAGTAAAAGGCTTGGATTATGCTCCAAGTCTTTATTTGTTGTGCCGAATCACCTCACTGAACAATGGGCTGCGGAGTTTTTACAGCTCTATCCTGCGGCGAATATTCTGGTGGCGACAAAGAAAGATTTTGAAACCGCAAACCGTAAACGTTTCTGCGGCAGAATAGCCACAGGCGATTACGACGCTATCATAATCGGACACTCTCAGTTTGAGAAAATCCCGATGAGCATAGAGCGACAGAGAGCCTTAATCGAACAGCAGATTGATGACATTACCGATGGTATAGCGGAACTCAAAGCTAATAAAGGAGAAAACTTCTCCATCAAGCAGCTTGAAAAGAGCCGTAAATCATTGCAAACGAAGTTGAAAAAGCTCAACGACCAAAGCCGTAAAGATGATGTTGTCACCTTTGAGGAGCTTGGCGTAGACAGGCTTTTTATTGACGAGAGCCATTTCTATAAAAACCTTTTCCTCGCAACGAAAATGCGTAACGTCGGCGGCATCGCTCAAACAGAAGCGCAGAAAAGCTCAGATCTATTTATGAAATGCAGATACCTTGATGAGCTGACAGGTGGTCGAGGAACCGTATTCGCTACGGGAACGCCGATAAGCAATTCTATGGTTGAGCTGTACACTATTCAGAGGTATTTACAATACAATACCCTGTTAGAGAACGGCTTGCAGCACTTCGACGCTTGGGCTTCCACTTTCGGTGAAACCGTTACCGCTTATGAGTTGAAGCCCGAAGGTACGGGATACAGAACTAAAACCCGCTTTGCGAAGTTTTACAATCTTCCCGAACTTATGGCAATGTTCAAACAGGTGGCGGATATAAGGACGGCGGACACTTTAAACCTGCCGACGCCCACTCCCCACTATCATAATGTTGCCGTGAAGCCGTCTGATTATCAGAAGGAAATGGTAGAGAGTTTTGCGGAGCGAGCCGATAAAGTCAGAGGTGGCAGCGTAGATCCGAGCGTAGATAATATGCTCAAAATCACGAACGACGGACGAAAACTCGCTCTTGACCAGCGTATGATTAGTCCTATGCTCCCTGACTTTGAGGGCAGTAAAATCAACGCTTGCGTGAACAATATCTATCAGATATGGGAAGAAAACGCAGACAAGAAATCAGCGCAGCTTGTGTTCTGTGACCTCTCTACGCCAAAGGCGGAAGATGAATTTTCCGTCTATACGGACATTCGCAAAAAGCTGATTGAGCGAGGTGTGCCGGAGAGCGAAATCCGCTTCATTCACGAAGCTAAAACTGAGGTGCAGAAGCAAGAGCTTTTCAAAAAAGTCCGTAAGGGCGAAGTCAGAGTTTTACTTGGCTCCACTCAAAAAATGGGTGCCGGAACCAATGTTCAGGATAAGCTCATAGCCTTGCACGATATTGATTGTCCGTGGCGACCGAGCGATCTTGAACAACGTTCGGGACGTATTATCCGACAGGGTAACGAGAACACTGATGTTCATATCTACCGTTATGTAACGGAGCAGACCTTTGACGCATATATGTATCAGCTTGTCGAGGGTAAGCAAAAGTTTTCGGCGCAGATTATGACGAGCAAATCGCCCGTCCGTTCCGCTGAGGATATTGATGATACCGCACTTTCCTACGCCGAGATTAAGATGTTGGCGACAGGCAATCCGTACATCAAAGAGAAGATGGATTTGGATATTCAGGTAAACAAGCTGAAAATGCTTAAGTCCTATTACCTCTCTCAGAAGTACGACCTTGAGGATAAAATAATCAAATTCTATCCGAAAGAAATCGCCTTGCAGACCGAAAAAATCAAGGGATTGAAAGCTGATTTGGAAACTCAGAAAGCTCACCCGAAAGAGGTCGATGATAAGTTTGTCGGTATGACGATCAATGGCGTTGAGTACGCTGATAAAGCCGAAGCAGGAAAAGCAATCATTGAATTTTGCAAGGCAAAAATGAGCGCAGACGACGAACTGATGGGCTGCTACCGTGGCTTCAAAATGGACGTTTGTTTTGACAGCTTTGAGCGGGCTTATGTTGTAACGCTCAAAGGAGCAGCGTCACATCACGTTTCACTCGGCATTGATAATATCGGTAATATTACCCGACTGGATAACGCCATTGACGGCATCGAAAAGCGCCTTGTCAAAGCGGAGGAACAGCTTGAAAATCTAAAAACTCAGCTTGAAACCGCAAAGACAGAGGTTGAAAAACCGTTCGCCCAAGAGGACGAACTCAGACAGAAGATGGCTCGATTGACCGAGCTGAACGCCCTTCTCGATATGAACAAGGGCGATGTTCCTGTTGTCGGCGGAGAGCCTGACGAGGGCGATAACTCACCCGAAAAAAACAGGGACAACCGAAACAGATAAGGAGGATTTTACTACTATGACTGACAAAAACTATAACGAGCTTCTCAGAAAGAGAGTGCTTCAGGAGAACAGAGAATTTAACGAGGAGCTTGAAAAGCTCCCCGCTCACGAAGCATTGAGCCGTGCCTATGAAAAAGTTATCAAGGAGGATTTGGTGTGCAGCATCAGCGAAGGCAATCTCACCAATACGGAAGCAAGAGCGCTTCTGCGACTGAAACATCCGCTTGATGAACTTTACAGCGAATGGCTGCATAACGATATGAGCTACAACGATATGCTCCGTGCAACCATCAAAGACCGTGCGACTTCGGCGGTGCGTGAAATGAAAAGTCAGGCACTCGACGATAGATAACGGCTATGCCGTATGTTGACGCTCAGGCTGTCGCCCAAGCGAGAGAAATGGATTTGCTAACGTACTTGCAGAACTATGAGCCGCAGGAACTTGTGAAGATCTCCGGCGACAATTACTGCACCCGCAGCCACGACAGTTTGAAGATTTCCAACGGCAAATGGTATTGGTGGTCGAGAGGTTTCGGAGGTTATTCCGCTCTCGACTACCTTGTTAAAGTACGAGGTTTACGGTTTTCAAAAGCTGTTGAAACCATCGTAGGCAGATGTGCGGCAGAGCCGCCCGTGTATGCCGATAAGAAGAAAAACAACAAGCCAAAGCTCTTGCTTCTGCCTGATAAAAGTGCTTCCAACAGAGTGATTTTCAGGTATCTTTGCGGCAGAGGAATTGACCGGGAGCTTGTTGCTAAATGCGTATCTGAGGGTAAAGTTTTCGAGAGCCTTCCGTACCATAATGTTGTTTTTGTGGGCTTCGATACAGAAAACAAACCGAGGTACGCTTCCTATCGGGCGACGGGTAGAATGAGAATTTTGGGCGATTGCTCAGGCAGC
>NZ_JAEQMG010000179.1 GCF_016680995.1 Ruminococcus difficilis | reverse complement strand
AAAAAATGTAAAACAAAAGCCGACAGAAAGCTGCCGGCTTGATGGTTATTAATATTGCTGGTACTCAACGGAACCGTCGGAGTAGTGGATCTCGTAGTAGCCGTGACCCGAACCGTCGCAATCGGGGAAGTTCTCCTTGCTGACAACGGTCTTGCCCGCGGGCTGCTCCTGCTGTGACTGCTGAGGCTGTTCCTGCTGCTGTGACTGCTGGGGCTGCTCCTGCTGAGAGGACTCTGCCTTGGTGCCGCGTGTGACAACCTTATCAACCGCTTCCTTGGTGACCTTCTCCTCTACCTTCTCGCGGCTGTCCTCCTTGCCATCTACGTACTTGACCTTGTAGGTAACGGTCTTTTCGCCGTCCTTACCCTCCTGGGTAACCTCTTCCTTGCCGGCTTCGAGGCTGTCGCTTTCCTTCTCTACGGTCTTGTACTCGATCTTCTCGGTCTTTTCCTCGGTCTTGTACTCAACGCGCTTAACGACGATCTTCATGCCGTCCTTGATTTCGGCGGTGAGCTTCTCGCTGACCTCGTCGTCCGCACCGAGAGTAACCTTCTGCTCCTTGAGGAAGTCCTCAACGGTCTTTGCCTTGGTAGCTACGTCGTTTGTCTTGCCGTCAACGGTAAGTGTGACCTTTGTGCCCTTTACCATGTTGATAACCATGCCGTCCTCGAGGTACTTGTCCTTGTCGATGTCGGGCTCGCAGCCGTCGGTGTTAAGTCCTGACTTCTTGATGGCGTCGGCAACAGTACCGCCTGTCATCTCGATCTCTCTCGACTCATCGCCGAGCTTGACGGTTACCTTGGCGTAGCGCTTAACGGTGATTTCCTTTATATCCTCGGCGATTTTCTCGTCCTTGGCGGGTTCGGTTTCGTCCTTCTCGCCGAGCTTGATCTCAGCCTTTTCGAGAACCTGTGAAACGGTCATTCCGACGTTAGCCTCAACCTCGGTCTTGGCGTCCTTGTCGTGAACAGTCAAAGTAACGGCCTTTCCTCCGCATGCCGTGAGTGAAAATACCATTACCAGAACGGTCAGTACCGCCAGCGCGGCAGTTGTTAATCTTTTCATTATATATTCCTCCTATCAAGAACGAAGCTCAAAGAAGCCGTCCTTGTTTTTTACCATTAATTTGATTTCGTACGAGCTGTCCGCCGGGAAGCTCTCGGAAGGCAGATACGCAAGGCAACCTTCGCCGTCCTCGGATTTATAGGAAAACGCCTCAAAGGTCTTTTCCGTTCCGCTTTGATCTTTGACGGTGATATTGTATTCCTCGCTGCCGCTTAAATCCGCGCTGTCAATAAGAGCGGAAATCTGAGTGTATTCCGCGGCGTAATCGCAGGGCTTAACACTTACATTCACCTTGCCCTCAACCGTACCCGAGGCTTTATAGTAGCTCAGCTCGGGCGCGGGCAGCATCGGCGGCATTGTGATCAGCCACTTGATGTTGCGCTCGACAAGCTCCATGACAAAGGTATCGGGCTTGTTTGCTGCAATATCCTGACGGATATTCATCGGGAACGCCTTTGTGAAGGTCGCATTGCCGTAAGCGGACGCGAAAAACGGTACAAGCGCGTTTCCGAACGAGTCGCGGTACATATAGAGAGCGCCCGAAGCGTTCGGGTTTGTCGTCTGAATCAGGGTATCCTCGACGGACTTGGTATCTGTGGTGTATGTGTACTTTTCCTCAGCGCCGTAGTAGTAATTGTACTCCGGCTCGGAAGATACGGGATAGAGCATCTTGCTGAGGTCGCCCGTAAAGTCCTTCTTGCGCGTTACCTCGGCGGCGGAATAATCGTCGTGAGGCTTCTGCAGTGTGTCAAGCGCCGTGTTGTACGCGAGCAGAGCGCCCTTGTTGTTCCAGTGGGAATCACGCGCGAAATAGAGCGTTTCGCTCTGTTCGGACAGAGGCTCAAAGAGGTTGCAGTAGTTCACGCCGCTGTCCTTGAGCGCGGAATGGAGCAAATCCCTGTTATGGGTATCGGACACCTTCGCGCTGTAGGTATAGGGCATATTATCGGGATAGAGCGTGTTCTTGTTCGGCGCGACCGTAAACAGGAAATGAGCGCCGTTTGATTCGGAGTAACGCTGGATCAGCTTGAGGTTATTTACAACGCCGTTGATTTCTTTATCGGAAAGGGTGTTTTTGCCGAGGTAATCGTCGATGCTCGAGGTGTAGTACAGCCAGTCGTTATTGCCAACGAGAACGGTGTTGATGTTAGAAGTGAAGAAGCCCTTCGACTGAATCATAGCGTCAGCCTGTATCATCTCGGGACGGAAAGCGAAGTGCTTTTCATAATAGCCGCCGAGCTGAGTAAAGTAGCTGAAATTGAAGCTGCCGTCCTTGTTTGTGACCGTCGGAGCGGCGGACTGGCGCTCGTTGCCTATCGGCTTGTCTGTCGGGCGGAAAATCATTCCGACCGACGGTACAGCGCAAACAGCGACGCAGAACACGGTGAAGATTATAAGTAAAATTCTTTTCATGTCACGCCGCCTTTCTAAAATCTGAAGTAGATGAACGGGTTGTACGCGCCCGAGGAAAGGCGGAGCATACACCAGACAAGACCTGCCGCGGCGAGAACATACAGAGCAGCCTGTACGCCCTTCCATGCCTTTGAAAGCTCAGCGCCGCCGTAAACATTGGCGCGGATCTTGTCAGCCAGCGGACGGATAGGCGCGCAGCCGATGATTGCAACGACCAGCATGACGAGGAACCAGGGTGTGAGCTGTGTGAGCGCGACACTGAGAGCGGACGGAGAAAAGTCGAATCCCGCGAACATTCTGCCGATATAGGCGAAGCCGTAGGAAATCGTGTCCGCGCGGAAAAGGACAAAGCCGAGTATTACGACCAGCATTGTATAGATGTGGCCAAGCACCTTCGGGAGCCTGCGCATGACCGGAACGTATTCCTCAAGCAGGAGGAACAAGCCGTGCCAGAGTCCCCAGAGGACAAACGTCCAGTTTGCGCCGTGCCAGAGGCCTGTGCAGAAAAATACGATCAGGCGGTTGAGCGCGGTGCGCGCTTTACCCTTGCGGTTGCCGCCGAGCGGAAAATAGAGGTACTCCTTGAACCATGTGGAGAGCGAAATGTGCCAGCGTCTCCAGAAGTCCTGAATGCTCACTGCACCGTAGGGATACATGAAGTTTTCCTTGAACTCGAAGCCGAACATCAGACCGAGGCCGATAGCCATATCCGAATAGCCCGAGAAATCGTAGTAAATCTGGAACAGGTAGGCTGCCGCGCCGAGCCACGCGGAAGGCAGAGCGAGAGTGCTCACGTCCTGCGCGAACAAAACGTCGGCGACCTGACCCATGGTGTTTGCGATGAATACCTTCTTTGCCAAACCGCAGATAAAACGCCGCAGACCGCGCGCGATCTTCCCGATATCCTGGTGTCGGTCGGTGATCTGACGGTTGATATCGCGGTACTTTACGATGGGACCCGCGATAAGCTGCGGGAAGAAGGTTATGTAGAGTAAGATGTTGAGATAGTTCTTCTGAACCTCAACAGCGCCGCGGTATACGTCGATGACGTAGGACAGCGCCTGGAAGGTGAAGAACGAGATGCCGATCGGCAGCGCGATTTCGGGAACGGGCACCTGCAAGCCTGTAAGGGAGTTGAAGGTGGTGACAAACATTCCCGTGTACTTAAACACGGCGAGAATGCCGAGGTTGACGACAATCGCCGTGACAAGCGCCGCCTTGCTTTTCTTTTGGGGATTATGCTCCACCCACCGCGCGCACAGGTAATTGAGCACCGAGCTGAAAAGCATCAGGAGCACATATACAGGCTCGCCGTAGGCGTAAAACGCGAGACTCGCGAGAATAAGCAGGATATTTCTGACCTTGAGCGAGGGTATCACCGTGTAGAGGAGAAACACCGCGGGCAGAAACACGCTGAGAAAAACGAGTGAACTAAAAACCATTTAAGATATTCCTTCCGACTAGATCTTGACGTGCATCCATGCAGCGCCGCCCTTGATTACGGTGTAATTCACGCTGGTAGGATTGTTGTAGTAGTCGATGCCGAAATAGGTGTGGTCAAAGAAGTGTCTGCCCCACTCGGGATCGTAGACCTTACCCTCGATCTCTGCCCAGCCGTGACCGCCGCTGTGGCAGGCGTAGCAGTTGTCATAGCCGATAGCCTTTGCGAGGAAGGCGAACTCGGAGCCATAGCTGATGCAGTTGCCCTTGCCGTAGACGAGCATATCGTTGGCGTAGAGAACCTCCCAGCCGTCGCCGTGATAGTGCGGGATTCTGGGGTTCAACTCGGTGTAGGCATTCTGGATATAGCGGAACATCTTCCAGAGCTTATCGCTCTTGCTCATGTTTCTGTCGCAGACCTTGTCAAGGAGAAGGAAAGCGCGGTGATAGGTCTTGTCCTTCTCGGTGGTGACCTTCGTGGCTCTGCCGTTTTCGACGTTCCAGTCATAGCCGCCGTAGGTCACGCCGGTTCTTATCGTGAAGTCGAGAGTACCTTTTTCGAGGTACCAGTAACCGTAGGAGTTCTTTGTAACGCCTGTAAAGTTGAAATCGATCTTGCCGTCCTTGCCGGCGTAACGGAAGCCCTCGGCTGATGAACCGACAAGGCAATCCTTCAGCATTACGCCGTCGGAATTATAGTAATATGTGTCATTGCCGATTTTTACATAGCCCTGACGGATTTTGCCGTTGACAAATACATATGACTTGCCGTTGATCGAAAGCGTGCCGTTAGCGACAGCGCCGTTGTAGTAGAACTTTGTATCGTCAATGTAGGAGCTGATAAGCTCGCCCTTTTCATTGACAAGGCGGAGAGTGTAGGCGTAGGCGTTGTTCTTCTCGGCTGTCAGATCATTGTAGGAGGTTTCGGGGGTAGAATCAAAAAGTCTTGCCCAGCCGGAGCTTATTGTGCGTCTGTAAAGACGGTAACCCGCGGCGCCGTCAACAGCGTTCCACTTGATATTATTTCCCTTGACCGCATTGCTTACGCTCAAGATAGCAGGCGGCGCGAAATAGCGGTTTGTCCAGCCTGTCCTGTTGAACGGGCTGATGAAGTTGCTAGCTTTGTCAAGGCAGCGGACGGTGTAGGTTCTGGTCTCGCCGTTTTTGACGGTCTTGTCGATAAAATATGTATCGGTGGTTGAGCTGATGCCCTTCCAGCCGTTCTCGCCGTCAAGATAGAAAACGCCGTACTTGTACGCGCCGTCGCACTTGTCCCAGCTGAGCTTCGCGCCTTCGGAAACGTTCTCAAAGGACTTGACCTGAGGAGTTTTGACGAACATGACGGACTTTCCGCTGTTGTAGTAGCTCGTCCACTCGCTGCCGTCCGCGGTTATGCAGCGGACTGTGTAGGAATACTCCTTGCCGGACGCTGCGGTTCTGTCGGTGTAAGTTCTCGAATCGGTATCCGCAAGCTTGCTCCAGTCGGAGCCGCCGGTCTTGCGGTAAATGCGGAAATTCTCCGCGTTCTTGTCGGCGTTCCACTTGATCACAACACCGTTTTCGGTAACGTCAAGACTGCTGATTACGGGCGGAGTGAGGAAAATAAAGCTCTTGCCGTCCTTATCATAAGCGCTGATAAAGTCGCCGTTTTTGTCAAGGCAGCGCACAGTGTAGGTGTAGCTCTCGCCTGACTTTACATTTTTATTCACAAAGCTCTCGGAGGTCGTGTTGCCGAGACCCTTCCAGCTTCCGTTTTCAAGGACAAACACGCGGTACTTTGCCGCGCCGCCGCACTTGTCCCACATGATCTCGGTGCCGTTTGCGGTATTGTAGAAGCCTGTGATCACGGGAGTTTTGATATAGGTGATAGACTTGCCGCTGTTGAAGTAGCTCGTCCAGTCGCTGCCGTCGGCGGTGATCGCGCGTACGGTGTAGCTTACCTGTACGCCCGAAGGAGCGTTCCTGTCAACGAGGGTCGTGGCTGTGGTATCGCCTACCCTGCGCCAGTCGGTGTCGGCTGTTTTGCGGTAAACGCGGTAGTTTACAGCGCCCGCAAGACTTCCCCAGTTGACCTCTACTCCCTCGGTGACGGGATTGAGAGAGGTGATCTTCGGAGTTGTCAGGAAGAGGTAGCTCTTGCCCTCGTGGTCATAATCGCTGATGTAGTTTCCGTCGCTGTCAAGGCAGCGCACGGTGTAGGTGTAGCTCTCGCCCGAGAGCAGATCCTCGCTCGTGAAACTGTTGGACGAGGTACTTCCGAGACCTCTCCAGACATTGTCGCGGTCAAGATAAAACACACGGTACTTTGACGCGCCGCCGCACTTGTCCCAGTAAATGCGCGTACCTGTGGCGGTATTCGCGAAATCGGTAATCACGGGCGCTTTGATGTAGCGAACGGACTTGCCGTCGGTGTAGTAGCTCGTCCACTCGCTGCCGTCGGCGGTGATGCAGCGGACGGTATAGCTGTATGTCGTGCCAGATACTGCCGATTCATCGGTGAAAAAGTTTGCGGCGGTATCGGTTAGCCTTGTCCATCCCGAATTGCCAGACTTGCGGTATACGCGGTAGTTCTCGGCACCCTTGCGGCTCGTCCACTCAAGGAAAACGCCCTTCTCAGAGTTGCGTACAGCCGTCATCTCAGGCGGCGCGATAAAGGTGTTCTCAAAGCCGTCGCGGTTGAAATCGCTGCAGAATTCGCCGTCGCTGCCGATAGCGCGGACGGTATAGCGGTAAACCTCTCCACTCTTCAGTCCCTTGTGGGTCAGGCTGAGCCCTGAGGTAGTGGCAATGCCCTTCCAGCTATCGCCGTTCCATACAAACAGTCCGTAACGCGCGGCGTTCGGATAAGCCTTCCAGCTGACCTCTGTTCCGTCGGCGGTATTATAAAAATCCGTCACAACGGGATATGAAGCCTGCGCCTGCTGAGAGGCTTCGGCGACGTTCATGCCGCTGTCAGTCTGTGCTGCGGATACGGCAAAACCCGACGCGGATATCGCTATGAGTGCCGCGAAAAACGCAACAATCGGTTTTTTCATATCATTTCCTCCCTGTTATCTGTTCTGAGATATAAAAACCTAAATTATATAATAACACATAATTCTCCATATTTCAACAAGAAATATACATTTTCAACAGGAAATAACCCTCGTGTGAAGTTTTTTCTTATTCAACGCTTTTCAGACTGGTTACCATGTCGACAGCTTTTATCTTAAAGCTCATGACTGCGTTTACTATCAGAGAGAACAGCAGCGTCAGTCCCGAAGCGTAAAGATAGGTCGTAAAATAGATATCTCTGCCGAACATGATATTGTCGACCTCTACCGTGCGGATAATGAAGCCTGTCAGCAGAATACCGAGCAGAAGTCCCGCGAGTATTCCCAGAACCGTCAGTATGAGGTTTTCCTTATATATAAAACGCGAGGTCTCTTTATTATAGAAACCGAGAACCTTGAAGGTCGCAATCTCGCGCACACGCTCGGCGATATTGATATTCGTCAGATTGTAGAGCACGACAAATGCGAGTCCCGCCGCGCATACGATCATCACGACGACCACCATGTTGAGTGAGTTGAGCATATTCTTGAAGTCCCAGATATTCGCGCCCATAAACGAAACGGCGGTCACTCTGTCGTCCGCAAGCAGCTCGGAGCTGAACTTGTTCTGGATTTCGTCGCTCTTGTCGGTAAGACTGGTGATCATCAGGTTGTATTTCGGTTCCGTTCCGAAGAGCTGACGGTAATAATCCGGCGTGAGATAGAGGTAGTTATAGATATACTGCTCGAAGATTCCGCTGACCTTAGCCTCGGCGGTCTTATCCCCTATCTTGAGGGTGATCGTATCGCCGACCGAAAAGCCGAGGATAGACGCGAGCTTTTCGTTTACCATAATACCGTTGTTATCCAAAGGCAGCGGAGTGTGATCCTTCCTGGTACGGATAGAAACCATATTATCAAAATTCTGCGGATCAGACATCGTCCAGAGGTAGGTCGATTCGCTGTTTTCCTTGCCGCCGTAACCGACTGTGACGTCGCTCTGTGAAACCAGAAGGTTTCCTGTCGCGCAGCCCGTATTGTCGGAAAGCTCCTCAAGATGCTCCAGATCTTCAGCGGTGCCGCTGTCCTTTGGCGCGACAATGACGTCGTACTTGTAAATCTCGCCGAACTGCACCTCGGTCAGCGGATCGAAGCTGTTGAGCAGACCGAACGCCGCGACAATCAACGCAGTACAGCCCGCGACACCGAGAACTGTCATGCACATGCGGATTTTGTAGCGGAAAAGATTTCGCGCGGTCAGCTTTGCGGTAAAGCCCATGCGCTTCCAGAGCGGAGTGAAATATTCGAGCAAAATGCGCTTGCCCGGCTTCGGAGCCTTCGGGCGCATTGCCTGCGCGGGCTTGAGGTGCAGGGACTTTGCACAGACTATAACCGAAACAGCGGTGGTTGTTACTACCGCGGCGAGCATTCCTAGCACGATCGCGGGAATATTGAGCACCAGCGTGATATCGCCGATGTAATACATTATTTTATAGGCATTGAAGATGATAAACGGCAGCGTCAGCACTCCCGCGGCAATGCCGACGATGCTTCCAGATACGGCGGCGAGCATGGAATATATTACATATTTAAGAATAATCGAGCCGTTTGAGTAACCGAGCGCCTTCAGCGTCGCGATCTCGGTGCGCTTTTCCTCAATCAAGCGGGTCATTGTCGTCACGCAGACGAGAACCGCAACCAGAAGGAAGAACAGCGGAAAAACAGACGCGACCGCGTCGAGCCTGTCGGCGTTCTGCGAGAATGTTGAATATCCGGGGTTATCGTCACGGTTAAATACATACCACTGCGACGGACTGAGGCTGTCGACCTTCTCCTGCGCTTCGTCTATCTGCTTCTTTGCATCGGCGAACTTCTTATCCGCTTCGCTTTTGTTCTTATTATACTCTGCCTTCGCGTCGTCGAGCTTCTCGCGGCCGCTTTGCTTTTCGGCTTCAAACTCAGATACGCCGTTTGCGTACTCAGTCTTTGCAAGCTGCAATGAATAGCGCGCGTTTTGGAGCTTCGCAAGTCCGCTCGCTCGCTGGCTTTCAAGCTCCGCCGATGCTGCGCTGAGCTGTGCCTTGCCGCTGTCTATCTGAGCCTTTGCCGCGTCAAGCTGTGCCTGACCCTCAGCCGCCTGCTTGTCGAGCTCCGCCTGAGCGTCGTCGAGCTTCTGCTTCATCTGCTCGAGCAGCGCTTCGGCATTGCGGTATTCCTCATTCAGACCCGAGAGCACTTCGTCCGCCTTCTCAAGTATCGCCTGAACCTGATCGGTCAGCGTCTGTGCGCCGTCGATAATTTCCTGCGCCTTGTCGAGAGCGTCGCGCAGCTTTTGCGCTTCTTCTGGTGTGAGCTTTTTCTCTTTTGTAAGATCGTCGATTATGGTTTTTGTGCCGTCGATAATCCCGGTAAGTTTTTCGTGAAGTCCCAGTTCCTGCAGTCTGCTTATCGCCTCGTTTACCGTTTCAACTGCCTGCTGTGCCTTCTCCAAAAACGCGAACAGCTCCGCCTTGCTCTCAAGCTCTGCCTGTCCTGCCTCGAGCTGTGCTCTGCCGCTGTCTATCTGAGCCTGAGCGGAAGCAATTTTCTCCTGCGCCTCTGCAAGCGAGGATTTATACTTATTCTCCGCGTCACTGAGCTCTGCGCGTTTTTCGTCCAGCTGCTTATCCGCGGCGCTGATTTTGGTGTAATAAGCGTATTCTCCCGCGGCAAGCTCATTTTCGCCGTCCGCGATTTTTTCCTGAGCGTCCTTAAGCTGCCGCTCTGCGTCGGCTATCTTTTCGTCGTACTCCGCTTCACCTTCACGAATCTGCTTTTCAGCGTCGCTGAGCTTTTTGTCGGCGTCGCTCTTCTCTGAGTTGTACTTCTCCTTCGCGTCGGCCAGGTCTGACTTTGCCTTATCGATGACCTCGACCTGAAACGCCTCCTCGCGCTCGGACGCCGCCTGCTCAAGCTTCTCCTGAAGCTCGTCGGTCTTTTCAATATATTCATCTGAAAACGCGGAAACGCCGTCGGAGTAGTCAGCCTTGACATACAGCTCTGTATATCGGTCGATCTTGAAATCCTCGGCGGACACGTACATATACTCGTCGATCTTGCCGTTGCCGATCTGGGAGATGCCGCGCTGATAGGATATATACAGCGGCGACTCAGCCTTACCGACAATGGTATACTCGGTGTTGTTCAGCATATCAGTGACCTTGCTGTCGCCTGCCATCGGCGCGAAACGGACTTTGCCGCCGAGCTGATGCTTCGCGTTAGCAAACGCAACGCTCTCGGTGATGATCTCGCCGCTCCTTTTGATTTCTCTGCCCTCGTTGATTACAATATCGTTGAGCGACGGGTTTTTGAGATAATCTTCGGGCACGGCTATCAGGCGAACCAAATCGCCGCCCTCGTCAGCGGCGGTCATAAGGTCAAAGAAGTATGACGGCATTACGCTCTGAACGCCTTCGACCGCGGAAACAGCCTTCACATCGTCCTCGGTAAAGCCGGTTGTGGAAACAAGGCGGAAATCCATCAGGCTCTTTTCACGATAATAATTCTCGGCGAGATTGTACATAGAAGGGCTTGTCGCCTTGATGCCCGTGAAAAAGCCGACGCCGAGCGCTATGATCGCCATAATCGAGAAAAAACGCGCCTTTGTGCCGATTATCTCTCTGAATGTGTTCCTGATCAACGCCCGTGTCATACTGCCGCCTCCTTTCCGGAATATTTTTAATGTATTACCATTCGATCTCGTCTATGGATTTCGGGTTTTCATTATATACATCGCGGACGATTTTGCCGCTTTTCATCTCTATTACATGGTCAGCCATCGGAGTTATCGCGTTGTTGTGGGTAATCAGCATGACGGTCATCTTCTGCCTGTGGCAGGTATCCTGCAGCAGCGCGAGAATCTGTCTGCCCGTGTTGTAATCGAGCGCGCCTGTAGGCTCGTCACAGAGCAGCAGCTTGGGATTCTTTGCGAGCGCGCGTGCGATACTGACTCGCTGCTGTTCGCCGCCCGAGAGCTGCGCCGGGAAATTGTCCTTTCGTTCGAGCAGACCGACGCTCTCGAGCGCCTTTTCGCTGTCCATCGGGTCGCGGCAAATCTGGGCTGCAAGCTCGACATTCTCCTTTGCAGTCAGGTTGTGGACAAGGTTGTAGAACTGGAATACAAATCCGATGTCGTAGCGGCGGTACTCAATAAGCTGTCTGTCGCTGAGACGGCTGACGTTTCGGCCGCCGACGATGATTTCGCCCTCGGTGCAGCTGTCCATTCCGCCGAGGATATTGAGCACAGTGGTTTTTCCCGCGCCCGACGCGCCTACGACAACGGCAAATTCGCCTTCCTCAACCGAAAATGATATGCCGTCGACGGCGTTGATCGTGATTTCTCCCATTTGGTAGCGTTTATAAACGTCTCTGAACTCCACAAGCGACATAATGATAACTCCTACTGTTTTATAGTATATTTATATCATAATTCATATCCATTTTCAATATTCAAATATTCTGTTCTGCGAATAAAAAACCAAACGGAGCGAATGATAAACCCAAGGAGTGATTACTATGACAGATAAGACCGCGGCACGGCAAAAAAGCGGAGTTTCGTTTTACACAAAACTCGGACTTCTGTATCTGCTCAATCTGATCGACTGGATATGCACGGAGGCGCTTATCGGAAGCGGAAGATTTACCGAGGCTAACCCGATTATGCAGCCCGTACTCAGCGGATTCGGGTCTACCCTGCTGATTAAAGGCGTGATTCCGCTGGCGCTGATAGTCCTATGCGGAGTGCTCTTTAAGCTGACGGGTGAAGCGGAGAATAAATTCGCAAACGTGCTGATAATTATCGGCATTATTGCCTATTCTCTCGTTAATCTCTGGCATATTTTTAATTTTGTCTTGCTCTTTTCGGGATTTTAGGCTACAATATAAAAATAGTATGCAAATAAGGGAGTGATTATATGCCCGCATTATCGGTGCGAAATCTCAGCGTCAGCTTTGTAGAGCGAACGCTGTTTTCCGACGTGTCCTTTGATGTGGAGACTCACGACAAGGTGGGCTTTATCGGGGCTAACGGCGTCGGAAAAACCACTCTCTTCCGCGCCCTAAACGGAGAAATCGATCCGAACGAAGGCGTTATCGCCTTTGAAAAAAGCGTGCGCGTCGGTTACATGGAGCAGCACGCCTGCAACAACCCGCGAATGGATATCTTTCACGAGCTGCTGTCTGTTTTTGACTATCTGAGCGAAACCGAGGACGAAATCGCCGCCGTAACAGCGTCGATCGACGCCGGTGAAGGCAACCTCGACGCGCTCGTGGAACGTCAGACAAGGCTGATTGAGGAATATGAAGCTCAGGGAGGTCTTACCTACAAGAGCCGCACGCGCTCGGCGCTTCTCGGGCTGGGCTTCTCTGAGGACGACTTCACTATGCCCGTCGGCAACCTCAGCGGCGGTCAGCGCTCAAAGCTAAGCCTCGCAAAGCTCCTGCTCTCGCGCAGCAACCTGCTTCTCCTCGACGAGCCGACCAACCACCTCGACATCAAGGCTGTCGGCTGGCTCGAGGACTTCCTGAGAGATTTCAAGGGCTCGATGATTATTATCAGCCACGACCGTTACTTCCTCGACAACGTCACGAACAAGACGATCGAGCTTGAGCACGGAAAAATCATGTGCTACAAGGGCGCGTACACGGAATTTATCCGCAAAAAAGAAGCCTTCAACGAGGCTCTGAAAAATAAATACGAAAACGACATGAAGGAAATCAGGCGTATCGAGGGCATTGTTGAGCAACAGCGCCGCTGGGGACGTGAGAGGAACTTCATCACCGCCGCCTCCCGTCAGAAGGAAGCCGACCGCATCAAGGCGCAGCTCGTCACACCCGAAAGCGAGTTGGAAACAATGCGTATGCGCTTTGAGCCGAAGTTCGAGAGCGGAAACGATGTGCTTATATGCCGCAATCTCGCTAAATCCTTCGGCGAGAAGCAGCTGTTCAGAGATGTGAACATACATATCCGCAAGGGCGAAAGAGTATTTATTCTCGGCGCAAACGGCTGCGGCAAGACCACGCTTTTCCGCATTCTCAACGGAAGAATGCCGCAGGACAGAGGTGAATTTGACCTCGGCGCGAATGTGATGACAGGATACTTTGACCAGCTGCAGCAAAATCTCGACCTGAGCAAAACCGCAATTGACGAGGTGTGGGACAGGTTCCCGAATATGACGCAGACCGAGGTGCGCTCTGCGCTTGCATCTTTCCTGTTCAAGGGCGACGAGGTGTTCAAGCCGCTGTCAAAGATGAGCGGCGGCGAAAGAGCGAGGATTTCTCTGCTCAAGCTGATGCTTCAGGGCAGCAACTTTCTCCTGCTCGACGAGCCGACAAACCACCTTGACGCCGCCTCACGCGAGGAGCTTGAAAAAACGCTCGCCGAATACAGCGGCACTCTGCTCATAATCAGCCACGACCGATATTTCATTAACAAGCTCGCCGACAGGGTTCTCGTTCTTACACAGGACGGAATGAAGGAATACCTCGGCAACTACGACTACTGCCTCGAGCGCATAAAGGCTGCAAAGGAAAGCGAAGCTCAGGAGAAGGCCGCCGAGAAAAAGGAAAAGCCCCAGAATGAATATTTTCTCAACAAGCAGCGTCAAAGCGAGGAACGCAAACGCCGCACAAAGCTGCGCAAGACCGAGGAGGAAATCGAAAGCCTTGACGCTCAGATGAAGGAAATCCAGACTCATCTCGGCGACGAAAGCGTCACCTCTGATTATGAAAAGCTGATTGAGCTGACAAACAAGCTCGAGGAGCTGCAGGCACAGCAGGAAAGTCTTTACGAAATCTGGGAAGAATTGTCTGAATGATTGACTAAGTTTTCAAAATAGTGTATAATAATTTAAGCGCGGTAAATCCGCGCAATATCCGCCCGTGGCGCAGCTGGATAACGCAACGGATTCCGATTCCGGAGATCGGGGGTTCAAATCCCTTCGGGCGGGCCATCTTAGGTGAGCAATTTTGATACAATGTATTAAAGTTGCTCACCTTAGTGTTTATGCGGATTTTTGAGGGTTGCCGGATTAACCCTCATACAAAACAAACACAAAACAGCCCTGTTTGCCGAGGATTTGACTTCCTTGGCGAACAGGGCGTTTTCATTTTTGGGTATATGCGGTCGATTTAAGAGCTTATGCGGTCGATTTGAAGGTATATGCGGTCGATAGATTTATAGTGGATCAGCCCCCAAAAATATATTGTATTTCCTTTCTTGAATCCATTTTATATTTTTTTAATATCTATTCAACGCAGTTCCGGCAGCGGTAGTGGTCATCATACGCAACTGTATAATTCTGCAATTCAAATGTTACTTTTATTTTTGATATTATTTCCGGTTTGTTTATGCACCTGTCAATATAGATAATCGCGCGGTTATTGGTAATATCCCATACGACACGCCCGCGGGGATAGTCGATGTATTCGCCGAACCGGATATGATCATCCCATAGCTGTTCGTGACTGTAAGAATTGTCAAGCTTATCCGCTTGCCGGCGCCCTTTTTCGAGGGAGCAGGTGTTGTGGATAAGCTTATTCTTTATGTAGAAGAAAGGTCCGATTTGTACGCTCATTTATTACTTGATCCTCCTGCTCGCTTTAGGATAGGGATACAACCTTTATTTATCAAGATAGCATTTATAATGCTCGCTGTGATCATATCGGATCACCGGATCAGACTCGATTTCAAATTCAGCCTTGATTTCGCTTATATATGTATCTTCAATATGCGGATTCATATAGATGATCGCCGTGCCCTTTGAGTTATAATCGACTCTGCCTCTCGGATTATAATCGAACGGCTTGTTACAGGGTTTGACATACTCCCATAAGAGTCTGTGGTTAAGAAAAGAATCCGTTTGTTCCTGATGTCAGGTTTGAACTTATCCCGATCAAGGCATTGGTATCAAACCAAGACTATCAGCGCCTTTTGTCACAGCAGCACGTGACAAAAACCGTGAAGAATTTCGATATCCGGCAGGTCAATCCGGTAAAGGTAAGCCGCAGGAACGGGATCAACTATGTGTTCAACGGTCAGCATACAATAGAAACGGTCGCGGCTGTTTCAGGGTCGCGGGACACGCCTGTGTGGTGTATGATCTATGATGATATGGATTATCTCGAAGAAGCAGACACCTTCGCAAATCAACAGCGGTTTGTTCGTCAGTTGACGCCTTATGATATTTTCAAGGCGAACATTGAGGCGCAGAACAATGAGCAGCTGACGATAAAGGAGCTTGTTGAATCCTACAATCTGAAAATCGGACCTACAAAAGGATACTGTGTTATCTGCGCTATAAGCACCTTGCAGTTTATCTATGAGAACTACGGTTTTCATGTTCTTGACCGGACATTGAAGCTCTGTGTCGGTACGTGGGAAGGCGAAGCGAGTTCTCTGGCTGCCGGCATATTAAAAGGTATCGCTATGATGGTCGTCGCATATCAGGATAAACTGAAGGACGCTCTGTTTCAGTCAAAATTAGGGTGTGTATCCATCAAAGAAATCACCCGTACAGCTAAGGAACGAAACAACGGAGCCATGGGTTATGCTGAGGAGATCGGAA
>NZ_JAEQMG010000178.1 GCF_016680995.1 Ruminococcus difficilis | reverse complement strand
TCTCCCCCGACGGCAGAGTGATCATGGAATTCTCCGGCAAGGAGCTGATCAAGGGCGAGCCCGACGCGTCCTCGTTCCCCTCGGGCGGTCTGCGCGCGACCTTTGAGGCAAGAGGCTATACCGCGTGGGACCCCACCTCCTACGCTTTCATCAAGGGCAAGACCCTTTGTATCCCCACCGCGTTCGCATCCTACAGCGCCGACGCGCTGGATAAAAAGACCCCGCTGTTGCGCTCCATGCAGGCGCTGAATATCCAGGCGTTGCGCGTCTTAAAGCTCTTCGGCAATGAGGATGTCAAGCGCGTCGTTACCTCTGTCGGACCCGAGCAGGAATACTTCCTTGTTCCCAAGGAGCTGTACGCAAAGCGCAAGGATCTGATCTATACGGGACGTACCCTCTTCGGCGCGCGTCCTCCCAAGGGTCAGGAACTCGACGATCACTACTTCGGCACCATCAAGCCGCGCGTCCTCGCGTATATGGAGGATCTCAACGACGAGCTGTGGAAGCTCGGGATCCTCGCGAAAACCCAGCATAATGAGGTAGCTCCCGCACAGCATGAGCTGGCGCCCATCTACACAACGACTAACGTCGCGACAGACCACAACCAGCTGACTATGGAGATCATGCAGAAGGTCGCGGAGCGCCACGGTCTGGTATGTCTGCTGCACGAAAAGCCCTTCAAGGGAGTGAACGGTTCGGGCAAGCACAACAACTGGTCGATTGGTACGGATACAGGAGTCAACCTGCTCACTCCCGGTGAGACGCCGTTTGAGAATGTCCAGTTCCTGCTATTCCTCGTAGCGGTCATCAAGGCGGTAGACGAGTATCAGGATCTGCTGAGGCTGTCCGTCGCGACCGCGGGCAACGATCACCGTTTGGGCGCGAACGAAGCGCCGCCCGCCGTCATCTCTATCTTCCTCGGCGACGAGCTGACCGCCGTTCTGGACGCGATCGAGAACGATACCGAGTATGAGGGCACGAAGAAGAAATATATGAAGCTCGGCGTTGATGTTCTGCCGCGTTTCAGACGCGACACCACCGACCGCAACCGCACCTCTCCCTTCGCGTTCACCGGCAACAAGTTCGAGTTCCGTATGCTCGGCTCCTCCAACTCCATCGCCTGCTGCAATATGATGCTCAACTCCGCTGTCGCGGAAGTCTTGAAGCAGTTTGCGGATGTGCTGGAGAGCTCCGAGGACTTTGAAAATGACGTTCACGACCTGATCCGCAAGACGATCAAAGAGCATAAGCGCATCATTTTCAACGGCAACGGCTACGATGACGCATGGATCGAAGAAGCCGAGAAGCGCGGCTTATCCAATCTCAAAACGACCGCCGACGCAATGCCGCATCTGCTGGACGAAAAGAATATCGCGATGCTGACCGCTCACAAGGTATTTACCGTCGCTGAGCTTGAGAGCCGCATGGAGATCATGCTCGAAAACTACGTCAAGCAGGTCAATATCGAAGCGCTTACGATGGTGGATATGACCGGTAAGCAGATCATCCCCGCGATCGAGACCTATCTGATGAAGCTCTTGAAGAACGTTTCTATGAAGAAGGCGATCTCGCCCGAGATCGGCTGTGCTTATGAGACGGCTAACATCGAGAAGCTCTCCGCCGCCTGTGACGAGATGAGTGCCAACGCGGGTATACTCGAGCGTTTGGCAGAGCATCTGGCGCATATCGACGATATCGTGGAGCAGGCGAACTTCGTCCGCGATGAGCTCCTGCCGC
>NZ_JAEQMG010000177.1 GCF_016680995.1 Ruminococcus difficilis | reverse complement strand
TTAATCAGTTTGTTGTGGAATACACCAACAACGGACAAGTGCAAAACCGCCGTCCCGATTTGCTCCTATATGTAAACGGAATACCCTTGTGCATTATTGAATTAAAGAATCCTGCGGACGCTCACGCAAAAATCTATGACGCGTGGGAGCAGATTTATTATCGCTATTGGCGTGATATTCCGCATTTGCTGCACTTTTGCCCATTAGCCTGTATTTCGGATGGAGTGAACACCCGACTCGGCACTGTACGCACGCCGTATGAGCACTTTTATGCCTGGCGTCGTGTGAATGACGGCGATAAGGTTTCTTCACTGCCTTTTGACGAAGTGCAGTCTATGATTAAGGGTGTTTACAGCCCTGAAAGATTCCTTGAAATATTCCGTGATTATATCTATTTTCAAGACAGCAAGTACGACAGTGATGAGCGTGAGATCGTATGCCGTTATCCGCAGTTTTTCGCCGCACGCTTATTAAAGCAGAGCATTATAAAATCAGTTAAAGAGAAAAGCGGAAAAGGCGGTACATATTTCGGCGCAACCGGTTGCGGCAAGACCTATACAATGGCGTTTTTGTCACGTCAGTTAGCATTGCGCTGCACGGATGTACCCGAAATCGGTTCTCCTACCATTGTTATGATCGTTGACCGTGAGGAGCTGCAAAAACAAGGAGCAAAGCTTTTTACCAAGAGTGAAGAGTTCCTGAACCTCGGCGAAGTCAAGGTCGTCTCTACCCGAAAAGATTTAAGGCAAGAGCTTGGCGCTCGTCAGAGCGGAGGTTTCTATATCTGTACAATTCAAAAATTCTGTGACAGAGAAGATGACAAAATCGGGTTAATCAATGACCGTAACAATATTATTTGTTTCTCTGACGAAGCACACAGAACCCAGCTCGAACATTCTAAGAAGATTCAGTTCAGCAAGGATGCCGACGACAATATGAAGGCAATGGTATCAAAGCCGTATGCAAAAGTATTGCGTGAAGCCTTCCCGTGCGCTACCTTTGTCGGCTTTACAGGTACGCCGATTGCAGAAACCTATCAAACCTTCGGTGATGAAATTGACCGTTACACAATGGATCAGGCTGTCGCCGACGGATTGACTGTATCCATTAAATACCATCCTCGTATTGCAAAGGTGCTTTTGGACGAAAAACAAGTAAAGCTGATTGAGGAATACTATAAAAAATGCGCTGATTCAGGCGCAACAAAAGAGGATATTGAAGCAAGTAAAAAAGCAATGTCCTCTATGGAAAAAATCCTTGATGAGCCGGAACGCTTGGAACGCCTTGCGGTGGATATTCACGACCACTATGTTGCAGCCTGTGCGAATGATCCCGACAGGGTTCAAAAAGCAATGGTAGTTTGCTCCAGCAGACCGATTGCATATAAATTGCTGAAAATATTCCAAGACAAATATCCCGAATGGTTTATTGAGAAAAAGACGCCCGACGGAGTCACGGCAACCGCAGAAGAACTTCGTGAATTGAAAGAGATGCCTTGTATGGCAATGGTTGCCAGCGTCGGCAAGAACGACGAACAAGAAATGTATGATTATTTGGGCGGTGTAAAGAACGCTAAACGTTCTGAGAAATTAGACGCTGCCTTTAAGCAGGACAAATCTAACTTCCGTATTGTTATCGTTGTTGATATGTGGATTACGGGTTTTGATGTTCCGTCGCTTACATATATGTACAATGACAAGCCCTTGCAAAAGCATCTTTTGATTCAAACCATCAGCCGCGTTAATCGCAAGTATCCCGGTAAAGACTTTGGTATTATTATTGACTATATCGGCATTCGTGACAATATGCGTGAAGCCGTTAAGATGTACGGCGGCAATCATTCTGTTGCGCCTTCTGTGGACGACATTAAACAGGCTACTGAGATTTTCAGAGAAGAGATGTCGATTCTTGAAGACCTGTTTATCGGGTATGATTTAAGCCCGTTTTTAGATCCAAAAGGTGATCCTGCGGAACGATACAGATTATTGGCAAAAGCTGCCGAGTACGTTTTTATTTCAACGCAAAAGCTAAACACAGAAGCTAAAGGCGGAAAAGAAGTTAAAAAAGTATCCTTCAAAACATACTTCTTAAAAACTGTCAGACGTATGCGCTCTGCTTATGATATTTGTCAGCCGTCCGGTGAATTGAGTGATGAAGAATCTGCGTTAGCACAGTGCTTTATGGCTATTGCCGGATTTGTTAGGAAGATGGGCGGTACAACCGAACTTGATACAGAAACGATGAATCGGCGCGTATCAAAGATGGTTGAGGAAGCATTGAAGTATAATAAAGTTGAAAGTGTCCTTGAAGAAGGCGATCAGGAAGATATTTTCAGCCCGGAATACTATGAATCTCTTGCAAACGTAAAAATGCCTGCGTCCAAGCTTGAACTGCTAATTAAGATGCTTCGTAAACAAATCACGGAATACGGCAAAACGAATCAAATGGCAGCAAAGAAATTCCAAGAAATGTTGGAGAAAACCATTGAGCAATATCACGAACGCCGAAAGCATCTCACCGCAGATGAGGCAGGAGAAGCGCAGGAAGAAGCATCGGAGGAGATTATCAGGGAAGCAACCGAACAGGCTTTGCAGATTCTCAAAGATATGAAAACTGACCGAGACAGCTTCCGTAATGTTGGACTTACTTTTGAGGAAAAGGCATTCTATGATATTTTGATGGCTTTACGTGATAGCTATAATTTTGAATACGGAGAAGATAAAAACATAAACGGCGTTATTGTAAATGAGAAATGCAAGAATCTCGCCAAAAAGATAAAAGAGATCATTGATACTAAGTCATCATTTGCAGACTGGCTCAATAATCAAATCGTCCGTGATCAGCTCAAATTTGATATTAAAATCTGTCTTGTGAAAAACGGTTATCCTCCACAATATAGCCCAGAAGTTTTCCGTAAAGTAATGGAGCAGGTTGAAAACTTCGAGGAGAATTTAGGATAAAAGTATTGACTGATATAATCAAATAATAACACATCGGCAATATCTATTGGTTAGCATCAAGGAGGGAATGTAGTGGGCTTAGCTTCCTTTTTTGTTAAAACTTTTATAGGCGGAGCAACTGCTGTTGGAATTGGTGCAATGATTAAAGCTACAAAAAGAAATAAACAACGCAGATTACAAGAACAAGCCGAAGAAGAAAGAAGGAAAAATACCCCTTGCCATTTTGTGGATGGTATTAGTGAGAATGCTTTTTCAAGAATAGTAAAAAGATCTTCAAAACGCTTTAGACGTTTGAAGGTTACCAGAATAGACGGAGCTGTTATTTATCTTGAATATTATTCACAAAGCGGTCTTTCGAGTTATAATGCTGTTATTGATTTTAATGATTATGGGCATATAACAGGAAGATACTGGTTAGAGAACGAAAACGAGGATTCAAATTTACCAACTGCATTTGCAGATTATCTAAGTAAACAGCTTATAGAAAAATTAGAAAGTTTTGACGACGATTTTGAGTGCGATAGATCGGAGAGCTCAAATACAAATAAAAACACAGTTAAATACTCTTCAAACACCAATAATACAAATCAGTCAAATGTTGATAAGAATGTTTTTCCAAGTTTTTGCCGTAATTGTGGTGTTAGGTTAATTGACAAACCATATTGGTGTAATTATTGTGGAACTCAAATCCGCGCAAAAAGAGAATGGTATTGTGCCGTTTGTGGTGATCATCTTAATGAGCAAAAGAATTTTAATTCGGAATCAGGTTGTTGGGTTTGCTTAAAATGTAAAAGTATCAATAGGGTTAAGGAACATTTTTATTAATAAACTGTTCAGCGAAAAGGGTGTTTCTTTGGACGCTGCAGAGAGCAAACCCATCGCATAACAAGTTCCCGTAGTTGAGGTGTCTGTAGAGAAGATTATCCATTTCGTTTCCAAGAGGTCTGCTCCTTATACCATGAAAGTGGATCCGAGATGCTCTGAAATGAAGCTTTACATAAAGCATTTCGCCGTCGCATAAATTACTACGCGCCCCCGAATCTGTTCGCGTCTGTGGCAGATACGCGGGTCTGAAATCCGCTCTGCTTAGCGCAGTATTAAGTTGTTTGTAATTGGTAGGAAGAACTTCTTATTTTGTCAATACATAGTGGGTAACTTAAGGCAAGTGTTACTGCTTTTTGAAATAAAAGGGAAACGGTCTTGAACTTTATCGGTTTCTGCTTTTATTTTCACCAAAACGCCAAATCTGTGTGAAGGTGAACGGGTTTGAATCCTACGATTTGGGTTTTAGAAGCATGGAGTTTAAGTCTCCGTAATTCGACCAAAGTGCGGCTTTGACCGAAAAACTGCCGCATGGGTTACCTGTAGACTTTTTATTTTTGAACGAGGGAATTGTAATGAAAAAGGTAATTATTTAGTAACTATTCAGAGCCACCCCACAAAGATCTGATCGGTTTGACATGACAAAGCCATCTTAACCGCATGATAGGAATCGAGTCCGTTTTTGCGGGCGGTGCTGATGAATGACATTAAGCCCAAATATTCCTCTGCGCCGGTTCTGCTTCTGAAACAACCGCAGACCTTGGTCTTGGTTTTGATGTTTCTGATGTCGCGCTCAGCTTGATTGTTGTCGAACGGAACACCGAGTTTTTCTAAAAACAGGCAGACTGCTCCCTTGTATTTTTGAAGCCTATCGATGAGCGCGAGAATTTTACCGCGTTTCACTCTGCCGCGCTTTTTCTTGGGCTTAACAGGTTCGGGATTCTCACCATAAGCGTCTTTTATGATGTTGTTATATTCACGCTTATAATTTTGAATCGTGAACATGCTGAGCGCTTCTTTTCCCGCTGCTACCGCCTTATCTTTTGCTTTTTTCATTCGCAAAAGCAGCTTTTTGAACTTGCCTGCCCAAACTTGCTCCGGATGATTCTCTATTATCCCGTTCAGTTCTCTCAAAAGATGCGCGCAGCATA
>NZ_JAEQMG010000176.1 GCF_016680995.1 Ruminococcus difficilis | reverse complement strand
ACGACGCTCTTCCGATCTAAAAGGTTGTTAAGGTATTAGACTACGCACCAGGCCTTGACGGTTTGCCGAAATCAGATGTGCTCAAATTTTTACTTGAGGATAACTGTTCCGTTGTTGTCAGACCCTCGGGCACGGAGCCGAAGCTGAAAACATATCTCTCTGTGTCTGCCGGAAGCATGGACGAGGCAGAAAAGGCTGAAAAGAAGATTTGTGAGGATTTGAACAGATACTTTCAGTAATCTGTGATGTACTTGCTGTATGCCGGGAGCTGAAAAGAACCGGTATGGGAAGTATCGAAAAGATGTAATAGATAAAAAACCTTGATGTCATTCATACAGACATTATGAATAATTTAGCATGAGCGAGGAATTAGTTATGACAATTATTGTTACAGGCGGAGCAGGATTTATCGGTTCAAACTTTGTGTTTCATATGCTGAACGAGCATCCTGATTACAGAATCATCTGTCTTGATAAGCTGACTTATGCAGGAAATCTTTCAACGCTGAAATCAGTAATGGATAACCCGTCTTTCAGATTTGTGAAGGCGGATATCTGTGACAGAGCAGCGGTCGAAAAGCTTTTTGAGGAAGAACATCCTGATATTGTTGTTAATTTTGCTGCGGAAAGCCATGTTGACCGCTCCATAGAGAATCCGGAGATCTTCCTTCAGACCAATATCATCGGAACCGAGGTTCTTATGGATGCTTGCAGAAAGTACGGCATACAGAGATATCATCAGGTTTCAACCGATGAGGTATACGGTGATCTGCCGCTCGACAGACCGGACCTGTTCTTTACCGAGGAAACTCCAATACATACAAGCAGCCCGTACAGCAGTTCAAAGGCAGGCGGAAAAGAGGGGGGGGGGGGGGGGGGGGGGGGGGGGGGGGGGGGGGGGGGGGGGGGGGGGGGGGGGGGGGGGGGGGGGGGGGGGG
>NZ_JAEQMG010000175.1 GCF_016680995.1 Ruminococcus difficilis | reverse complement strand
TGACGCCGACAGCAACGGCAGAGTCAATTCCGCTGACGCGAAGAGAACTTCTCAGCACTCGAACGGTCAGATCGATCTCAAGGAGATCGACCCCTATCAGTTTGCTTGTGCCGATACTGCCGCTCCCAAGAACAGAATCAATTCGGCTGACGCAAAGGCGATCTCTCAGCATGCCAACGCACAGAAGAGTCTGTGGACTGTAACCGCTGAATAATTCTGTTCAAGCTGAGCACTGCTAAAGAATCTATCACCCCCGCCTCATCTGAGGCGGGGGTTTCGAATAATTCTAATTAAGAATAATTACTCCACTCTAAAAAAACACTTGATTTTTTCAATAAAGTGTGGTAAAGTAATAGAGCTGAATCAAATACGGAGGCTTAGCTCAGCTGGTTAGAGTACCTGCTTGACGTGCAGGGGGTCATTGGTTCGATTCCAATAGTCTCCACCATTTGAAATAAAAGGAGTCCATTTCGGACTCCTTTTTTCATTAGAACAGTGGAGAGTATCGGAATCGAAGGCGACCGTGCCGAGAGATAAGCGTAAGCGCATCTCGAAGGTCAAAACAGTCCTGAGGACTGTTTTGAGGGAGAGCGTAGGTGCGACTTATGACAGGCGTTGACGCTCCGAATGCGGGGCAGTTGTTTCCCGATAGAAGAAGCTGAAATAGTCTCCACCATATTAAAATAACGTGAGAGACTATTGGAATCGAACATAGAGGATTTGATCTTGTATTTGAGATTGACAAAGATTATTGTCGATATTATAATTGATTAGGATTCATTTGGCATATTTCGACATTGAATACGAATAATATCATAAAGAGGGTATCAATATGCAAATGGTGTTGCAGATCGCGCTGCTGCTCGCGGGATTTGTCGCGCTGATCAAGGGCGCAGATCTGTTTGTGGACGGCAGCTCGTCTCTTGCCGCAATTTTTAAAGTTCCGTCGGTCATCATCGGTCTGACGATCGTGGCGATGGGTACCAGCGCGCCGGAGTTGGCGGTCAGTACCGCGGCAGCGATCAACGGCTCAAATGAGATCGCCGTGAGCAACGTGGTCGGCTCTAACCTGTTCAACCTTTTGATGGTGCTGGGCGTATGCGCCTTGATCAAGCCGCTTCCGATCGATAAGGTCATCAAAAAACGTGATTTTCCGTTCTCGATCATCATCACCATCGCGCTGTTCGTCGCGTTGGGGATCGGCGTGCTGCAGACGACCGACTTTGCGACGGTCAAGATGAACGACGATGTATCGACATTAGAGTGCTGGATGGGCATCAGCCTGCTGGTCATCTTTGTCGGTTATTTGATCTTCCTGATCCGTTCGGCGATCAAAAACAAAACCGAGGGTGAAGCGGTCAAGCAGATGTCGCCCCTCAAAAGTGTGCTCTTTGTGCTGATCGGTATCGGTCTGATCATCGCGGGCGGACATTTTGTCGTCAAATCCGCTAAGTTTATCGCCGCGGCATTCGGCATGTCAGAGACGCTGATCGGTCTGACGGTCGTCGCGCTGGGCACCTCGCTGCCTGAGCTGGTGACCTCGGTGGTCGCCTCGCGCAAGGGCGAAAACGGTCTGGCGGTCGGCAATGTCGTCGGCTCCAATATCTTCAATGTCCTGCTGATCCTCGGCGTGTCCGGAACGATCAACCCTATCAAGGTCAACTTCGCGTCGATGGTCGACTTCTCGATCCTGATCGCCGCGTCGATCCTGGTCTTTATCTTCTCGCTGAAGAACAAGATCAACCGTCCTATGGGCGTCGTGATGATCCTGATCTATGTCGCGGCCATGGTGTTCGCGGTCGTCAGATAAAACAGGATTGCTTGTCATTGCGAGGGTGAATGTAGGTTTTGCAGTAGCTCTCAACCAATCAGTGTTCGCGTTATCGCTCCACTTCTTGGGAGAGCCTTGCATGGGTGCTGTATACCAAATCAAAGATTTGGACAGCACCTCACAATCTCAACCGATGTTATCAATTCAACTGAATAAACCGATACGCTTCCGCTCATACTATGGGCGGAGGCGTTTTTTATGAAGAATTACAGACACGCAAAAGCGAAAAGACCGACGGAGCGCGTGAGCTTTTACATCGCGCTCTCCATCTGCATGATGGCGGTGGGATTTGCCGTATGGACGGCGTATTCCACCCTGAGCGATACTACCGATCCGAGTGACAACACCTATTTTTCATCTCTTTCGACCGAGAACGCGGCGGTGGGGCAGGAGATGACCGGCGTGACGGTGGAGGCGACCGAGACGGTGACTGAGCCGCCGACAGAAGAACCGACAGAAGAGATGACCGAACCCGCGCGTAAGCTGGTCATCAGTGAAACCAAACCCACCGAGGCAAAGTCCGCCAACCAGAATATGGGATCGGATCAGCTGCAGGCGGTGCTGAACGTTGAAAACAGCCTGATCTACCCCGTTAAGAGCGGGCAGGTCACCAAGCCCTACAGCGAGGACGCGGTCTACAGCAAGACCCTGCGCGATTACCGAGCGCATGTCGGGTGCGATTTTGCCGCGGATGAGGACGAGAATGTCTATGCCATGTGCGACGGTACCGTCAGCGATATTTCTGTATCAGAATTATACGGAGTGATCATCGAAGTGGACTGTGGCGACTGCTATGTCTATTACTGCGGGCTTGACTCACAGCTGACAGTGGAGAAGGGTCAGCAGCTCAGCACGGGTGATACGATCGGCACTGTGGCGCAGATCCCCTGTGAAAACGAGGATGAGCCGCATGTCCACATCGAGATCCGCTCGGGCAACCGCACCATCGATCCGCTGAGCGTGATCGAAAGCGACAGCTGAGGCATATCGGAACCGGATTTTGCATAGAATAAACCAAACTGCCCTCGACCCGTTCAGGGGCACGGATTCGGATGCGTGAAGGAGTTTTGCGATTGTTCGCGGGATTCCTTCGGCATCCGTTTCTTTTTTTGCGGGTTGAACCGATGTACCCAAAGCGGCATAAGGATTCTGTTATTTCGCCTGTTGAACGGCACTTGCATAAAGCTCGGAAAAATTCTTGATCGAAGTATTGACATTCACGGCGGCATTTGATATAATAACGCTTGTGGATGAAGCGATATGCTCCGCCTCGGCACTCTCAGCCGTGTAAAAATATGAGAGAATACGCAGGTATGGCGGAATTGGCAGACGCGTACGGTTCAGGTCCGTATGAAAGCAATTTCATGCAGGTTCAAGTCCTGTTACCTGCACCATAGATTAAGGGAGTACCATTTGGTACTCCCTTAATCTATTTATACAAGCAAAGTGCAGGTAACAGGACTTGAAGGCGACTGTGCCGAGGTTCGAGCTGCGCGAAGAACCGAAGGTAAAAACAGTCCGGGGGACTGTTTTTAAGGAGAGCGCAGATGTGCTTTGGTCAGGAGGTGACGAACCCAAGGCGAAAGCCGAGGTGTCCGACATCACCGACATATGTTACCTACACCATATTATACAAGCAAAGTGCAGGTAACAGGACTTGAAGGCGACTGTGCCGTCGTCGTTACTCGCTTTATTCGGTAGTCATATTCGGTTGATAAGACTTGACCTCATGTGGCGGTTCCTCCTCTCCCAATTATCTGTGCGAAGAACCGAAGGTAAAAACAGTCCGGGGGACTGTTTTTAAGGAGAGAGCAGATAAGAGTTATGTCAGGAGGTGACGGATCCAAGGCGAAAGCCGCGGTGTCCGACATCACCGACATATGTTACCTGCACCGGTATGAGTGTTCATAACGGATTTATGTTATGGACACTCATTTTTTATTCAATTTCTACCGTTATGTATTTGGTGAGCAGGTTTTGTGCCTGCTCATCTTTTTTCTTATGCTTGGCTGTAGAGCTAAATGATAAACGGTGTCATAATCCATATTAATGGCGTGAACCACGTTGAACTTGTTTTTAACATTTGTATAAAAACGTGCTTGACAAAGAAAGGTATTTTTGTTATCATAAGTATGTTAAGTTTAACAAAACATACTTTTATAGAAGGAGTGATATTGTGGCTAAGCCTGATGGCAAGTACGCGTGGACGGTTACCGTCGGCACAAAAGGACAGATTGTTCTTCCAAAGGAAGCGAGAGATGTTTTTGACATCAAACCCGGTGATACCTTGATTATTTTAGGCGACAAGGATCAGGGAATGGCGATACCGCCTAAGAATAAATTTTCTGATTTCTTCGGAAAAATTTTCGACAAATAATCAAGGAGCGAAACGATATGCCAAGTATATTCGGTATTCCGCTTATCGGATTTATTCAAATGGTTCTCGGAACCGGTATTATAGTTTTTTTATTGATCAAATTCTTAACCCGTCCGAAAAAGAATAAAAAGGACGAGTATATAATCCATGACGTTCACGTCATCGTCGGTGACGGAACAGAGCAGGAGCATCAGAACGTCTATATCAAAAACGGCTTGATTGCGAAAATCTCCGCGCAGCCCATCCAAAAGAAAAACGTGCAGATGATTGACGGATCGGGAAAAACACTCATGCCGGGTCTGATCGACAGCCATATTCATATTCAGGGCGGCTTTTCCTGTCATAACGAAGAGGAAAGCGACGTTTTTCTGGACGAAAAAATGCCGCAGATTTTCAATGAGAATGTGCTGCCTTACGGCATTACGACGATCAAGGATCTGGACGCACCGAAGCATTTTATTTATAAGCTCCGTGATAAAATCAGATCGGGAGAGATCCGGGGGCCCGAGTTATTGATCGTAGGTCCGAATTTTACGGCTCCCAACGGACATCCTTCCAATACTCTCGGCTCCAACAGCGAATGGGCAAGGTCTGAGATGGCGATAGAGGTCAATACTCCCGAGCAGGTTTCCGCAGGTATTAAAGAGCTCAAAGAAGCGGGCGTGGATTTTCTGAAATTCACCTATCAAGGCGGCGACTACTGGTATTTTGATAATAAGCTAACCATTCAAAAGATAGACAAGGAGCTAATGAAGCGGATTATCCGCGAGGGTAAGGAAAACGGACTGAACTCTACCGCTCATGTTTTTTATTATGACGACGTAAAGGAACTGCTTGAAGCGGGTATATACGGCATAGAACACGGCATTCTTGACAGAGATATTGAACCCGATGACCCGATCGTCGCACTTTGGAAGAAATCAGGCGCGCGGTTTGTTCCCACAGTCAACGCCATGAAATACGAGAAAGACCCGACGAGAATGGAGCACAGCGTTCACAATCTCAAGGTATTGTATGACGCCGGTATCCCGATTGCCATGGGCACTGATAATATGTTCGAGCAAATGACAGGCGAGGTCGAGCATAAGGAACTTGCTTACTATGTCGAAGCGGGACTGACGCCCATGCAGGCTATCGTGCTTGCCACCAAAAACGGTGCGGAGCATCTCGGGATCGACGACAGAAAAGGTCAGGTCAAGCTCGGTATGGAGGCAGATTTAATTCTTCTGGAGAAAAATCCTGCCGAAAATATCTCCAACATCAAGTTTATCGACAGAGTTTTCCTCAAGGGCAAGGTGGTATATTCGCAGAAGCCCATTCAGTCCTTTGATATCCCCGACTATACCTACCCCGAGGGCTTGGTTTGTGCCGAGTATGTCAGCACGGATGGAAAGCAGCGCCGTGTAATCCATTATGACCGTTACGAGAGCGAACAGCTTATCACACAAATCACATATAAAAACGGTGAAAAATGGGCGGAGGAAGAATTTACGGTCGACCGCAGCCTCTCGGCAATAAAATGGGTATATAACCGTCCGTCCGACTATACCGAAATCAATGCCGTTAAGGAAAACGGCGTGATCAAGATGACAGGCAGCTTTAAGGGCAAACCGCAGGACAAGAGCTTTCAAATCGGCGACGGCTTATGGTATCAAATGATGGATATGTGCTTCCCTGCTTTTGCTAACTCGAAACTCGACGAGATCCTGTTCTATCCGATCGGCACAGGTGATAACCGCGGCGCAATGTCGCTCGGCGAATTCGCAGCCAAGAAGATCGGTACTGAGAAAGTGAGTATTGATGACAAAACCTATTCCTGCATTAAAATCAATCTGGTACTCACCATGTTCTCTTGGGCTTGGACGGGGCTTTTCTGGGTCGATACCGCAACCGGGCAGGTAGTTCAAAGCGGTGTTAAAAAAGGAAATAAAGAAAAACCGGAATGGCAGTTAAAGGGATTGACCTATAAAAAATAGTACGGTTCTGCATCTTACCGGCGATTTTTGCAACTTACCGCAAAATCTTTTTTCAAAAAATCAATAAGCTATACTATGCCCACAAAAAGCCCGATTTTATCGGGCTTTTTGAATTTTATTTCTCATTTACACAGTCCGTTTTTGCAGGCAGACGCGTAAGCCATTGCCTGTTTTTTAGGTTTAACCCCTTATGCGTCTGCCGATTATCACAGAAAAGAATATATGTCTATACTCTCTTGCCGTACAAAATCCCCCTTATGGTAGCTGTTTCCATTCTACCATAAGAGGGCTCTTTTTTCTATTGTCTTTTTTTACTGGACCTGTTCAAAGTTTTGCAGCAGCTTCTTTATAAAAAATTGTATAAAAACTACCGATATGGAAGCCTTTTTGTCAGCGGTGATAATGATTATACGATCAACGGTTGTGTCGTCTTCAAGCTCTTTGTAAGAGAAAGAATGAACAATACTCATGCAGCATTGTTTGCAAGCCGACCTTCCTCGTCGTATTCGTTGTAATAGCGTTCCAAGAATGTTTTGTTACTTATTTTCTGATCTGAAATTGATTTCCATTTCGATAATATCCCAAGGCTCGTCTTTTACCACATCCACATCCGCAAAGCCAACCTTTTTATAACATTTGTACGCAGGCGTGTTTCTTTCAAAAACACCTATTGTTACCTTTTTCGCACCGAGGATTTCGTAGGCGTATTTCAGCCCTAAACGAAGCATTTCGGTTCCGTAACCTTTTCCTCTGACAGAGCTGTCAACAATTACCCAACCGAAACGGATTACTTTATGATCTCCGTTGATATATCTCATGATAAAATGACCGACGACTCCGGTATCATCAAAAGCCGTCCACGGATAAAAATTGTCCGGCTCTGCGCAGTCACCGTTATCTTCACGATACTTTTTGTCAATGTTTTCCGCTGTGATGGGATAATCGCCAAAGCGTTCTCCGCCCCAAAGCGAAAACACATCTTTATCTTGTACCCATTTTGCGATCGCCTGTGCGTCGTAGCTTTTATATGGTCTTAGTTTCAACATCGATCATACCTCATTCCTTTTCATAAAAGACGATCTTCTTTACAGTCTGCAATACGGATTATACCTTTATTCATTTTATCACGAATCCGAAAATATGGCAACAGAAAACGCCGCCAAGAAGGAATCCTCCCACTTGGCGGCGTCAATTATAATTCTATAGTAGAAATTTACTCCTGCTCTATTGCGGCGCAGGGCATTGGCGTGAGGTCGAAGTGTATTCTGTTAAAATCATCATTTTCCGGGCTACTGCCTTTTCATCTGACGCAGGAACAGCACCACCGCCAGAACGAACAGAACAACGGCATAGCCGAGTACCCACCAAAGGTGAGGAAAAATCCCGCCGTAATCGCCTGCTATTACTGCGCGCTCCATTTCTACCGCGTGAACGAACGGAAGCGCGTAGGAGATATTCTTGAACGCATCGCCCACCAGTTCGAGGTCGAACCATATTCCGGACATCCAAGCCGTGAGGTTAGTCAGCAAAGCGCCGCAAATCCCTCCTACCTGTTTGTCGGTAAGGATGCTTCCGAAGAGCAGTCCCATGGATATAAAAAGAAAGGCAACGGGCACGACAAGCAGCACCGCAAAAAGTACATTGACTGTTATTGGGAGTCCGAGAGCAAAGGCGACGATATAACAGATAACGCACTGTGCGACGGAAAACGGGATCATGGGCAATACATAGCCGAGAATAAAGTCCGCCGGAGTCAGCGGCGTTGTGTACAGGCGCTGGAGCAGAGCGCTTTTTCTGTCCTTAGAGATAACGGTCGCCGAAAACAAGGTCATAAACGACAGCCCGAAAATCGTTATTCCGGGAGCGAGGCGTTCGATCTCGAACAGCTTGACGGGTATGTTGGCTTGGATCACGCTCAAAAGCAACAGCAGAACAAGCGGAAAACCTATTCCGAAAAACAGGGTAAGCGGATCACGGATTATCTCCTTCGCGTTTCTGTTCGCAAAAGTGAGCATTCTCATTTTGACTCCCCCTTTACCAAACGGACGAACGCCTGCTCAAAGTCGTCGGCGCCTGCCGCTTCCTTGATTTTATCGGCAGAGTCACAAATCAGCAGCTTTCCGTTTTTCATGATCGCTATACGGTCTGACAGTTCCTCGGCTTCTTCCATATAATGCGTAGTCAGAACAATAGTCACCTTTCCCTTGAGCGAGCGTATCAGCTCCCAAAGGTCACTGCGCACAAGCACGTCCAGTCCAAGCGTAGGCTCGTCGAGAAACAAAATCTCGGGCTCGCTGATGAGCGCCATTGCGATACTCAGCCTGCGCTGCCAGCCGCCCGAAAGCTTTCCGGCTTTTTTCTTTATCACTTCGTTAAGCTCCAGCAACTCGGTCAGCTCGCTGATCTTGGCGTTTCTTTTCTCCTTTGAAAAGCCGTGAACGCCACAGATCAACTCAAGGTTTTCGCGGACGGTCAGGCCCGGCGCTACCGCGGTTTCCTGTGGAGAGACGGCTATGATTGATTTTACGGCGGCGACGTCCCTGCAAATGCTTTTTCCGTTCAAAAAAGCGTCGCCGCTTGTGGGCTGAGTAAGGCAAGACAGCATTTTTATCGTGGTGGTTTTTCCTGCCCCGTTAACGCCAAGCAGAGAGAAAAGCTCGCCTCTGTGTACCGAAAGGCTGAGGTTATCCACCGCGACGACGTCCCTGTACTTTTTCGTCAAGCCCTCTGTTTTTATTGCTTCCATTATTATCACTCCATTCCGTATTGTTTCCGCAGCCCCTGATAGGAATCGGTCAGCATTTTACTGACAAGCTCGGTGTCAAGCTCGACATAGCCCGTCGCGAACATAACGGCTATGCCGTGAACAAAAGCCCACATCTCAAGGTGGAACAGCTTCACTTCAAGTCCGCTGAGCCCGGTCTGCTTGTGTACGATCGACTCCATTTCATCCGAGAGGTCTGTTGACTCGGGAATAACTTCACCCGAGCGGTCGCGCATATACAGGAGCTTGAACAGCTCCTTCTCCTCCTTGGCAAAGCGAATGTACGCCATACCGCCTGCCTTGTATTCGGGATACTTTCCGTCCGCGGCTTCCCTGCGCATATACTCGCGTGACAACTCCTCCGCTTTATCAACGACGGCAAGGCGCAATTCATCTATCGTTGCAAAATTCGAATATACCGGCTGGGTTGAACAGTTCAGTTGTGCGGCGATAGCCCTTGCGTTTATTGCCTGTGCGCCCCTGCTGCGAACGATTTCGACAGCGGCGCTGATGATATCGTCCTTTGTAACCCTGATCTTTGGCGGCATACTGCACCTCCTATAAATTGCTCATGTTATATAACACTTGTTATTTTACCTCGGTATTCCTCTGTTGTCAATAGTTTCGAAAAAAAGCCAAGCAGGATATCATCCCACTTGGCGGTGTTGATTATAATTCTGTATTAGAAAATTACTCCCACTCTTAAGTGCAAAGCAATCATTAAACAACTTCGTTTAATAAATATTGCTTCTCGTGAGAAAATATGGTTTCAATTACACAGTTTTGTTTAGTTATCACAGCTTGTGCTATCAAAAAGCTATCAGTCATTTGCTATCATTCGTAACTTGGTTTATTTCTGATCACTTTTGGTTTATTATAGCATAGCTGTCCTTTAAATCAGCACTTTAAAGCGATAAAATAATTACGCTTTATGAACCAAGCAACTAATCGAAAAAGTGTCACGCTTTTGGGCTTCAAAAGGCACTGTTTATGCGCCCTATAAAGAGTACAGCCTAATGATTAATGTAATATCATTAGGTTGCAGGTTTGAGCGTTACAGGTTCTCATTAACTTGCTTTTCAAATACCAAATGATGGAAGAAAGCAATCCTTTGAAAATCAGGATTTTTTGAAACCCTCATTTCAATATAAATCATCTTTTTCTGCCATTTGTCGTCCTTTTGAATATCCTGCTTTTGACAATGTTTCAGCCGCAGGGCTGTGTATTATTCATCCCTGCGGCTGTTCTTCTTAATCATTCTGTTTTACTTTATCGTTAAACTCCTGAATCCTTTTCTTCATAGCAAAGTACTGAGCAAACCAAATGAAAAAATAAATGAAGAAGAAGATGACGATATAGCCTGCTATTCCCAGAAAGCTATGCGGCATCCAGTACATACAATAAGCGATCGGCAACATTGATACGGAAATGACAAGGCAGTGAATTACCGTCTGCTTCAAAAGGCTCCAGTTTTCAATTTCCCAGATAACCGATGCTCCTCCGAAAGCGGCTCCGTAAAGTAAAGAGCAAATCGTCTGAATTACGACGGCGTTCAGCTCATTGCCGCAAAGAGCAGTCAACTGCGGCACTACAGGATAATACTCTCCCTTGTTGATTATTACCGAAATGATAAGTGTGATGATAAAGCTGATACTTAAACCAATGGGCGCACCGATCAGGCTGCGCAGAATAACTTTCTTTTTCATAATTTACCTCCTATAAACCTAAAACCTTTTTGATTTTTGACACATAGCGTCTTGAAACATATGTTGCCGTTCCGTCGG
>NZ_JAEQMG010000174.1 GCF_016680995.1 Ruminococcus difficilis | reverse complement strand
GATTCAACTCAAAACAAAACTGACGCCGATAGAATACCGACGTCAGTATGTTGCTTAAATCTTAATATTCTGCCTTTAGGGGGCTTTTTTGTGCTGTCCGTACAATTTGGGGCAGTTCATTACATGCCGCTCTGCTCATTATTTTGTATTATTTCAGCCCTTTTGCCAGGCTAATCAGATTTGATAGTTGGTCGCTGCTCAGTCCCTTGGTTGCTTCTATCAGCTCGCTGACTTTCGTGGGATTAGCGGTATCAAGATCAAAGAACTCTTTTGGCGTTATTTCAAGGTAGTCGCAAATATAGAAAAATGTTTGCATTGACGGATAATTGATCCCATTTTCTATATTGTTAATATAGCCGGGGCTTTGTCCGATAGATAAACTCATGTCCCGTGCGGAAACGCCTTTATTGATACGTAAAGTGGAAAGTCTCTCAGAAAACTCTTGCTTATTCACGTCAATCACCACCTTGTGTATAATTTTACTATACACTATGGTGTATTATATCCAATTGATTCATCGATTATTGTTGACCTATCTACTGTGTTTAGATATAATATATAAAAATATATATTTTATTTAGATGTGGTGAATAGGGAAATGAAAGCGTGCTGCGGTTTTGGTCACCGGACAGTATTAGCAAATATTGATGACAGTTTATACGCAGCCGTCATAAATGCGGTTGATGCAGGCTACAATATGTTCTACACCGGTGCTATGGGTGAGTTTGATACCCGGTTCTCTTCAGCCGTTCGTAAAGCTAAGGTAAGATACCCTCAAATCAAACTGATCTGTGTAAAGCCTTATTTCACAAGCAATCTCAACACAAATAAGGAATACTATTGTTCCCTTTATGACAATATCATTATCCCTCCCGAAATCATCGGCATACACTACAAAGCGGCAATAAAAGCACGAAACCAGTGGATGGTCGATCACTGTGATTTGATAATCTGCTATGTTATCCGCAGCTACGGCGGAGCAACGCAGGCTGTGCGATACGCCTGTAATCAAGGTAAACATATTATCAATTTAGGTGAATGAAAACCAGTCTGTCATCGCCTTTGAAACGGCGCTTAATATAGCCCTAAAACGTCCAGATTTCAGCCGTATCGCGTTTTTAGAGTAAGCTAAGGTAATTTCACTCCTTTTTTTGGAATTGACTTCATTTAATAGATGAAAAGTATGATTTGACTAAAAAAGTCAGGTTTTAAGCCACTTTTTGCACTTTGCAACAGTGCTGAGAATTCACTTGTGGTTTAACAAAACTGTAGTAAGATCAGAAAGAGTCTTCATAAAAAAGGACAGGCACTCACATAAGTGAATGTCTGTCCGGTGTTTATTTCAGAGTATCGCCAATTCTGCTTTGCTTTACAAAATCCTTGTGTAATAATCTGCATGAATTGGCTTAAGTTTGGCTTAAGGGCTTAATCAGCATCCTTTAAGCATACAATATATAGCGATTTATAAGCGAGTATATAGCTATATATTGTGTTTATTTATCCAAGCTCTTCATTGTCGGGAATAAAAGTACATCCCTGATAGCCGGGGAGTTGGTCATGATCATGACCAGTCGGTCGATGCCGTAGCCGATGCCGCCTGTGGGGGGCATACCGATCTCGAGTGCGTTGAGGAAGTCCTCATCGGTGGTGTTGGCTTCTTCATCGCCTGCGGCAAGCATCGCCTCCTGCGCCTTGAAGCGCTCGCGCTGATCGATCGGGTCGTTGAGCTCGGAGTAAGCGTTCGCCATCTCCCAACCGTTGATGAACATCTCAAAGCGCTCGACATACTCGGGATCCTCGGGCTTTTTCTTAGTCAGCGGAGAGATCTCGATCGGGTGATCCATGACGAAGGTCGGCTGGATCAGATGGCACTCGGCGTATTCCTCAAAGATCAGGCTGAGGATATCGCCCTTCTGATGTCTTTCCTCATATTCGACATGCAGCTTGTCCGCGACAGCGCGGGCGTCCGCGGTCGATTTGACCTCGCTCCAGTCGACGCCGGCATATTTCTTCACCGCGTCCACCATCGTGATACGCTCAAAGGGCTTCTCAAAGTCGATCACGTTCTCGCCGTAGGTCACCTGCATCGAACCGTTGACCTGCTGGGCGACATAGCGATACATCGCCTCGGTCAGATCCATCATGCCGTGATAATCGGTATATGCCTGATACAGCTCCATCAGTGTGAACTCGGGGTTGTGGCGGGTATCCAGACCCTCGTTGCGGAACACTCTACCGATCTCATATACCTTCTCCAGACCGCCGACGATCAGGCGCTTTAAGTACAGCTCCAGCGAAATGCGGAGCTTCAGATCCTCGTCCAGCGCGTTGAAGTGCGTCTCAAACGGTCTTGCCGCGGCGCCGCCGGCGTTCTGCACCAGCATGGGCGTCTCGACCTCCATAAAGCCGCGGTCATCCAAGAAGCGGCGGATGGAGGAGATGATCTTGGAGCGCTTGACAAAGGTCTCCTTGACCTCACGGTTCATGATCAGATCGGTGTAGCGCTGACGATAACGGGTGTCGGTATCGGTCAGACCGTGGTATTTTTCGGGCAGGATCTGTAACGATTTGGACAGCAGGGTCACACTGCTCGCGTGCACGGAGATCTCACCGGTCTTGGTCTTGAACACCTCGCCGGTGACGCCGATGATATCGCCCACATCATACTTTTTAAAGAGCGCGTAATCCTCGACGCCGATCGAATCGCGGGCGACATATGCCTGGATGCTGCCCTTGAGATCCTGCACATTGCAGAAGGACGCCTTGCCCATGACGCGCTTGAACATCATTCTGCCGGCAACACTGACGGTCTTGCCTTCGAGCTCGTCATAGTTTTCCTTGATATCCACACTGTGGTGGGTCTGATCAAATTTGGTGATGACGAAAGGATCCTTGCCCATCTCCTGTAAGACGGCGAGCTTCTCTCGTCTGAGTTTCAGAATTTCATTAAGATTTTGTTCCATATCCTACCTCAAATACATTAATAAAAACAGCCTTCCCCTCAAAAGAAAGGCTCAGTCTGTAGAAAAGACCTGTCAAAGCCTTCCTTTGGGAAAGGAAGGTGGGCTCGCATCAAGCGAGCTCGGATGAATTGCATGAATTGACCGACCGAAGGGAGATACTAATTAATTACGATTGTTATTGATGCAACATAATTATATGAAGATACTCGCTTCGCTCAAACAATTTAATACAATTCCTCACCCACTCTCGTGGGAGCTCCCTTTCCCAAAGGGAGCCGAAATTATTTGAAAATATCAAGCACCTTGAAGCCGATCACACCGGCGGGTACCTCTACCTCGACAGCGTCGCCGATGGCATGTCCGAGCAAAGCAAGTCCGACAGGGGATTCATCGGAGATCTTGCCCTCGGAGGGGTCAGCCTCGTTGGAGCCGACGATCTTATAGGTGACCTCGGCGTCGGTGCGCAGGTTCAGCAGCTTGACCTTGGAGCCGACGTGGATGTGCTCGTTGGAGATGCCCTCCTCGTCGATCAGCACCGCGTTTTTCAGCGTAGCCTCGATGGTCACGATACGCGCCTCGAGCATCGCCTGCTCGTTTTTCGCGTCGTCATATTCACTGTTCTCGGAAAGGTCGCCGTAGGAACGCGCGACTTTGATCTTTTCCGCGATTTCTTTACGCTTTTCGCCTTTGAGAAGATCGAGCTCCTCTTCTAACTGTTTTAAACCTTCAGCGGTCAACATTACCGGTTTAGCCATTTTTATCTTCCTTTCAATAATCAAATCATGATTCAAGATATTCGCATACAAGCTATATTATATGACAAGTGTGGGTTGATGTCAAGAATTTATGCGGGATAACAGGCGTTTTTTGAGCGCCTCGACAAGGCTGCCGCGGGTATGTATCGTGACCCCGTCGCCGCATCGGGTAAAGACCTCGCCGCCCAGCTCTTTCGCCCTGCCCATCGTGTACAATGCCGACGCAAAATACATCTCGTCGAGGAAGTCGGGGCAGATCTCACGGTACTTTGACGGCAGTTCAAAAAAGTACTCGTATACCGTCGCGGCGTTTTGCTTTACCGCCGGAGCCTCACCCGTCAGGATCAGCGCGTCGGACAGACAGGGCAGTTCTTCCTCCAACCGCCCGGGCGCTATGATCAGATCGGCGTCTCTCAGGCAGCTTTTGTCCCGACAGAGCTTCAGTGCCGCGCCCTTTTCATTGAGCAGATATTCCGCCTGCGCCGCGTAGATCCGGGTCGCGGAGCTCAGGACATTGACGGGATCGCCGTACTCCGCCAAATAATCGCACAGCCCGGCGCAGTCACCGTCATCATCCACGAGAACGGCTTTGATTTGCCGATCGGCGACCGTCCTCAGCAGATACAGCGCGGCGTTCTCGCACATCCGTCGGCTCAGATCCGTCGATACAAAACGCTTGTACCCGCTGTTGCTCGCAATCGCCATATCGGGCGCGCATAAAACGCGGTTGCGCTGTGCCTTGACAAAGCGGTCGATGGACGTCCAGCTGACCTTGCCGCGATAATGCTCATAGGTCACGCACTTGAGCGTTACCGCGTCACAGTAACGGTGCTCTACACGGATCCTGTTGCGGCGCAGTCGGCGCAAAAAGCCTTTATTATGCTCTTCGATCTGTAATGCAGTCATCATAAAAATCCCTCCGCAATAGCTTATGCGGAGGGATCGAAATGTATGATTTCATTGTCGGGGAATCTCCCCTATCGGTCTTTAGAACAATGCCATCGGATTGCTTCTGACGCCGTTGATACGCAGCTCAAAGTGCAGGTGAGGACCGGTGGACCAGCCGGTAGAACCGGAATAGCCGATCAACTGACCCTTGGATACATATTCGCCGGTGGAGACCGCGGTGTTGATCATATGACCGTAGATGGTCTGGTAGCCGTTATCGTGCTGGATCCAGACATGGTTGCCGTAGCCGCCGCCGTGGTTACACGCGCCTACGCCCGCGCTGGAATGAGTACAGTCGTTAGAGGAACCGATAACCGTACCGGAGTTCGCCGCGTAGATCGGGGTGCCGATGGGAGCGGCAATATCCGTACCGCCGTGGCTCTCATAGGAACGACCCTCACCGAAGCCGCCGGTTATCGTATAGCAGCCCGGGATCGGCCATGTCCAGCCATCGCCTGCGTCGATTTGTGACGGAGCGCTGTAACCGCCACCGCCGGAAGAACCGCCGCCGTTGTCGCTGTAGTCGATCTCTTCTTCCTCATCATCAGAAGATGAAGACGGAGCTGCCGCTGCCTGCTGAGCCGCCGCCTCTTGCTGCTGAGCCTGACGCACTAACGCCTGAAGCTCCGGCTTCAATTTGCTGAGCTCCTCTTCGCTGATGCTCAACTGCATCTGCGCGTCATTTGCTTCGCTCTGCAGACTTGCGAGCGTTTCTTTGTTTTCGTCGAGCAGCTTGGTCAGCTCATCCTGTTTATTGGTCAGAGTGGTATGCTCTTCTTCCAGGCTCGCTTTATCTGCTTCAAGCGCCTTTTTCTCCTCAGAGATGGTGTTGAGTTTCTTCTTGATGCCGTTGATCAGTTCAGCGTCATGATCGCTGACGTACTGAACCAGCTGGAGCTTATCGAGGAAGTCGGTAAAGTCCTTTGCGCCCATGACGATCTCCAGCGCGCTGACGTCACCGGAAATATAGATGGTCTTGATGCGCTGGCGGAGTGTATTCATGTTGTTGTCGATTTCCACATTAGCGGCGTCGATCGCCTGCTGCTTCTCAGCGATACTCTTATCATAGATGGAGATCTTCTGATAGCAGACCTGAATCTCGGCGGTCACGGACTCGACCTGACCGACAAGAGCGTCGACCTCTTCCTGCTTTTCGGATACAGCAGAATTCGATTTGTTCAGCTTTGCCTGATACTCCGCCTGCTGAGATTCCAGCTCAGCCTGACGAGCTTCCAGTTCGCTGATCGTCGCCGCGGTGGTGGACGCGGCGCCACCTATTATCATAATGAGGGCTAAACATACTGATAGTATTTTCTTCATCAATCTCATAGCCTTTCTGCCCGCAGGATTTTCCAAAACCGATTACCGCGGGCGGGTAATGGGTGAGAACTGTTTCTGTTTTACAGCTTTCCCCTTGAGGGGAAGGCATTTTACCAGCCTAAGACCTCGTTGCCTTCGTGAGTCAGGAAACGTCGAATCGACACCATACTGCCCAGTGAACCTACCAGCACACCTGCCGCGACGAAGGAGCCGATGATCGGCCACATGACCTCGGTGAAGCGTGTATACTTGAAGTCAAGGATCTTCTGCACCGAGTTGATGATAGCGTCGGACAGCACAAACAGCAGTCCGATCGCGATGATCGCCGAGATCAGACCGATGACAATGCCCTCGATGATGAACGGTACGCGGACAAACGCGTTGGTCGCGCCCACGCTCTTCATGATGCTGATTTCAAAGCGGTGCGAGAACATGGTCATGCGGATGGTGTTGCTGATAATGAACAGCGAGATGATCGCCAGCGCCAGAATGATCCACAGACTCATCGTCGTGATGAAGGATGACAGGTTGGTCAGCTTCTCAGCGACCTCACGGTGGGAAGAAACCGACGCGACGCCCTCGACCTCTTTGATCCTGGCGACGGTATCGTCATACTTGGACAGATCATCCATCTTGACGCTGTAAGCATAGGGCAGCGGGTTGTCATCGCCGGACATGTTGGCGAAGACCTCGTCGCCGAGCTGATCGCGGTACGCCTGGATCGCTTCATCCTTATCGATGAACTCGACCTGAGATACGTTCGCGACCTGGCTGAGCTCCTTGCCCTTATACACTGCCTCAAGCTTGGTATAGCTGTCATCAAGGAACACCTTGGTGACGTTGGTATCGCCGACAGAGTCGACGATGTTGGAAACATTGATGGTCAACATGACCGCAGAACCTGTCAGAACCAGACAGGATATCAAAACGCCGATGGACGCGAGGGTCATCAGGCGGTTATGAACTAAATTCTTGAAGCCTTCTTTAATCAGATAGCCAAAACTACTCATACTTCCATTCCTTTCCGTTGTACTGATCCAAACTCAGATTGCGACGAATCTGTTGTCATCGGAGTCAGAAACAACTCTGCCGTCGTCGATAGTTATGACTCGCTTGCCAAAGGACTTTACCAGCTCGTGCTCGTGGGTGACCACCAGCACCGTGGTGCCGCGCTTGTTGATCTCGGAGAGGAGCTCGATGATCTCATAGCTCATCTCGGGGTCGATATTGCCGGTGGGCTCATCCGCGATGATCAGAGCGGGGTTGTTGACCAGCGCGCGCGCCAAAGACACACGCTGCTGCTCACCGCCGGAAAGCTCGGACGGATGATCGTTCGCCTTATCGGCAAGACCGACCAGCTCCAATATATAAGGTACGCGCTTTTTGATGGAATCGTTTCGCTTGCCGACGCAGCGCATCGCGAAAGCGACGTTCTCATAGACCGTCATCTTGGAGATCAGACGGAAATCCTGGAACACGATACCCATCGTACGTCTGAGATACGGCACCTTGCGGCGCGGAAGAGTCTCGAGGTGCATATCATTGATGATGATCGAGCCGGAGGTGGGCATCTCCTCACGCATGATCAGCTTGAGGAAGGTACTTTTACCGGCGCCGGAAGAGCCGACGATAAAGACGAACTCTCCCTTCTCGATGTTCAGGGATACATTGTCCAGCGCGTGAACGCCGTTACTGTCATATACCTTGGAAACGTTGTTGAACTTTATCATAGTAATACCTTTCGCTGACAGAATATCTGTCTTTGTTGGGATTATATGGATAGATAAGGGGCGGATCACTGAACGCCGAAAACCTCTGCCTCACTGATCCGCTTTTGACTTGTTGTATCGATAGATTAATACTTGGTCGGGCTGGAGGTCAGGTACTTCTTGACCATCAGCGCTACCTTAAAGACGATCGCGTCCTCAAACTCTCTGAGATCCAGACCGGTCAGCTTCTTGATCTTTTCCAGACGGTAGACCAGCGTGTTACGGTGGACAAAGAGCTTACGGGAGGTCTCGGATACGTTCAGGTTGTTCTCAAAGAACTTCTGGATGGTGAACAGGGTCTCCTGATCCAGGCTCTCGATTGAACCGCGCTTAAAGACCTCTTTGAGGAACATTTCGCACAGGGTGGTGGGCAGCTGATAAACCAGACGGGCGATACCGAGGTTATCGTAGCTGACGATGGTGCGCTCGGTATCGAATACCTTGCCGACCTCGAGGGCGACCTGTGCTTCCTTAAAGGAATGTGCCAGATCCTTGATGCCGGTGACGTTGGTACCCATACCGACGACGCAGTGGGTATAGAACTCTGTGGAGAGGGTGTCGACGATGGAGCCGGCGAGCTTCTCCAGATCCTTGGTAGAGATACCGGGCTTGATCTCCTTGACCAGCGCGATATCGGTCTCATTGATATTGATGACAAAATCCTTGGTCTTGTCGGGGAAGAGATTCTGTACCACATCAAAGACGGAAACGTCCGTCTTGGAGGTGATCTTGATCAGCATGACGACACGGCTGACGTCGCTGTTGAAGCGCAGCTCGCGCGCCTTCAGATAGATGTCGCCGGGCAGGATATTGTCGAGGATGACATTTTTGATAAAATTGGAGCGGTCGTATTTTTCATCATAATACTGCTTGATGGACGCAAGCGATACCGCCAAGAGCTGCGCGTACTTCTGCGCGATCTCGTCGCTGCCCTGTACAAAGACAGCGTATTCGGATCTGGTCGAAGAACCGAACGACTTAAAGGTATGACCGTTGATGACAAAAGGCACGGTCGCCGAGAGGGTATCGGAGGTGATGCTTTCGTTCACCTCGCCGATGCGCCCGAGCTCCGAGCAAGCGATAACAACCGAAGTCTCGTCCACTACGCCGATCGTTCTGTCGATCGCGTCCTTCATCTGATGAATAACTCCCTGAAATAATCTATTGGACATAATGCTCCTCCGTCAGAAAAAAATAGTCAAAATACCGAACGATTTGGTGATTTACCTAAAGAAGCCACCTATCTCATATACATTTTACACAAAAGAATCAGAAAAAGCAACCTTTTTTTTAAATTGAATCGACTTTTTTATGAGAAAAAAGAAAAAAATGATAAAAACTTCATCATTATTTCAAACCGGTAATTATTTAAAAACGGGCTCTTTTCTTTCAAAAAGTCAAAAAACGGCTTCAATATCGCATTTTCGTTCGGAAAAGCAGCATAGATTTTTCTTTATATGCAATATAACAGATAATATCGCGGAAATAAAGCGCTGAAATTACAATTTTTTAAACTTTTTGTGAACAATAAAGAGAATTGTGCCGCACCGATTTTCAGACCACAAGATGTTGAGGAGTGAGGAGTTAGGAGTGAGGAGTTAGGAGTGAGGAACTGTAGGGTACGGCGCTTGTCACGCTTGTCCGACGAACCGAGAATGACGGGCGTTTCCTATATCGAAAGCCCATAGATAGAAACACAACGCCTCTGCCATGCGGTACGTCATAAATGCCGTACCCTACAAAACGTACAGCTCCTCAACAAAAATGCATCTTGACCAACGCCCTGCTGCGGGGCGTCGAACACGCGTGTTCAAATGTCGACCCCTACAAATTCTCTGAAACGTTTACCGTAGGGGAGGGGCTTGCTCCCGCCGAGACGCTTCTGCTGCTATTATCTTTCACTTGTACGGTTTGGTTGATTTGCGGTAAATGACATTTTGCGGAAGGTTGAGATTGCCACGGCTCCTAAAGGAGCCTCGCAATGACAAAAAATAGCGGCGGGAGCAAGCCCCCGCCCTACAATACAAAAAGCCCGCCGCTTTCGCGACGGGCAAATGTACATAATAGGTTGTTCAACCCTCAGGCGCTACGCGCCAACTCCGTTGGAAAAGGGAGCCTGACATCATCAGTTGGTGATGGTCATCTCGGTGTCCTTATCGAAGATATGGATACGCTCGAGGTCGAACGCAACGTCGATATAGTCGCCGGGCTTCGCGGTGGAGGTGGGCTCTACGCGAGCGGTTACCTGAGTGCCGCCGATGTTGACATACAGATAGATCTCTGCGCCCATCAGCTCGGTTACGACAACGTTGGCGTTGATAACGCCGTTCTTGCCTTCGCACTTCTCGAGGAACTCAGGCTCGTCATGGATATGCTCGGGACGGATACCGAAGCGAACTTCCTTGCCGACGTAGGGCTCGAGAACGCCGTTCTTGTTCTTGCTGTCGGGCAGGGTGACGGTATACTCGTCGAACTTGAGGGCGAACTTGCCGCCTTCCTTCACGAGGGTAGCGTCGAGGAAGTTCATCTGCGGGGAGCCGATGAAGCCTGCTACGAACTCGTTGCAGGGCAGATCATACAGATGCTGAGGAGTATCGACCTGCTGAATGAAGCCGTCCTTCATAACAACGATACGGGTACCCATCGTCATAGCCTCTGTCTGGTCATGGGTTACATAGATAAAGGTAGTACCGAGCTTCTGATACAGCTTGTTGATCTCGGTTCTCATGTTAGCACGGAGCTTAGCATCCAGGTTGGACAGCGGCTCGTCAAGCAGGAATACCTTAGGATCACGGACGATCGCACGACCCAGCGCGACACGCTGTCTCTGACCGCCGGAGAGAGCCTTCGGCTTTCTGTCGAGGTACTGTTCGATACCGAGGATACGGGCAGCCTCGCCTACGCGACGCTTGATTTCTTCCTTAGGCATTTTGCGGAGCTTCAGACCGAACGCCATGTTATCGTATACGGTCATATGAGGATACAGAGCGTAGTTCTGGAAAACCATCGCGATATCTCTGTCCTTGGGAGCAACGTCGTTACAGAGCTTGTCGCCGATGTACAGCTCGCCCTTGGAGATATCTTCCAGACCCGCTACCATACGCAGGGTAGTGGACTTACCGCAACCGGAAGGACCTACCAGAATGATAAATTCCTTGTCGGCGATCTCAAGGTTGAAATCGGTTACAGCGGTAACGCCGCCGTCGTAAATTTTGTAAACGTGTCTCAGTGATACATTAGCCATTAAAAAACCTCCATTTTTATCCAAATCTGCACGCCTAAAGAAGTGCAGCAAAAACTACTGAATCAATTGCTTTACGCACTTATGATAAGTGTACACCAATAATATATCATACTTTTCTGTGCACTTCTACTTGTTTTTTTACTAAATATTCCGGTCAATATTTAGTTAAATTTCCGATAAGACAAAAAAAGCCCTGCCGTTATTGTGCGATTTGACAATGAAAAATCCAATGTATAAGCCAAACACCCTGTTTTTTTGTGTGATTTGTTGAAACCGCAAACATATCCGTCTTTTACATAACGATTCATTTTTTGCAGGATCAGCGATTTTCAGCCTCAACCGAACACTTTTGCCGCCTCTTCTGCCGTCAAAACGCGTATATCACCGGGCTGAGATCCCGCGTCCAAGGACAAATTGCCGATCCTGACACGCCTGAGCGCCTCGACATGATAGCCCAGCGACGCGAACATCCGCTTGACCTGATGATACTTGCCCTCGCTGATCGTTACCGCGACACGGCATCCGCCGAGCAATTCAGCCCTGCCGCTTTTACAAACGGTGCCGTCGCCGAGGACGATACCCGCTTCAAATGCCGCGATAATGCTGTCCTCCGGTTCACGGTCGAGGGTCGCGATATAGCGTTTTTTCACGTGCTTTTTCGGCGAGAGCATCCGATGGGCAAAGTCGCCGTCGTCGGTGATCAGCAACAATCCCGTCGTATCCTTGTCCAGTCTGCCCGCGGGGAAGAGTCCGTCACGGTACAGCCCGGGCGGCAGAAGATCGAGCACGGTGCGCTCATCTCTGTCTTTGGTCGCCGAGACGACCCCTTCGGGCTTGTCCATCATATAATAGACGTATTGTTGATAGGTCAGCGGCTGACCGTCCAGCGACACCGTATCGGCTTCGGTATCGACCTTGGTATCGGCGGCGCGGATGACCGCTCCGTTCAATAACGCGCGTTTTTCTTTGATTGCCTTCTGCGCCTCTTTACGGCTCAGCGCCGTCTGAGAGGACAAAAACTTGTCTAATCGTTCTTTCATGCTTCACCTATTCGGGTTCAACGGATCATCCGCATCTCCCTGCCGTCGCAGTTCGCGACATGGGCGGCGATGATCCTGTTCTCACTCACCAACACGGACGCGTTCAGCGTATCGTCGACAAAATATTCATATTCCGTTGCCGCTTTTCCCTTGTACGGCACCAGATCGAATCCCTGCTGACGCTGCAACTCGTTGTATTCTGTATATATATCATTCCAGTTTTTCGGCACGGTGATCTCGTGCTGAAAGAGGAATTCCGGAGAAGAGTAGCCGCAGGAGGTGAGAAAGCGTTCGACGTCCGCTTCATCCCCGGCGTGCAGTGTGACCGTTTCTCCGTTGATCTCCATCGTATCCGCCGCTCTGCCGCGCAGCGCGACCAGACAGATCGTGACAAAGAGCAAAACGCCGATCAGAGAAAGGATCGTTAATCGAATATTTTTGAGCCTGACCGATTGAAACATACCATCACCGGTACAGTATATGCGGGGCGAGGTCGATTTATCACGCTATGATAGGGGAGGATCCGGATCCTCCCGATATTCTCTTCCTCTTCAGCGCTTTTGTTGAACATCAAATGTTAACCATTCGGTATGTCGAACACGCGTGTTCAAGCGCCGTACCCTACAACTCTACCCAACGTCGTTCGACTCATCGGCTATACGGACGAGCAATGCTCGTCCCTACATAAATAAATGCAAAATCTCCCCGGGACTGTCGGCAAAGTCAATCGCGCCGCAGGCTTTCATGCTCTCGACCGTGCCGTAGCCGTAGGTCACGCCGAGGAAATCCACCCCCGCGAGCTGAGCGCCCCGCGCGTCAAAATGCGTATCGCCGATCATCAGGGCGTTTTTCTTATCCGTACAGCCCAGCGTTTCGATCGCGTAGGGAATGATATCCGCCTTGGCGCGGCGGCTGCCGTCGAATGTCGAGCCGCAGATCGCGTCGAGATACGGCGTCAAGCCCATTTTATCGCACACCATCTCAGCGACAGGCTCGTTCTTTGAGGTACACACCGCGATTTTGAAGCCGCGTTCACGCAACGCGGCGAGCATCTCGATCACGCCGTCAAGCAATTTGTTGGTTTTTTGTCCGACCTCGTCGTAGTAATCGCGGTAGATGATCATTCCTCGCTCGATCTGATCCTCCGGCACGGCACACATCCCGCGGAAGGTATCCTCCAAAGGCGGTCCGACGTATTTCGTATAATCCGACAGATCGGGACAGGGCAGCCCCAACGCCTCCATCGCGTGCGCAAGCGACACCCGCACACTCTCGGCGCTCTCGATCAGCGTCCCGTCCAGATCAAACAGAATGTAGTCATAATGATTCATATCTTTCACCGAGTTCAATTTTATGGGGAATCGGTGATTTTGTCAACCATTGATTGAATTGACTTTTACTTTATATAATGTTAGAATACATTTAATAATGGGTAATTGTGTGTCATTCTCAGGATCGGTAATTCGCCTACCCCTTGCAATGACAATTATACAAAAGGAGATTGAAGATATATGAAGCTCGGAATTGAAATATAAGGAGTAATTCCACATTTCTCTATATTTCACTACAAAAGTCAACTTTTCTTGAATAATACTGGGTTTGTTGGGATAGTCAAAACCACATAACACCACGTAACGCCACGTATCTCAATAGTGAATTGGTGTAAAAATGGTGTAAACAGAAAAGCAGAATAAGAGCCTAATACACTATTTAGACAGAGAAAGCAGATTGCTTTACTCTGTCTTTTTTGTTTTGGTTCGTCGCTTTTCAAGTATAGAGAAAGGCATCCTAAATCTGCATAAACACTGACTTTTTTTGGATAATAAAGATTGACAAAAATTTAACAATGTGCTATAATATAGATAGAAAATTAAAAGTCAGGGGGTTCCGTCACATACCCCGAATTTTGGCTTCATTTCAGTGAAATCGTGACTCTGCAATTCACGATTTCACTGAAACCTGCAAGTGTATAAACTACGTTTTATACATTTGCATTGAAGCCTTTTCGGGGAACTGACGGAACCCCCTATTTCTTTTGGAAAGGAAGATTCTAGTATGGCAAATTTTGTCAATCATAAAAAAGGAATTGTTTTGTCAGAAACTGATAAAGAGTTATTGAGTTCATTGTATAAAGCGGATTTTTTGTGTGACTACCACCTATCATTAATTATAGGTGAGAATAAACGATATGTAGCTAAGAGGTTACATGACCTTGCGACCGCCGGATTAGTAGGTCGTAAAGTGCTGAAAGCTAACTGTCCTGCGGCGAACTGGATTACGAAGTCTGGAATTTCGAAAGCAGGATTACCGCCACGGAATGTAAGACCGCCTACATTGGGGAGATATGAACATTCTCTTGGTTGCGCTGATATGTATGTCTATTTCTGTTTGCTCCGTAAGCTCAAAGATGGTAGCAGAAAACGATTTGTTCATTTCGGCAATATCATAACCGAGAGAGATTTCAACGCCGTAAGAGAGTTGAAAGAAGTCGGCAAGAAAAAGAACGGACAACCCATATTGAAATCATTGGATTTTGATATCCACCACCCAGATGGTTACTTTTGCAAAAACGGCAAGTATTATGCTTTGGAATTCGAGCGCACAGCAAAATCTACATATGAGATTGTAAGGGATAACGCACTGGATAACTGCAAAAGGTTTTCAAAGCAATTTTGGGTATATGATTCTAAATCGGTGTATAACTACTTGAAGAAAGCCCAAGCTGAAATTGGTGCTGACAAGCTACAAAT
>NZ_JAEQMG010000173.1 GCF_016680995.1 Ruminococcus difficilis | reverse complement strand
GACCTTGATGAAAACTAATCCATCAAGGTCAAATTCATTAAAATATGCGATTGTTTATTATAGTTTTATTTGTTTTTATTTCTCACGGTATTGATCACAAATAAAATCACGTAACTTACAACGCCAATGCCGAGCGGGTATAAAATGTGATATGATGAGGAAAATTGGTAACCGCTTCCGTTTATCCACGTTTTCCAAATGAAGTCAAACAGATTCCATAGCCCGATCACGATAACGACAAACAAAACGCCGCCTAACACTGTTTTAATGGCTTTATTCATTTTTTGCTCCTTTGCAAATTAATCACAAAATATGCGATTGATTATACTCTGCACAACTTTCTGCATCGTTTAGCATAAGCTTTGCGTATGAGTTGAAATATCCTGATGTCCCAAAGTGTCTTGAATGACTTTGATATTGATTCCGGCTTCGCACATTCGAGTAAAAAGCGTATGTCAGTGTGAGTGGCAGGTAAAATGAGGTACCCTATTTGAACTGAATAACAGACAAGGGGCTGTCACACTAAGCATATCGCTCAGTTTTTGAATGTCTCAAATAACGATTTCTCTGTCCTCTTTTTCATAGTAAACCGAAGTCTTGAAATTGCCGAAAATGACGGAGGGTATTATGGGAAGCTATTCGATTATCATCAAACTCTTCTCTGCTTTTTTGACGGAGGTTTTGTTGACCGCTACAGCGACCGCTAAAATGGTGAGCGCAAAAACCGCGACTGAGACAAGGGCAATCGTCACCGTTGTGCTGTTAAGGAATATCGCGGAAAGCTCCGGTATCATCGCAATGATAATGAGAACAAACAGAGCGATATACATCACAAATCCGACGATAAGGGCAACGGCGTTTATACCGCCCAGCTTGCGTGATATTTCCGTTTCACTGTCCCGGCTGAAAACCGGACTTTTGGCATTGCTCACGAGCATACGGTTGACAAAGATCAAGTTGCAAAGGACACAGACGAACGCGCTGTACAGGAATACCCAGCTGCCGGTGATCGGAACGATACCGGTCACCATGCAAACGATACCGAGGATCAGAATGTACGACACGCTTCCGAGAGAACAGATCAGCATGGAAAAGCGGAGCTTGCTCTTGTAGTAATCCTTAAAATCAAGCGGCATGGCGCGTAAAATATAAAAGCTTTCGCCCTCACGCGAAAAGGCGGTTCCGGCTAAATTGTTTAAGCCGCAGGCAAAGCAGGACGCAACAACACCGAGAAGCAAAGCGCAGATCGGCACAGCGCTTGTGGAAAACGAACCATTTACGGAGTTGAAAATCGCGTTTTTGCCAAAAGCGAACGGCAGAACCAAAAACAGCGGCCAGATAAAGGTCATGGCAAAACCGTAAATCATATAAGACGGATTCCTACGCGCATTTTTCGCCTCGTAAGAGGTCAGCGCTTTCAGTACGCTGCGCTTCTTTCGAGCGGAAAGCATGCTTTCTTCGACGGGCTTTTTTGCGGTGCCGGTATTTTGCATGGAAAGCGCTGTGGACAAATAGAACAGCTTGATAGCAAGCAAGGCTAAAGCGATTACTGCAGCGGTAATGCCGAGGCTGATTAACAGACCCATGATACTTCCGTCAAACATAAAGCCGCTCATAAATGCTACGTTCGGGAAGCAGTCAGATAAACCTGCAACCATCGAAAGGGCGCCCAAAGCAGCGTCAGGGGAATCATTGCTGCTGAGAATACTGTTGACGATCAAATAGCCGACTGTCAGCACGATCGTCAGGATACCGCCGATCGCTACCATGATATCGCGATTCCGGATAAAGCCGCAGCACTTGAATATCACGACCGTCATCAACGCGGCGACCGCAAGACCGGTCACGGGAATAAGGAAGCTTGAAAGCACCGTGCCGATGTAAAACGCTGCGCCCATTCCTGCCCGTAAGCCGAAGCCGAAAAAGCTTGAGTTGATCAGAATCAAGCTTAGAACTACCGGGAACTTCAAGGTTACCGTCAGCTTGGCTACCACGATCTGACTTGCCGAAAAAGGCATAGGCAGCAAAACGGGAAGATCGTCCGCCGTGTACAGCACAGTGACGATGTTTTTGACCGATAGCACAAGGCTGAACAAAAGCAGTATAAGCATCAAAAATTTTGTGAAGTCACTCAGGGAGATGTACGGTGAGATGAAGGGTTCCGCAAAGAAAGCCGCAGCAGCCAAAGCCGCGGTCAGGAATACCAATCCGAGAGCGGCAAGGATCTTTGCCGCTCTCGGTGAGATCAGCGCTTCGCTGCCGCCGATCTTTGAGTTTCCGTTGCATTTTTCCAAAACGGAAATGAGCTTTCTAACCTTGGAAAACTCGCCGGTTACTTTTTGATCACTCATTGTCAGTCATCTTCTTGCATTTTGACGCGACAATAAAGTATATGATCACCATTAGTAAAATGACGCCAAACATAATCATTTTGATCAAAAAACTATCGTTTAGGATTTTTTGGAATTCGAGAAAATCGACAATACATTCTCCGATCAAAAAGAGACCGACAACGATATACATAACAACATTGATCAGCTTATAAGTGCGTGCGCCTTTCTTTGAATACGAGGCGATTTTCGCCTCCTCGCTTTTTGTAAGTGTGCCGGTAAGAAGAATTTTTATGCCGAAAATAATCAAACCGACTCCTAATACACCAAACACAATAGACATAACCATTTTTACTACCTCCAATTATTCTTTTGTTTCTGTTAATTCAAGAAAAATGTTTTCCAGTGAAGCATTTGATTTGTGCGTAGCCCTCAGTTCATCAAGTGTTCCGCAGTACAAAAGCTCCCCTTTTTTGATGATGCAGATCTCGTCGCACAGCTTTTCGGCAACCTCGAGCACGTGTGTTGAAAAGAACACCGAGTTCCCTTTTTTTACGTGCTCGCGCATCATCTGTTTTAGCTCAAATGCCGACTGCGGATCGAGGCCGGTCAGGGGCTCGTCTAAAATCCATACGGACGGGTTGTGGATCAGCGCGCCCATGATCATTATTTTTTGACGCATTCCGTGAGAATACGAGAGTATCGTGCTGTTCAGTGAGTCGTAAATGCCAAAGCGCTTGGCGTAATTCTCAATGAACGCGGATCTTTCGTCTAAGGGCGTATCATAAATATCCGCCATAAAATTCAGATATTCAACTCCGCTTAGTCGCAAAAAGTGATCGGGGCTGTCGGAAACATAGCCGAACTGACTTTTCGCCTTTTTTCCGTCCTTCTGGATGTCGATCCCATTGATCGTAATGGAACCGCTTGTCGGGCGAATAACGCCCGTGATCGCTTTGATCGTTGTTGATTTACCGGCTCCGTTGTGACCGATAAATCCGGTGATAGCGCCGTCTTTTGCGGTGAACGAGATATCGTTCACAACGGTTTTATCGCCGTACTTCTTGGTATAGTTTTGTACGCAAATCAAACGTATCATCTCCTGTATAATCGAATGCTTTGCATTCGCTACCCGGTGGCAGTTAATTATTCAATTATGCGATTGATTACGCTCTGCACAACTTTCCGCATCGTTTGGTGTAAGTTTGGTGTAAATGGTGTAAATTCGGTACTTCGTGAAGTTCAAAAACCGCATAGATAAGCCATTTTTGAGGGTGTTACTTATCGAGGGACTTCATTGTGGGGAAGAGGAGGACGTCGCGGATGGCGGGGGAGTTGGTCATGATCATGACCAGGCGGTCGATGCCGTAACCGATGCCTCCTGTGGGGGGCATACCGATCTCGAGGGCGTTGAGGAAGTCCTCGTCGGTGGTGTTCGCCTCTTCGTCGCCGGCGGCGAGCATCGCCTCCTGCGCTTTGAAGCGCTCGCGCTGGTCGATCGGGTCGTTCAGCTCGCTGTAGGCGTTCGCCATCTCCCAGCCGTTGATGAACATCTCGAAGCGCTCGACATACTCGGGGTCGTCGGGCTTCTTCTTCGTCAGCGGAGAGATCTCGATCGGGTGATCCATGACGAAGGTTGGTTGGATCAGGTGCTCCTCGACATATTCCTCAAAGATCAAGCTGAGGATATCGCCCTTTTGGTGACGATCCTCATACTCTACATGGAGCTTGTCCGCAATCGCGCGCGCCTGGGCAGTGTCCTTGACCTCGTTCCAGTCGACGTTCGCGTACTTCTTTACCGCGTCGACCATGGTGATGCGCTCGAAAGGCTTCTCGAAGTCGATCACATGCTCGCCGTAGGTGACCTGCATAGAGCCGTTGACCTCCTGCGCCACGCGGCGGTACATCGCCTCGGTCAGATCCATCATGCCGTGATAGTCAGTGTACGCCTGGTACAGCTCCATCAGGGTGAACTCGGGGTTGTGGCGGGTGTCAAGACCCTCGTTGCGGAAGACTCTGCCGATCTCATACACGCGCTCAAGGCCGCCTACGATCAGGCGCTTCAGGTACAGCTCGAGAGAGATACGGAGCTTCAAGTCCTCGTCGAGCGCGTTGAAGTGGGTCTCGAAGGGTCTTGCGGCAGCTCCGCCGGCGTTCTGCACCAGCATGGGGGTCTCGACCTCCATGAAGCCCTGCTCGTCAAGGAAACGGCGGATGGTGGAGATGATCCTGGAACGCTTGATGAAGGTATCCTTGACCTCGGCGTTCATAATCAGATCGGTGTAGCGCTGACGGTAACGGGTGTCGGTATCGGTCAAGCCGTGGTACTTCTCGGGGAGAGTCTGCAGAGACTTAGAGAGCAGGGTCACGGTCGCGGCATGCACCGAGATCTCACCGGTCTTGGTCTTGAAGACCTCGCCGGTCACACCGATGATATCGCCGACGTCGAGCTTCTTGAAGCCCATATACTCCTCGACGCCGATCGAATCGCGTGCGACATAGACCTGGATATCACCCTTTAAGTCACGGACGTTACAGAAGGACGCCTTACCCATCACGCGCTTGAACATCATTCTGCCCGCGATGCTGACGGTCTTGCCCTCCAGCTCGTCGTAGTTCGACTTGATGTCCGTGCTGTGGTGGCTCTGGTCAAACTTGGTAATGACGAAGGGATCCTTGCCCGATTCCTGCAGGAGGGCGAGCTTCTCTCGTCTGAGTCTTAAAATTTCATTCAGATTTTCCATATATCCTAACCTCAGTATTTCAGAATTCAGTTATCGCGAGGCGCTCTCGCTCAATGATACAATCCCTCAGTCACCTTACGGTGACAGCTCCCTTTACCAAAGGAAGCCTGAATTACTTGAAGATCTCGAGCACCTTGAAGCCGATCACGCCTGCGGGTACCTCGACCTCGACAGCGTCGCCGGCAGCATGTCCGAGCAGCGCCAGACCGACGGGGGACTCGTCCGAAATCTTGCCCTCGGAGGGGTTCGCCTCGTTGGAGCCTACGATCTTGTAGGTCACCTCGCTGTCGGTACGCAGGTTCAGAAGCCTGACGTTGGAGCCGACATGGATATGCTCGTTGGAGATACCCTCCTCGTCGATGACAACGGCGTTCTTGAGGGTCGCCTCGATGGTGACGATACGCGCCTCGAGCATCGCCTGCTCGTTCTTCGCATCATCGTACTCGCTGTTCTCGGAAAGGTCACCGTAGGAACGGGCAACCTTGATTTTCTCTGCTATTTCTTTACGCTTTTCGCCTTTTAAGAGATCGAGCTCTTCTTCAAGCTGTTTTAAGCCTTCGGCGGTCAGCATTACGGGTTTAGCCATAGTTGTTCATCCTTTCAGTTTATTGGATATTCGCATACAGATTATATTATATGCCAAGTCCCTACCGATGTCAAGAATGAATCTGCGGGATGAACAGGTTTCTGCGGTAAGAAAAAAGCGGGATCATCAGCTAAAATCACCTGCAACAGAGAGACGCTTTTTCAGCATTTCAACGAGGCTTTGGCGGGTATGTATCACGGTACCGTCGCCGCAGCGGGTGAAAAGCTCCGCGCTGAGTCCCCGCGCATGGGCGAGCGCGTACAGCGCCGAGGCGAAGTACATCTCGTCAAGATACGGCGGCATGACGTCGCGGTACTTCTGCGGCAATTCAAAGGTATAGTCATAGATGACGGGCGACAGCTGAGGATAAGCGGGCTTCTCACCGGAGAGGAGTACCGCCGTCGGCTGACAGCACAGGTCATCCGAAATACATCGCGGGCTGATGATCACATCGGCATCGCGCAGACAGCCCGCGCTGCGGCTGACACGGAGGATCGCGCCCTTCTCGCTGAGCAGGTACTCCGCCTCGGCAGCGTACAGCTCAGGCGACTCGGTCACAACATAAACCGGCTCGGTATATTCAGTAAGACGTTCGCAGAGGTCAAGGCACTCCCCTTCCCTATCCACCAGCACGGTCTTGATATCGCGGCGTTCCGCCATACGTAGGAGATATAAGGCGGCGTTGCCGCACATTCTGCGATTCAGCTCGCTCGACTCAAAGCGGCGATAGCCGAGAGAAGCAGGCAGCTCGACGCTCTCGGGACACAGGAGCCTGTCTCGTTGACCCTTGACAAAGCGGTCGATGGTGGTCCAGTTGAGCTTGCCTCGGTAATGTTCATAGACAACGCTTTTTACCGCTGCGCTGTCACAGTAGCGGTGTCCGACGCGCACGCGGTTACGGCGAAAAATATGCCAAAAGGATCCGCCCGCATACTCCTCGATCTGTAATGCTGTTAACATCCGTATCTCTCCGATTCATACAATATGATATGGTATTGTATGCGAGGGTCGAAGCGGATATGCGCCCAAGCGGGGAGTGATTATGATATTCGGTTGAGATTGCCACGGCTCCCGCGGAGCCTCACAATGACGATCGATGAACTCCCGTAACTTCCAAGAAGCCACTCTGTAACGACATATATCAAAAACCGCCGCTTCAACTGGCTGAAACGGCGGTATATCGATTATTCTGCTGTATCGGGGTCGGGCGGAAGATCTTCACCGCTCGCCCTTCATGCGGAGCGCTCGAGGTTATGCATCATCCTCACCTTGAGGCTGTCGCCCTCCACGATGATGTCGACCGACTCGATGTTCTTGTCGGGGTGAGCCTTGACCAGCTCGCTGACATACATTCTGATGATTTTCTCGGAAACTTGTTCTCCTCTAACGTTGATTTTCATGTCATCATCTCCTTGATTTATTCGAACAGTTGTTTCATTTCTTACAATTATATTGTAGCAGAGAAGATGAGAAAATACCAGTTACAGGTTACGCATTTTCATATCAGTTTGTTAATCGTTAATTCCTTTTTGAATAAAAAACGTATCACTTTGTAACCGTTAATTCCCCTTAGAAATTAAAGCGTTTTTTAATATATTTTGGAGAAAAATAACCGAAAATCACAAAATCTTGGGGTCGATAGTCATTATTTCTCAGGGGAATAATAACAGGTTTTTCGATGATTTCTCGGATGAGGGTGTTCGAAAATCAGGTCTTTGCCAATCGTCTTTTGCGATACAAAACAGCGGTCATATAGATGAAAAGGGTGGGGATCAGCAGGACCGCGAATATCCTGAGGGAGGAGGTCATCATGAACTTTGTGATCTGGGCGGTACCGACGGCGCCGAGCAGATTTGTCGTATAGGAGGCGATGACCATGAAAATATCGATCCCCGCTACGATATAGATCGGGATCGGGCTGCGGGGCTTCTCAGACAGGAAGAACACCAGCACCAGCACGATAAACGCGATATCGAAGAACAGATAGATCGAAAGCCCGGTGATACTGTTGATATCAAATTGGCGGTTGCGCCAATTGAAGTATTGGAGCACCAGTTGGTTGAGGATATCCACGCCGATGATGATCGTCGCGATCCGAGCGGCTGTGCGGGGCGTGACGGAATCACGGGCGGACTTGAACGCGCCGTAAAGCAGCGTACCGGTGATCACGGCGGAAGTCACGATGGACGCGACTCCCCCTCCTCTCTCCCAATCAAGCATGAAGCGGTATTCGATCACCATAAAGCCGATATACCAGAGGAACTGTACCAGATA
>NZ_JAEQMG010000172.1 GCF_016680995.1 Ruminococcus difficilis | reverse complement strand
TGATCGAGAAGGAGCTGCTCAATATCCCGAAGGAGAAGGTCAGAAAAATCGCCGCCGAGCACATCGAGGATATCAAGAACAACAACAAGCGCGATTTCCGTTTCTGATACACAGGAGAAGCATATGAGCCTTAACAGTACACCCTCGGGCGAGAGGGTGCATATCGGATTTTTCGGACGGCGCAACGCGGGAAAATCGAGCGTCGTGAACGCCGTCACAAACCAGCAGATCTCGGTCGTGTCCGACGTAAAGGGCACCACCACCGACCCCGTCCAGAAGGCGATGGAGCTGCTTCCTCTCGGGCCTGTAATGATCATCGACACCCCGGGCTTTGACGACGAGGGCAGCCTCGGCGAACAGCGAGTAAAGCGCACAAAGCAGGTGCTCAACCGCACCGACATCGCCGTTCTCGTAGTCGACGGCACCGTCGGCAAGACCGCCGCGGACGAGGAGCTTATCGGTATTTTCAGGCAAAAGGATATCCCCTACATCGTAGCCTACAACAAGTGCGACGAGTCGGGCATGCGCGATTACGAGGACGGTCTCGCCGTCAGCGCGGTCAACCGAACAAATATAAACGAGCTCAAGGAGCGCATGGCAAGGCTGACCGTCGCTCAGAGTGACCGCAAAATCTGCGCTGATTTAGTCGGCGCAGGAGAGCTTGCCGTCCTCGTCGTTCCGATTGACAAGGCGGCTCCCAAGGGCAGGCTGATTCTGCCGCAGCAGCAGACTATCCGCGACCTGCTCGATTCGGGCGCGGCGGCGGTAGTAGCGCGCGACTCGGAGCTTGCCGAAACACTTTCCGCTCTCGGCAAAAAGCCCGCGCTCGTCATTACCGACAGTCAGGTTTTCGGCAAGGTCAAAGACATCGTTCCCGACGACGTGCCGCTGACCTCGTTCTCGATACTGATGGCGAGGTACAAGGGATTTCTCGAGACCGCAGTCAAGGGCGCTGCGGCGATCGAGAACCTGCGCGACGGCGACACGGTTCTCATCTCTGAGGGCTGCACCCACCACCGCCAGTGCGACGATATCGGCACCGTAAAGCTGCCGCGGTGGCTCAAAGCCCACACAGGAAAGGATATTAATATAGAAACCACCTCAGGCAAGGGTTATCCTGACGATCTCTCGCCGTTCAAGCTGATTATCCACTGCGGCGGCTGCATGCTCAACGAGCGCGAGATGACCTACCGCCGCAAATCCGCCGAGGACAGCGGCGTTCCGTTCACAAACTACGGCACCGCCATCGCCTACCTCAACGGCATACTAAAGCGCACCCTGAGCGTTTTCCCCGATCTGCAGAAGCTGGTATAAAAAGCGAAGTCCGCACGAAAAAACGTGCGGACTTTTTTATATCAATATTAACTTTCATTGACGAGCTTGCCCGTCATGTGGTCGATTTCAAGCTCGAGCATACATACGCGGCTGAGAGTTCGCCCGATTTCGCGCTCAACGTCCCCGTCAGATGGATAATACTTGTTGCCGAGCAGTCTCAGCTTCTCAAGAATCCTGCCGCTGTCGGTCATGATTTTTGCTCTGCCGAACACAACCACGCTGCTGATATTGAGCGCCCATTCGCCTTCTTTGCGAAAGCCCTCGTTCATCACACAGAAGCTCACCTTGTCGCAGTTCTTTAACGCGTCGAGCTTATGACCTTCCTTTGCGCAGTGAAAATACAGCCTGCCGCCGTCGTACACAAAGTCTATCGGAAAAGCGTAGGGATAGCCGTTCTCACCCGCGACCGCCATAACTCCGCGAGGTTCGTTTTTCAAAATCTCAACGCAGCTTTCCTCGCTGAGCTGCTGCTTAAAGCGTCTCATTTTTCTGAATTCCATAGTATCACCCTCTCCGATTATACAACACGGAGAGGGATTTTTCAACTAAAGCTTCTTTCTCATCAAGCCGCCGAGATACTTCATAAAGCCGTAGCCCGCGATGCCGTTCTGAGCGTAGCCGCCCTTTTTGAGCACCTGATTGACGGCGATCTCGGTGCCGTCGCCGAAGATGTTGTTCTCGTCCATACCCTGAGTGATGATGCCCTGCTTCTTCGCGGTGAGGAGCATCTCCTTGAGCGCCATAACGCCGTAGGTTCTGTCACCCTTCTCAAAGCCGTTTGTGTCGAGCACAGGCTCTGACGGCTGCCAGTTGTTCCAGCCGCCCTCTTTGATGATAGTCGGGTAATCCTTGTAGCATTTGTCCTTGTCGACCGTGCCGACGCCGGGGATAGAATTCGACTCGAGATAGTTGACCTCGCCGCCGTACTGCCACATTCCGTAGCTGCCGCGGTAGTCGCAGGTGGAGTTCCACTGAGCCACCCAGATGTCGTAGTTGTCGAGCAGGCTCGGGTCGTTGAGCTTGCCGTTGAGCCAGCTCAGCGCGGAGTAGAGCATCGGGTAGTAGCCCGCCTTCTTTATCTCGCTGAGGAAGGTCTTGCATATCGCGACGAGCGTAGCATTGCTTGGGTTTCCGTTGCGCGCCTTGTAGCCGTCGGCGTCCTCCATATCGAAGGCAACGGGAAGTGTGGGCTTCTTGTTTTTGAGCAGGCGGATAACGTGCCTCGCCTCGCTCTTCGCGTCGTCGGTGTTGACCGCGTAGGAGTAGAGATACGCACCCCACGGCACGCCCGCCGCCTCGCACTTGCGCACGTTGTTCTCAAACTGACTGTCGTCCTGGACAGCGAGGTCTGAGCCGTAGCCGCAGCGTATCATCACGAAGTCGTAGCCCGCATCCTTGATTTTTTCGATACTGACGTTTCCGTTGAGCGAGGAGATATCCACGCCCTTTTTTCCTTTAAGATTCATAATTTCCTCCCTTTTTGTTTTTCTCGGAGAGCGCTCTCCGTTATCATAATATGCGGAGACAAAAAACCTGTCCCTCACCAAGGGAGCAAATCGGACGGTAATTGCATAAAAATATGCAATCCAAAAGAAAAAACGCCGCGTTGATACGGCGTTTTGATTTATTTTTTGTTCGGGTTCTTTACCATTCTTCCGTTGACGAAGATGTAGTCGTCCTCTGTGTTTCCGGTTACGATAGGAGTATCGACAACCTCTTCCTTTATCGGGTTCACAAAGTCGCCTACGCTGTCGATCAGACCCTTTGAAACCATCGCTATTTCGATGTAGGTTATCAGCATCGGGTATACCGCCGCGACGATCACGGCAACGATGATTTTCCACACGCCCTCGGCGTATACGATGGCGAGCACCGCGATCGCAACAGCCGCGACGATCATCACCAGAGCGATTAGGTTGCGCAGTATCTTGCCGAGGATAAGCAGCAGTGAGTTCTTGTAGATATCTCTCCAGCGCAGCTCGTAGGTCACGCTCATGAGCGGCGCGTAGAACATCATGATAAGCAGCGCCGCGGTGAAGAAGCCGTAGAAGCTGAGGATATAGGCGAAGGTTACGTCGGTCTGAGCCTGAATGAAGTAGTACATAAAGGCGAACATCGCGCAGGAACAGATCAGGTAGCTGATGACTCCGTGTAGGATAAAGACCTTCCAGTTTTCTCTGACCGCCGCGAAAAACGTCGGCACAACGGGAACGTAGTCGTTTTCAATCGCGTACTTGCGTATGACGACGACCAGACCCGAGTAGAATATCGTGCCGGGGATCACGCCCAAGCCCCAGACAAGGACGTTGTTGTAGCCCGTGAGGACGCTGAACGCGATCGACGCGCCCATACAGAGGGCAAGCGCCGCCGAAAAGATCACTCCCGCGAGCAGGAGATACGGCAGCTTCTTGAAGAACACCATAACAGGTTTGACTCTGTTTTTCATAATTTCAATCCTTTGCTTGCATAAAATAACGCTTGTATAATCATAACACAAAACGACAGTGGATTTCAATATTTCACAAAAAATTATTTTGAGAATAAAAGGAATAAAATGAGCGGATTCGGTAAAAGGTTGTCAAAATTATTTCAAAAAACTTCAAATTTGAAAACAAAATTAATAAAATATCCCTTGATTTTTTAGCGTTTTGGTGATATATTATTAGCAAGAGGGGCTTGTCTGCCCCTGCGCGATACCCGACGCTTTCGGGTAAATATCTTTTAGAAAAGGTGATTAACGTGAAAAAGGAAACAATCAAGAGAGCGGCTGCTGTCACTCTCGCTGCCCTTATGGCGGGATCCGCTCTCGCTGGTTGCGGCGGCAACGCATCCTCAAACACCGACTCCAAGGGTGATTCCAAAGCTGAGTCCTCAAAGACCGAGTCCAAGGCTGACGCTACAGGCGGCAAGGTTTACTATCTGAACTTCAAGCCCGAGCAGGATCAGGCATGGCAGGATCTCGCGAAGAAGTACACCGAGGAGACCGGCACTGAGGTAACCGTAGTTACCGCTGCTGAAGGTACCTACGAGCAGACCCTTACTTCCGAAATGGCTAAGGGCGACGAGGCTCCCACCCTGTTCCAGGTTAACGGCCCCGTTGGTCTTGCTAAGTGGGAAGACTTCTGCAAGGATCTTTCCGGCACCGACATCTACGGCCAGCTCACCTCCAAGGACTACGCTCTGGAGAAAGACGGCAAGGTTTATGGTATCGCTTATGTAATCGAGTCCTATGGCCTTATCTACAACAAGACACTTCTCAACAAGTATTTCGAGTCTGACTTCGCTACCGTTAAGAAGATCGACGACCTCAACAGCTTTGACAAGCTCAAGACTGTTGCTGAGGAAATCCAGAAGAACGCTGAGGCTCTCGGCGTAAAGGCTGCCTTCACCTCCGCTGGTATGGACAGCTCCTCCGACTGGAGATTCAAGACCCACCTCGCAAACCTCCCCATCTACTTCGAGTATCAGGCTGACGGCATCACCGATACCGACGCTATCAAGGGCACCTACCTTGAGAACTACAAGAACATCTGGGATCTCTACATCAACAACTCCACCTGCAAGCCCAGCGAGCTGGCTTCCAAGACAGGCGCAGAGTCTGAGGCAGAGTTCATCAACGGCGACGCAGTATTCTTCCAGAATGGTAGCTGGGAGTACAGCGCTGTAACCGAAGGCGGCCTCAAGGACGAGGATCTCGGCATGCTCCCGATCTACATCGGCGTAGGCGACGAGGCTAACCAGGGTCTGTGCACAGGTACAGAGAACTATTGGTGTGTAAACTCCAACGCAAGCGAAGCTAACCAGGCTGCTACAGAGGCGTTCATCAACTGGTGTGTAACCTCCGAGACAGGCACAAAGGCTATGGCTGAGGCTATGGGCTTTGTAATTCCCTTCAAGGCTGCTCAGGAGTCCAAGAACGTATTCGTAAAGGCTGACAAGGAATACACCGACGCAGGCAAGAAGCCCGTATCCTGGAACTTCACCACAATGCCTTCTGAGGATTGGAAGAACGGCGTTGGCGCTGCTCTCACTCAGTATGCTGCAGGCACAGGCGACTGGGATGCTGTTAAGACCGCATTCGTAGACGGCTGGAAGACCGAAAAGGCAAAGGCTGCTGAATAATTAAATTCATCCAGGGTTTTGGCTTTCTGAGTTTTAACTAAAATCAAGGAGGCTGGGAAATCTCAGCCTCCTTTTTCATTCACTTTAACTCACGGTATGAGTGTTTTTCAAGAAAGGCAAAGAGTATGTTCAAAAAACCTAAAAGAAAACTATACGCCTTAATCTTTGTCCTTCCTACTTTCGCTGCCTTTGTCATCGGATTCATCTATCCGTTCTTCAGAGGCATCTACCTCTCGTTTTTCCAATTCCAGATTGTATCAAAAACGAGGTTTGTAGGCTTTGACAATTATATCAGGGCTTTTCAGGACGAGAGCTTTCTCCGTTCCTTCTGGTTCACACTCGGCTTCGTTGTCGTCAGCGTAATCCTGATAAATCTAATCGCTTTTTTCGTCGCTTACGCCCTGACGCTCAAAATCCGCGGCTCGAATGTATTCAGAACCGTATTCTTCATGCCGAACCTTATCGGCGGTATTATCCTCGGCTACATCTGGCACCAGATTTTCGACGGACTGCTCCGTAACCTCGACATGCCCTCTCTCGTAACAAACGAAACTCTGGGCTTCTGGGGCTTGGTAATCCTGATGTGCTGGCAGCAGGCAGGATACATGATGATTATCTACATCGCGGGCTTCCAGAGCGTACCCGCGGATCTGTACGAAGCCGCAAAGATCGACGGCGCGAACAAGGGACAGCTGCTCACAAACGTAACGCTGCCCATGATGATGCCCTCGATCACGATCTGCAGCTTCCTCACGCTCACCAACTCCTTCAAGCTGTTCGACCAGAACCTCGCGCTCACAGGCGGCGCGCCGCTTGTTGACGGTGTATGGACGACACGAATGATGGCGCTCAACATCTACAAGACCTTCTACGGCGAAGGAAAGGCCGCGAAGGGTGCAGGACAGGCGGAAGGCGTAATCTTCTTCCTGATCGTTGTCGTCATCTCTCTCGTACAGCTCTACCTCACCAGAAGAAAAGAGGTGCAGGCATAATGGCAATGGTTAAAGCGGTTGAACCCAAGTACAAGAAAAAGCAGACCGCGGGAATGAAGTTCCTGACCATTCTGTTCGCGGTTGTGTCTGTGATCTACGTGATGCCCGTCATCATCGTACTCTATAACTCCTTCAAGGCGAACTCCGACATCGCGACAAATCTTTTCGCGCTGCCGAACGCAGATACCTTCTACGGTCTGCAAAACTACATCAAAGGCATGACCTTCGGTAACTATCCCTTCTGGGAAGCTGCCCTCTGGAGCCTGCTGATCACCGTCGGCGGCGTTGTGCTTATTCTTTTCTGCACCTCGATGGCGGCATGGTACATTCAGCGCTCCAACACGATTATCTGCAAGATCATCTACTTCTTCTGCATATTCTCGATGGTCGTACCCTTCCAGATGGTAATGTTCACCCTCTCCGACACTGCAAACTCACTCAAGCTTGTTACTCCCTGGGGTATCCTGCTGATCTATCTCGGCTTCGGCGCAGGTCTTGCCATCTTCATGTTCTCGGGCTTTGTAAAGTCTATCCCGATTGAAATCGAGGAAGCGGCTGACGTTGACGGCGCAGGCCCGCTGAGAACCTTCTTCAGCGTAGTTCTTCCGATCATGAAGCCCACCTTCATCTCGGTTGCGATCCTCGAAACAATGTGGATCTGGAACGACTACCTGCTTCCGTACCTGATTCTGGACGGCAAGCTGTACCGCACTATCCCGATTCACATGCAGTTCCTCAACGGCAGCTACGGTCAGACCGATAACGGCGCTATCATGGCGCTCGTTGTACTGAGCATTCTGCCTATCGTAATCTTCTACTTCGCCTGCCAGAAATACATCATCGAGGGTGTTGTTTCAGGCGCGGTCAAGGGTTAAGGAACAAGACAATTTAAAACATAAACAGGAGAGCTTTCAGAACTCTCCTGTTTTTTTATGTTAATTGATTTTGTCCGGAAGGTTTTCTACCGTGCCGATAAACAGCGGCGTGTTGGTCTTTGTGTTAATGATCATGTAGAGGAACGGTCTGTCGAGATAAACATAGTGTTCCTCCTCAATGGGAGCTGCGCCGTAGAAGACCTCCGCGGTCACAGCCGCCGCTCTCGTGCCCTCCTCTGTAACTGTAATCGTCGTTTCGTGAAGCACCTGACTGATGAACGGACTCGCGGCGTTCTTGTCGGCGAGCATACCCTTGAAGTCGGCGTTACCTCCGAATGCGTCATTTATACCGAGAGCCTTGAGATTATCGCTCAGCTCGTCGCTGTAAAAAACGCCGAACTTTGGCAGATGAGCGTGAATAACTCCGCTGTCGGTCGACATATTATCAGTATCTTTGTCAACCTCTCACCCATAAGTGAGTTAACATAATCCTTCAGCTTTACTCCTCTGTTGGGAAGGATAGCGGCGAAGGTGTAGTTTCCGTATTTATACTTCTTCACAAAGCCCTGAGCACTGTCGTCCTTGAGGTAGCAGCTCTCCTCAGACTTCATAAAATCAACCGTAGAGGTGTAACCGTTGGAGTTCGTAAACGTACCCTCAAATACATCTCCGGGAAAAGTCCTGCCGCCGGATGAATATTCGTTCACGTAAGGATCAGCCCACTTCGCGTCAAAGGAGATCGCGTTGATCAGGTACATAAGAGCGTTCGAATCGATATCAGTGAGGATACGGGGTATCATCTTATCGGTCTTTTCATTTACCCAGCCGTTTATATTCTCAAGCGCAAGCTGATTGAAAATCGTCGGGAATACCTCCGCGTCGTAGTCGTTCTTTACACTGCCGATATAGTCAGGACTTATCTTAGCCGAACTCTCCGAGGTATTATACCAAACCGAATTGGCGATATAAAACTTAGTCGATTTGTCATAGGTGTTTACAAGATAATCAGGGTAATTCTTAAGGAACGATTTCATCAGCGAACGCGGCATACCCGTGGCGTTTTCAATTTCCTTGAGGGTGTTGCCGTCAGCGCCGTTTTCGGTCATTCCGAGGGCGTACATTACCGACAGCGGAGAAACGAGCGTGTTTTCATCGTCCTTGATACTGCCCTTGAGCAGCTTGACCGAGAAGTCGTTCATCGCCTTGCTGCCCTTTTGCTCAATCTCTTCTTCGGTATAGACAGGCCCTGTTGCCGGCGGCTCGGTCGGGTCCTCGGGTACCTGGAACTCTGCATCATTAACGACCTGCTCGGCGGAAATTTTCTGAACAAGCGTCGCGTCGGAAATATCAACCGCACCGCTGTTATCGACGTCGGCAACCTTTTTCTGCGCGTCGGAAAACTCTCTCAAGCCCGCAGCGTTCATCTGAATATATGTAGCGTCAACGACGTTTACCTTGCCGTTGAGGTCGGCGTCGCCCGCCTTGACCGTCTTGGCGGAGGCGGAAATCAATGATACCGAGCCGAAGACAATCGCGGCGGAAAGACAGGCGGCAATCACTTTTTTCATATAATCACTCCTGAATTTTTCTAAAGGGCACCTCTAAAAATATAGAGTTGTGCAGAGGTGCAGATATTTTATAGTAGATTATTGTCAAAACGACGAAGTCATACTGACGTATAACAAGGAGTTTTGGCAAGAATATGCTGTGAA
>NZ_JAEQMG010000171.1 GCF_016680995.1 Ruminococcus difficilis | reverse complement strand
TGCTCCTTGTAATTAAGATTGGATTTTACTCCTAATTACAAGGGCTGAACCTGTTCGTGCAACGAACAGATTCAGCCGCACATTTCTTTTGATTTGTCAAGTCTTTTTACTAAAAATTTCAAATAATCTTCAAAAAAATACCCCGTACCCTTATTTGAGTACGAGGTATTACTTATTGTTGCCTTATCTTAATGATATTGCCCGAGCGATCGGGAGCTTTCTTTCACCGTTTTAACTATTCAGACTCAGGCAAAACGCCTGTATCTTCTTTTCATTATCACCGGAAGGCTTATCCTTGGGATCGATCAGTACAAGCTGAGCGTCAAAGTCTTTAATATCCAAAAACTGTTTAAGCTTTTCGATCGCCTTGTTCGCTCCGCCGCCGGAACAACAAAGGAACGCAGCTACGGTCTTCCCTTTGAGCGCTTCACGATTCTCTTCGATAAAGGTTCTCAGCGGCGGCGTAAAGCTGCTTGCCCAGACAGGCGTTCCGAATATGATCCTGTCGAACTCACCGTCAAAGCGATAAGGCGTCAGCGCGGGCTTGTCGCCCATCACGGCGCTTTTGCCGCCCCATAAAAACTTGCGGAAACCGGCAGTCGGATACGCCTTTTTCGGCTCGATACGAATCAGCTCGGCACTAGTTTGAGCAGCGATTTTTTCGGCGGTCAACTGTGTATTGCCACTCATAGAATAGTAAACAACTGCTGTTTTCATAACGAATCCTCCTCAGTATTACTCAGAAATAAAATAATTCTTCAAACTTTTTATCCAGTGCGATACAGAGAATCAGAGCCAGCTTGGCGGTCGGGTTGAACTGCCCCGTCTCAATAGAGCTGATCGTGTTGCGAGATACGCCGACCATCTGCGCCAACTCCGACTGCGAGAGCTTCTGCTCCTTGCGAACGGCGGCAAGGTTATTTTTCAGAATCAATTCATTATCCATTACGCCATCACCCCACAGAGCTGCAGAATCCAAATTACCAACATCATCAGCGCCAGTAAGCCCCACATAATGGTGACGAACAGCTCGTGCCGCTTGCGAAGTATAATATACTTGGTCAGAAAAGCGACAAATGCCATCGTAAAAAGAACAAAGTCCATACCGCGATTGACATATCCAAGAACAAAACCGTTAACCGTATCAACGAAAATAACCAGTAACACTGCGACAAAATAAGCAGTGCGGGTTCCGCTCTTTTGCGCTTCGATATCGGCATAATCCTTGCCTTTGTTCTCCGTTTGCGCTTTTTTCAAAATATCTTCTCTGTTCATGACAACATCTCCTTTTTCATTGTCATTCAACCATGATAATCTCAGCCGAATGAATCAATTCTTGACAAGTTTACTTGTCATTTCTGATGTTGTCATTATAGCACTGCCAAGTTTACTTGTCAATACTTTTTGCAAAGTTTTCTTGTCAATTATCAAGTTTATTCCTGTTTTCATGCCTTTCTTGTGTTTTATCAACTTTCATGCTATAATGACTGCAATAAAGAGGTGATATACCTATGAAAAGAATCCTTTCTCTCCTGTTCTGCGGACTGCTCCTGTTTTCCGCTTGCGTAACGGCTCATGCGGCGGAAACCGAGCCGCCGTATGAGGCGGTCATCTGTAACGATGATCCTGACCTTGCCGTAACAGGCGCCGTGCCCGACCTATCCGACGAAGGCGCGATCGGAGTACCGAAGATCGAGATCGACACCGTCGACGGCAACGGCGCGACCCTGCAGAAGGAGGACGGCTACGTCAACGCGCAGATCAGCATCACCGACACCGACGGCAGCGCACTCAGCGGCGCGGTACAATTCAAGGTACGCGGCAACAGCACCGCCATCGCTTCCATCCCGAAGAAGGGCTTCACCTTCAAATTTGACAAAAAGACCGACGTTCTCGGCATGGGAAAGGGAAAGAAATGGGCGCTGCTCGCAAACTGCTTCGACCCCACCCTCCTGCGCAACTATCTCATGTTTGACCTTGCCGACAAGCTTGGTCTGCCTTATGTATCCCGTCAAAAATTCGTTGAGCTGTGGCTCGACGGCTCCTACCGCGGCTGCTACACCGTCTACGAGCCTGTTCAGGCGGGCGGTGACAGGGTGGATATTGACACGGACGGCAACAAGGACTTTTTGCTCGAATACGAGGCGACCCGAAGTGAAGCAGACATCGTCTACATCAACATCAGCGGCGTACGGTTCGCGGTCAGCGAGCCCGACCCGCCCGACAGCGACCAGACCGCCTACATCACCGGCGTGATAACGGATATCGTTACGACCCTGCGCTACGGTACACAGGAACAGATCCGCGAGAGGCTCGATATCGACTCCTTCGCGAAATACTATCTGCTCAATGAGTACGCCAAGACCCTCGACTTCGGTATGTCGTCGGTATTCTTCTTCTACAAGGACGGCAAGCTCTACGCGGGGCCTCCGTGGGACTATGACCTCGCCTTAGGCAACGCCAACGCGGATATCCAATCCGCCGCCGCAAAGGAAGGCGCACGCTCGGACGGCATCATGCAGACGACAAAGAACCTCTACCGCTGGCTCTGTGATAAGGACTGGTTCATCGACGAGGTCAAGCGCGTCTATGCCGCGCACTACGATGAGATCGCGGCGATCTCCGCCGACGGCGGTACGCTTGATACGCTGAGGAATGAATATCAGGCGTTATTCAACCGTAACTTCGGCATCTGGAAGGTCAGCCGCTGGTGGCTGAATTACCAGAAGGTGCCGCTCGCGACCTACGAGGAAAACTATAACTTCCTCAAGAACTGGTGCGGCGATCGCAACGAATGGCTGAGAACCTACTACGGTCTGACTCCCTACACCTACATCGTCGGCGATACCGACGGAAACGGTGAAGTGGAGGCAGTAGACGTCACGCTGATCCAGCGATGTCTCTCGAACATCCTGCCCTCGCTCGATGACCGCGCGATCACCCGCGCCTCGGTAACGGGAGAGGAACTCGACGTCATCGACGCAACCATGATCCAGCGATATCTCGCGCAGATCAGCACGCCCTACCCGATCGGTGAACAAAAGACCATCATGGTCTATCACTGACAGAAAGCCCCCTCGAGAGAGGGAGCTCGATCTATCTTGCATACAAAAAGGGGGTTGGCTTCTTGAGTCGACCCCCTTCGATTATCCTCTATTGATTGATCAAACCGGCAGAGAGCAGAGATATGCACCAATTACATAAGTGATGAGATTTGCAATAACGGCATAGAGTACTGCGAGCCACGGACGGTAGGTTTCGCGATACTCATACCGCTTGAAAGCAATCGCATATACCGTGCCTTCGACTGCCGCGACAGCAATCTCAAAAGCCTTTGGTAAAATGCTTAACCCTCATGATCAACCTCCATAAAGGATAACACACCCTGCATGACGATATGCAGGGTGTGATTCTATACATTGTTTAACTCTTGATTATTCGTCAGCCTTGGCTTCTTCGATAACCTTCTGGGCTACCTGAGCGGGAGCGTCCTCATAGCGCTCGAACTCAAAGCTGAAGGTGCCGCGACCCTGAGTACACTGGCGCATGAATACGGAGAAGTCAGCCATCTCAGCCATCGGGACCTCAGCCTCGACGATCTGCATGCCGCTCTCGCCCGCGTTCATACCGAGAACACGACCGCGGCGCTTGTTTACCTCGCCCATGATATCGCCCATGTTAGCGTCCGGAACGTTCGCCTTCAGGGTACCGACCGGCTCCAGGAGAGCGGGCTTCGCCTGCGGGATACCCGCCTTGAACGCCAACTGAGCGGCGGTCTTGAACGCCATTTCATTGGAGTCAACGGGATGGTACTTACCATCGTAGAGAGTCGCCTTGACGCCAACGACCGGGTAACCTGCCAGCGGGCCCTTCTTGATGGATTCCATCAGACCCTTCTCAACCGCGGGGAAGAACTGCTTCGGAACGGAACCGCCGACGACGGCGATCTCGAACTCCAGACCCTCGCTGTCGCAGGGCTCGAACTTGATCCAGACGTCACCGTACTGACCGGAACCGCCGGACTGCTTCTTATGCTTACCTTCTACGTCGGACTTGCCGCGGATGGTCTCGCGGTAAGCGACCTTAGGCTGCTTTAACTCAACCTCGACATTGAACTTCGCCTTCAGCTTGCTGACGACGACGTCCAGATGCTGCTCGCCCATGCCGGAGAGCACCATTTCCTTGGTCTCGGGGTTACTGACATACTTGATGGTGGGATCTTCCTCAGCCAGACGCGCCAGACCCTGAGCGACCTTATCCTCCTCGCCCTTCTTCTTCGGATAAACCGCCATAGAGAAGGAAGGAGCGGGATAATCGATGCCGTCGAGGATGACCTTACGGGTCGGGGAACAGAGGGTATCGCCGGTATTGGCGGAGGTCAGCTTCGGGATCGCGCCGATATCGCCGGCGACGACAGCGGAGGCGTCCTCCTGCTTCTTACCGCGGACGGTGAGCACCTTGGTGATGCGCTCCTGGTTACCGGTGCGCATGTTGATCAGCGGCGCATCGGTGGAGACCTTACCGGAAACGACCTTGAAGTAGCTCAGCTTACCGACGAACGGGTCGGCAACGGTCTTGAAGATGATCGCGGCGGTAGCACCCTGCTCGTTGCAGGCGATCTCTACGGGGTCGCCGTTGACGTCGACAGCGGTCTCGCCGCCGTTATCGGCAGCGGTGGGAGCCAGCCATGTAATGCTGTTCAGGAACTGCTCGATACCGAAGGTGGTGGAAGCGTCGCCGCAGAATACGGGGCACAGAGAGCCGTCCTTGACGCCCTGAGATACGCCGGTGATGATCTCCTCGGGGGTGAACTCCTCCTCCATGAAGAACTTCTCCATCAATTCCTCAGAGGTCTCGGCTACGGCTTCCTTGATCGCCTCACGCAGACCCTCAAAGCGGTCGCCCATCTCGGGGATGATGGGGGTAGGCGTCACGTTGCCCTTCGCGTCATACTTATAAGCCTTATATTCGAGCAGGTTGATGTAGGTATTCGCCTGACCGTTCTCGATATGGGGAACGATTACAGGGCATACAGAGGGACCGAAGGTCGCCTTCAGATCCTCGAGAACGCGATAGAAGCGCGCATCCTCATCACAAACACCGTTGACGAAGAAGATCTTGGTCAGACCTTCCTTATCGGCAGCCTTGACTGCCTTCTCGGTACCGACGTTGACGCCGTCCTTGGCGGATACGACGATGACCGCGGTCTCGGCGGCACGATAGCCCTCATATACGCCGCCCTCAAAGTCAAACAGACCGGGGGTGTCAATGATATTGATCTTGGTATTCTTCCACTCCACGGGAGCCACGGCGGTAACGATCGATACCTTGCGGCGGATCTCCTCGGGATCATAGTCGAGCTGGGTGTTGCCGTCGGCGATCTTACCCAGACGGTCGCTCGCCTTGGAAAGATACAGCATCGCCTCGGCGACAGAGGTCTTGCCCGCGCCGGAGTGACCCGCCATAGCGATGTTTAAGATGTGTTTCGCGTCATACTGTTTCAATGTAAAAACTCCTTTCAAGAGTACTGAGTACAGATTTGCACTTGTCCGATTTCCGAACTACCATATCATTATATAACAAATTTGTAAACCATACAATAAAAAACATGCTCTGAAAGAGAAAATCCACTAAACATATAAAAACACAGCGCAACTTTTGTGCAATTCGCTCAAAAGCTGCGCTGTTTCTTATGATATACTCCTGTATATTAAGGCAATAATCAAATTATTTTATCTCGGTGTACCGCGCAAAGGTCTCAAACGCCCTTCCATAATCACCGTTCGCGATATCAGATTCCATCGCGTCAAAGATTTCGTTGAGCGAATCATCCGGGAACTTGGTTATAGCGGAGCCTGTAGTCGTAATATACATCTTTTTATCCTCAACGCCGATCAACAACATGATGCCGTCTGAATTGTCGCTGAAGCCGGAAAGATGGTTCTCATAATAATCAATCGAATAATCCTTGATATCCTTACCGCCCAGCGAGTTAGTTGTCACAACCGCCGTAACAAAATGATCATGGGAATAGGAGCGATCAAGCATCTGCGCAAGCCGCGCTTCTTCTTCGGTTGTGATCAGATCGGCAAAATCCGCTACGCTGGAATAGGGTACGGTCGAAGCGGATGACGTCGTAGTTTTTTCAGTCCGGTTCTGTACGATTATACCCATCCCAACCAGGAAGGCGAGTATCGACAAAACCATGATCACCACCGGCCATGGGTTCGATCGTTTCACGGGCTTTGAAGGGATATAACGTACCGCAGGCTGAACTGTTTGCGCTTTCCTGACAGGATGATCCGTCGATAAATAGAGGTTTTGCAGCGCATATGCAAGCTCCTGACAGCTCCGGAATCGCTGCTCGGGATAGAACGCGGTACATCGGCTGATTACCGCCGCCATATTCGGCGACATTCTGCCGTTCTCCTGAGGCGTACTGTTGTCCCATGGGGTAATGCCCGTAATCAGATATTTAATGGTCACGCCCAAGGCATAGATATCGGATCGAGCGTCGGTTCGTCCGTGATACTGCTCCGGCGGCGCAAAACCGCCCGTTCCCAGCGCAATCGTATCGTTTGCCTTATCAGGGTTGAAAACTCGGGCGGTACCAAAGTCGATGATCTTAAGGCTCCCGTCGTTCTTGAGTATCACGTTGGAGGGCTTCATATCACGGTATATGATCGGTGGTTGCTGTCCATGAAGATAACTAAGCGCCTCACACAACTGTATTGCCCATTCCCGGACGGTCTCCTCGGATTGAGGACCCTCCTGTGACAGGACGTCCTGCAGCGTGCGTCCTTCGATGTAATCCATCACCAGATACAGCGCCTCAGAATCCTCGATGATATCGACAATTCTCGGAAAGGCAGGGTAATCAAGATTTTTCATCATCTCCGCCTCGCTCTTAAGACCGTTAATGAACAACTCATTGTTATGTTCTCCGGTCTTGCAAATCTCCTTAACAGCCCAAAGATTGCCGAGGCGTATATTCTCAGCCAAATAGACCTTAGAGGTGCCGCCTTTACTGATATAACGTATCAGCCGATATCTGTCGTCGATCAAACTTCCGATCTCAGCCATTAACGACACTCTCCCTTCTCCCTGTATAAAAAAGTATATCATTCAGTCTGTAAAAAGTCAACGGAGTATCGTCAGGTACAGTGCCGCAGGTTATCGGGAAAAATTTTGTCAAATCTATTGACAACCGACGCGAAGCTCGCTATAATAGGTACGTGGGTTAGCTTGAGCTAACCATCTGCAATTATCTTCATAAAGGAGAATACACATGCCACTTACACTCGCAGCGCTCGGCGAAGAATATATCATCAAGCGAATCGGCGGAAATGCAGAGGTACGTACGCATCTGCAGAATCTGGGTTTTGTCCCCGGAGGCGCCGTCACGGTCGTCAGCTCCATGGGCGGCAACCTGATCGTCAACGTAAAGGGCGCGCGCATCGCCGTCAGTAAAGAGATGGCGCAGAAGATCATGATCTGATATCGGAATCGGTGACAGAAGGCGGATTAGAACAAAGCTCCCCCTACCGTTCACCATTCACCAATAACAAGGAGGCAAAACACATGAAAACTCTTAGAGATGTCGCGATCGGCGGCTCCGCAAAGGTCAAAAAGCTCCACGGTGAGGGCGCCGTCAAACGCCGCATCATGGATATGGGTATCACCAAGGGCGTCGAGGTTACTGTGCAGAAGGTAGCGCCGCTGGGCGATCCGCTCGAGATCACCGTGCGCGGCTATCAGCTGTCCATCCGCAAGGCGGACGCAGCGATGGTCGAGGTGGAATAAGCGGTCTCCGCTTATTTTTTTGACAAACGATTAGCTTATGTTAACCGAATTAGCCTAAGCTTACATCTTATGAAATGAGGTAAGGAAATGAATCTGACAATTGCTTTAGCGGGTAACCCGAACAGCGGTAAAACCACCCTGTTCAACTCGCTGACAGGCTCCAACCAGTTCGTCGGTAACTGGCCGGGCGTTACGGTCGAAAAGAAGGAGGGTAAGCTCAAGAAGCACAGCGACGTGACCATCACGGACCTGCCGGGCATCTACTCGCTCTCCCCCTACACCATGGAAGAGGTCGTCGCGCGTAACTACCTGATCGAGGAACGCCCCGACGCGATCCTCAACATCGTCGACGGCACCAACCTCGAGCGCAATCTCTACCTGACGACGCAGCTGTGCGAGCTGGGCATCCCGGTCGTGGTCGCGATCAACATGATGGACGTCGTAGAGAAAAACGGCTACAAGATCAACACCGCCGAGCTCAGCCGCGCCTTAGGCTGCAAGGTCGTGGAGATCTCTGCCTTAAAGGGCAGCGGCGTTCTGGACGCCGCAGAAGCCGCCATCAAGGCAGCCGAGGACAAGAAACCCGTCCCGAAGCACCCCTTCGACGGTACCGTCGAGCACGCGATCGCTCATATCGAGGAAGCGTGCGTACACGATATGCCCGAGGAACAGCAGCGTTGGTACGCGGTCAAGATCTTTGAGCGCGACGACAAGGTGATCGAAAAGCTCGGCATCAGTGAACAGACCCGCGCTCATATCGAGAAGGATATTAAGGCGGTCGAGGATGAATACGACGACGACGCAGAGTCCATCATCACAAACGAGCGCTACGTATATATCGGAAAAATCATCAACGGCGTATATAAGAATAAGCAGAAGGGTCAGCTCTCGACCTCAGACAAGATCGACAAGGTCGTCACCAACCGCTGGCTGGGTCTGCCGATCTTCCTTGTCATCATGTTCCTCGTCTACTATATCTCGATGGTCACCGTCGGATCATGGGCGACTGACTGGGCGAACGACGGACTGTTCGGCGACGGCTGGCACCTCTTCGGTATCGGTACCGCTCAGGCGGAGGAGCAGGCTGACGCCGTCGGCGTTCTGGTCGGTTCGGCTGAAGCCTCCGGTAATGAAGCGATACTCGAGGCGCTCGACTTCGAAAGCGAGAGCTACGATCCCGCTAAGGCGGTATCGACCGTCAAGGAGTTCGCGGCAGGCGTCAAGACCACCGACGAGTTCACCTTTGAGGTAGAGGACGAAGAGACCCTTGAGGTCAGCGAAGAGACCGTCACCGGCGAGGACGTCAAGTCAGCCGCCGAGATATTCGTCAAGAATGAGGGCAAGACCGACGATCCCGCCGAGTTCGGCGTATGGGTACCCGGTATCCCGGTTCTGGTCGGCAGAGGACTCGACGCACTCAACACCCCCGCATGGCTGTCCAGCCTGATTCTCGACGGTATCATCGCGGGCGTCGGAGCAGTACTGGGCTTTGTACCCCAGTTGCTGGTATTGTTCCTCCTGCTGGCGTTCCTCGAGGCGTGCGGCTACATGGCGCGTATCGCCTTTGTACTCGACCGTATCTTCCGCCGATTCGGTCTCAGCGGTAAGTCCTTTATCCCGATCCTGATCGGTACCGGATGCGGCATTCCCGGCATCATGGCGTCGCGTACCATCGAGAACGAGCGCGACCGACGCATGACCATCATGACCACCACCTTCATCCCCTGCGGCGCGAAGATCCCCTTCATCGCGATGATCGCGGGCGCGATCTTCGGTGGCTCGCCGTGGGTCAGCACCGGCGCTTACTTCATCGGTATGGCGGCGATCATCTGCTCGGGTATCATGCTCAAGAAAACCAAGCCCTTCGCGGGTGAACCCGCTCCCTTCGTCATGGAGCTGCCCGCGTACCACATGCCGACTCTCGGCAACGTTCTGCGCTCGATGTGGGAGCGCGGCTGGTCGTTCATCAAGAAGGCGGGCACCATCATCCTTCTGTCCACCATCGTGCTGTGGTTCCTGAGCCGCTTCGGCTTTGTCGACGGTACATTCACGATGCTCGGTGAGGAAGAGATCGGCAACAGCATGCTTGCGGCGTTCGGCAACGCGATCGCATGGATCTTCGCTCCGCTCGGCTGGGGCAACTGGCAGGCGGCTGTCGCCTCGATCACCGGTCTGATCGCAAAGGAGAACATCGTCGCGACCATGGGTACGCTGTACGGCGGCGGTCAGCTCAACACATGGGCGGCTATCGCTCAGGTATTCACCGGCGTGACAGGTTTCTCGTTCCTGGTATTTAACCTGCTGTGCGCGCCGTGCTTTGCGGCGATGGGTGCGATCAAGCGCGAGATGAACTCCGGCAAGTGGACCGCCTTCGCGATCGCTTACCAGTGCCTGTTCGCCTATGCTGTCGCCCTGTGCATCAACCAGATCGGCGGCGCGTTCACCGGTAATCTGAACGTGATCGGTCTGATCATCGCGATCCTCTTGATCGCGGGCATGGTCTTCATGCTGTTCAAGCCCTACAAAGAGGCGGATAAGCTCACCAAGAAGGTCAAGATCAAGTGATCGGCTGAGAGTGTCAACAAGCTAAAGCGTCCTCAAAACAAAAATAAAAATGACGATTCAAAAAAGGAGATGACAAAATGCTTACATGGATCAGCGAGAATATCGGTACGATCTTTGTCTGTGCCGTACTGATCGCGATCGTCACGGCGATCATCGTCAGTATGGTCAGGAAGAAGAAGCAGGGCAAGTCGGTCGTATGCAATTGCGGCAACTGCAAAACCTGCGCGATGTCAGGCTCCTGCCATAAATCCTCATAATACATAACGATATTTCATCAAGGCAGCCCGCGGAATCCCTCCGCAGGCTGCCTTTTTGGTTACAATTATATGACAAAACGCCTATTTTCTCTCCGTAAAGTTGACAAATGATATAAAAAAAGGTAAATTTATAGTGTATATTCTCATCTATATTATATCAAAGGAGTATTCGGATGAAACCAATCATAAAGCACGCGCTTTCCCTTTTGCTTTCTCTGGTCATGGCGGTCAGTGTCGCGACAGCCGCCGTACCCGCAGCCGAGTTTAATGGTACCGGGTCATCGTCAGCTGTGATAACCGTCAGCGCGGAAGATATCGAGACGCTGGGGCCGATCGAAGCGATCCAGAATGCGCTGGACACGGCACGCGATAACGCGACCGAGAGCGATCCCTACACGGTCGTCATCCCCGCCGGCACATACGGTCTGAACACCCTTCTGCGCATCTACGACAATACCACGCTCGATATGCGCGGCGTCACCCTCGTCCACGAGAGCGACACCAACATCATCAAGGTCGGCGCAAAGGATACCAACGAGGAGGGTCCCGAGGGCTACTGCTACCAAAACATCCACCTGATCGGCGGCGTACTGGACGGTAACCAGGGCTCGAACACGCTGATCAAGGTTTTCCACGCGAAGAACTTCACCATGGACGGCGTGACCCTGTGTAACGACCTCAACGCGCATATGATGGAGGTCGCGGGCGTAGACGGCATGACCATCCGCAACTGCACCTTCCGCGATCAGATCCTCGAGAAGGGCAACTTCGGCTATGAGGCGCTCCAGCTGGACGTCCTCTACCCCTTCCATATCTATGAGGCGCATGCCGAGGCGCTGAGCATGAAGAACGTGCTGATCGAGGGCTGTACCTTCGATAACGTCCCCCGCGGCATCGGCTCCCACACCAATATCCTCAATAACCCGCACAGCGGCATCACCATTCGCAACAACTCCTTTACCAATATCAAGAGTATCGCCATCCAGGGCATGGGATGGTCGAACACCAATATCACCAACAACTACATCGACAACGCACCCCGCGGCATCACGGTCTACTCCGTCATGTACCGCGGCAACGGCACCTATCTCGCCTCCGACTTCTACAAGATCGGTCATGTCGAATCGGACAAGAACATTTCCGAGAAGTATATCGCTCCGGTGAACTCGAACATCAACATTTGCTACAACGAGCTGCACAACATCGGCACACTCGACGATATCTATGCCTCCTACGAGAGCCACGGCATCGCCGTACTGGGCACCAACCTGACCGCTCTCTACCCCAAGAACACTTCCGACAGCTCCGCGGGACTGCCCGTAGGCGAATACTATAACGATACCGTCAACATCCGCGACAACTATATCGACGTCCGCGGTCACGGTATCCGCGTAGAGTACGGCAGGAACGTTGTCATCAAGGGCAACGAGCTCATCCACACGAGGAACACCGTCCATGCCTCCGCCTCCGGATACATGGGCATGCTGCTCAGATACAACTCCAAGTTCACCGCCGTGAACAACAACACCATTATCAAGCCCGAGACGGACGGCATCCAGCTGCGCTCGAGCACCGCGAGCAGCGTGAGTAACAACTATATCGAGAATACCGGCAAGTACGGTATCTGCTCCTATACCTGCACACTCGGCAACGTCAATAATAATGACGTCAACACCACCGCCAATCAGGGTATCTGCCTGATGGAAAGCACCAAGGCGACCGCCGTCAGGAACAACCGCGTCAAAAAGACCGGCAAACACGGCATCTACTTCACCGCCAATACGAGCGCCGCTGACGTATCCGGCAACACGACCCTCAGCTGCGCCAACAACCTCACCTACTACAAGAGCTACAACCTCGTCAAGGCGGGCACCAATTACACTAAGTCCGCCACCCTCGAGAAGTTCAGCCTCGAGAAGGAAGGCGTCATCATGGGCGTAGGCACCGCCTTTATGCTGGTACCCGAGGTCTATCCCGTCAACGCCTTCTCGACCTTCACCTACAAGAGCGGCAATACCGATATCGTCACCGTCGACAAGTACGGAAGAATCAAGGCTGTCGGCACCGGCTCGACCACCGTTAAGGTGACCGCCAACACCGGCGGCTCAAAGAGCTATCCCGTCACCGTCGACAACAGCGGTACCGTCAAGATCATCGACACACAATCCATCGCGACCCCCGCCATCAGCTCCCTTACCGCCGTAACGAACGGAATAAAGCTCAAATGGAGCGCGGTAAGCGGCGCAAAGGGCTACCGCATCTATCGTCTTGACGGAGCGGGATGGGTCGGACTGGGTAATGTCACAACGACCGAATATACCGATACGAACGTCGCCTTCGGTAACACCTATACCTACACGCTCAGATGCCTTGACGGGAACCATAATCCGATCAGTGACTATAATCATACCGGCTGGAAGATCGCCTACGGGCTGTCTACCCCGAAGATCACCTCCGCTGTATCCGCCGCCAACGGCGTCGTCGTAAGCTGGGGTAAGGTACCGGGCGCCTTCGCCTACCGCGTCTACTGTAAGAACGCGACAGGCTGGACGAATCTCGGCACCGTCACGACCACATCCTTCACCGATACCAAGATCAAGTCCGGCGAGACCCGCACCTATACCGTACGCTGCGTCGATAATAAGGGCGTATTCACCAGCGACTTTGACCGCACCGGCGTAAAGGGCAGCAGACCCGCCGCACCGAAGGTCAACAGCATCTCGAGCTCAATCGACGGCGTTCTGCTCAAGTGGAACGCGATCAGCGGCGTTTACGGCTACCGCGTCTTTAAGAAGAACAGCGCCGGCAGCTGGGTACGACTCGGCACTACCACTGCGAACACCTTCACCGATACTACCGCCGTCAGCGGCACGACCTACATCTATACCGTCCGCTGTATCGACAAGAACGACAGCTACATCAGCGACTTCAACCATACCGGCTTCAAGATCACCTATATCGCCGCACCGATAGTCAGCAATATCGTTGTCGTCAACAACGGCGTCACTCTGAGCTGGAGCGCTGTCAAGGGAGCGAGCAGCTACCGCGTCTTTTACAAGAACGCCTCGGGCGACTGGATCAGGCTCGCAAAGGTGACCGGTACCTCTTACACCGACACTGCGATCCAGCAGGGCGAGACACGCGTCTACACCGTCCGCTGTATGAATGCGAAAGAGAGCTACATCAGCGACTTCGTACACGACGGATTTACGGCGACCCGCTACGCGACGCCCGATTTCACGCTGACGAATGAAGCAACCGGCGTAAGGATCAGCTGGACTCCCGACAGCAACATCGACCGCTACCGCGTATATCTGCACAACGGCAAGAGCTGGACGGCACTCGATACTGTTTACGGCGACAGCTACCTCGATGAGAATGTCCGCGCAGGCGGCACATACACCTACACGGTACGCGGCATCGGCGCAAACGGCTACCCCGACAGTTTCGCGACCGGCCACCAAAGCCCGGGCAAAAAAATCACCTATCAGCCCGCCGTCATCCCCACCGGAACAGATGTAACCGAAGATCTGATCCCCGAAGAAACAACCGAATCATGATACACAAAGCCCGCGGCTCAATGAACCGCGGGCTGATTTTTTCATCAAATTCTATTGTTGAATATAGCGGATCTCCGCGCCGAAGGGAGCTAAGGAGAGCTTCGCGAGCTTAAAAAACTGCAAGCCAAAAGGGATACCGATGATGGTAACGCACCACAGCAGTCCGAGCGTCGCGTTTAGCATCGCCATCAAAAATCCGCCGAAGAGGAACCACAGCACGTTGACAAGGAACGAAACTGCGCCGCCTGCGTAGACGATCTCCTTACCGAACGGAAAGAAGGACATACCCGACAGCTTGAAGCACTGGAGCCCGATCGGGATACCGATGATCGTGACGCACCACAGAAGCCCCGTCAAACACCAGGCAAGTCCGCTGAGAATCCCGCCGAAGAGGAACCATAAAACATTACCGATCGTACGCATCTCATACACCGCCTTTACTTCTGTGTCTGAGATAGAACATCAGCGCCGTACCCATCAGAGCATGACCGTACTCCGCGTTACCGAAGGAGCGGATCACCTCATCGACGGGCTTCAGCTCATAGGTCAACAGCTCATCATCATCGAGAGCCTGTTCGCCTGTCGGCTGTAAATCCTCCGCCAGATAGACGTGGTAACGGTTCTTGAACAGCGCCGGGTTCGGGTAGACGGTACCCAGATGAATCAGACTGTTCGCCTTGAAGCCCGTTTCCTCATAGAGCTCTCTCGCCGCCGCCTGAGCGGGGTCTTCACCCGCGTCCGCGACGCCGCCGGGGAACTCTACGCTGATCGCCTCTGCCGCGTGGCGCCACTGACGCACGGTCACGAAGCAGCCTTTGTACTCGGCGATCACCATGACCCAGTCGGGCGCGTCCATCGCAATATAATCGCCCTCGAGACCGTTCGGAGAGAGCTCATGCTGCTCGTTCACATCAAATACCGGCGTATGCAGGAGCATACGGCTGTCGGTCATCGTCCATTTCAGCTGTTCATCCTTCACCGTGAACGCCCCTTTCGCTTATCTGCGTACTCCATATCAAAGCCGCATTGTTCGCAGTAATAATACTGCCTTCTCCTCGCTTTTCTGCCCATGGAGCCGCCGATCAGACTCAGCGGTCCAAGCAGCAGAATACCGATCGACGCCTGCTTGACGCTGAAGCCCTTGTGGCTCTTAGGGTCAACGGGCGCCCAAGTAAATCTATTTCCGCATCGAGGACACTTATCGGGGGCTTCGGTCAATTTTCTTCGTTTCTTCATCCGTATCACCTCAGAGCTGTACGAGCTTCAGGATCGCGTCATACTCATTTTTATCACAAGTGAAGGTATGCATATAGCTGTCAACGGGCGATGTCAGGAATAGGATCATGCCGTTGTCCTGTACGGTATAATCACCCAACCATGCGGTCTCCGAATCCAAAGTCGTACTGAAGTTTAAATGTATCAGATTAGCCGACGGCTCGGGGGTTTCACTCTCCCCGGTACACAAGCCGCGTATATAATCAAAAAGCTGCTGCGCCTCTTCCCCCTCAATCAAAAAATCCTGTTCGCCGTTGACAGAGCCTGCGCACTTGATGCCCGTAATGTCCTGACGGTTCATGTCGATTTGCGTTCCGCCCGCCGTAGTGAGCAACACAGTATCGGACTGACAGCCGGTCAGTACAACTGCCATCTGTATCAGCGCCGTCAAAAGGCAGACTATCCGTTTCATCATCCTTACCTCCGTTATTTCTTCTTTACTTCGTAAGTATTGCGCTCGATCATAATGTCATAGTTCAGCTTGCTGCCGTCGGGCGCTTCCAGCGTAAACGCCGCCTGACCGCTGTGCGTGAGCTCGGCATGTACCAGATAATCCTCGGTGGCTTCTTCATAGCGGATCGAAAGATCACCGTGGGAGTCGCTGTCCCAATAGACCTTGTAGCTGTCGTCAAAGGTCGTCGCAGCGGTCTCTCCCCCGCTCGACAAAATATCAGTGATGTAAACAGGGGGCTTGACGAAATTGTACACCGTCCCGCCGACGATCATTAGACCGCTGATGATCAGCGCGGCGAGCTTCACCCGCTTATCGGAGAAGATACAGAGTGAATAAAGCACCAAGGTACCCGCACAGAAGATCGTACTGTACAGATGGAATGGGAACGAGAACAGCATCTGTCCGAAGTATAAGCTATAATGCCCGCCGACCAGAAGCAGCATCGGCACGAGGATGATCAGTCCCCACGGACGGTCCTTCTTCATATAATAGCCGATAAAGCCCATCGGAAGGGTCAGGATTGTCCACAAGATCCAGTTGCGGTAGTACTGCATGACCGACCACCCGAGGAAGGGTACTTCGACCAGATAGATCAGCGGCTGGCTGATCAGGAAGAACACAAAGCACTTGAGCGCTGAGTCGATATTGCTCTTTGAATTCATGATGATCAGGATACCGAACAGCACCCAGCGGTCGAAGTAGATCGCGGAATCACGCAGGGAGGTGTCATACAAGAACGGCACCTGATTGATCAAACCGGTATATACGCCGATCGCTACAGCGAAGATGATCAGCTTCGGCCATGTCAGATTGATACCGCCGAAGAGCTTTTTGAGCACTTTCATGAGGTTTTCTCCTTTGATGATTTAGGAGTGATTTTCTTGAAGATCACCCGCTGGATCAGCGAGGCAAGATACGCCGCGACCATGAACGGGATCATGAACAAGAGATAATTGCGGTACACATGACCGCTGTAGAACGAGGTAGTCGCGTAGACCTTTCTGCCGATGCTCGTCGCAATGTAGATCTCGAGCGAAAACCCGCCGAAAAACGCCATCAGCTTATCGAGCTTGAGCTTGGAGAGGGTCACAAACGCCTGCGCCATCACGAAGGTCAGGGCGATACCTGTCAGCGAGCCGTAATAGCGGTAGTAAAAGCCGTGCAGAGTCGAGCCGCCGTACAGCGGGACACCCAGCCCGATCACCACCATGCACACGATCAAAAACAGCGGCGAAAACCTGCGCTTCTCTTTAACGAGCCTGCCCATATACATGCCGATGATAAACACCGTCAAGCGTGGCAGTATCTTATCGAAGTTATCCCACGCGACCGGGAACAGCCGATACACGGCGTAGGTCAGCCCTACCGTCACGAGCGCGAGGATCGCCGTGCGGAGCAGGGCGAAGCGCTCCTTATAATGGATGAAGCGGTAGATCAGGGGAGAAAGCAGATAGAACGCAATGATCGACGGCACATACCAGAAGACGATCGGGTCGTCCTCGCCTGTCCAGTAATTCACCGCCAACGCCGCCTTGAAGAACAAGCCGACCTGATGACTCGCGATCAGGCACATATAGAAGATATACGGTACAGCGAGCAGCAGATACGGCAGATAGATCCTCAGCAGCCGCCTGAGGTAGAAGCTTCCGAGCCGCGGCTTCTTAGACAGCGAGAAATACAGTCCGATACCCGACAGCAAAACGAAGATATCGACGCCGATGTTGCCCATCGACAGGACCTCGGCGATCAGCTTGCCCGATTCGCCGAAATGCACCTTACCCAGCGCCATGCCGTGGAACAGTACGATCCACAGTGCCGACAAACCGTAGATGGCGTTGCGGTATGTGCTCAGCGACGAGAAGCAAAGCTCATCGCGCCTGAGAGATTGTTCCTCCACTCGGATCCTCCCTTTCCGTTTACATAATCTAATTCATTATACATCAAAGAATGATATTTGTCTATGAAAAAAGCCCCGAAAGACTCACTTTCGGGGAACATTTACATTTGAGTCATGCCTTCGGCGTCAGCTCTGAGCAGAATGATTTTACAAAGCCACGCGGGATGAGCGTCCGGGTCGTTCATGAGCTTTTTCAGGCTTTGCTTGCCGGTACGCCGATCAAGCACAGCGAACATCCGCTGAATCGGATCATCGGCGGTCAGGCTGTCAGCGATATCGCTGTTTCGATAGGCTTCCAAAGCGGTACAGAACTCTTTATCGGTATATTCATCACGCTTGCTCACGGGGATATCGGCAAGCGTTTCCCAAAAACCGCTCCAGTACTCGGCGGTCGAATCGAGCTTTGCATCCCGTTCGACAAGACCGGTGCGGTGGAAGTACGACTGCACCGTTTCCCAAGAAAACTGCTTGTACAGTTTGCCGTCGAGAAACAGCTCAAAGATCTTGCAGTCATCCATACCGACATAGGTCGTGCAATTATACCTCACTCTGCCCTTCATGCTGTCTGCGAGCATCTCCCGCTCAAGATACTTCCTCATTCCGCTCCATGAGCCTAACGTCCTGCTCATAAAACCTGTCCTTTCTTTCAGAAATTGAAATCTGATACACATTATACATCAAAGAATGATATTGGTCTATGAAAAAAGCCCCGAAAGACTCACTTTCGGGGAACATTTACAATTGATTCATGCTTTCGGCTCTTTGGCATCACGGCTGCTGCCTTCCGATGACTCGCGGAACATCATCGCGCCCGCGATCAGGAGGAGCGCAACCGAGATCCAGATCGTGCGGATGCCGAGCCATCCCGACAGCACGCCGCCGACGCCCGCGCCAATCGCAAATATCAGGATAATGCCGAAGAAGTGCAGGGCTTTATACAAAGCGGGTTTCTCATGCGTGCGCATAAACTGCGAGAGGCTCTCGGTACCGCTGCGGAGATTGCCGATGCACATGGTACTCGCGTAGCCGAAGCCGTGTACCTTGCGGAAGGTCTGTACCTGCATCGCACAGGTGAAGGAGACCAGCATATTCGCGATCATATGGTACTCCCGCGGCATGAAACCGACCGCGGCGAGCACGAACGCCTCGATCAGGATGACGATCTGGCGCCAATGGATACGGTTCTTCTCCTTGAAGAAATGCTCGATCCTCTCGGCGGCGAAGATACCAAGCGCGAACGACAGCAGCGGCAGCATATACCGCAGACCGCCCGCGGGATCGCCGGACATGAAGTTCTGGCTCATCAGGACAACGTTGCCCGTCTGGGCGTTGGCAAAGACGCCGTCCCTGACATTATACGTGTAGGCGTCCTGCAGTCCTCCCGAGAAGGACAGCACGGCGCTCAGCCGAAAGCTCTCCGATGTCTGCATATAAAGCCACCTCGCTTTTTATCATAATCCATCATACCTGTCACTTCGCTTTCTGCTAATATACTACCACAACCGACGCGATTAATCAATCTGCTGAACGTATAAAAGCTCCCCGAAAGCCTCGCTCTCGGAGAGCAGTGTATTGATTGATTTCCTTATCCGGACGTTTCGTGATCGAGTTTGGTATATGTCAGACTTATAACCCCTCATATAATGACTGTTTATACTAATCCTTGATAAAAAGATTTAATCAGATATTAGTGATATATTTCGGATAGCGCGACGGGAGACGCAGACAGGCTGGCGCCTGTCACTTCCGGGGTCCCTACAACGCCTCGCGTTGTGGGGAGAGGAGGAGTCGCGGCACGAGGTCAAGGCATACCAACCGGAGTAGCCTTCAGATGAGGAGTTGTCCAAATCTGTGATTTGGTTTACAACTCCCATGCAACAGCGCTCCAAGAGCGTAGCGATTGGCTAAGCGCCACTGTGTACAGCGAACGACGACGACAACAAAGCTATACGAAATATAGCGCAATAGATGATAAAGGTTTTTATTAAGGATTAGTATGATAACCTGACCGGGCGCGGACTGCTTCATATAGACTGAGCGCGGCGTGAGCCGGCATGATGGTGGAGTATGTATTGTTTTGCCCATATCCGGCGTATCATACATCCAAAAGGCACGGCGGGTATTACTAATCCTTGATTACAACGCCCATCTGCACGCCCTTCTTGTTAAGAAGGACGCAGAGCGGCGTACCGAGCACGAGGAGTACGGCGAGTTCTCCGACGGCGACCAAGCCGCTTTGCAGCAGAAAGTCTACCGTGTTGAAGTGCAGGCTGCCGATGAAGAAGAAGTCAATCTCAAAGCCGATAATCAGTCCATTGAACAGAGCGGGCATCAGTAGTGCCGGCACGGGGATATTCTTAACGCGCGCGTTGCGGAGCAGGTACATGGCAACCGCCGCAAACAGCGAGGCTGTCGCGCCAAAGATCATGTCGTAAAAGCCCAGTCCCGCTGTGACCGAGCTGATGTTTGCAATTACACAACCGAGGGTCAGCCCGGGGATCGCGGCGGGGGTGTAGACGGCGAGCACTGTCAGCGCTTCTGCAACGCGGAACTGTACCGCCGTTGAGGCGGATCCCGGGATCAGCAGGTTCTGTGCAATGGTCAACACGGCGTACATCGACGCGATCATCGCCGCTTGCGTAAGATATATAACATGTTTGCGTTTTATCATAAAACACCTGATTTCGACAGCTATTTTACCTCTTTCATTGTAGCACATTTCCGTTGGATTGGCAACCTTCACGGAAGGGAAAAGAAGAAAGCAGCCCGGTTCAGGGCTGCTTTCCGAAAGAGAGGATCCCGATTATCGGGAAGATGGTTGAGGGAGACTGACAACTGATCCGTTAGTTGACGGACTTTCCTTTGCGGTACGTCATCTGATCGGCTTACCGATGGCGTAGGGGGTCTCGATGTTGATCGACCAGCGCATGATCCATGTCGCGTCGATGACGTCTGCCTCACCGTCACGGTCAACGTCGGCAACATTCTTCTCTTCATCGGAGAAGGTAATAATGCCCACGTCGTTGCGCATGATCCATGTTGCGTCGATGATGTCGACCTCGCCGTCGAGGTTCGCGTCACCCAGCAGATTTGAGGGGGTGTAGTCGGGTGCGTACTGCTCGGAGAGCCATGCCGCGCGGCTGAGCATCCAGTCAGCGGCATAGTTGTACATGTCGGTGAAGTTCTGACCGTAGCGGGTAGCAGTCGATGAGACGATCATCTTCTGCGTATCCTTATCATAGGTCGCCTTTTTAAGGGTCGAATGATCGGCGATCCAGCTGCCGGTGTTCAGGAGCCAGCCGCTCTTGTAATTCATCTCGGCGGAATCCTCGATCATCGTGAAATACTCGTTCTTTGTATAGAGCTCGCTGCCGATCGTCTGATCGATCTTCTCGCCGGAGAAGTGCTCCAGCGCGGGAACAAAGTCCTCGAACCAGATCTGCGGTACGATCGCTGCGATCTGCTGGTTGCGGGAAATACGCGCGATGATATTGGAGGAGCGCTTGGAGCTTGCGGAACTCTTGCCCTTGTGCTGGCACCACCAGCCTGTGTATTCCTCATAATCGGTCACACCGATGGTTCTCAGATCCCAGCTTACGCCGACCGCGTTGCCGAGCGAGTTATCGTAATCCCATACGGGAGAACCGTAGAATTTGTAGACGCCGTTCTCATCCTGCTTATAGGTGAAGAAGGTACTGGAGACGCCGCTGTCCCAGTTTTTGCCCAGTTCGTTGATGAGGTACAGCTTCGCGACGGATTCGACGTCGGCGACTGCCGCGAGATTGCCGGTGGTGGAGGTGGCGTTGTAAAAGGCGGTGAACTTGGTCTTGACATACTCCTTGACCTCGTCGTAGCCGGGCTGACCGGGATCGATCTCGGGGGATTTGATGGTGATTTTGAGATTGCTGGCGCTGACCCAGTAGTCATCGTCGCCGGCGCTCGCGTCGACCTCGGCGATGAAAGGGAAGTCCTCCTTGATGGTGCCGTCCTCGTTGAGATAGCCGTCGTCGGAGACCTCGGGCACGAGGCTGCCGGGCTCGACCTTCTCACACATCAGGTAGGAGCCCCAGTAGTAGCCGTTGACGTAGAAGTCGACGTAGCGCGAGTCGGAGGCGTAGGGCATACCGACCGCGTCGGACAGATCATACAGGATGCGGTTGCGGGAGAGGGAGTCGTCCTGGTAGTTCGGGAGGATGGAGTACTTCTTGTTTTTCTCCATTCCCGCGATACCGACCTTCTTATCGTAGGTGATGTTGTAGCCCTTCTTGGGCTTGTCCCACGAGGTATTGCCTCTGCCCTTGATCTTCTTTACGGTGGTGTTGTCGATCGCGCCGTCGGGAGTGACGATCGCGCCGGTCGCCTTGGCACTGTTTGCCTTATCCGCGTTGAGATAGGTCATCAGGTCGGTGCCTGCACCGTCGGCGTCGGGGTTGTTGATGTAGACAGCTGCCTCTGCGTTCGAGTTCATCATCTTTAGGGTGTAGCTGCTGCCGTCCGCGGTGACCGTGTAGGCGGTGTCAGCAGCATAGGGGATAGCCTCGGTGGTGTGAGAGGCGATCGTGACGCCGTTTACCGTGACCGTCTGATCGTAGCCGTTATAGACGTCGATCGTGTCGCTTGCGGCGGATGAAGGTAGAAAGAAGTACTTCTCGTTCGGTTTTTCGACGTTGAAATCCTCGTCGTGGACGCTCTGCCATGCCTGCCACGCTTCTGCATCGGTCGAATCGCTGACCGCATGAACATAGAGAGCCTTGTCGGCAGCGAACGCAGCCGGAGTGCCCTTACCCTCAGCGGCAGCGGCACTCATAAAGGGTAACGCGCCTGCTACGAGCAGAATCGTCAGTAACAATGCCAATGCTTTTTTCATATCGTTAACCTCCTAATGGTTATTGTACAAGCTTATTGTACATCCCGTGTCAGAGATTTGTCAATGTTTTTCTATCTATCGCATAAATATGTTTTATGAGGAGAGTTAAGAATGAGAAATTGTAAATGCTTTAAGTAGGGTTCGTTCGATCCCTATATGAAGTGGTGCAAGGTCTATTGTTGGGGCCGAATTCATTCAGCCCGATCGTTCTGCGTCAACAGGGCGACATCACGGATATGCGTTTCTATTTCGTCGCTTTCGAACGGGTAAAAGTCATTCGACCCCTACATGAAGGCTGTATAAGGTTTAATTCGTGGGCGGGATGAATCTCGCTTGTTGCGCTCTACCCGTTCAAAAGGTAGATACCCAGGTTGAGATAGCTTGCGAACAGTACCCATGCGATATACGGCAGCTGGAGCAATCCCGCGGTTCGGTGCCGCTTATAGAAGCGCACCGCCATCGTGATGACAAGGATGTCGAGCGTGACGATCCAGATGAACGCGGGCAGTCGCCACTTAAACACGAAGAACAGCACCGGCCAGAGCAGATTGACGATCAGTTGGGCGTAGTAGGGGATCTCCGTGTAGCTGTCGCTCAGGTCGTTGACCTTGAGGATACCGTGCGAAATACCCATCAGCAGGTACAGTACACTCCAAGCGATGGGGAAGAGGATCGACGGCGGTGCGAGCGGCGGCTTCTCGAGAGAGGTATAGTCCATCGAGCCCGAGGTCAGCAGTCCGACGAGCGCTCCCGATACCAGCGGCACGAGGATAGAGAGAAGATAGGTCTTGACCTTATCCCAGGTGGTTACGATAGTCATGGTGATTGACTCCTTTTCCGTTATACTAATCCTTGATAAAAAGATTTAATCAGATATTAGTGATATATTTCGGATAGCGCGACGGGAGACGCAGACAGGCTGGCGCCTGTCAAGGAGCCCAACAAAGCTATACGAAATATA
>NZ_JAEQMG010000170.1 GCF_016680995.1 Ruminococcus difficilis | reverse complement strand
GGAAGTTTAAATAATTCTTTTGTATATTTAGCAGCATATAGTAGTGGAAAAACCTCAGAGTTAAAGGTCAAATTTTGCGACGCATAAACAAAGAAAAGCTATTTTTTGCCGTGCTGAAATAACTGACGATGGGTTGAAATCACTTACAGTTTAAACTACGAACGCTGTACTTGACATTACTTGTTGAGTGCAGCGTTTTAATCTTTATTGGGATAGAATTTAGATTTATGATTATGGATATATTGAATTGCTTCTCAATAGGCGAGACCGATATGAAATTTGAGTTGAACTAACTCTAAAAAGTATCAGTCAGACGTTTTCAGACATCGGAAAACAGCCTTTCATCGACTAATGAAATATTGCTGGTCTTTTGATGCTGTTCCGAAATCTTTTGCCGGTTTTGGCCTCGATTTTGCATAAATTACTTTAACGACTTGCAAAATTACAAACACGAAAAAAGGCTTGAAACCGAAGTTTCAAGCCTGAGAAATCCAGTAATCATGAGGGAAATCAAGTTGCGGTTGACGTTTGGAGACCGCTGCTCTACCAACTGAGCTATACCCCTAAATA
>NZ_JAEQMG010000017.1 GCF_016680995.1 Ruminococcus difficilis | reverse complement strand
TTCCGATCTCTCGTAGGTGCCGCTGCCGTAGACGTTCCGGCGGTGCATGGTGAGCTTTTCGTCGCCCGTGCCGTAGAGTATCTTCTGAACAACGTCGTCGGGCAAATCGCGGATAGGCGTGCTCAGCGAGAACTTGTAGCGCCTGGCGAGCGCGTCGAAGTACATAGCCGCTATGGTGCTGCCCTCCATCGCCCAGCCGCCGCCTTTTATGCCGCCGTCCTTTATGCTTTTATTCCTGTCGGGAATTATTTTGTTCTCGTCGATCTTGAGGAAAACGCCCAGACCCGTGCACTTCGGGCAGGCTCCGAACGGATTGTTGAACGAGAACATACGCGGCGTAAGCTCGTCGATGCTGACCCCGTGGTCGGGACAGGCGTACTTCTGCGAAAATACTACGTCCTCGTCGCCGAAATTGACCATGACGATGCCGCCGCTGTGCTTTGAGGCGGTCTCGATGCTGTCGGAAAGCCGCGAGGTTATCTCGGGCTTGATCACCAATCTGTCGACGATGATTTCTATATTATGCTTTTTATTTTTCTCTAAAGGAATTTTCTCTTGGAGATCGTAGACTATTCCATCGGCGCGTACGCGTACAAAGCCTGCCTTTCGCGCGCTGTCGAGCACCTTGGCGTGCTCGCCCTTTCGACCGCGGACAACGGGCGACATTACCTGAATCTTCGTTCCAACGGGATAGGTCATTATTTTGTCGACGATCTGGTCTACCGTCTGCTGGCGTATCTCGCGGCCGCAGACCGTGCAGTGAGGCACGCCGATCCTCGCGTAAAGCAGTCGCAGGTAGTCGTAGATCTCGGTTACGGTGCCGACGGTCGAACGCGGATTCTTGGATGTGGTCTTTTGGTCGATCGAAATCGCCGGGGATAGTCCCTCTATGCTCTCGACGTTCGGCTTGTCCATCTGACCGAGAAACATTCGCGCATACGACGACAAGCTCTCGACATAGCGGCGCTGACCCTCGGCGTAGATCGTATCGAAGGCGAGCGAGCTTTTGCCCGAGCCGGACAGACCCGTGATGACCACGAGCTTCTCTCGCGGGATTTCGACGTCTATATTTTTAAGGTTGTGTTCCTTTGCGCCTTTTACAATAATTCTTTCAAGTGACATAGCTCTGATTCCTGTCGTTTTATATTTATATTAGTATACCACATTTATTTTAAAATATCAAGTGATTTTCGTAAGTTTGTTCGAAATCTTGACGTTAAAAAGCGGCGGAAGCGTATTACTCCCACCGCTCGTTATTATTCTTCTGTGGAATTATCTTCCTTGCTTTCGGTCGTGCCGTCAACAGTGTTCGCTGTTGCTTCAGCGGTCTCGGAAACAGGCTCTTCTTCCTCGGGCTCCTCGGCAGGCTCCACGTAAGTGCCGTTCATTACAGCCTCGAAGTCCGCGCCGCTCATCTTTTCGTGCTTGATCAGATACGCGGCAATCTCGTGCAGCTTATCAATGTTCTCGCTGAGCAGCTTCTCTGCCTTTGCGTAGGCGTCGTTTACGATCTCAAGCACAAGCTCGTCGATCTTCGCAGCGGTAGCCTCGCTGTAGTCCTGAGTGCGCGCCATATCCCTGCCGAGGAATACGCTGCCGCTCTCGGAGCCGTAGTTTACGCAGCCAAGCTCCTTGGTCATGCCGTACTTGGTGACCATCGCGCGCGCGGTCTTTGTCGCACGCTCGATGTCGTTGGACGCGCCTGTTGAGATGTCGTCGAGGATCAGCGCCTCAGCAACGCGTCCGCCGAGGGATACCACGATATCCTCGAGCATTTCACTGCGCGAATTGTACGACTTGTCCTCGGTGGGCAGAGGCATTGTGTAGCCGCCTGCCATGCCGCGGGGTATGATCGAGATCTCGTGAACGGGGTCCTGAGTTTCGAGCACGTCGAAGAGGATCGCGTGACCTGCCTCGTGATAAGCGGTCAGCTTCTTCTCCTTGTCGCTCATTACCTTGCTCTTTTTCTCCGCGCCGACTACGACCTTGATCGTCGCTTCCTCGATCTCCTTCATGGTGATCGCCTTTTTATTGGCACGCGCCGCCAGAAGGGCTGCTTCGTTGAGCAGGTTTTCGAGGTCGGCTCCGGTGAAGCCCGCGGTGGTCTTGGCGATGGTGCGGAGCTTTACGTCGGGAGCAAGCGGCTTTTTGCGCGCGTGAACCTTGAGGATAGCCTCACGTCCGTTAACGTCGGGATAGCTTACGACAACCTGACGGTCGAAACGTCCGGGTCTGAGGAGAGCCGGGTCGAGAACGTCGGGACGGTTGG
>NZ_JAEQMG010000169.1 GCF_016680995.1 Ruminococcus difficilis | reverse complement strand
GCGGACTTTTTGAGAACGATAATCGGCAGAAAGAAAAGCGGCTTGCTTTTTATGTCGAGCAATCACAATCTTATCACCACCAATCAGGTGAACTATTCTTATTCGGCGGCTTTAAAGTCGTTCGGAATCGTTGATAAAACGGTGTACGGCAGAGTGGATTTGCACTCGCTCAGACACACTTATGCCACAAGGTGTATCGAATCGGGAATGCCTGCAAAGGTGTTGCAGAAGATTCTCGGACACACGGATATCAACATTACGCTGAACACCTACTGCTCCGTTTTTGAGAAATTCCGCAACGAACACCTCGCCGTCGCCGATGAATACATGAAAGCCAATAACCTGCAAATCGCGTGAAAAAATGCAGGATTGGCACAAACTGCAGTCAAAAGTGCAGTCAAACCGCGAAAAGTTCAGGCTTTAAGCCATTCGCAGCGGTCACTCGCACCAACCCTATGACCTTGAAAATGGCTTAGATAAGCGGTTTTCAGGGTCTTGTTTTTTACTTGAAAATAATCAGCTCATTATTTGGCTCATTATTCAGGTATTTAGGCTCTCCTGAAAAAATAAATTTACTTCAAAAACTACAATATATCTAAACAAGCATTCCAATATGCCACAACATATGGTATAATAGGAATATGTTGGAGAACCCCAAAAATCTGGAGTTTTCACTAAAAAAAGCGAATTTGGGTGGTTTTGGGTTATGTACAGGAAAGAAAACAGCGCACAAATGATTCTGGATGGTTTCTATGCTCCGTTCGCGGAGAGACTTTCACCTGACAACAGATGGGTTAAGCTCAGCGACAAAATGCCTTGGGACATCATTGAGGAGGAGTATCTCAGAAATATTCAGCCCGAGAAAGGCAGACCATCCATCTCATCCAGAATCGCTTTTGGCGCGTGTTTTATTCGCAACGGAGAAAAATTCTCAGATGAGCGTACCGTATTGGCGATTGCCGAAAATCCGTATATGCAATACTTTTTGGGGTTGAAGGAGTTCAATCCCGAGCCGTTGTTCGATCCTTCGATGATGGTTCATTTCCGCAAACGTTTTCCTGTGAATTTTGTATCCGATGTGAACGAATATATCTGCTCCGGAAAGTGGCCTGAAGGGTCAAGAAATGTCGACAGAAATAATGATGACAACGATAACAATAATGACGGCAACGCTCCTGAAGCAACACCGGACATTAAGGATAATCAGGGCAACCTGATTATCGACGCTACGGTTGCGCCTGCCAACATCAAGTATCCGACCGATATTGATCTTCTCAACAAATCGAGGGAACACCTCGAAAAAGCAATATCTCTGTTATGGAACGAGGTTCCGCATAAAGGGCATATGCTCCCGTATAACAAGAAATCCGCACGAAAATCCTTTCTGAATCTTTCCAAGTGCAAGAAATGGACAAGAAAGAAGGTTTCAAAAGCAATATCCGAGCAGTTACGATATATTGAGCTTGCATCATGCAGGCTAGATGAACTGAAAATACAGGTCACATATCATGATAAGTTGTTCCCAACTTGGCTGAAAAACCGATTGGAAGTAATACCGGATGTTTATGCACAGCAGAAAGAAATGTTTGAAAGCGGCAAAAACTCCTGCGAAAATCGAATTGTCAGCCTTGAGCAGCCGCATGTCAGACCGATCGTCAGGGGTAAGCGTCCGAATCCAACGGAGTTCGGTCAAAAGGTACATTTGTCGGTTGTGAACGGTTACGTTTATTTGGAGCAGACGTCATGGGAAAACTTCAACGAATCCACGGATTTGATTCCCTGTGCGGAGGATTACAAACGTAAATTCGGATTTTATCCGAAAGCAATACTGGCGGACAAAATTTACCAGACGAAAGCCAACAAAAAGTATTGCAAAGAGCGTGGAATACGTTTGTCCGGGCGTTCCCTGGGAAGAAAAAATCCGGAACAGAAAGAGGCTGAGTCGGAGCAAATGTACCGTGATTCCTGCGAAAGAAACTGGGTCGAGGGAAAGAACGGACTGCTGAAAACAAGATACGGCATGAGCCGCGTGATGTGTAAGTTGGACGAAAGCGCAAAATCCGACCTTGTGTTTGCCATACTCGCAATGAATGCCGTCCGCAAGCTGAGGGAGGATATTCTGCGCCTATTTCGGAAAATTGGTTTTTTGCCGATTGCCTGTTGTGCGATCCAGTGTTGTGAGTCTGCATGAATCAGGTAAGTTGACTTTTTCAGGAGAGCCTAAGTAAATGTGATATTTTGGATTTCTCATTGTCATTTCCTCCTTGACTTGAATTTTACATCCATATTATAGGAAGAAATTGAATAAATCACAAATGTGCGAGTGAGAAATGTGTGTGACTGCCGATAAAACCTGAATTTTTCATAAGTCCGTTATGAACACTCCCACCATAAGGACAGTTCAATGAACTGTCCTTTATTTTTTTCTTCATAGTATAGTGACATGAGCCTTTTCCGGTGGTATAATAAGCATAAGGAAAGGAATTCATAAAAGGGCAGGGAAAAGGCGCGGTGCTTCAGGAATCACGATGCTTTTTCCTGCGTTTCGGTGAGTATGACAGAATATACACCGGCTTGACTTGCGCGGTCAGTGCAACCGCTAAGAATCAGTCGGGAGAATGAAATTCGATCACGGGAGCAGCTTATGTATTATCTGATAGAGGAAAGACTGGTGGAAAGCGACAAAAAGCAAATCAGAACCGCTGACGCGCAGTTTGTCGCCGTTCTTACATCGGCACAGTGGAAAACGGAAAAGGACAGCTTTGATATGGGTATTGATATTGAGCCGGATTCCTCGGACATTCACAGCACCAAGGCTGAGGTGAACTACGACTCGCTCACGGGAAGCTTTGCGGTTCCGAGCAGAGAGAAGCCTTCGCAAATCGAAGGGAAATTCGCATTCGCCCTCGATGAAAAGGGAATCGTCTTTATTGACGACAGCGGCACGGCGGAAATGCTGGTCCTCGCGGTTCAAAGAACTAAGAAATGGAGGCTGCCGAGCCTGGAGCGCTTTTTATATGATTTTCTTGAGCAGATTGTCAAGCGTGACCGCGATCTGCTGGAGCATTACGACAAGGAGCTTGACGCGATGGAGGGCGCCATCAGCAACGAAAAAGGGGAGATGGTCTCGGAACGCGTCAACGAGATCCGCACGGAAATACGTGATCTCAGAGTGCACTACGAGCAGCTTCTCGACTTTGGTCAGGAGCTGGAGGAGAATGAGAACAGCTTCTTCAAGCAGGACAACCTCCGCTATTTCCGCCTGTTTTCCAACCGCATTGACCGTCTGCGCGATTCCGCCGTCGCCATCAGCGACCACGCCTCCCAGATTCGCGACATCTATAAAGCGCATCTCGATATCAAGCAGAACCGCATTATGACGGTACTGACGATCGTGACGACGATATTCATGCCGCTGACGCTGATTGCGGGCTGGTACGGAATGAATTTCCGCTACATGCCCGAGCTGGATTCGGAATGGGGATATCCGATCGCCATCACCGTGAGCTTACTGATCGTGGTCGGCAGTCTGGTGTTTTTCAAACTCAAAAAGTGGTTGTAGGGATTTGCGAGAAAATGTACATTGACCTGTCGGGGTTTCGTGCTACAATGTAATGGGAGGTATGAAGATGGCGTCAAAAATAACGAAAAGATACACACTCGGAGAGGAGATATTCAGCTCCGTTACGCACGGCGTGGGTGGCTTGCTATCTGTTGCCGGAACGGCGGTGCTGATCGTTTTCGCGGCGATTTACAGCGATGCGTGGTCGGTAGTCGGCTGCGCCATTTTCGGCGCGAGTCTGATTATTCTGTATTGCATGAGCACGCTGTACCATGCGATCACGCATCCGAAGGCGAAAAGCTTTTTTCGGATCATGGATCACAATACGATATTTTTTCTGATAGCGGGAACCTATACACCGATCACGATTTCCATTCTGCGCGGCGCAATCGGATGGGTGCTGTTCGGTATTGTCTGGGGAGCCGCGGTGATCGGCATTGTGCTTAACTCGATCGACCTTGAAAAATTCCGCAAGCCCTCGGTTGTGTGCTACATCGCAATGGGCTGGGTCATCATTATCGCCATTCGGCCGCTTCTGAAGGTCATGAATGCGTGGAGTCTCTGGCTTCTCGTCGGAGGCGGCGTGTTTTATACGGTCGGTGTGATTTTCTATGCGATCAAGAAAATCCGTTACTTCCATTCCATCTGGCATATTTTTACGGTTGCGGGAAGCGTCTGTCACTACTTTTCCGTTTTGTTCGCTGTCATCAACAGATAATCTCCGACGCGCTCGGGTATAGGCGCAGGCGATAGCTGATGATAGCTTTTTCGTATTGGACAGGGAGAGAAAAAAGCGGTATACTGTTACCAACGAAAGCGATATAATGTTTTCGATCATATAGACAGTATTTTCACAAAGGAGGCGAAGCAGTGACACTGCAATTTCAAATACTTGTCAGAAGTAACTACAGATACGGACGAATGTGTCGCTGTTGCTGCTGAGAAAAACCCGTTTTGTTTTGTCTTCCATAATAGTTACCTGAAAAAAACAGTACCCCAACGGTCGGTTGAGGTGCTGTTTTTTACCGTTGAGTGCGAAAAAAATACCGATGAGCGGATTTTATATCACAAAAATTTTTTTCGTGATATAATACAAACCATAGGAGGTGCGAAGATGAAATTCAAGCTAAACATCGACAGAAACAAAGAGGAGCGGGTTGAAGCCACGCTTCACGGAAAGGGTGATTTTTCATACAGGCTGGAGGAACTGGTTCTCGGCTACAGCGGAGAGGACAGCGTCATGGCGTATACCGAGGACGATATCAAGGAGCTGAAATACCGTGATATCGAGTGTGTGACGGTGATCGATTCCAAAACCTACGCGATCGATACCGCGGGTGACCGATACCGGCTCAAAATGCGGCTGTATGAGATCAGCGAGATCCTGCCAAGCTACTTTATCAAAATCAATAAATCCTCGCTGGCGAACAGAAAACAAATCGAAAGGTTCTCGGCGGCGTTCTCGGGTTCCGTCGACGTAATATTCAAGTGCGGCTATAAGGACTATGTATCGAGAAGATGCTTTGCCGATATCAAAAAGGAGTTGAAATAAAATGAAAAAATTTATCGTGGAATTCTTGAAGAGAGGCGCGATCTTTGCAGGCCTCGGTCCCCTTATTCTGGCAATCGTATACTTTTTCCTTCACCTCAACGGTGTTGTGGAAATGGTTCCCGTCACCAAGATGATCGCGGAAATCATCAGTTCACTCATACTGGCGTTTATCGCTGCGGGTATCAGCGCGGTTTACCATGTCGAAAAACTGCAGCTGGGAATTGCGGGATTGATCCAGGGCTCCGTGCTGTTTGCGGATTACATCTTTTTCTACCTTGCAATGGGCTGGATGCCCTTCCGCTGGGATGTCATCGCATTGTTTACGGCAATCTTTGTTGTCATTTTCGCTTTGATCTGGCTGATTGTCTATCTGTCGATCAGGAACAAAATCAAAAAAATGAATGAAAAGCTCGGCTGAGCGAAAAAGAGAGCGCCCTGCTGTCGGATATGACGGCAGGGCGCTGTTCGATATTAATTTCAACGTTTAATTTCAACGGCACAGGGGAAACACCCGCGTTTGGCAAATATTTTCAGGATTTCTTGTGGTTTAACGGGTGATTTTGCTGCTTGTTTTGTTACTCAAAGATTTTTCAAGCAAATTGAGCGATATCTCCAAACCATGGTGTTAAGCCGTTTTTAAGCATTTTCGCGTAAAATGGCAAAAGAAAAGAGGCGGTTCAAAAACCGCCTCCGTTGGTCGGGATGACCAACTTTTTCGCTTAAACAGTGGCTTTTTGAACTGTTAAGAGCAATTTTAGGAGCAGTGTACACTCATATAATGCTCAAATTGTTATTTTCAAGATATTTATTCGAGGTATCTAATTGCGCTTGCTTGAAAGAATCCTGCACATCACAATAAACGCCTAAAGTGATTTTGATTTCCGAATGTCCCAAAAGTGACTGCAGCACCTTTACACCTGAACCACTTTCTAAGAAGCGCGTGGCATATGTGTGGCGGCAGCTGTGGCAGGTCACATCACCGTCAAGGGTATTGTCGAGGATATCATACTTTTCAAGCGCTTTTTTGAATTCAGTGTTGACCTGACTGGTCGAAACGATCGTGCCTGCCGAGGAAAGAAAAATAAAACCGTCCTCTTTTTCACCGATACATTTTGACAAAAAATCAGCCACATCATCACTCAACGATAAATCGCGGTTGTGATAAGTTTTTGTGTGGTAGTGTATCGTTACACCGCCGTTATCTTCCGAAACTGTTTTGCGAATCCGCAGCAACTTGTTTTTTGGGTCAAAATCACGCACTTCGAGCGCGTTTACCTCTCCCATTCTGCAACCTGTAAACAGGCTGAGAAGCATTTGCGGCGCGTAGAGAATATCCTCGTTTTTCAGCACTTCAAGCAAACGCTGTTCTTCCGAAACCGTCAAGGCTCTAATTATCTTTGTGGGCTTTGCGCTCTTGGGCTTTTCAAGCCACCGCATCGGATTTTCGGAAATGATTTGCTTGCGAATTGCTTCATTGAATACTCGGTTCATCAGCTGAAATATTTTGTTGATATAACTCTGGCTGATTGTGATGTTTTCGAGGAAAAATCTTTCAATCAGTTCTTCACTCATGTCTTGAATATACAGATTTGCAAAATCGCCCATCTTTTTAAGGGAGTATGTATCTCTCGTCTCCGAGGTTTTCTCTATCCCTTTGAACTTTGCGCGCCGTTCAATGAAATCGATAGCGAAATCATAAAACACAATACCTTTTTCTTCGGGTTTGGTGTCAAGTAATCCTGCTTCTGCATTATTTTGCAATTCACGCAGTTTGATTCTGACATCGGTTTTTGTTTTTCCTGATACTTTTTTACGTTTCTTTTCGCCGTTTATCACAACGAATATTTCACCTATAAATCCCTTGCCGTTCGGCTTGGGATATATGGAACCGTTACCGTAGTTCCTTGTGCCTTTTTTGCCTTTAGCCGTTGACATTTGAATCTCCTTTCTCGACTAAAGACATCAGAACATCACATATCTATTACCAATATGATAACATGTGATGTTCTGAAATGTCAATAGAATTGTGATCACGAATGCCGCTGCATCATATACTTCCTGAACGCATCTTCGCTGACAAGAAGTCTGCGCCCTACCCTTATCGTAGGAAAATCTCTTTTTTCAAAGAGCTTACGAGCTGTCGGAATGCTAATCCCCATGATTTCAGCTACATCCTTTACGTTTAAAAACGTTGTTTCCTTTTGCATATATTCCTCCGTATTCTATCGAGTTCCCATCGTGTACTCGATGTATTATTCGTCTAATAATTCAGGTAAAATTTCGCTCTCAAAAAAACTATCATAATCAGAATATGCTATTCTGTATTCTTCAAGGTTATTTCTTAAAAATCTTACGCAATCTTGATTTGGCTGATGTGTTTTGATTATTTCGGTTATTGTATCCATACATTTTTTCAATCCTGCGTTACCCCATATAGCATTGATTTTATAAAGTGTGGTAACTGTTCCCGACGTTCTCAGTAAATGAAGTAAATTCTTTGATAGCTCTGTATTTTTTGTGTTCACACTTTTGAATAATGTAATCTCTTGATTGTTTTTCATATCTATTAGTTGCTGTAAAAACGGGGCAGGCGCATTATTATTTGCCGTAACAAAAAAGTATTTTTGAATGATAAAATCCAGTATTATTTCTTTGTATTCTATATCGTTTTTTGTATCTAAAAGCGCTGTCGTCAATTTGTGAGCGTAATCATGCTTTGCTTCGAGTTCAAAGCGTACCCAGTCATTGTATTGTACGGCTTCCGAATATCGCGAGCCTCGGTTATTGATTTGTTCGGTTTTTTTATTGTAAATGCGCAGCATAACGGGACTGTCACGCTTTCCGAAGTATACCGTTTCGCAATCGCCTTCACTGCAAATCACCTGTATTTTATAGCTTTTTTCCGTATGTTCAATGCGGCCGTTCCGTTCTCGTATTACAAAAACCTTTATCTGCTCGTTTAGATATCCTGTGTAAATCTCATTGATATCGATACCTTCTTCAATGAAATCAACAGCTATATCTATGCGGGAACACCGAACCTGATATAAAGGGGATCGCATTTGCTGTAAAATTTCATATGGCATAAGGTTTGTCTGTCCTTGGTAATAAGCTAACGCTTGTGCGGAAAACTTAATCAGTACTCCCATCCTCGCCCAAATATGGTGATAGCAGACCGTAAAGAAAAAATCGTGATGACCATACGTATATCCAACGGAATATCCCGAAATCGCTTTGTTCATATACTTTCGTTCACCGAACAGGTCAAGCAGATTGAGCTTATCCTCTGCTTCAAAAACCATTTCATTCGCAATGTCATACCATCGTCGGTCAGGCGAGTTTAATAATTCGCTGACAGGCAACAGAATCATCGTTACCTCGTCAATTCCTGCTTCTATCACATTTTATTATCCTCCTGCAATTTTATTTTTTCCAAGTATCCCCCCTATTAGTTTACGGGGGATAAAAAGGCGCTCTGTTGTTTTTTAATAAGAGATAGTATTTTCGCGGCGAGCGCCGTCTTGCGGTACCCCTCCGTCGGCGCTTTCGCCGTAATACTCTTTTAATAAACGACCGAGTTCCCTATATACCGGAAACCGCATATGTGGAAAATGACAAAAGGCAACGTCATCATGTTCTCCGTCCGTTGATGAAAACCAGCAATCACCGGCTGAGTAGACACGCTCGGGAAAGTTTTCCAGCTTTAAGGAATCCCAAATCAGCCGCCCCTCTGTCAGCGTCGGTTTGAACAGGATTTTTGTCGTCATTGCGTTCTTAAGCATTGTCGGAAGACCGCCCTCGTCAACGGAGGCTTCCGCTATTGAAAGAATGACAAAACAACCTGCCGACGCGCCCATCGTAACAATCCTTTTCAGCGTATTATCAAATGCAGCCAAACAATAGTCAGAACCTTTTTCGGCTTTCTTAGGAAACAGTGAACGGCATGCAACATATTCGTCAATAAACAAAAACGATGGGTGCATATCAAATTCCCACCAATGAACAGCGTCGCCAATCTGTTTTGAGCGTTCATTTAATATGCGCTGTCTTTTCCTCATAGCTGCTTCAAACTCTTTCAACGACTGTAAAATGGCAGTTGCTTCTACGTCGTCATCAACAGTTACAACATGGGGAAGCACTGACAGCTCCGCGCATTTAGGATCAATAATCGTTATTTGGGAATATTGATGATCGCGTCCGCACAGCAAAGCCTGAATAAGAATTGAAATTATCCCGGTTGTCTTCCCGCTCCTCGTTTTTCCTGCGACCAGTATGGAGCCGCTTGTGGTCAGATCTATGGAATCACCCTTTTGTACAACAAATACCGTCTGCCGCACGGGCTTCATTTGATCAACTGAATAGAAAGAAAATGATTTGTCAATGGTAACATCTTCAAGAGTGTATTGCACATAACTAAGCGCAACATCTGTATTGAGAACCGTAACGGCAAATCGCTGATAACGACGGTTCAATATAGAGCTAACAGTAACGCCCAGCTTCTGTAAAATCTCCGCATTAACGACAATAGCATAAATCGTCAGTAGAAACTTTGTGTTGCTCAACTGTTTAACTTTTATTATCGGAAGAAATTCTCCATCGCGCAAACACAGAGGATTTCCGTAACGGCGATAGTATAATCCGATCATTATCATATGCTTAATTTGTTTTGCCTGCGTAAAGAAAATCCTGAGTAAAACCGAAATCAAAAACAAACTGATTGATATGCTCAGAATAACCCGGTTGCATTTTAATAAAACACCATCAATAGGAAGATTATTTGGCGGCAACAAATAAATCAACACGCTAACAATGAAAAACGCTATCGCGATAATCAAGCATTTTACCCAAGGTGCTGCGAACTCGATCCGCAGCGCCTTGGAATTGTAAGTTCTCACTGCTTATGTACCTTCGGTTCGACGACACGAATATCATCACAATGCACCGACAGGTTTTGATTGAAATCTCCGTAAACCTTGCCTACGGGATTAATGGGAATAACTTGTGCATCAACGGGAACATCGACCTGTTTTCTCAGCTTGAACTTAAGCTTCTCAAAGCGGTTTGTTCCTGTCTTTTTCTCGCCGTAATTGGTATTATCAGTCATGATAACTACCGTAACCTCCGTTCCGAGCAGTTCCTTAGTTTTATAGTCCTGCCACGGAGCAACTTCTACCACGTTGAACGTTTTTCCTTCTGAAAACTGTACGAAATTGAATTCGTTAAATTGATTCAAAAATCTCATGTATGAATCGTCCTTTCAAATAATGTAGATTATTTTATAGTCCTCCTCCGAGGACTAGCCGAAAAATACATTATCAGCCCATAGGAACCACATCCTTTTCCAAAAAGAAATAATAAGATTAAATATATATGTATATCTATTCTTATTGCTATTATTATATATTATAGAAATAATTATGTCAAGCGTATTTCTAATTTATATTTAAGAAAATATATTTAATTATATTGACAATCGGATATAAGATTGGTATAATTGAGTCAACACAATAATTTTCGCTATATTTTGAAAAAAGGAGAGTTAAGTATGGCAAAGAAAATGATTTCGGTATCTGTCGAATCGGAGTATTTATTAGAATCAATAGAAAATTACGCCAGCACCTCGGCGTTTATTAACGAAAGTATTTTGAATAATAGTTTTCCCTGCTATTCACGTACCCTAAGGACTTCCGCCTTGTATCTTTTGGATGTGTTGTGTTCCGCTGATATAAATGTCAAGGGAAAAACGCTTGCGTTTCTTGACGAAAAAGAGGTTCGCCGTCTTGTTGACGACATTTTAGTTCAAGCTCTATTATGGCTAAAGGATAAAACAATCAACATTCCGTCGCCGATAAAAACGGTTTTTGAACAGTATCAGCCCTCACCTAACGATGATCAGAACGCGTCGCCATTTTGTGAATCGACTCAATATCTGGAAATGAAGAATAGAATTGACTCCGAACTTAACGTATCGGTAAACAATCCCATCGACGGAGCAATGAAAATAATCGAAAACTGGGAGCACTTCTATAAAGAAGCGTCCACGTATGAATACCTTGCCGCCGTCATTAAAAATGAAAAGAAGAACAAACCCATTGCCCCCAAAAAAGTTTTCAAGATATTAAGGGACATGGAATCTATCATTATTATGCAGGTTATTAAAAACTGAAATTTCAAAAGCGTGTAAGCTCGGAAAAAATTCCGCTTACACGCTTTAATATTTCAGGCTCGATCATATAGAACAATTTAAATAGGAAAAAGCATGTGAGCAGGGAAATAACCCACTCACACACTTTAAAAATCAACCTTGGACTAAAATGTGTTTTTACTCCTATTCTAACTGAGAATATAATCTATATATAGGTAGAGTTTTGTAATAATCTTTGTCACACTTTGAAAATTGATCAAATAATTCTAATGCGGTTGTTTTATCCTCTAATAAAACATACTTTCCAAATTGAATGCGTTTATCATCATCTTCTATTGATTTCAAAATTTCAATATCATCGCTACAAAACAAACCTCTCCTTTTCTTTATCTGCATTGAATTAAGCAAAAAACAACTGTCATTCTTTGGGTAATCTAATTTGCGCAATAGATATTCAGCCAGATCAAGAAAATTCAAATCATTATTTAAATCAAAAACATTTATTAAATGCAGTACGCAATTATTTAGCTGATGTTTAGATTTTGAATTGATATCACAATTATTTATCTGCTCACGAAGCAAATTATAATCATAAAAGTATAAGTTGCTTAAAACATTAACGTCAATATTAAAAAACAAGGGCATTCGATAACCTATTTCATCTGAATCATCATCACGCATGAAAACAGCTAATTTTTCCGTGTAGACTCCATTTAACAGTTCCACTGAATTATCATTTTTTTGAATAATAATAGGGATATTTTTTCCATCAAACGACCAAAGATACTTGTAATAGATTTCTTTATATTGATTGGAGAAGCAATTATAATATACCTGAACAAGATTTTTTAATTGCAAGAATTGTTGATCCGTGAGTTGAGACCACGCTGTTGATAAATTAAACCCGATTTTTTCAAGTAACTCATATAAATCTATCTGAAATCTCAGCTTTTCGTGGAACTCTTGCTTTAGAGTAGCATTCATAGGTAATATGTGTCCGGCGATACTAAATGCTTTATTGTCATTGATATGAAGTAAAAAACTGGCGTCAGTATATATTTCTTTCAATGATGTTACGGCCTTATACTGTAGCTCTATCCTATGTTTTTCAAGATTTATAGTTAAATTTGGACTAAGTTTTAATACTTTTTCTCCCTCAGAACCACTAAAAACACTATAATGATGGTAATATATTTTTCCATTTACAGAAATATCCTGATGAATATCTTCCTCAATATAAAAAATCGATTCATCTTGCCACTCAATCGGACGCGGATATTTATCATCTTTCGTCGTCCCATATATACATACATCACCGGTTGATAACCGCAATAGGGCTTCGTATGGATTTTTTGCACCTATTACCGAAAGATTGATAGATGTTATTTTATCAAAGTCTTCCTTTCGGATTCTGTCTTGAACCAGTGGATTATAAGCAGAACCCTGTTTCAATGCTTCTTCATTAAACTGCTTTGCAACTATATATAATACTGCAGGATCCTTTTCTAGTTTTATAAATGGAATATTTATATTTTTCTCATTGTGACGTTTTTTAGCTTCTTCGAGATAATCCGCTATCTTAGAAGGATATAGAGACGAATAGAATATTTGTGTATGACCGTCGTTCATGAATATTTGAAAATACAGAACACCCTTTTCTGTAGCGTATGCTTTTAAATCCTCTAATGAAACAGCATAGTGGATTTTTTGCTTGTTGATGTATCTTTGCCCGTTATCACAATGTCCTTTTATTTGAACGGGAACTCTGCCCTCAAAATCCCTTTTTGATTGATTCCCGTCACTCTTCCTATAGAGATAAATGTAACCATCCCAAAATATTTCTTTATCATGGGTATTAAACTCGTAATCCATTGTCATATGCGCGTCAATTACTGATTCCAACGCATTGATAGCTTTTTGTTCGATTTTTGTATTAGATGGTTTCAACATTCGTATTTACCTTCTTAATCCACTATCTCTAAGGCAGCAATTTGCTTAACAGAATCCAGTCGTTACCGTTAATATCATCCGAATAAATATTTGTACAAATGCAGAGCTCATCACTCTTATTATCATTTCTAACAAACCCACCATTCAGGTGGTTTTTGTCAAGATAAGCTTTCAGTACATCAAATTTTTTCGGTGAGAAGATATCGATATCCTGACTGTTACCGTTGCGATCAAAACCACCCTTGGTTTCGATAATCCATATTTCGTCACCTACACCGAGAATGTAATCAGGATAAAACAGCTTCTGCTTTCCGGAATTGTCACGATAAACAATTGAGAGATATTCATTACCCTTATCTCCGTTTTTATACCACCATGCTACGCTGTTGCAATGCTCGCAATATTTTTCAAACTTTCTCTCCGCCGATGAACGCGGTTCAGCAGACGATAAATAGTTCTGATAAACATTTCTTTTCATTTCTACTTGTGTTTTAGCAGAACTATCATAAGTAAATATTTCAGATTGCGGAATATGAAATACAAATTCAGACACAGCCGGCAAATCTAACTGTAACTGGGCTATTTCGGCAGCCATAGCTTCACGAACTGCATTTTTAAGACGAACGTCGTTATTAAGAACAAAGGAGTAGACCTCTCTCGGAGATAAGGCAAGAATCTTTCTGCTATATGAAAAATTTGCGTCAAAGAGCTTTCGGATGATTGTATTCATATACGAATACTCCATACCTATTTCTAAACCTATTTTGCCGATTCTGTTATGATAATCGCGTCCATGCTTATGGGTATTGAGCTTTTCTGTAACAGCAATAGCATTCATATCGGTAGATTTAAAATCCAACGTAGACGTTTCTCCTGAATATGTTTGATTTACAATTTCTTCGTTAAAAACAAACCCCTTTGCCTGTAGTCTTGTTTTGTTTTCGAATTTATTACTACCTGTGCCGTATTCATTCTCGAAATATTTTGCAACTGCAAGCAAAGCTCTCTTTGGGTTTCTTGTAGAAATAACCATTGTCCTCCGCTCGCCCGTGAGAGCGATGCCCTTGTACTCGTTTTTTAGGAAAACAGTATAAGCGTCCAGAGCATTTTTGCCGAGAGACATTTTTACGCCTGCGGTAAATTTTCCGTCAAGGGTATAAAGATAACAGCTATCCAAAAGCATATTTTCATAGTGCTTTGCTTCTGGCATTCGACGAATACGTCCGATTGTCTGAATCTCAAAAGTTTCATCCATGTTTTCACGGAGCTTAACAAGAATCTGAGCACGAGGGCAATCCCAACCGGTGGCAACTGCTTGTTTAATGATTAACGCTACTTGTTTTGCGTTCGGATTTGTAATGTATTCTAAATTCTCGTGTTTATTATCAAGCCAAACAGCGAGAAGCTGATTCTCGTAGTTTATTCCCTGTGATTCAAACCAACGCTCAACCTCATCTTGAAGCAGCTGCGATTTATCAGGTATCTGAACGATCATCAAGGGGTTAATATCTTTTCCGATTTTTGCAAATTCAGCACGCAGTTCACGTTGTTTAGCATAAGCTCTTTCCAACAAAAAGCTCGTTTGGTTTTCCGTTTCCACCGTCTGCGGAAAGTTTTCGTTGATAACCAACACCTTTTTGATTAACCCTGCCGCTATTACTTCTTCTTCTGGTATTTCAATCACAACGGCATTCTTGATTCCTTTCGGCGTTGCAGAACAGCGAATAATCTTGTTTGTATGAAAATATTGAATTAGCTCGTCCGCTTTCACGGTGTTATTTTGATGGCTTTCATCTACAATAATAACAAAACGCAGTCCGTCATTTAACGCGTGCTGTATATGCTCCAAAAAGTTTGTTCGCTCGCTGTCTTTGAGAGCGTTGTTACCTTTCTTTGTAAGCTTTTCCCAGTTGATAAATACACTGTCATTTTCTTCAAAGCCGCTCGTCATCACATCGGAAAGAAGCTTTGTCTGAGAAGCATGGATATATTTATCCATTTTCTCTTTGCTTTGTTCTTCCAGATTGCCTTTACCCGGGGTGAGCCATACAAATACGGTTTTGGAATACGACTGAATATACTGGTGCATAAAGTATGTAAGTATTATTGTTTTGCCGCTTCCTGTTGGGCTTTTCAGGATAATATCTCGATTAGGCTCATCCATAGATTCAAACAGTGATTTGACTGCATCCAACTGAAAATCTTTTAATTTCATTATCTTTTACCTTTCTTTTTCTTGCTTGATTTTCTTACGCCGCTCATTACTTGAGATTTTATTGTTGGATCCTTTGCAATTTCATTTATAAATGGTTGAAAAACGCTTTGTGCAAAATCATTGCTACTTTGCGCTGAGATTAATTCTAATTGGTTTTTATGATTGATATTAAGTATTTCCTTTTCTTGCTCATGCTTCTGATTGAGAGCATCGATATCAATCTCGTGTTGCTTCATCAACTTTTCAAGGTCATGTTTGTTCTGTTCTTCAACAACCTTAATTTGTGCTGCGGCATTTTTTCTTGCTACAAAGTATGTAACAAAACCTGTTATTACTGCTGTACAAATAGCAGGAATACAAGCTATCAGTAACGTTTTAATAAACTCCAAATTTTATACCTCCTGTAAATCCTTATAATAATAGTCTGGTATAATGCTGATTTCTATTTCATTCTCTCTTAATATTCTTTCTTGCTCATCGTCTGGCAGCAAATCATGACCCATATACAATTTATGACACGCTGAATATTGTAAAATATTTTGAGTGAAAGCATCCAGTTCTTCATCAGTCAGAACAATTGCGATTTCTGCGTTTCCAACAAAGTTGATTCCGTTTTCAAGCTCAACCAGTTCTCGTATATGCAGTAATAACTCATCTGCGTACTCATAATACAATCGCTCACTGACGGGAATATACTCTACCTTGTAGTATTTCAAACTTGCATTATAACTCTCTTTGTCAATCACACGACGAATACGCTCATATGTTACTTCACGGCAGATATTGTTTTCATTGTTGGTGCAGAGGATGAAGCGGCGGTTTCCTTCTGTCGCTCTATTCAGAAGCATTGTAGACTCACCTGTTGTTCCTGACCCTGCAAAGAAATCCAGAATAATGCTATTTTCATCTGTCGATGCACGCAATATTTCGACTATAAACTCTAAAGGTTTTGGATACGGAAACCTTTTATCACCAAATAAGCTACGAACATATGAAGATCCTTTTGTTGTAAAAAAATCTTTTTCCGTCCAAATAGTTGGAATTTCACTTCCAACAGTCTCGTTTTTACCAAATCTCAAGGTAGGGGCATTTTCCTCATGCCCAATAACTTCTAATTTTCCAGATTCTATTTTTTTAATCACTCCATCTGGCAGATATTGAATACTAAATTCATTAGGATTTACTTTTGACTTGTTTTTACTTACCTTTATATATCCAAGCTTCCAATCATTCATCAATCTTGAAGAAATAAGACGCCATACACATTCTGCTCCTTTACTGCTAATAGGCCATAGTGCACTGCAACCCTCAGGAGTTTCATCGGTTTCAAATACATATTCTTTTAATTCACCATTGTAACTACCTTCATTTATTAACTCTGTTAGTGATTTACCCACACCTACAATATTCATAGTTTTTTTGTCCACAAAAATAGGATAAGTTTGATTAGGCCGCGTCGTCTTATCGAAGGTACTTAGCGTTAAGCCTTCAAAAGGTGAACGTTCAATTCCTCCAGTAAAACTCATAGCATTTGGAGAAAAAGACTGTGGAACTATGAACACTAAGTATTCTTGAGTATATGTAAATCCTCCATTAGGCTTTCCACCAGACGTTTGTACAGTAACACATACAGTTTGCCTATCATAAAAAATCTCTTGACATAAAGCAACCAAGTTATGAACTTCCTGATAACCAATACTAATTATGATAATACCCTTCTCCGTAAGAAGTTTTCTTGCCAATCGTATACGTTCAGAGATGAAAGAAAGCCATTTTGAATGAATAAAACTATCCGTTTTTTCAACAATAGAATCATCATAGATAAAATCATTATTTCCCGTGTTGTAAGGTGGATCAATATAAATTAAATCAATTCTGCCCTTATGTGTCTTTTCAAGTAGTTTCAGCGAAGCAAGATTATCTCCTTCGATAAGAAAATTCATTTGACCGCCGTTGTCAATAAAAAGATCGGTTTCTTCTGTCAATACGGGGGTGTGCGTTTCAAGAACCTCGTCAATATCCTCGCGGTGCTCCTCAAATACAAGACCGTACTTTTTTCCGTTGATGTCTTTCTCGATCTCGGAAAGATAGGAAAGCAGATTACCGGTATTCTCATCTTGTGCCGCATTGGAAATATATCTACGGATTTCCTCGATTTTAGTCAGCAAATCGTCTCTTTTTTGCTTTGAAATATTTGTACTCATGCTCTCACCTTATATAATTCTTTATTATATTTTAACATCATGACTAAAAAAAATCAATTCAATATTATCGCTTGATGATGGATTACTTAAAAATTTAGCTCTCTGTGTTTTACAGAGAGCCAATGAGTAATTGCTTCAACGATGGAGAGTAGTGTTGTTCCGGTGTCAGTTGATGCTAGTTTGGATCATTTTAAGCGATGTCTGATCGACCTGAAACAATATCCGACAAATTATACAACAGAAGTCGCTCGTTGTTGCTTGCGGCTTCTATTATTTTTTCATCAAATCCCGACTCCGAGAAAAGTTCGTAATAGAAATCCGCCTTTTCTTTTTGCGGCGAGAGCTTTGCGATTGTATCAAGGTATTCGGAATAGGAGAAGGGTTTGTTTTTGAATTTACACTCGCCAACAAGATATTCCCTGCGTGACTGTGAAACCGCGAGAATGTCTATCTCGGTTTCCGCAATTCTTGTACCATTGTCAGCTGATGTGTCACGCACGGTGGTCTTGCCCGTCCATCTGCCCATACTCGCATATCGGAAAGGCAGCGCGTTTGCCTGCTGCAGCTTTCTCACAAACTGTCTGCACACATTTTCAAACGGCAGCGAAGCAAATTGATGCAGCTGCGGTTCGACGGAATAATGGAAAACACCGTCAACGTCTCCGGCTTCCAGCTCAGAATAATTCGCAAACACAAAAGCATACCAAAAGCGGAAAAAATTGTCCGTCAGCTTGTAGGTGCCGCGGTTGGTGTTGGCGCGTTCCTTCGTGCCGGCGTCGACCGAAAACTCTCTCGCAACGATCCCCAACTGCACAAGGTTGCGCAGATAGGTGCTGGTCTTTGAAGTATCGTCCACAAGGGATTTTTGGCTGATTTCATTCAGCTTCGTGTTGCCCAGCGCGATCGCTTCAATCAGAGAATTGTAAATCGGCGTTTCACGCAGCTCCTGCCGCAGCAGAAAATCAACCTCGCTGTACAGAACGCAGCCTTTTGTCAAAATGTTCTGCTTGATATTCTCCGAAAGCGAGATTTTCGGATCAAACTGTTTCAGATAATGCGGAATACCGCCCAAAACTGAATAAGCAATGACCTTATCCCGATCGGAGTAATCGGGAAAGAATTTCACGGCGTCGTAAAAATCCATCTCCGTCATTTTGTAAACGCCCGTCGCTCTGCCATAAAGCGGGTTCTTCTCGGCAAGCAGCTCTTTCTCGATGAAGCTCATGGAACTGCCGCAGAGAATGATCATCACGTTTTCGTCTTTCAAAACCTCGTCCCATAGATTTTGAAGAATCGACGGTATTCCGGCGTTTCCTCGGCACATATAGGGAAACTCATCAATAATCAGCAGCTTCTTCCTGTCGCCGCTCGGTAAATCAGTGACAGAACGGAACGCCTGTTCCCAGCTTTCAAACTGCGAAATATACCGTTTTGCGGGAATATCCTCTCTGAGCATTTTCTCGGAGAATGATTTTAGTTGGAGCTTGTCTGTACATTCGCGGCACGCGAAGAACACATGAGGCTTGTCCTTGCAAAACTGTCTGAGGGTTTCTGTTTTTCCGACGCGCCTTCTGCCGTAAAGTACAATCAGCTGACCGTTTTCTGCGCTGTATTTTGATTCTAAAAATGCCAGTTCCTTTTCTCTGCCGATAAACATACGTCTCACTTCTTTCGAATCGTAATTCACTAAATCGTGATTTGATATTATTATAACCGACAATTTAAAAGATGTCAAGAATATTTGAAATTATTGTATTCTCAAAAAATAGATATGGATGCTCTGATATCCGTCAGTTGTTATGCAAAAATCGGGAGCAATTCAGGGAGCAATCAGGGGTAAAAACTGCTCCAAACATTGCTCTCAGGGGAGCAATTTAGATTGATTTCAGTTTATCCAAATTGTTTCAGATTGATTTTAAGAAGTGCCAAAGCCTCAGTATTTAAGCCATTTTTGAGCAATCTAAGTGAATATAAATAAAAAAGAGTGACCCGAAAGTCACTCTTAAATATTGGTCGGGATGACAAGACTTGAACTTGCGACTCCACGCCCCCCAGACGTGTGCGCTACCAAACTGCGCTACATCCCGATGCAACATTAAGAATTATATCAGAGAAATACTGATTTGTCAAGAGTTTTTTGATTTTTTTCTTGTGTTTTTTTATTGCGGAAATTTTTTATTGAATAGTTACCTTTTTTGAGAGAAGTGCCAGGTCACGATTGTCTAAATTGCCATCTCCGTTCCAATCGGCTGCGATTGCAAAGACTCCTGTAAGTGTTGAATTACCTACCAAATGTTCCATAAAGAGCTTAATATCCCGACTGTTTACCGTACCGCTGGCATTTAAATCGCCACGCACAACTAACGGATACTCTATCCCGTATTTTTTCAGAGAATATCCTGTGCGCAGTTTTCCGGAACCGATCTCTTGCCCGTCATTGTCATAAACTGCGCTGATTGACTCATCGCGTTTCTTCAATGCGGCGACCGTCATCCCCGCATCTACAATGATTGTGTTTTCCCGGTTAATGTTGGATGAATTGCGTTCGATCGGTTTATCCGGTGTATCCCGGCTGCTGACAACGGATTGATAGTTATCCTTCAGAATTGCTTTGGAATGATTTGCCGCAGCAAGCAAGAGCCCGCTGTCAAAGGAAAATAATTCTCCATCAGAAATAACAACGTGAGTTCCAATACCGTTTCTCGTTGTTCCATCGGTGAGCGATACCAACTGTCCTTTGTCAGTCTGAATATAACCAACACCTGCGTTCTGGCATTCTGAATACGATTCTATTTTCGCGCAGGAAGATATTATTCCAAAAGAAAGGCAGTATATCTCTCCTGAGAATGAAACGGCGTATGCGTTTCCGCCGTTGTGAAAAAGATAGTTGACGCCTTTATCCAGATAATATGTATGTAATGGGTTACCGTCAAAATCGCGGCTTTCTACATGTCCGTATGTGCTGTCGTGAACGATCAGGAATATTTCTCCGTCCGAAACGGCAAATGAATTATGCTGAATATTGTTCCCCGACGCAAGCGGATTGATCTGATATTCACCGCTGTTCATGTCAAGCTTGATCAAACTGTATTGTGAATTGGCTGTTGTTATTAACGCGTAGGAGTAAGCTTCGTCATGACAGACCGCGCGAATGACGCCGTCTGTTGTCACTGTCCTTTCCGTTTCATCGGGGATAGCGCGTGCGGAACAGAGTGTATGGTTGCCAAATCCATAAAAATACGCATTATTATTTCCGCTGTAGGCGTAAACTCTGCGGCATTGTGCCAGATTATGTAAGGTGCTGTCTGCGCCTACAGTAACAGAAGCGCACATCGCCATGACTGCGGTTACAATCATGCACACAATAACAATACATCGATGTTTCATCTGATACCTCGATTCTGCTACACCATCAGATCCTCTGCTGTCTCGTAACCTTGCTTTTGCGCGGAGTAAGTCAGCTTTTTCAATAATCTTCGTTTTGATTATATCATCTGTGACAGAGCCGGACAATGGTTTTAAATGTGAAGAAACATCACATTGCATCAGGAGATTTCCCATGCGGGTAAAAAATCACAATTTATATTTGACAAGAACCTTGAGAATATGTATAATAGATTAATGATATCAACACACTTTCGGCAGAATCGGGAGTCGTGTGGGTTTAGGTAACGCTGCCTCTGTGTAACAATTAAATACTTTGATTTTCACAGCAAATAAGCTGTTGAAAAATAGATGTGCGCCCGTGGCGGAATAGG
>NZ_JAEQMG010000168.1 GCF_016680995.1 Ruminococcus difficilis | reverse complement strand
AGCTGAATTTTTATATTCGGGTATAGGTCAATCGGCTGCTGGAAAACATAGTAGATATGCAGCCCTGTCCCCGACAGAACAAGGAAAGTCGGCATCGGCAACCGGCGCACTCGCTCCGGATCGCCGCCAAAGCGCAGAAAGAGGTTGCGCAGCTCGGCAAGACCTACGCCATCCAGATCGAAGATCAGAGCATACATCCGCTGGGCGTTCTCCAGCCTGTTCTCCTTTCTGCGATATGCAAGACCGCTGCACAAAGTAAGGCTGTTCCCCTCGACAAACTCCATGTAATCCTGTTCCCATGTGTCGTTATACATCTTCCTGCGCCGGAGCTTCTTATCCTCGCTCTGTTCGTCCCGATACAGATACACAGCGTTCGGATGGGAAAAATCCGTGTGCCGTTCTCCGGAGTTCTCATTGTCCGGAAACAGCTCTTTATAAAACTCATAGCCTCCGACCTCCGGATATTGTGCGCTCAAATACTCGTAGCAGCCTCGATAATTCTCGGTCATATTACCACCTCACAAAAGAAAAAGTACCAAAAAGAAAATCCGCTGCGGCGGGGATCGCCTGCGGGCGGGAAGGGGGAAAAGGGGGAGCAAAAGAGCGGCGGCTACGCCGCCTTAAAGAGAAAGTCACCTCCCCCTTTTCCCCCTCGCTGCGGGGCATTGAAAGTGCCGCCACTATGGAAAACCCGATGGGTTTACCACAGTGGCTTGGAAAACCTCTAACGAGGTTTACCACACTTCCAACACCCCTCCGCTCACCCCCCTTTTCCCCTCCGACTTTCTCCCTTTCAGAGAGAAAAAATATAGGTTGGGAGTACCCTTACAGGGGGCTTAGATTATCAATACAGCAATTCCCTATTTTCAGTTGTTATTATAGCCTGTCCGAAAGAGATTTTCAAGCCCTCCGGACAGGCTTCTTTTACAGCTCCATGCCGCCCATTCCTCGCTGGTGCTGCTGTTGCTCCTGCTGCTGTCCAATCTCCGGATCGGGCAGCAGCTCCCTCGCCTTTTCAAGCAGAGGACGCAGACGCTCCGGCAAGTGTTCTTCCAAGAAGTCCAGCATCCGACCGATGCCGTCCGTCAGACGCTCGGTGAAGCTGCGTTCCTCCTGCAGCTCGGATTGCAGATAATAGTTTTCATCGCGCAGCCTCCGGTTTTCCTGTTCAAGCCTCTGCTGCCGCTGCGCTTCTTCCAGCCGCTTCTTCATGGACGGCACCTGTGACCGCAGACGGGTGTTTTCCTCCGTCAGCTCCTGTACCTTGTGCCGATCCGTCACGCTGCGCAGTGCCATTTTCTTTAGCTGCTCGACCTGATCCACCGTCACGCCCTTTACTGCCCCTGTGAGCGTCTTTTCCGGCTGAATATCATGCAGGGGTGCATTTACCCTGTCAGCCTCCTTTAAGAGCCGCACAGTGCCTTTCAGAGCGTCCCGCTGCCGTTCCAGCTCAGCAACCTCCCGCTCTACTGCCGCTGTCTGCTGCTGCACCGCTTCCAGCCTCGCAGCCGCTTCCTTGAACTGCGGCAAGTCCATGTGCGGTCTGTTCGTGCCGAGAGAGATAATTTCAAAATCGTGCCGCTGGGCGATCTCCGTCAGAGCTTCTTTCTCCCGTTCCATCCACGCCGCCCATTCGGTCTGCTTTCTGCCGACACCGACAAACCCCTGCTGCTTCAATGCCTGTTTCATAGATACCCTTGTAGAAAGTCCTCTTGACTGCTCCGTTGCCACAGGGATAAAATCGACATGGAGATGGGGCGTTGCCTCGTCCATGTGCAGCACCATATTGAACACCCGCAGATGGGGGTTGCGTTCTGCAAAAGACTCCGCAAAATCTTTCAGAGCTGCCGCCGCCCGTTCTCCGTCCGGCGTACCGCACCCACAGTCGCTCATGTTGCCGATCTGGAAGATCGCTTCATGGAACAGCTTTTCCTGTTTACTCTGCCGGATATGCTCATAGTAGTCCGGTATCTTATCTCTCGTTTTGGTTTTCTTTGCGTTGTAGGCTGCGAGAGCTTCATCAAAGACCATATGATAGACCTGCTTCAGATCCTCGTTGCAGAAAACAATGTTCTGCTCCGTCCGGCTCCGGTCTACATTCGCCGCTGAGAAGCTGCGGTTGTTGTGCCGGATGCTCCCTGCACCTGTCATACCCGAAATCGTAACTCCCATAAAATCGCCCTCTTTCCGCTTATTCTTCCGTCCTCTATTTTATCATAAATTTCCGCTAAAAACAACCTCTTTGTTACTTTCTGGTGAGAAAGTAACGCAAAAGCACTTTCACACCGCCACCCCATCGGTGCAGCGGTGTGAAAGTGCTTTGCGCCCCTAAAGGGGAGGGGTTGCCGGAGCTGCTTCACTGCCGGCTCGTGCCTGCTGCTCTGCCAGCTCCGGAGGGGCGCTGCCCCTGCCGTCTGCGGACGGCTCCCCGA
>NZ_JAEQMG010000167.1 GCF_016680995.1 Ruminococcus difficilis | reverse complement strand
GGCATGAGCCGAGTAATGAGCAAGTTGGATGGCAGCGCCAAAACCGACCTTGTATTCGCCATACTCGCAATGAACGCCTTCCGCAAACTAAGGGAGGAATTATTGCGTTTGTTCTTACGCTGTTGCCGTTTATCGATGATTATACTACGCGTTCGTGAAAGAGTTTTTCAGTAAACTCTATTTATCTTCACGCTGAGATTGCAGCCGTCTGAGTATCGCTTCTCTGGAGTAATCCTTACCAAGACTGCTTAACCTGACAGGCTTCTGCCAGTCTGGAGCAATCACGGATGGATGCTGATACTTGAAGTTCCGCACAAACTGATAGCCGAGCGAACGCAGATACAATTCAAAATCAAACGGCTTGATCGTACAGGCTAACGCTTCATCAACATCGTGCCGCAGCATATCTTTGTGTGGTACACATCCGCTTTTGCGTACCCAATACGCTTTATCGCCGCCGTAGAACGGAGCATTTTCAAGAACAGACTTGCCGTACTCTCTGCAGACTTCATCAGAAATCTCACGCAGCTTGTAATGGTCGGAAATGTGGTTTTCAAACTTCCGCCCGGTGCGGAAGGACACGCTATTTAGGACAATATGATTGTGTAGGTTTGCCGTATTTAGATGTGTCGTCACGACTATCTCATAGTCATCGCCCCACATTCGCTTGGCAGTTTCAACGCCGATACGGTGCGCTTCCTCCGGTGTGACTTCTCCTGCCTGAAAGCTCTGATATCCGTGATACGCTACCGAGTTGTCGTAGGAAACATAATTATTCGCTTGACAATGCAGAAAAAACTGAATACAATAAAATAGGAGAATGAAAAAGTATCCCTTGCAAAAAAATGGGGATATATTAAGCGAATGTCAAGATATGCAAGTCTGGTTCTATCCGGAATTTTCGCGTCATTTTGGCAGATACTATCGGAAGGGAGTAGTGGTTATGCCTACAAGATCAGAGATTGAAAACACAATAAAAGCATTGCTTGTCCGCTATAACGCCGAATATGCGCTTCTCTTCGGGTCATACGCCCGCGGTGAGGAAACTCCAGATTCCGATATTGATGTGGTTGTGTTCGGAGGCAAAAATTTTAAGAAATCGAATATTTTTGCCTTTGCCGAGGACCTAAGAGAAGCTCTTGGTATAAATGCTGACGTATTTGAAATCTCTGAGGTCGATAAAGGAAGCCCTCTTTACGAAAACCTTATGAATGAGGGAATAGAAATCTTACGCTGATAATAATCGAAACCGTCAAAAAATGCGCAAGTTCAGTTCTATCCGGAATTTTCGCAAAACACATCTTTTTTGCTCAGTCTTGACAATTCTGAAAGTCCGATTTTTATCGGGCTTTTTATTTTTCTGATTTTTAATTCTAAGCTAAGATTATGAATAAAATTAAAGTGAAAAATTCAAAACTGATTTACAAATCCCATGTTAAACGGAATAATCTCAAAAATATGCAGTGATATGCCGGAAAGCTTGCAAAAATGTTGTTGACAAACGAGAAAATAGGTGATAGAATGATTTCATAGACAATGGCGTTTTCCGTATCGGCGGAAAGCGCCCTTGATTCTTTAAATGGGAGGAATTGCTATGAAAGAATTGATTAAAAGCACTGAAACCATTAACCGATTGCTTGCAAGATACGGCGTTAAATTCGGTATATATAAAAACGGAGAATTCAAGGAGCAGCTTTTCCCCTTTGACCCGATTCCGCGAATCATTCAAAACAGCGAATTTCAGTTTCTCGAGAAGGGTCTGAAGCAGCGCGTCAACGCTCTGAACTGCTTTTTGTCGGATATTTACGGAGATAAGCAGATTGTACGCGACGGAGTTATTCCCGCGGAGTTTATCTATTCCGCAAAGGGCTTTTTGCCGCCGTGCGACGGTGTTATGCCGCCGAAGAATATTTACAGCCACATTTCGGGAATTGATTTGGTTCAGTCAAAGGACGACAGCTGGTACATTCTCGAGGATAACCTGCGCGTGCCGTCGGGAGCTTCATATCCGATGATTGCGCGCGAGCTGCAGAGAAGAAGCGCGCCCGACGCGTTCTCGAGCAACAGCGTTATAGACAACCGCAACTATGCCGAGCTGCTCAAGGAGGTCATGGACTACGTCAACACGGGCGGAATCAACGTGATTCTCTCGCCCGGCAGGTACAACGCGGCGTTTTTCGAGCATTCGTATCTCGCCGAAAAGACAGGCGCTGTGCTGACAACGGGCAAGGAGATCATCTGCGAAAACGACAGGCTCTATTACATTGATTATCAGGGCAAAAAGCAGCGCGTCGGCGCGGTTTACCGCCGGATTTCAGACGAGTATCTCGACCCGATGACCTTCTGTGAGGAGAGCGTTATCGGCATACCGCATATTTTTGAAGCGTACAAAAAGGGCAATGTCGCGCTGCTCAACGCTCCGGGCAACGG
>NZ_JAEQMG010000166.1 GCF_016680995.1 Ruminococcus difficilis | reverse complement strand
TAGAGTGCCTTTGCACGGAGAGCCTTGAGGTCTGTGAAGTTTCTCACATGACCGGGCTGAATGGGCTGACCGCCGCCGTTTACGCAGCCGCCGGGACAGCACATAACCTCGATGAACTGATAGGGAGACTTGCCCGCGCGGATCTCGTCAAGCAGCTTGGCAGCGTTCTTCAGACCTGAAGTAACAGCAACCTTGACCTGCATACCAGCTACATCATAGGTAGCTTCCTTGATATCGTCGGTACCGCGAACCTCTGTGTAATCGATAGTCTTGAGATCCTCGCCTGTCAGCTTGTCGGCAACAGTACGGAGGGCAGCCTCCATAACGCCGCCTGTAGCGCCGAAGATTGTGCCGGCGCCGGAACCGATAGCCATGATGGGATCGAAGTCCTCGTCGGGAAGTGAGGTGAACTGAATGCCAGCCTTCTTGATCATCTTGGCAAGCTCACGGGTGGAGATTGAGATATCGTTATCCTGCATGCCGTCACGACCCTGGTCGTCACGCTTGATCTCGAACTTCTTGGCTACGCAGGGCATTACCGATACGACAACGATGTCCTTGGGATCGATGCCTGCCTTCTCGGCGTAGTAGGACTTGATCATAGCGCCCTGCATCTGCTGGGGTGACTTGCAGGTGGAGAGGTGCGGAATGAGGTCGGGATAGTAGTGCTCGCAGAACTTGACCCAGCCGGGTGAGCAGGAGGTGATCATCGGGAGAGTACCGCCGTTCTGTACGCGCTGGATAAACTCGGTGCCCTCTTCCATGATGGTGAGGTCAGCGCCGAAGTTGGTGTCGAATACCTTGTCAAAGCCGAGCATCTTGAGAGCCGCAACCATCTTGCCCTTTACGTTGGTGCCGATGGGCATATCGAAGCACTCGCCGAGGGTCGCTCTGATGGAGGGAGCGGTGTGGACTACAACGTGCTTTGTGGGATCCGCAATAGCCTCGAATACCTTGTAGGTATCGTCGCGCTCAACAAGCGCGCCTGTCGGGCAGACTACGGTGCACTGGCCGCAGCTTACGCAAGCTACGTTGTTGAGATCCTGCTCGAACGCGCAGCTGATAACGGTGTCGAAGCCGCGGTTGTTCGCGCCGATAACGGATACATACTGCTGCTTGCAAGCCGCTACGCAGCGACGACAGAGAATGCACTTGTTGTTGTTGCGAACGAGGTGCAGAGTGGTGTGATCCTCCTCGTAGTGAGTCTCCTCACCCTTAAACTTTGTCTCGTCAACGCCGTACTCAAGGCAGAGCTGCTGGAGCTCGCAGGTGTTGCTTCTCGGGCAGGAGAGGCACTTCTTGTCGTGGTTCGAGAGCAGAAGCTCGAGGTTGGTCTTTCTGTATTTCTGAATCTGGGGTGTGTTGGTAAAGATTTCGGTACCCTCTCTGTCGATGGGATATACGCATGCGGCAACAAGGCTGCGCGCGCCCTTTACCTCGCAGAGACACATACGGCAGGCGCCGATTTCGTTGATTTCCTTAAGGTAGCAAAGAGTCGGGATCTTGATACCGAACTGATGGCAGGCTTCAAGGATGGTGGTATTTTTTTCGACCTGATAGTCTTTACCGTTGATTTTAATATTCAACATTTCCATAGTTTTCTCTCCTTTCCCTTAGCCCTTGTAAATTGCCTTAAACTTACATGTGTCGATGCAGGCGCCGCACTTGATGCACTTGCTGTGGTCGATCTCGTAAGCGGGCTTCTTCTTGCCGGGCGCGGTGTAATCGGTCACGGAAATCGCGCCGACGGGGCACTTCTTGGCGCACATACTGCAGCCGAAGCACTTATCCTTCTCGATCGTGTACTCGAGGAGGTCCTTACATACGCCCGCGGGACACTTCTTGTCTACAACGTGGGCAATATACTCATCCCTGAAGTAACGCAGGGTGGATAGTACGGGGTTGGGAGCGGTCTGACCGAGACCGCACAGGGAGTTCGCCTTGATGTAGTGGCACAGCTCCTCCATCTCGTCGAGCATCTCGAGGGAACCCTGTCCCTTTGTGATCTTCTCGAGCATCTCGAGGAGTCTCTTTGTACCGATACGGCAGGGAGTACACTTACCGCAGCTCTCGTCAACGGTGAACTCGAGGAAGAACTTCGCAACGTCAACCATACAGTTGTCCTCGTCCATGACGATAAGTCCGCCGGAGCCCATCATTGAGCCGATAGCGAGGAGGTTGTCGTAGTCGATCTCTATGTCGAGGTGCTCTGTGGGGATACATCCGCCGGAAGGACCGCCGGTCTGAGCAGCCTTGAACTTCTTGCCGTTGGGGATACCGCCGCCGATCTCGAATACGACCTCGCGGAGGGTGGTGCCCATGGGGATCTCAACAAGACCGGTGTGGTTGATCTTGCCGCCGAGAGCGAATACCTTTGTACCCTTGCTCTTCTCGGTACCCATTGAAGCGAACCACTCGGGTCCCTTGAGGATGATCTGGGCGATGTTTGCGTAGGTCTCAACGTTGTTGAGGATTGTGGGCTTCTGATAAAGACCCTTTACAGCCGGGAACGGAGGTCTGGGTCTGGGTTCGCCGCGCTTGCCCTCGATGGAGGTCATAAGAGCGGTTTCCTCGCCGCATACGAAAGCGCCTGCGCCGAGACGGAGCTCCATGTCGAAGTTGAAGCCTGTGCCGAAGATGTCCTCGCCGAGCAGACCGTATTCACGGGCCTGGTCGATAGCGATCTGGAGACGCTTAACGGCGATAGGATACTCTGCACGGACATATACGCGGCCCTGGGAAGCGCCGATAGCGTAACCCGCGATAGCCATAGCCTCGATCAGGCAGTGGGGATCGCCCTCGAGAACGGAACGGTCCATGAACGCGCCGGGGTCGCCTTCGTCGGCGTTGCAGCAAACGTACTTCTGATCAGCATCGTTGGCAGCCGCGAATTTCCACTTAAGACCTGTCGGGAAGCCCGCGCCGCCTCTGCCGCGCAGACCTGAGTCGAGGATAGTCTGGATAACCTGATCAGGGGTCATCTCTGTGAGAACCTTACCGAGAGCGGCATAGCCGTCCTGGGCAATGTAGTCGTCGATCTTTTCGGGATCGATAACGCCGCAGTTACGCAGCGCAACACGCTTCTGCTTTGCATAGAAAGCGGTCTTGTTGAGGGACTTTACGGTGTCCTCCTCAACTGTCTCCTGATAGAGCAGACGGGTAACGATTCTGCCCTTTAAGAGGTGCTCCTCAACGATTTCGGGGATATCCTCCACCTTTACCATTGAATAGAAGCTGCCCTCGGGATATACTACCATGATCGGGCCGAGCGCGCAGAGACCGAAGCAGCCGGTGGTGATTACGTTTACTTCGTCGGAAAGGCCCTGTCTCTCGATTTCTTCCTTGAGTTTGTTGACGATGGTCAGGCTGTTCGAGGAGGTACAGCCTGTACCGCCGCATACCAGTACATTAGAACGATACATGAATTGTCCTCCTTATTTCTCCATTGCTCCGATTGTGTACTCGGTAACAACATTCTTGTTTACAAGATGGTCGTTAACGATTCTGGGTACCATTTCGGGCGCTACCTTTACGTATGTCACCTTGTCCTGACCCGGAACTTCGATTTCTACAACGGGCTCATACTGGCAGATGCCGATGCAGCCTGTCTGGGTGACGGTAATATCGTTGGTGAGACCGCGCTTCGCGATCTCCTCTACAAACGCGTTGAGAACAGGTCTTGCGCCTGCCGCGATACCGCAGGTAGCCATGCCTACGAGTACTCTCGCCGCGTTGGGGTTTTCTTTTCTGAGATCGAGGTCAGCCTTCGCCCTATCTCTGATGGCTTTTAATTCAGCTAAAGATTTCATTGATTATCCGCTCCTCCATATATTATTTGGGATTGTTCTTTCAAATAAGCGCTAATCCATTCAAGTACGTCAGGTGTGTCAAGGCTCACGCCCTCGAGAACCGCACGCAGCTCTCTTGTGTCGAGAGTGAAGGCGCCGAGGTCTGTGGTGTGAGTGAACACAAAGTCGATGTCGGGGTTGCACTGAATGAGGATCTTGACCGTGTCGTTGATATCGCCGAGAGGCGTCATGTCGACGTGGCTCTTGACGTAACGCGCGGTGGTTGTGGTGCCGACGTTAAGCTTTGACTTTATCTCAAAGCTGCCGCCCGTCTGCTCCGCCGAAAGCTTGAACAGCGGAACTCCCAAGCCCACCTTGCGGGTGGTGCGTGTCGTGAAAAACGGGTCGATGACCTGCTGTACCTGTTCCTCGGTCATGCCGCAGCCGTCGTCCGCGATTGAGATCTGAAGGAAGTCGTCCTTATCGCTCTCGTCAACGGTGATCGTGACAAGGCTCGCCTTCGCTCTCACGGAGTTCTGCGCCACGTCCATGACGTTTAAGGACAACTCACGCATCAGCGTTCTTATACTTGTTGATAATGTAAGGAATGTCGTCAACCGTCAGTCTGCCGTAAACGTCCTCGTTAACGGTGATAACGGGAGCCAGACCGCACGCGCCGATGCAGCGGCAGGCTGTGAGCGAGAACTGTCCGTCGGGTGTGCACTCCTCAGCGCCGATACCGAGCTCCTCGGAAATCTTGTTGAGAATGTCGCCCGAGCCCTTTACATAGCAGGCTGTGCCGAGGCATACGGAGATGTTGTACTTGCCCTTCGGAGAGAGCGCGAACTGTGAATAGAAGGTCGATACGCCGTATACCTCCTCGAGAGATACGCCGAGACCCTCAGCTACCATTGTCTGCACCTCAATCGGCAGATAACCGTAGATTTCCTGAGCCTCCTGAAGCACGGGCATTACCGCGCCGGGATCGTCGATGTGACGGGCAATAGACTCTTTGAGCTTTGCTTCCTGCTCAGGTGTCCCACTGAAGGGAATGCTGCTGATTTTCTTTTGCATTGTTTTTCCTCCCTGATTTCAATTTGTCAAATACCATAAAAAAAATATTCGCACTTCGGTGAATATTATATTTACTTACAGTGATTATATCACAAAACGGCTGTGAAAGTCTATAAAAATTTTTCCCTCTTTTAAACGGATACACAATCAGAACGACATTTTTTTAACGAAAAATAGTCATATTTTATCCTGTGAATACAAATTGCTGATTATATCGCTTTTTTATGACAGTTTGCGATGTCAAAATTTGACTATTTTACACAAACAAAGGCGTATTCAGCCGCTCTACAAGACACTCTGCGCTGAGCTCCTCAAGCTCGATTTGGTTCTCCGCGTCGCGCATGTTCTCGAGGTAATGCGCGTCGGAATTCGTCACAATATTTAGCGTATCGAGAATCGGGTGCAGCCTTCTGAGTGTATCGAGCTTTGATTTGTCGGCAAGCTCGGCGGTGATAAAGCCGCAGCTCTCGTCGATCTCGCCGAGCACCGAGAGAATCGACAGACTGTCGCGATCGACGTGCGCGGGATAGCAGATGCCGCCGAACGAGCGCGCGAGTGAATAGGCGTTCATTATGCTGATCTCGGTCGCGGGCAGAAGCAGGTGCTCAAGCTCGCCGATCTCCTCGTCAAGCGCGTTCATGATGACCTGCCTGCCGTAGATGTCGGGTCTGTTTTTGATTTTTATGCGGTGATTGTCGACGTACTCGCTCCACTCAAGCGCGCGCTCAAGCGTCGGGAACAGGCAGACCGCGTGGATATCCTCGCTCGTCGTCAGTTCCATTCCCGGTACGACGACAACTCCGTTCTCCTTCCCCGCCGCAATCGTCGCCTCACAATTGAGGGAAGTGTTGTGGTCGGTGAGCGCGATGATGTCAAGCCCCAGCAGCTTTGCCATGCCCGTGATGTTGTTCGGGGTCATGTCCATGTCGCCGCAGGGCGAAAGGCAGGAATGAAGATGTAGATCGTAGTAGTATTTCATGTCAGCTCAAAAGCTCGTGGAGCTTTACGGCGAGGTGGTAGCTGTTCTCCTTGGAGAGCAGGATATTCACCTCGTGCATTTCGGCCTTTGCTCGGGCGTTTTCGTCGAGCGCGGCGTTCTCCACAAGCACGATGCAGCTCACGTCGGCGAGGGTAGCGACGGCGATGGAATTGATGTTGCCCATAACAGTCAGCCACGCCGAGTCCTCGGGTGCTCTGCCCATTACCCAGCTCAGCAGATCGCCGATATAGCAGCCCGTGATCTCGCGCTCCGTATCGCCCTCGACAAGAACCTTCAAATCAAGTTTTTCCGCAAATTCTTTTACATTCATCTCGTTACCTCGCTTGCGTCAGATCGTATTCTTCAGCTGGTCGTATACGCTCTGGATCTTTGCCTTCAGCTTATGTATGCAGTCGGTTTCCTTCGCCTTGCCACGGACGATATCCTCCGCCATAGCGCGGCAGGTAGGCGCTCCGCACGAGCCGCAGTCGAGCCCGGGAAGTCCCTTGTGGATCTCCTCCATCTGGCTCATCATCTCCATCGCCCTGATAATATCCTCGTCGAGGCGGAAGATATCGGCGTCGAAGGTCAGCTCCTCCGTCCACATCATGTCATCAAGGCTCTTGCCCTCGTCAATGTGGTTTAGCGAAACGGGCAGGTACTTTCTGAGGTTGTGGATTCTCGCCTGCGCGACGTAGGGGTTCTCGACGGTGAGAACGCCGCCGACGCAGCCGCCGGAGCAGGCGTTCAGCTCGATGAAGTCGACGTCGCGGATATGCTCGTCCTCAAGCTCCTCGAGGACGCGGATAACGTTTTCGATACCGTCCGCGGCGAGGTACTTGTCGCCGAGCATGGCGGCAGCCTCTCCGCCCGAGGTAGCCCAGCCGATGCCGAGAAGTCCCGACTGCGCGATAGGCTCGACCTCCTCGAGGTGATCCATCGCGTGAGCGAGCTCGGGGAAGATTTTCGAGATCGCGATCGCGCCGTCGACCTCGGATTTCTCCGCGTAGTTCGGCGAGTGGATCTCCGTCACCTTCGCGGGACATGGCGTGATGAAAAAGATTCCTATGTCCTCTGTCGGCAGTCCCGTTTCTTCCATTGCCTCGCGGCGCGCGATCTTTGCGGCGACCTCGATCGGCGCGAGCAGGTTCAGCACGTTGTCGCACAGCTCGGGGAAGCGGATTTTTATCAGCTTGACGACTGACGGACAGGCGGAGCTGATAATCGGCTTTTTGAGCTTATCCTCCTTGATGAGCCTGCGCGTCGCCTCGCTGACGAGCTCAGCCGCACGCGAAACCTCGAAAACATGGTCGAAGCCGATCTTTTTCAGTCCCGTAAGCACGAAGTCGATGTTGTCGAGTCCGTTGAACTGACCGAAGAGCGCCGGTGCGGGGATAGCGACAGTGTATTTGAAATTTCCGATTTCTTCAATTTTAGTGCTGTACGCGCTTTTGGCGTGATGTGGGCAGATTCTGATGCACTCTCCGCAGTCGATACAGCGCTCGGGCAGGATCCTCGCCTTGCCTCCGTGAACGCGTATTGCCTCCGTGGGACATCTCTTCAGACAGTTGGTGCAGCCGCAGCACTTATCGGCATTGAGCTCAACTGAATGGAAATAGTTACCCATTGAAATTCTCCTTAATGCAGTGGATTTTTACGAGTTTACAATGACGGTCAGATATACGTTCGTGCCCACTCCGAGGGTAGTTTCGATACGCATGTCGTCAGTGTATTTTTTGATGTTAGGCAGACCCATGCCCGCTCCGAAGCCCAGTGTGCGGACGTTGTCGGGCGCGGTTGAGTAGCCCTCCTGCATCGCCTTCTCAACGTCGGGAATGCCCGGGCCCTTGTCGGCGAGCAGTATCTCAACGCGGTCGGGATAGATGTCTACGTCGCAGTAGCCGCCCTCGGCGTGGATAACCATGTTGATCTCAGCCTCGTACATGGCGATCGCTACGCGGCGGATAGCGTCGGAATTATAGCCGAGCTTCTTGAGCGTCTTTTTGACAAGGCCGCTCGCCTCGCCAGCGCGCGTAAAATCCTCGCCCGATACCTCGTAGTGAAGATGAATCGCGTTGCTCATACCTTTGTTCCTCCGCTCAGTCCGTTGGAGTAGAGAAGTCCGCAGGCGGTAAACATTCTGTACCGTGTTTTCATCAGAGTGATATCCCTGCTCTCGGCGAGGCGGATGATCGAGTCGTCGGGCACCTTGCCCCTTACGAATACAATGCACGCCATATCCATCATCTCGGCGGTACGCACTACCTGGGGATTGACAAGACCGGTCAGAAGCACGGACTGATCCTTTACGAACGCCAGGACGTCGCTCATCATGTCGGAGCCGCAGGCGGTTTTAATCTCCTGGTCAAGGTCGCCCTCACAGATGATTTCGCCCTCAAGGATTTCCAGAATATCTCTTACAACCATAAATTTTTACACCCTTTCGTTTAAGTGATTTTTCAGTGGTTTACAGTTACAATCATTATAGCATATAAAATTTGTAAACACAACACTCAAAATTTAGTAGGATTACAAAAAACACGTGTTTTTGTCATATTTTGTCAGCAATTCCTTATTATATGCGGATTTGACAATTTTTCTTTGGAATTCTTTGATTTTTCTAATTGAAAAAAGTGCGGTTACATGATACAATATTCATGCAAATCTATTTAAGGGGTGCTTTAATGTTAAGGGACTTAAAGCCTACGGATAATATCCTCGGCTTCGACGTCAGACCCGGTTATTACGATATGGACGGCGCAACCCCTGTCCGCGGCGGCGTAAACTTTACTATCAGCTCATTCTACGCCACCTCATGCACACTGCTGCTGTTCTATCCGGGCTCAAAATGGCCTTACGCACGTATTCCGTTCCCCGACTCGTTCAAGGTCGGAAACACGTACTCGATGATTGTGTTCGGAATTGAAATAGACAAGTTTGAGTACGCATATTCCCTCGACGGTCCGAATCAGCCCGAGAAGGGACTTATCTTCAACAAGGACATGTATGTTCTCGACCCGTACGCCAAGGCGGTAACAGGACAGAGCGGCTGGGGTGTACGCCAGCCCAACACCTGCGTGTACAAGGCGAGGGTCGTGTTCAACGATTACGACTGGGGCAATATCAAATTCCCGCATATCCCGATGGAGGAGCTTATCATCTACGAGCTCCACGTCAGAGGCTTCACCGAGGACCTTTCCTCGGGAGTCAAGAACCGCGGTACCTTTGAGGGTATCCGCGAGAAGATCCCGTATCTCAAGGAGCTGGGCGTAAACGCTGTCGAGCTCATGCCTATCTTTGAGTTCGACGAGATGGGCTCGTACCGCAACTTCAACGGCGAGCAGCTCTACGACTACTGGGGCTACAACACGGTATGCTTCTTCGCTCCAAACACGAGCTACGAGAGCGACCACCGCCACCACCGCGAGGGTACCGAGCTTAAAAAGCTTATCCGCGACCTGAAATCAAACGGCATTGAGGTTATCCTCGACGTCGTGTTCAACCACACCGCCGAGGGCAACGAGAAAGGTCCGTTTTTCTCATTCAAGGGACTGGACAACAACATCTACTACATGCTCTCTCCCGACGGCAGGTACTACAATTTCAGCGGCTGCGGCAACGCGCTCAACTGCAACCACCCGATCGTGCGCGACTTTATCAAGAGCTGTCTGCGCTACTGGGTGACCGAATACAAAATCGACGGCTTCCGCTTCGACCTCGCGTCCATTCTCGGACGAAACGAGGACGGAACTCCGATGGAACAGCCGCCTCTGCTCAAGAGCCTTGCGTTTGACCCGATTCTGGGCAAGACAAAGCTGATTGCCGAGGCATGGGACGCCGCGGGTCTGTACCAGGTAGGCTCCTTCCCGAGCTGGAACCGCTGGTCGGAATGGAACGGACGTTACCGCGACGACCTCAGACGCTTCCTCAAGGGTGACGGCAACCTCGCGTGGGCTGCCGCGAACCGCCTGACAGGCTCCAAAGACCTATATGACCCCTCCTACAGAGGTCACAGCGCGTCAGTCAACTTCCTGACCTGTCACGACGGCTTCACGCTGTACGATATGTATGCCTACAACGAGAAGCACAACTACCTCAACGGCTGGGACAACACCGACGGCGCTAACGACAACAACAGCTGGAACTGCGGCTTTGAGGGTGAAACAAGCGACCCGTACATAAACTCGCTGCGCCGCAAGCTGGTCAAAAACGCCTTCGCGACACTTATGTGCAGCCGAGGTCCCGCGCTGTTCCTCGCGGGCGACGAATTCTGCAACACTCAGTTCGGCAACAACAACGCATACTGTCAGGACAACCTGACCTCGTGGCTCGACTGGAGCAGAAAAGAGCAATTCAAGGATGTATTTGAATTCGCTAAATACATGATCGCGTTCAGAAAGCGCTTCCACGTCATCACAAAGAACCGCGATGTGGCGAGATGCACCTTCCCGCCCGAGAGCATTCACGGCACTCAGCCGTGGAAAACCGATTTCAACGAGAATTCGCGCATGGTTGCTGTTATGTACGCGGGTATGTCGAAGGAAAATCCCGAGCTCGACGAAATCGTTTACTTCGCGATAAACGCCCACTGGGAGGACGCGTTCATCGAGCTTCCCTCACTGCCTACGGGCTATGTCTGGAAGCTGTACTTCGACACAGGCAGAGCGCCCGAGGAAGTTATCACAGAGGATAAGAACATACTCCTCTATGACCGCAGGTACCGCATGTCGGGCAGAACCGTTCTCGCGGCTGTCGCGGAAAAAGTATATTAAAGCAAAACGGAAAGGTTGAAAACTCAGCCTTTCCGTTATTTTTATGTTCTGCTGTCGATGCTCTCTTTGATCTGTCGGAACGAAACGCCGTATTTGAGCGCGATGTCCTTGGCGTAGCTCACGCCCTGAGGCGGCAGCAGGCTCACCTTGAAGCTGCGCTCGCCGTCGTGGACTCCCGTGACAAGGCTCGCAGCCTTGCTCGTACCCTCGACCTCCTCGTTGAGTGCGTCCACACTGCGCGCGAGGTCGTGCATGTGGGTGTTGAAAATACAACGCGTGCCGAGGTAGCGCATCGCCCTGACAACGTCCTTCGCGATGAACAGACCCTCAGTGACGCTTGTTGTCGCAAGGCTCTCGTTGAGCAGCATTATGCTGCGCTCGGTTGCCTGCTCAAAAATCTCCGCAAGACGCTTGCTCTCCTCGCCAAGACGTCCGAGGTCGACGGTGTCGTTTTCGTCGGCCGGGAAATGCGTGAAGATATTGTCGCAGGGGCTGATCGAGGCACTCTCGGCAGGCACGTAAATGCCAAGCTGCGCAAGAAGCATCGCGATACCCCAAGCCTGCGTGAAGATTGTCTTTCCGCCGCGGTTAGGGCCCGTGAGAATAAATATGCGCATATCGTCGTTGAAGTCAATATCGTTTGCGATGATATTGATATCCTCGCCGCCAGCCTTGTTGATAGCGAGCTTGAGGTTGTACAGTCCCTTGAACGAGCAGTCGCGCTGTTCGGGCGGCAGGATCTGAGCCTTGCAGACGGGCATACCCGTCGCCATGATTTTCTCGATAAGCTCAGCCCAGCGGATATAGAATAGTATCTCGGGCATGAGGTTAATGAGCATATAGCCGCTGATGTTGACATAGCGCCTGATCGTGTTTTTTATCTCGTTGACCGTCTGCTTCATGATGTTGGTGACGGTGTCCTTTATGGCGTTCGAGAGCGAATCCGCGCCTGTTACCGCCGAGGTGCGCGTGTGAACTCCCGTCATGTTGTCGTTCAGCTCGATCTTGCGGTTGAACTCAACCGCCTTGATCGGCGTTGCGGGGTGGAAAACGCGGATACTGCCCGTGTCGGTGCCGTGGTGAAGCTCGTCCTTGCGGTCGGCGAAGTTCATGAAACGGCGCATGAGGTTCGACTCGCGGTACTCGATGTCGTTGAGAGAAACAACGCCCGCAGACGCAGGTCTGAGCATACTGTCGAGGTTTACGCCGATAGTAATACTCTTTATTCGGCGCACCTTCTCAAAGGTCTCGTCGATGTCCTGCCTCAGCTCGGGAAAGCCACTGTCGGCGGAAATATCGCGGATAATCTGCCGCAGGGTGAGCATACCCTCGGACTTGACGTCAAGCTCCTCGAGCACGTCCTTCATCGCGGTGATGCAGGTCACGTAGTCGTCTATCTCACGCAGGCGGTTGACGAGCGACCAAAGCGCCGAACCCTCCTGATCCTTCTGAAACCGCTCTATGTCGCGCAGATCGGCGAGCTTCACGACAAGCTCCTCCATCGCGTCGCGCAGCTTAGGAAAGCGCAGAAAGTCCTCGAAAACATCGCAGCGGTAGCGTATGACCTCGGGGTCGTCCGTGACGCGCGTCATGATTTTGCGTATATGGTCGCGCTCGTACCGCTGTTTTGTGAGCGCGTCCAGCAGGAACTCGATCGAGAGGTCGTTGACGCTCTCGGGGGTCAGGGTCTTGTAGCTTTGATTCGCGTTCTGCGGAAACATCAGGCTGTAATCCATAGCTCATTCCTCATTTTATCAGATTTTTGAACGAATTAACGCGCGCGTAATCTTCCTTCGCCTGACGCGCGTTGCGCATTATTTCCTCCCTGAGCAGAGTCAGGCTGTCAAACTTCTTTTCGGGGCGGATAAACGTGAGCAGCCTTACGTCAGCCTGCTCGCCGTATAGCTCCGCGCCGCGGTACTCAGGCATCCACGTCTCCCACAGCGGCTTTGTGCCGCCGACGGTCGGCTTGATGCCGATATTTGTCACGCCGCAGTACTGACCGCCGTTTCCGAGAGTCACAATAGAAGCGTACACTCCGAAACGCGGCATTACGAGATCGGGGTGCATCTGCTGGTTGAGGGTTGGCGTGCCGAGCTCTCTGCCGAGACGCATTCCGTGCGTGATCTCCGCCTTGAAGCCGAAGCGCGAGCCTAGCATATCGTTCGCCCGCTCGATCTCTCCCTCGGAAATGAGTTTTTTTATCAGCGT
>NZ_JAEQMG010000165.1 GCF_016680995.1 Ruminococcus difficilis | reverse complement strand
TCCGTAACAGAATAATTGAAGGCATTGAGATAAATGTGTCAAACCCTCCGTCAGAAAACGGAGGGTTTAGTGTTTACGGGGTGGTTATTAAGCGGTTACAAAGGAATAATCATTCTTTGGATTGTGACTGTAAAAATCCATATGATGAAGCCCTTAGCTGTGTACAAATGCAGCTAAGGGCTTTTCCTTTTTATATAAATTGTTCAGAAAGAGAAACTATTGATTTATTGATATTCTTTAGTGCAGATAGTTCATCTTCGATTTTAGGTTCAAGAGTTAACACTTTATCTAAATAGTTAATGTCGATTCTGTATTTCTCAATATACTCCTTATCGCAAGTAGTGTAGCAAATTTGAACTTCTAATTCTTTTTCTTCGAAGTCTGAAAAATCAAATATTGTACCTATATGTTGGTTAGGCGCAAGAAAAATATTATTGAGTTTTGTAATATTAAATTCTTCAATATCTGACTGTCCTGCTTTCGTCCAATCTAAATCTGGATTAATACTGAGCGATAAGAGTTTTGCAGGAGAATTACCAAAATTCTTTATTATCAAATCGTGGGTAATACCAACTGAGCTTTTTTTAATATAAAAAACAAGATTCCCTCTATTTTGTTCAAAGTATTGTTTTTGCTGTTCGTTCAGTTGTTTCCTCATTTCAGACAAATTTTTGTATGTCAATACTACTGCAATAATTGATGCTATTAATGCTATGAAACTAATAATAGTACCAATGAACTGAAAAAGAATTTGATAACATTCAGCTGTTGTCATATTTATCCTCCAATCTTAATCTAACTTGTCCTTAAAAGCGTCTACCATAGCGTCACTCAGTTCTTTAGAGGGCACCTTTACCCAATGCCCGGACGTATCATACTTAGGATAGTTATAGCGCCACTTGTCGTAATCGTCCTTGCTGATTTCGCCCTTGCGGTATTTTTCACGCATTTCGCACCAACTCGGAAGCTCATCCAAAAGATTTCTTGCTTCTCTGCTCTTGAACGGATCAATGCGCATAATGATCTCGCCGTCTCTTTTCTCAATCGTCAGACCGTAAATATCCTCTAAGGCAAACAATGTGTGCATTAGTCCAATATAGGTATCAATATCGGGTACGGTCAATGCGTCGGGTGAAACGTCCAAAGCGTGCGCCAAAGCCTTAGTCAAATCTTCCTTCGGCGTTCTTGTTCCCGCTTCATACTGCGCCATACGGATGTCCGCAGTTCTTTCAGGCAAGCCTGCCATTATACCTAAATATTTCTGTGTCATTCCTCTGAGATTACGGATAAAGCGGATTCTTTCGCCAATAGCCATTATTCTCACTCCTTGTCGAATTATCTTGTAATTATAATAACATATAAGTTTAGTGTCGTCAAGAGTAATATAAATAAAAAAGTTTAAATATTTTCTCCAAAACCCCTTGACATAAACATATTTGTGTATTATACTAAACATATAACATAACTTTATATGTTTATATACAACTGAATGACCGTCTGCACGGGATACTCCGCCAAGACCTCTTGCGTAAGTAAGAGCGAGCGAGATAACGCTCCTGACAACAAGGGGGCAGGAACGACGTGCGGGTAGAACGGCACAACTCTGCGTTTATTTACATCCATATATCAAAAATCATAAAGAAAGGACAAATGCTATGGAGAATAAATTTATGAGAGTAGAGGAGGTAGCCACCGAGCTTGATGTATCGGTTTCGTATGCTTACAAAATCATTAAGCAGCTTAACGACGAGCTGAAAGCAAAGGGCTTCGTCACTATCTCAGGAAGAGTAAACAGACAATACTTTAACGAAAGGCTCTACGGAGTCGGAAAGGAGAATTTCAACAATGCCTGTATTTAAGAACGAGAGCAATAACACTTGGTATGTGATGGCTCGATATGTGAATTGGAAAGGCGAGCGCAAGCAGAAATGCAAGCGAGGTTTTTCCACCAAGCGTGAAGCGCAGGAGTGGGAGCGTACCTTTCAGCAGCAGAACTCCGCTGATATGGATATGTCCTTTGAAGCCTTTACACAGCTTTATGAAAAGGATATACGCCCACGCCTGAAAGAAAACACTTGGCTGACTAAGGAGCATATCATCAAAACCAAAATCCTGCCGTATTTCGGAAAGCGGAATATCAGCGAGATCACAACCAAGGATGTTATCGCTTGGCAAAATGAGCTTCTTGCCTACCGCAACGAAAAACGGCAACCGTATTCGCAGACTTATCTAAAGACCGTCCATAATCAGCTCAGCGCTATTTTCAATCACGCTGTTAAGCATTATGACTTGCGTTCCAATCCTGCCGCCAAAGCGGGCAGTATGGGCGACAAGGACGGTGCAAACATCAACTTCTGGACAAAGGACGAATACAAACGCTTTGCCGAGGAAATGATGGACAAGCCTGTTTCTTACTACGCTTTTGAAATGCTGTATTGGTGCGGTATTCGAGAGGGCGAGCTTTTAGCCCTGACGGCTGCGGATTTCGATTTCAATAACAGTACGGTGAGAATCAACAAATCCTATCAGCGTTTACACGGTGAAGATGTTATTACTACACCGAAAACCAAAAAGAGCAACCGTGTCATCAAAATGCCGCAGTTTTTGTGCGAGGAAATGCAGGATTACTTCAGTACGATTTACGGTCTGAAAAAGAAAGATCGTGTTTTTCCACTTAACAAAAGCTATCTTCATCACGAGATGGACAGAGGATCAAAGGCAGCAGGTGTAAAGCGCATCAGAATTCACGATTTACGTCACAGTCACGTTTCACTTTTGATTGATATGGGTTTTACTCCCGTAGCGATTGCGGACAGGCTCGGTCACGAGAGTATCGAGATTACGTTGAGATACGCCCATCTGTTTCCATCAAGGCAGACAGAAATGGTACAACGATTAGATCAGGAAAGGATGGATTTCAAAAATGTCAGCTAAAAACAGAGATGAACACAACCGTTGGCGAAACATCACAGTAGGGTTTCGGGTATCACCCGAGGAAAACGAGCAGATCAACACTGCCGTCGCTCTCTCAGGCTTGCCTAAGCAGGAGTATTGTTACCGCAAATGTATGAATCGTGACATTGTGGTACAGGGCAATCCGAGGGTATATAAGGCGTTGAAAACGCAGCTTGCCTTAGTCTTGGAGGAGCTGAAACGCATTGAAGCGGGCGGCAATATCCGTGATGAACTGCTTGACAATATCGAGTTGATTACAATCACGCTCAATGGAATGAAGGAGGAAGGTATATGCGGATAAATGAAATGACTGTCCCCAACGCTTCTGTTGGCGCAGAAGCAGGACAGCCACTCATACCTAACAAATGTATTATACCCGATTCCTTCTGTAAATTCAATAGATTTGAAAAAATTACAGGAGGTATATGTAAATGGCAGAATTAAAAATCATCGGAATGGACGAGGTAGCCGTCGAGGAAATCGAATGGCTGTGGTATCCGTACATTCCCTTCGGGAAGCTTACAATCATACACGGCGACCCAGGCGAAGGCAAAACGACTTTGATTTTACAGCTTGCAGCATTGTTGTCACGGGGAGATAAGCTCCCCTGTGACGACACCGAGCGTGAGCCGATCAGTATCATCTACCAGACCGCCGAGGATGGCTTGGGGGATACGATAAAACCACGCTTGCTCTCAGGCAACGCTGATTGTACTCAGATTAAGGTCATTGACGAATCGGAAGTACCGTTGACGATGCTCGACGCACGAGTAGAGCGGGCAATTCAGGAGACGGGCGCACGAATGATTATCCTCGATCCTATGCAGGCGTATCTCGGAGAAAAGGTTGATATGAATCGTGCTAACGAAGTGCGGAGCATTCTTTCACAGCTGGGGCGCATCGCCGAGAAATACAAGTGTGCGATTATCCTTGTCGGGCATTTGAATAAAATGCAAGGGACAAAAGCGAACTACCGTGGACTTGGCTCTGTGGATTTTCAAGCAACGGCAAGAAGTGTGTTGGTTGTCGGCAGAGTGAAGGACAGCCCCGAAACACGAGTAATGGCACACCAGAAATCTTCGCTCGCTCCCGAAGGTGAGCCGATAGCCTTTGAACTGAACAAGGAGACGGGTTTTCACTGGATCGGTCACTATGACATTTCCATTGACGATTTACTCAGCGGCTTCAGCCGACAGAAAAAATCGGAAATGGCTGAGAGCCTGATTACCGATTGTCTTGCTGAGGGAAAGTGTCCGCAGCAGGTCATTCAACAAAAAGCTGAGAGTATGGGTATCTCCAAGCGGATACTCGACACGGTGAAAAAGAGTTTGGATGTTCAGTCAATCAAGATAGGCTCGAAGTGGTATTGGCAGCTTGCCGCATAGTCAAGGTTGCAACATTGCAGCAGTATAGATACCTGCAATCTTGCAATGTTCCTTTTCGGGAAGTGACAATACAAAAGTTTTTGCTGGGTGCAGGGAGCCCTTTTCAAAGGGCTGCCCTTGCCCCTCGGAGAGCGCAAAACCTGCTCGCAGGTTGCATTTTTGATAGCCCTGCTGTCAAAAGTGCTTTTGCGTTACTCTTGGCAAGAGTAACAGAACCTGAGTTAGAGATAATTCAGTGAGATAACTATATTTTAATACAGATTTGAGGTAGATAAATGAAGAGAACGATTAGCGCAATGGTGGGTAAAGGCTCTATGACACACAACAGTCGCAGCTTCACAGCGGAGAACGTGGACAGCGAACGCACCCACTTGAATATAGATTACTGCAACGAGCCTATCAAGAAAGTGTATCACGAAATGTTTGATGCAGCTTTGAAACAGTACAACGCCAGACAAAAACGCAAAGATAGAAAGATACCCGATTATTACAAGCACATCGAGTCCGGAAAACAAGAAAAGCTGTTCCACGAGATCATCTTCCAAATCGGCAATAAGGACGATATGTCAGCAACGGGTGAGTATGCCGAGCTTGCGAGGACAGTCCTCGACGAATACTATCGAGGCTTCCAAGAGCGTAATCCCTATCTGCGAGTGTTCTCGGCTCACTTGCATATGGATGAAGCGACACCGCATATCCATATCGACTTTGTACCGTTCACAACCGGCAGTCAGCGTGGTTTGGAAACAAGAGTTTCTCTAAAACAGGCGCTTGCAAATCAGGGATTCAAGGGGAATGGTCGTGGAGATACCGAGTGGAATCGCTGGATACTTTCCGAAAAGAAAGTCCTTGCTCAGATTATGGAGCGGCACGGTATCGAGTGGGAGCAGAAAGGCACTCACGAGCAACACTTATCCGTTCTTGATTACAAAAAGCAGGAGCGAGCCAAAGAGGTAGCCGAGCTTGACAGGGAGATTGAAGAAAAGCAGTTGGAGGTCAAGGGGCTGAAAGCGACGGTTGAGAAAATCGAGGAAGCAAAGGAAATTCTCGGCGACGTCGAAAAACAGCTTGACGAAGATCCGCAACTGCAACTCCCTGAGCCGCAAGGCTTAATGACGGCAAAGAGCTACAAGAAAAAGTTTGTAGAGCCGCTAATCAAGCGCCTGAAAAATCTTGTCCGAACAGTCCTCGCCAGAAGTTATCAGGGTTGGGAGAACTACCACCGTATCAACAATTTGAACGGCAGATTGTACCGTGAGAACGAACATCTGAAATATGAAAACTCCAAGCTCAAAGAGGTCAACGGTATGCTCCGTGAACAGAACAAAGCCTATCAGCTATTGGAAAAGGTTTTCGGTAGACGCAGGCTTAATGAAATCATCGAGCAGGCCAGAGGCTTCAAAAAGTCAAAACAGCGTGACGCACGCTAATAAATACAGAAAGGTTGATGGACAATGAAAAAAGAGATTTACAACGAGCAGACAGGTATCCGCTATGAGCTGCAAGGCGATTATTATCTGCCGTGCCTAAAGCTCCCCGAACAGCCAAAGGTTGAAATCGGGATTTGGGGCAAGCGGCATTTGCGGTACATCAAGCAGCACCACAAAATCCGCTATACCAATCTGCTGACAAGCTGTAAGCTCACCGCCTACCTCGCCGACATCGACGAGCAAGCAGAGGAGATGTTCTTTCGGTTGGTAAAACAACTCGCCGAAAAGGAAGGCGTGACTGAGCAGCTCAAAGCAAATAATCAAATGCTGTGGGTGAAGCGAATGAACAATATCCGCAACCGTGCAACGGAGATTGTAAATTCAGAGTTGATTTACACCTAATAACACAGAGGGCAACAGGTAGAAATACTTGTTGCCCTTACTATATCTTGTGATAACAGATTTTTTATTTGTTTAAGTTTCCCCAAAACCTGCGAGCAAAAGCTGAGGTGAAGGCGTGGGAATAGCGAGCAGGCGCTTCAGCCCCGACTTGACGTACTTCAAGGTTTCATAGATACCGTCTGCGATGGCGTAATAGACGAAATCAGGCGCTCCGAACAGACGCTTTGAAACCTCGATGATCTCAAAGCGCATACGGGTAAAGAACGGCTTGTCGGACAGCATGGAAATATAACCGATGGCAAGCGTCAGAAGCAAATCGAGAGTACGGATAGATTGCAGAGAACGCACCCTCAGATTCTCGTAATCGAATTTTTGCTTTTTGAATTTGAAGTATTCCTCGATTCTCCAGCGCATCAAATACGCCTTGCAAACCGAAATCCCGATTCGTTTATCGTCCGATGACAGATTGGTGATCAACAGCATTGGTTCCTCGCCGAAACCGTATACAACCACTAATTGTAATTCAACATTTTTGTATTTAGGCAGTTGAATCGAAATAATACTGATTTTGACGTCTACTTGTTTGCCGCTTTTGTTCTTGAATCTCAGGCTGTATTTACCCTTGAAGCGATTGGCGACAGACATGATGTTTTCGGTTTTTCCATTATAGATAACATTACGGTTCTTTTTGGCTCTGATAATGAACTTTTCGTTGTTTCTGATAAAGTAACGGTAGTATTTGTTGTTGTCAAAGCCTCTGTCCATCGTCCTGACATTGTCTTTGGAAAAGTGTCTGCTGATATATTCAAAGCAATCAAGATATTCCTCGATTTCGCTGACAAAGTCTTCATCCTTGGTTGAGTAGATACGGCTGTATATACCGAAGGGCAGCTTGTTTTCGCTTGAGAGAACCGCTGCGCCGATAGTATGGTAACCGATCCCGATCTCACCTGTGCTGCCGTCGCGTACCTCGCAGAGCTTTTCAAGGTGTTTGCTGGCGGGCTTGGTGATGTCGGAACCATCGACAATTATCAAGCTGTCATCATTATACCGGCGTTTGATTGCTTTGAGATAGTTTTCACGCACGGTTTCGGCGTCTGCTGCTTCAAAGTCCGCAAGATTTCTCGACAATCTGTTGACTGTTTTGATCAGCTTGATGTTTTCATGCAGGCTGCGGCTGATTTCAGACAGCATACAGCTTCCCGAGGCAAGCGTTCCGTACAACATATCTGTTACGAATTTCTTATCAGGACGGTTCAAGCCTTTTGAAATTTTTTGAGAATAATTCAAAATACCCCTTTTCAAATTACCGTTGAGTGTGTTATAATTCAACATAGTGCAATACGCTCCTTTGGTATGGTTTTGTTCCAATTTAATTATACCATTTTTCGAGCGCTATTGCACTTCTTTTTTTACCCGATTTTCATTTTTTTATTGCCGAGTTTTCCCTTAACCACGCCATTTTTTCAACATTCACGATTGCGTTTTGGGGAAACTTAAATTTTTCAACACAAAAACGCCGATTTGAGTAAGAACTTGTGTTCCCACGTGTGATGCGCACGTCAAGCGCATTTTATTTTATCAAAAATCGCGTGTGCCTTAACCTGATGTTCGCACGTCATTGTCGCGGTTTTTGACCGCTGCCCGACCACGTATTCTTTGTCGAAAACCGCACGCCTTTTTTCAGCGGCTGCGATGCGACTGGGTAATACGAAAATAGCTGGGAAACGCTCTTGACACTTTTTCTCAGATACGTTATAATATATATGGACAGAAGAATGAAATTATTATCCCTATAGCTTGACAAACGCCAAGTTATAGGGATTTTTATATAGATTTTATCTTTTATGAAATATAGTTGGTAATACACAAAAAATCAAGAGAATAATTGTCGGGATATTCGCTGGATATTGACCACTGCTTGTGGTATTGTTGTGGTTACCAAAAATAGGAGGTTTGATAGCATGAAAAGAGAATTATTAGACAACGGCAACATTTGGCAAAAGGCGGACGGACGTTGGATAGGTCTGGTGCGGTACAAGGATGAATTCGGCGAAACTCAGCGTAAGAGTTTTTCGAGCAAGAAGAAAAAGACGCTGCAAGCGAAGATGACGGAGTATGTCAAAAACTTCAACGAGCAGGTCGCTAACTCGGATGAGTCGCGGAAACCGCTGAAAGAGAGCATGAAAAACTGGCTTCGTGTTTACAAGTATTCCGAGGTGGAGCGGACGACGTATGACCGCTATGAGTGTACCGCTGAGCACCAAATCTATCCCTACATCGGAAACAAGCCCGTCGGAGATGTGACGCCAGCCGATATCAAAAAGCTGCTCACCAAGCATATGAACGCGGGTTACGCTTTCACCACAAGCAAGAAAGCGTACTCACTTCTCAAAATGTTCTTCAAGCAGCTATATCAGGAGGGCGCGATACCGAACAATCCGATGGCGCTGATTGACATGACGAAGAAGGATAATTACCTCGCCGCGCAGAACAAGGAGAGCAAGCCGCAGTGTGACATGGTGGTCGTGTTCACAGATGAGGAGCTGGAGCAAATCAAAGCGGAAGCCTTCAAACGGTTCACCAATGGCAAACCCGTCTATCAGCAGTCGGCGGCATACTTCCTGATGCTCAACACAGGACTTAGGGCAGGAGAGCTGTGCGGTATCATCAACAGCGACATCGACCTTGAGAACCGCGTCATACACCTGCAGCGAGGTGTGAAGGAAGTCCACGTCAGAGACGGTCTGGAATATGTCCCGAGGCTCGAGGTCAAGGTCGGCAAGCTGAAAAGCAAAACAAGTAAGCGCGACGTACCGCTCAATGACACGGCAATCGAAATGATACGACGCTTGCGCGAGGAAGTATATCTCGGCGAGGACAATCCCCTGATACCGGACGAGAACGGCAGCTTCACAAATCCGCGAAATATGCGAAACCGCTTCTACCGTATCCTCGACGCGATAGGGCTTCCGCATAAAGGACTGCACACTTTCAGGCATACCTTCGCTACACGCCTAATCAACGGAGTCAAGCAACCTGACGGAACAGTAAAAGCATTATCCGTAAAACAAGTGGCGGAGCTGCTCGGGCATACGACTTCGGAAATAACGGAAATCTACTACGTCAAGCGCGACACTACAAGACTGGTAGGCTTGACCGACAGCTTTAACCTATGACAAGTATCTCCTCGCCAACAACGAGGGGGAAGGTTTTTCAAACCTGTTTCGCCGTGTACCGCCCTGCGTGCGATTTGTTGAGGAAAGTAGAGTAAGTACCTGACCGAGGGCATTTGCGCGGTGTAGGCGATTTTTGAGCACATCTCAATTTTTGAGATGCCATAACAAAGACTACGGCTAATATGGAATGCCAAAAACAAAATCTGACCTTCCTTGATTTTTACTTTCAGGTGTGTTAAAATATTACTGACAGAAAAAACAGCGATTCAGGAAGGAGAAATCGGTCATTGAAAACAAGACAAGTATCGAAATAGTCGTGCGATGATAGGTGAG
>NZ_JAEQMG010000164.1 GCF_016680995.1 Ruminococcus difficilis | reverse complement strand
TCTTCCGATCTCTGATCGGTACCTCAGAGCACAGCATGATCGGTAAGTTCATCGACACCATCCTGCAGGAGGAAGACCTGCCCTACACCCTGACCTCCTACAGCCCCTGCTTCCGCAAGGAAAAGGGCGCTCACGGTATCGAGGAGAGAGGCGTCTATCGTATCCACCAATTCGAGAAGCAGGAAATGATCGTCGTCTGCAAGCCCGAAGAATCCAAGATGTGGTTCGATCAGCTCTGGCAGAATACGGTCGAATTCTTCCGCACCCTCGACGTACCGGTACGCACCCTCGAGTGCTGTTCCGGCGACCTCGCCGATCTCAAGGTCAAGAGCATCGACGTTGAGGCATGGAGCCCCAGACAGAAGAAGTATTTTGAGGTCGGTTCCTGCTCGAACCTCAGTGACGCGCAGGCGCGCCGTCTGAAGATCCGCGTCAACGGCAAGGACGGCAAAAAGTACTTTGCGCATACCCTCAACAACACCTGTGTCGCACCGCCCCGTATGCTGATCGCGTTCCTCGAGAACAACCTTAATGAGGACGGCAGTGTGAACATCCCCGAGGCGCTCAGACCGTATATGG
>NZ_JAEQMG010000163.1 GCF_016680995.1 Ruminococcus difficilis | reverse complement strand
ATATATCCAAAACCAACTCAAAGAAGATCAAATCAACGATCAAATGACGATACGAGGTTGGGACGACCCGTTCACGGGTAGCAAGTAACAGTCGCAAGTGTCGGACCGCAATGCGCCTTAAGGCGCGGCTAATACAATAGCCTTTAAGGCGCATAAGAAAATCCACCGGCTAAGCCGTTGGATTTTTAATATATGTAGCTGTTTTATTCGTTCAGGATCATCTTGCCCTCGTGGTCGGTGTAATAATCGCCCTCGGGGATCAGCTGTGAGATGGGGACGATGATGTAGCCCTCGCCTTGTATCATCTCGATGATCTTCGGGAGCGCCTCGGGCGTATTCTTCGCGCCGTTGTGCATGAGGATGATCGAGCCGGGACACAGCTTGCTTTTGACGCGGCTGACCATCTCGTCGGGCGCGGGATCCTTCCAGTCGAGGCTGTCGATGTTCCACTGCACGCAGTACATGTCACGGTCTTTGAGATTGGTAACGAGCTTGTCGTCATATTCGCCGTAGGGCGCGCGGAACAGAGTCGGCGCGGTGCCTGTCAGCGCCTCGATCGCGTCGTTGCAGTCGCCGATCTCGGTTTGCTGTTCGTCGGAGCTCAGCTGCGCCATATGCGGATGGGTGGAGGAATGATTGCCGACGTCGTGACCGTGTTCAGCGATCGCCCTGACGTCGTCGGGGTATTTGTCGACCCACTGCTTGACGAGGAAGAAGGTGCTTTTGACCTCGTATTTGTCGAGGATCTCGAGCAAGGTATCCGTCTGCTCGTTGCCCCATGCCGCGTCAAAGGAAATGGCGCAGACCTTTTCGTCGGTATCCACGTAGTAGATCGGGATCTGCCGCGGTTCGTTCGCGGTGTAGACCGCCTTGCCCGCTGTATCGGAGGCGACCGCGATCGCCGCGACGCCGATCAGCACACAGGAGAACAGGATCATCAGCTTTTTCTTTGTCAATACCACAAACGTCATACCATCACCGATATATGGTATGAAATAACGATTGATATTATTCCGTAATAATTGTTTATTATTCTGTCACAAATCGTTGGAATATGGGTATATAATAGTAAGCGCTTCAGATGATCTGAGCAAAACCAAGGAGGTTATCTTATGAAGAAAATTTTTAGTCTGATGATAGTATTGGTGATGGCAGTATCTACGTTTGCAGGCTGTCAAACAAAAGAAAAATCATCTTCACCGGATGAGGTTTCGATTGAAGCTACTCAGGATGAGGCAGTCAATGTTGCCACTCATGATGAAGCGGTCGATGTTGCCACTCAGGATGAAGTTGCTCAAAACGACGGTTTTACAGCACCCGAGAGCGTTGATGTTAATGAATTGATGATGGATCTGCCTGAGTTGAGCGCAGAGGACTTTGTATCAGGTCATAATGACTGCCATATGCTGTATCACAACGGCTTGTTGTATACGAATGGTAAAATCTATGACGGTAAGGGTGGAGATAAACCGTATTCCGATGAATATATCCGTTATTTTTCGATAAATGACTCGGTGATCCTATATGCTGTGTTAGACAAAGATAAGGAACAAAGTGAGATCTGGGCAGTGCTTGCGGATTGTTCCCGTCGTGCCAAACTGACTCTTGCAAAAGGTTATTCCGATCCTTTGTTCATTGACAATGGTCTTTTGTATTATACGGAAGGTGTTGTGAGAGATAGCATAAACACCTTGGATCTCAATACAGGAGAAATAACGCAAATCGTTTCGCACTGCCATATGATTATGACCATTGGTAGAAAACTCTATTTCCAGGATATGTCAGACAGGGAGGATGACGAAACTGCCCTGTGCTGCTATGATCTTGACACCAAGGAGCAGAAGGAGATCTGTCGGATAACGGGATCTAACATAGTCCGTGTGGATCATGATGTGATGTATTTCGAAAGCAACAACACCGTATATCGGCTGGATCCGCAGACTGATTCACCTGAAGAGTATGTAAAGATTCCCGAAGAAGCGTGGCTTCACATTATCGTTAACGGTACGGTCGTATATGAAGAAGCTGCAGATTTTGATGATCACTCGCTGTGGGCAGTATCCGATACTCAGCCGGCGCATAAGCTGCTTGATACCCGAAAAAGTCATTTTGATTACAAGATCGGCGACGCGTATATTCTCAACGCAAACGTCATGGACGTTGGCATAATCGATTATTATTATGATGGCACAGAGCTGAAAGAACGTCCGGAGGTTGAGGGTGATGAAGAACATATACTTGTCTGTGTTGATGATGGAAAATTCTTTTATCAGGATGGCAAAACGATCCTGATGTCTACAGAGTATGTGGATGAGGATACCTATCCTTCTAAGAAATAAACTATATGATAAAGTGACAGCCCTTCCGAGAGGAAGGGCTGTTGATTCTATATTATACTTTGATCTCCCAGGTGGCGCCGTTTTTGCTGTCCTTGATGACGATGCCTTTTTCCAAAAGCTCGTCACGGATGCGGTCGGCTTCCGCCCAGTTTTTGTCGGCTTTTGCCGCGGCGCGCGCCGCGATCTGCTCGTCGACCCAGTCCTTGGAGATGCCTTTTTCTTCAAGGAGCTTGAGCTGCTGTGTCGCTTTCTCCGCCTCTGCTTGTGCCGCCTTTTCGATCTCCGCGTCAGCCGCTTCGATCAGTCCGAGGGAAAGTACGCGGTCGAAATCGGCGATCAGATAACGCTTGGTCGCGTCGTCGAGCTTGCCCTTGAGCACATCATAGAGCGCGGTGATGGCGAGGGAGGTGTTCAGATCGTTGTCCAGCGCCGCCTTGAATTTTTCCTGATACGGCTTTGCGGCATCAAGATCGGGTTCGCCTTCCTTACTGAGCTTTGCGATCTTCGCGACCAGTTTATTGTACGCCTGCACGGTGTTGTCGAGGTTCTCAAAGGAGAATACCAGCGGCTTGCGATAGTGGGACTGCAGGCAGAAGAAGCGGTAGGCAAGGGGATCATAGCCCTTTTCTTCGAGCAGAGATACGGTCAAGAAGCCGCCCTTGCTCTTGCTCATCTTGCCGCGCTTGTCAAGCAGGTGCAGGACATGGAACCAGTAGGGGCACCACTGATGCCCGAGATAGGCTTCACTCTGCGCGATCTCGTTGGTATGGTGAGGGAAGGCGTTGTCCACGCCGCCGCAGTGGATGTCGAGGTATTCGCCCGCGTGCTTGATGGAGATCGCGGAGCACTCGATATGCCAGCCGGGATAGCCCAGACCCCACGGGGATTCCCATTTGAGCGCCTGATCCTCAAACTTGCTCTGGGTGAACCAGAGGACGAAGTCGTTCTTGTTGCGCTTGTTGCTGTCCTCGTTGACATCGTCACGCACGCCGACCTGCAATTCGTCCTCGTTCATGTTGCCGAAAACATAGTAGTTATCGAGCTTTGAGGTATCGAAATAGACGTTGCCGCCCGCAAGGTAGGCATAGCCCTTGTCGATCAGGGTCTGCACCATCTCAATGAACTCGGGGATGCAGTTGGTGGCGGGTTCGATGACGTCGGGCTTTTTGATGTTGAGCTTCTCAGCGTCGGAGAAGAACGCGTCAGTGTAGAACCGCGCGATATCCATGACGCTCTTGTGCTCACGCTTAGCGCCCGCGAGCATCTTATCCTCGCCGGTATCCGCGTCGGAGCTGAGGTGTCCCACATCGGTGATGTTCATCACGCGCAGTACGTCGTAGCCCGCATAGCGCAGGTATTTTTCGAGCACATCCTCCATGATGTAGGTGCGCAGGTTGCCGATATGAGCGTAGTGGTAGACGGTGGGGCCGCAGGTGTACATCTTCACCTTGCCCTCTTCGTGGGGGATGAATTCCTGTCGGGTACCGCCGAGTGTATTATACAGAATCATGATTGACTTCCTTTCTGTGATGAATCATTGTGAGAGGTCGCGGCGAGCTCGACCGCCTGACTGACGTTCTTTTCCAGATAGCGCACCTCGTTGCTGAGCTGCTGGATCTCGTTATGCATACGGCAGAGCTCCTGCGCCACGGGATCGGAGTAGTGGATCTGGTCGAGCAGATCGGGTCTTACGCCGTTGACGCGCACGACGCGCGCCGGTACGCCGACCGCGGTGGAGTTGGGCGGGATCTCGGTGAGTACGACGGCGCCCGCCGCGATGCGGGAGTTGTCGCCGACCTTGAACGGTCCGAGCACCTTCGCGCCCGAGCCGACCATCACGTTGTCGCCGAGGGTGGGATGGCGCTTGCCCTGATCCTTACCCGTACCGCCGAGGGTGACGTTTTGGTAGATCAGGCAGTTGTCGCCGATCACGGTGGTCTCGCCGATGACGACGCCCATGCCGTGGTCGATCACCAGCCCCTTGCCGATGGTCGCGCCGGGATGGATCTCGACGCCGGTTTTGTTGCGCGCGCGCTGACTCAGCCAGCGTGCGATAAACTTCATATTGTGGATCTGGAACCAGTGCGCGCGGCGGTATTTGCGTACCGCCTTGTAGCCCGAGTAGAGGAAGAATACCTCCATCTTGTTGCGTGCCGCGGGGTCGCGCTGTAAATAGGCGTCCAGATCGGCTCTCAGTGTGTCAAACATAATATCAACCTTTATAAATTAGGAATTAGGAGTTAGGAATGAGGAATTTCAGTAGGTGAACCTGATTGGTAGAGGTGACATCTATATCGGAAAAATCGATGATCGTGCTCCGTGAATTAAATTGCAAACAATTCATGAGAAATAATAAAGCGCCGTCGTCCGAGGGGACGACAGCGCCGTGGTTCCACCCAAGTTCAGCGTATAATACGCTCTTTGAAGCTCATAAATAAGCTATCGTCCTTAACGCGGACTGACGGACTGCCATTTCCTGCAGTCAGCTCACAGGCGCATTTCACTGAACTTCCGCTAAGACGGCTTCCAGCTATATACTAATTTCAAATAAATACTGTTAATATCTATTTCGTATAATTCCGCATAGCTTTGTTGGACTCCTTGACAGGGGGTGACCCTGCCTGCGTCGTCCGCCGCGTTATGCGAAATTCTACGCTAATACCTATTTAACGAGTTTTATTTGGAATTAGTATTGCCGTCCTCTCTGTTAGCATCCGTAAAGCTACTTTTCCTGTTCACAGCCTTTTGATATCTACCATATTATATACGATTGCTTTCGATTTTGCAACTATTTTTTTTGGCTCCCTTTGGTAAAGGAGCTGTCGTCCGATACGTGTTGGACGACTGATGGATTGCATTGATGTTTGAGCCGACAAAAGTCGGCGAGTAACATCATTACATATCGCTGATGACGTCTTTGTTGTCTTTGAGATAGATGACGCCGGAAATCACGGTGATGACCGCGACGATCCAGAACATGACCTGTCCGATGATATTGAAGATGTCATAGATGCCGACCAGCGCGATGGGGTCGGTCATGGTGCGCTCGAGGATCTCGTAGACGAACTGCATGAGAAACACCGAAACGATCGCGACGATCTGGGTCACGGTCTTGACCTTGCCCCACATATTGGCGGCGATGACGTTGCCCTTCGCGGCGGCGACAAGACGGATCGAGGTGACGGTGAATTCGCGGAAGATGATGATGATCAGCGGGATCGCGCCGCACAGATTCAGCTTGACAAAGCAGACCATCACGGAGATCACGAGGATCTTATCAGCGAGCGGATCGGCGAATTTGCCGAAATCGGTGATTAGGTTGTCGCGGCGGGCGATCTTGCCGTCCAGCGCGTCGGTGATCGCGGCGGCGCCGAAGAGCAGTCCCGCTATCAGGAAGTGATACGGGAATTCGATCAGGATCGCGGCGATGACCGCCGGGACCAGTATGATACGCAGGAGCGTCAGTTTATTGGGTAGGTTCATCTTTTTCATAGTATGACCTTTCAGTGTGTTAGAGTAGGGGGAGTCATTTCCCCCTTCATCCTATGATTCGATCATTTCGCCGACCAGATCACAGTCGATGTGGTCGGTGATGCGGACGCGTATGATCTCGCCCGATCGCGGCTTGCGGTCGGTGACGGTGAAGAATACGCAGGGGTCGACCTCGGGCGCGTCAAAGGCGGAGCGTCCGAAGAAACAGTCCGCATAGCGGTCAAAGCCGTCGGTGAGCACTTCGATCTCTTTGCCGACCATACTCTCACACCATTTGTCCATGATCAGCGCTTCCTGCTCGGTGATGATCTCGGCGCGGCGTTTTTTGACGTCCTCGTCGATCTGATCGGGCAGCAGGGCGGCGGGAGTATCCTCCTCCTGTGAGTACGCGAAGCATCCGAGGCGCTCAAAGCTCGTCTGCGCGACAAAATCGCTCAGCTCCTCAAATTCCTCGTCCGTCTCGCCGGGGAATCCGGTGATCAGGGTGGTGCGCAGGATCACACCGGGGATCTTCTCGCGGATATGCTGTACGAGCTTTATCAGGCTCTCTTTGTCGCCGCGGCGGTTCATCGCGCGCAGCACTCTGCCGTCGCAGTGCTGGAGCGGCAGGTCGATATAGTTGACGATCTTGTCCTCTTCACGGATCGTGTCGAGCAACTCGTCTGTTAGGCGGTCGGGATAGCAGTACAGCACGCGGATCCAGTGCAGATCTTCGATCTTACACAGTCGGCGGAGCAGCTCGGGCAGCATCAGCTTGCCGTAGTTGTCCTCGCCGTAGCGCGTGGTGTCCTGCGCGATGACGTTGATTTCCTTGACGCCGTTGCGCACCAGCCGCTCGGCTTCTTCGACGATCGTTTCCATCTTGCGGGAACGGAAGGAGCCGCGGATCAGCGGGATAGCGCAGTAGGTACAGCAGTTGTCACAGCCGTCAGCGATCTTCAGGTACGCCCAGTGGGGTTCGGTGCTTTGGACACGGCCGCCCTCCATGGGCAGGAGCATTTTATCGGGGAAGTCCTCGACCTTGTTTCCGTCAAGCGCCTGTTTCACCACGGCGGCGATATCGGCGTTTTTGCCGATGCCGATGACGGCGTCCACCTCGGTCAGTTCCTTCATGATATCGCTGTTATAGCGCTCGGCAAGACAGCCTGTGACGATGATCGCCTTGATCTTGCCTTCCTTTTTCAGCAGGGCAAGCTCGAGGATCTCATCGATGCTTTCCTGCTTGGCGGATTCGATGAAGCCGCAGGTGTTGACGATCACGGCGTCAGCCATGGCGGGGTCTTCCTTGAGCTGAAAACCCGCCTGATTCAGTTGGTACATCATCATTTCGGCGTCGACGCGGTTTTTCGCGCAGCCGAGGGAAACGATTCCTACGCTTGGCATATTTTCAATCCTTTGTTGGTTAGTAACGAATACAGACGGGTGGGAGAAAGGCGCGGCCTCACCCCGATCCTGTCGGAGCTATTCATCCTCGATCTCAGTATATTCGCGCATCACGCTGCGGATGCTGCTGTAAGAAAAGCCCATCCGCGCAAGCGCGTTAGCGCAGCGACGGCGCCCCTTGTCATCTGTCAGGGAGCGCGCGTATTTTTTCTCGATGATCGCCCGGATCTGTTCATCCTCGTCAACAGTGAATTCGTCGAGCACCTCGTCGATCAGGTCGCGGTCAATGCCTTTTTCATAGAGCTTTTGGCGGACGCCGCGTTCGGACAGGTGCTTGATATTGAACAGATCGGCGGCATAACGGCGGGCATAGCGTCCGTCGTCGATGAGCCCGAGCTCCTCCATGCGGCAGAGCGCCGCCTTACAGCTTTCTTCGCCGTAATCCTTTTTGAGCTTGTCGAACAGCTCGCGGCGCGAGTGGTCGCGGTAAGAGATCAGCCACAAGGCTTTGTCCTTACAGCGCTTTCTGTCCGAGTCGAGGACACAGGCGTGGAGCTGTTCATCGTCGATCTCGCGCCCTACGTCAAAGCGATGGGCGAGGATCACCTCGGTGTCGAGCTTCATCGCGAACTCGCCGTCGATATAGAGAGCGGAGAGCCCCTTTCGGCGGGGCTCAATCGCGGTGATCTGCATCAGTCTTCGACAAGAATGTCGATCTTAGCGTTCTTTTTCTTTTTATCCGCCGCGTCTGCGGGAGCGGGTGCGGGTGCAGGAGCGGGAGCCGCTTTTGCCGCTGCTTTGGCGGTCTTCTTGGGGCGGGCGGTCAGCTTGTCGACGTTATCCCACAGATTCTTTTCGATCTTCTCGCGCAGCGCGTCGTCATTTTTGAGCAGCTCCTTAACGTTGTCACGGCCCTGACCCAGACGGGTCTCGCCGTAGTAGAACCATGCGCCGCTCTTTTGCATAACGTCCGCCTTGACGGCAAGATCGATCAGCTCGCCTACGCGGCTGATGCCCTCGCCGTACATGATATCGAACTCCGCCTCCTTGAAGGGGGGAGCGATCTTATTTTTCACAACCTTCGCTCTGGTGCGCGAACCGACCATTTCACCGTTGGACTTAAGGGTCTCGATGCGGCGGATGTCGATACGGACAGAGGAGTAGAACTTCAGCGCGCGGCCGCCGGTGGTGACCTCGGGGTTGCCGTAGACGACGCCGACCTTCTCACGCAGCTGGTTGATGAAGATGGCGACGCAGTTGGACTTGTTGATCGCGCCGGCGAGCTTGCGCAGTGCCTGTGACATCAGGCGCGCGTGCAGACCGACATGGCTGTCGCCCATCTCGCCCTCGATCTCAGCCTTGGGAACAAGCGCCGCGACGGAGTCGATGACGATGACGTCGATCGCGCCGGAACGGATCAGCGCTTCGGCGATCTCGAGCGCGTCTTCACCGGTATCGGGCTGTGATACCAAAAGGCTGTCGACGTCGACGCCCAGCGCGGAAGCATAGACGGGATCAAGCGCGTGCTCTACGTCGATGAAGGCGACGTTGCCGCCGTTCTTCTGACCTTCGGCGATGCAGTGCAGGGAGAGGGTGGTTTTACCGGAGCTTTCCGGTCCGTAGATCTCGACGATCCTGCCGCGGGGCAGACCGCCGATCCCCAGCGCGATATCGAGGCTCAGCGAACCGGTCGAAATATGTTCGACGTTCATATGGGTGTTCTGGCCGAGCTTCATGACGGCGCCTTTACCGAACTGCTTTTCGATCTGTGATAACGCTGTTTCCAGTGCTTTGTTTTTATCAAGAGCCATAATCATTTTCTCCTTTGGTTTCTGTGATACAACCGGTCATTGCGAACCGCCGCATGGCGGTGTGGCAATCTCAACCGATGATTCATTGATCATATTATAGCATATATGTTTGAAAGAAGCAAGTTTTTTCGAACGGATTTTCTAATTTTGGTTATCTTTTCATAATGTGGCAAGGGGAACGATTTGTTTCTTCCGTTACCGTTATGCGGAAAACGCAGATAAGATGGCTGCGTTTCTACCGCGGGAGGAGCAAGCCCCTCCCCTACAAAAGACGGTTCTTCTCAGCTGTCACGGCACGGGTGATGCCTTGGATATCGGGGGTGCCGTTGATATCGGTATAACCTGCGGTGCGTAGCATATCGGCGATGGCGTCAAATTGACCTTCGCCGATCTCAAAGGCGATCGAGCCGCCGTTTTTGAGCTTCGGCGTCCACAGGGAAAGGATCATTTTGTAGAAATCGTATCCGTCCTCACCGCCGTCCAGCGCAAGACGCGGCTCGTACTGCACTTCCTTTTGCAGGTCGGCGATCTCATCCGAGCGGATGTAGGGCGGGTTGGATACGATCATATCCAGCGTGCCGTCCGCGAAATCGTTGAAGCAGTCCCGCAGATCGGCATGGATCGCGCGGATATTCGCCTGATTGAGCGCGATGTTCTCCGTCAGATAGGAAAACGCGGCGTCGCTTTTCTCGACCGCATACACGGTGGCGTTCGGCAGTTCCTTTGCCAGTGTGACCGCGATGATGCCCGAGCCGGCGCACAGATCGACGATCACGGGATCGGGGGTGTTTTCGGATAAGCGCAAAGCCTCCGTCACCACCACCTCGGTATCGTCGCGGGGGATCAGCACACCTTCGCCGACCCTGTAGTCGCGCCCCATAAAGCTCCATGAGCCGAGGATATACTGGATGGGTTCGCCGCTGATACGGCGGCGCGCCATCGCAAGGGCTTTTTTCGTCATTTCTTCGGGGAGGTCATCGTTTCGCAATATCAGCTCCGTGCGCGAGCAGTGCAAAACGGCGCAGAGGATCTCCAGCGTATCGCCGGCAGGAGTCTCCACGCCCGCGCGCGTCAACAGGCTTTTGACGGCGCTATTGAGCGCAGGAACAGTCATTGATGATATCGGAGCCGTCGTCCGGGATGACCGCCGTCATGGCTTCGATCGCACATTCGATCATCTCGTCGGCGGGTTCTCTGGTGGTGATGCGCTGTGCCCAGAGTCCGGGCGTAGCGAGGATGCGGGTGAGCTTGTTGTCGTATTTGCCGCAGAGCTTGATGAACTCATAGCCCAGACCGACCATGACCGGCACGAGAAGCAGTCTGAGAACCGGACGCAGGATCGGGAGATTCGGGAAGGTCGGGATGAACAAGCCGACAAAGATACTCACGAGCAGGGTGACGACTAAGAACGAGGTACCGCAGCGGGGATGGAATCGGGTCTGCTTGCGGACGTTCTCCACGGTCAGTTCCTCGTCATTTTCATAACAGAAGATGGTTTTATGCTCAGCGCCGTGATACTGGAACACGCGCTTCATATCGTTCATCAGGGATACCAGTGACAGGTAGCTGAGGAAAAGGGCGATCTTCAATACGCCCTCAAAGGCGGATTGAAGGATCCTGACAGAGGATTCGCTCCAATCGGTGAGAAGCGGCTTGATCAGCCATGTGAACAGCATCGACGGCAGTACGACGAACAAGCCGATCGCCAGCGCGATACCCAGTATGGACGCGATGACCATGACGACGTTCATCAGCTTGTCGCCGAATTTATCTTCCAGCCATTTTTCAAACTTGGAGGGTTCTTCTTCCTCGACCAGCCCCGCTTCCATCGCCTTGTCGGCGGACAGTCCCAGCGCCTTGTAGCTCAGGCGCATGCTGTCGATCATGCCCGCGAGTCCGCGGATCAGAGGGAGCTTCCAGAACTTCGCCTTGAACAGCGGCTTGACTTCGATGTCCTCGGTGTAGATGGTGTCTTTATCGACCCTGCACGCGACGGTGGTGCGCTTGGGTCCGCGCATCATGATACCCTCGATCAGGGCGGAGCCGCCGATGGAGGTGATGCGCTTTTGTTGTTTTTTGTCCTGTTTTTTCATAAATACCTTCTTTATTTGGTGAATGGTGAACGATGAAGGGTTTATGGCGGGAAACCCGCACCCGGAATGAGTATCATCGTCCAAGATCCATTGGTTTTTTCATCTTGATATATTCTAAGATTTCTCTTTTTTATTCTTGCGGATGACAAGGGTGACGATCTCTATGATGATCCATACGCCTAAGCAGAACAGGGGTGTGGAGGGGTTGAACGTATAGGTGTTTTGTTGGAGCACTGTTTGGTAGAGAAAGTCAAACAAGGCGGCTAAGCCGAATACGATCGGGATGCCGATCAGACATTCGATCAGTGTTCTTTTGATCGGGTTCATATCGATCCTCCTACGGGGTAGGCGGCTGAACAGGCGGATTCATTCCGCCTAAGGGCTGGGTATCGTCATCCAGCGCCGCGGCTTCGTTATAGATCGGGATGGTGATGGTGACGGTGGTACCGACCTCGGGCGAGCTCTCGATATCGAGCGAGCCCTTGTGCATTTTGATGATCTCGTCGGCTACCGCCAATCCGATGCCGGAGCCGTTGATCTTTTGATTCGCTTTATAGAATTTATCCTTGACCTTGGGCAGATCCTCTGCCTTGATGCCGCAGCCGTTGTCGGCGACCACGACCTTGATGGTGTGTTCTTTATAATCCTGATAGACCTGTACGCCGATCATGCCGCCCTCGGGCGTATACTTGAGCGCGTTGTCGATGACGTTGAGGAATACCTGCTTGAGTCGGTTCTTATCACCGTAGATGATGGGCATCTCTTCGGGGTCGTCATATAAGAGATGCTTGCCCTCCGACAGGGCGCGTTCCTTGAGCATATAGACCGCCTCGTCGATCTCGGCGAGGATATCCATGCGCTCCATCTGCATGGTCAGTCGACCGCTCTGGAGCTTGGAGAAGTCGAGCAGCTCTTCGACCAGAGAGGTCAGGCGCGAGCTTTCTTTGACGATGACGCTCATGCCCTTTTCCAGTGTGACGCGGTCGGGCACGCCGTACTGCATGGTCTCCGCCCAGCCCTTGATGGCGGTCAGCGGAGTGCGCAGTTCGTGAGATACCCGCGAGATAAAGTCGTTTTTGAGCTTTTCGTTCGCGTCGAGCTCCTTTGCCATTTCATTGATGCTGTCGCTGAGCTCACCGATCTCGTCGTCATACATTTTATCGACCTTGGCGGTGAAATCACCTTGCGCGATCTGTCGTGAGGTCTCGGTCATCTCGCGGACGGGTCGGACGATCGAACGGATAAAGTAGTAGCCCGACAACGCGACGACCGCGATGATCATCAGTCCGACGATGATCGCGATGATCGTGTAGATCAGCACCTTGGCGTCGGCTTTGCGCAGTGAGGTGACATAGCGCACCGCGCCCAGCTCCGTACCCTGCGGGCTTTTGATGATCGTGGTGACCGCCATGATCTTTTCGCCCGAATCACTGCGCCCCTTGTATCGTCCGAAGCCGTTCTCGGATGATTGCGCCTGTACATAGTCGGGGATATTCTCCGTCTCAGCGCCGAATCCGGCGGAGGTCGTGATCACACGCCCCGAGGCGTTGAGGATCTGTACCTCCATCTCGTCCTTATCCGAAAAATCCGTGGCATAGGCGGACGCGCGGGACTCAAAGGTCTCGGCGCTCTCCGAGATACCGTTCGGGAATATGTCGTTGAGCTTTTTTGTCTGGTTGAGCAGCTCGTTTTCTACCGTAGAATAACACAGCGAGTGAACAGCGACGGATATGAAGATGATCAGCAGAACAACGATCGCCGATACAACACCGAAGGTATTGATCAACCATCGCTTACTGATACCTTTGAACATCGCTGTCACCTCCTCGTCACTCGTCGTACTCGCTGATAGCAATTTCGCAGAGGAAATTACTATCGTGCTCGTGTGACGGTTCCTCGTCTCCCCAAAAAGCAGGGGCTTTTCGGGGACCCCAATTATTTTGATATTAAAACTGAAAACTGAAAAATGAATAATGAATAATGAATAATGAATAATGAAGGTTACTCGCTTCGCTCGATCAATTTTAACCGGGTGAGGGCGCAGCCCTCCCTATATTCTTCATTCTTAAGTCTTCAATCTTCAGTATTCATTGTAAACCGCTCGCGGTTTACACCGTGTCCCACTTATAGCCCAGACCCCATACGGTAACGATGTACTTGGGGTTGCTGGGTTCGTCCTCGACCTTCATGCGCAGACGGCGGATGTTAACGTCGACGATCTTTTCCTCGCCGACATACGCCTCGCCCCATACATGGTTGAGGATATCGGTACGGTCGAGCGCAACGCCGGGATTAGAGAAGAAGTATTCCATGATCTGGAACTCGACCTGAGTCAGCTCGATCATCTTGCCGTTCTTCATCAGCGCGCGGTTTCTCAGGTTCAGGGTAAAGATGCCGCTCTGCAGCTCCTCCTTGAAGTTGTTCTCACTGCGCTGCTCGGAGAGAGATACTCTGCGATACAGTGAGTCGACGCGCGCGGTCAGCTCAGAGGGGGAGAAGGGCTTGGTGATATAGTCGTCGGCGCCCAGCATGAGACCGGTGACCTTGTCCATCTCCTGTGTACGTGCCGACAGCATGATGATACCGATACCGGAGTTCTTGTTGCGCAGTTCCTTACAGACCTGCAGACCGTCGATACCGGGCATCATGATATCGAGGATGGCTACGTCAAAGTCGCCGCCCTGTTCCTCGTACTTCTCGAGCGCCATCTCGCCGCAGTCCGCTTCGACTACGTCATAGCCGGCTCTTCTGAGATTGATTACCACAAAGTCGCGGATCGCGGCTTCGTCCTCGCATACCAGAATCTTTTTCATAATTTAACCTCCGTTCAGGATGTATATTACAGGATTGAAAATGAACAGACAGGTGACGCAGGGATCACGCGCCTGTCTGATGATTTACTTTTTTGAAGATGCTTTTTCATCACCGGAGAGCAGCATGAAGCTGTCCTTGATATCATCGTGAGAAAAACCGGAATCCTCGCTGAGGATATAGGTATAGGTGTATTCCGCTGTTTCATAAAGCTGTGCCTGTGCCGTCAGACTGCTGTCGTAGCTTGCTTTATCGTAGCGGTAGACGGTCAGCTGTTCCTTGCCCAATACAGGCTCGCTGTTTTTATAGCTGATGTTGTACAGGGTCACGGCGTTGTCCGCGGAGTAGCGGGCGGTGACCGTCTTGAGCTTATCGGTACCGAACAACAGCATGAAATTCAGCTTCTCACACAGGACGGCGTCTTTCTTGAAGGACAGCCCCATCTGTTCGGGGTCATAGTCGTTCCACCGCGCGACGTTGCACACGGTGCTTGTGTCCTCGTCCTTGGTGTGATCCATCAAAGAGCTCAGCGGGATATTGATCGCTCCGTCGCCGTCGATGTCCATACAGGTGACGGCGGAGGTGCGGGTGGTTCGTTTATAGTTACTGTTCATGTACAGCGGATTGACCAGGAGCTTTGCGGCGGAATCATAGTAGATGAGCTGGGTCGTATACTCGCCCTCGCCGAGCTTTCCGTCTGCCGCCGCACCGTAAAGATCGCCGCTGAGCTTGTCGAAGCGCAGTCCGGTGTAGGAGATGACAGCGGGATCGATCTCGCAGGAGGATTTTTCGCTGAAGCCCTTTTCGGAAAAGCTCAGCAGCCTCGCCTTGGCAGTGGAGGCGCTCTCAGGCGTCATCATCAGCAAAATGTCGGTCGACGAGTCTTTATCAAAATCGCCCGTGACATAATCGACGAAGCCTTCTTCCGTATTGGACGTTGTCACGCCGTCGGCGATCAGGAAGGTTTGCAGCACGGCATGGCGGGTGCCGATCGAGAATCCCAACAGGAGTTCCTCTCTGCCGTTGCCGTCAAAGTCGATGAAGCTCAGCTCAGATACGTCGGTGGAATAAATGTCGGCGCTTCCTAAGAGTCGGAAGGCGTCGTCATGCTGCTGCGCGATCAGAACGCGAGGGGTGTTGTCGGCGGTGGCATACAGCGCAACGGCTTCTTCGATGCCGTCGTTGTTGACGTCATGCAGGAACAAACCGCTTTTGTTGGCGCCGTCGGTGGGGTAGATCAGCGAGTAGGCGCCGCCGGCGTCGGTCTCGATCAGCTTTTGTACTTCGGCGCGGATACCCGAGGCTTTGGGAGGTGTGAGGATCTCGGATTTGCCGAAACCCAGAGAGGCACAGCCGGATAAGAGCAGCGCCGTGACGATGACGGCGGCAAGGATTCGCTGTAGCCTCATGTTTCGTTTGCCTCCTTGTTGGATTAGGTTAGCGTCAGATAGTGCAAGGGATCAGACCGTCGCTTCCAGATATTTGATCGGGATGCCTTCGTCGGAAAACATCTTTTCGTGTTCGGTCATGATATTGTCCCTGACCTCGCTGTGATGCAGGTCGCGGGTGATGAAGCGGATGGTGTAGCCCGCTTGCTCGAAATAACCGATGCTTTCCTCAAACAGCTCGTCGTCATCGGTCTTGAAGTAGATCACCGCGTCCTCGGTGAGAAAATCGCGGTACATTTTGAGCTTTCTCGGATAGGTCAGTCGGCGCTTTTTGTGCTTTTCACGCGGCCACGGATTGCAGAAGTTGATGTACATCACCGCGATGTGATCATCAGCGGAAAACGCCTTGTCGATCTGTTCGACGTTACAGCGCACCAGCGCGATATTGTCGGGCGACCTGTCGTTTTCGGCAAAGATCCGCTCCACGTTGCGCCTGCCCACGCCCAGCATATCGCTCTTGATATCCAGGGCAATGAAGTTTTTGTCGGGATCGCGTATCGCTTTTTCGGCGGAAAAGGTGCATTTGCCGCAGCCGATCTCCAGCTCGATCGGTTTCTCATTGCCGAAGAACTCTTTCCAGCGGCCGCGGTACTGTTCGGGCTCGTTGATATAGTAGCGACATTCGGCGAGCTCCGGCTCCGCCCATTTCTTCTTTCTGATTCTCATTGTTCCTGCCTGTCTTGATGACAGTTCATGGGAAAACGGTTTTACGGACACGCGCCGAAAGTTGCGGGCGGCGCGCTTTCAGAAAAACCCCATAAATCCCATACTATCACATGATATAGTTATATATACTACAACATTATAACAAACGCTTGTGGTTTTTGCAATTGTTTTTTACATATATATAGCAATTATTTTATCTTTTCCGCTCAAAATTTACAGTTTGTTAATCTTGAAAACAAAAACAGTTGGCTTTTTTCAAAAAAATAAAAGCGCTTTCATCAAGAAAACGCTTTTTGACATGGTTGATGTGACAGAGCGGCGGGATGAAACACGCGTCACTTTGTTTTTGTGCGGCGGCGCTCGGTGAAGTGCTCCGCCAGTTTTATTGTGCCGTCGGTCGCGACCAGCAGGTATAAGGGTGTGAAATTATACGGATAACGCGCGTTGGTTTCCCATATCAGGAAGAACAGGAACATCCCGAACACGGCAATCCGAAAGAGGGTGGTGACGTTGTGCTCATGCTGTTTCCATGCGCGCTTTGCCGAATACGCCATAATGAACAGCAAAAAGAGCTGGAACCCGCAGCTGTAGGCGTAGAAAACCGGATGGAACCTGCCCTCATACAACAACAGGCTGTGCAAGGCGCACCGCTCCTGATAATCCTCTAAGTAGTTGGCGATATAGTAGGTGCCGTCCATGTGTGTCCATACCGCCTTGATACCGACATGGAGGACAGTGCCAAAAAAGCCCTTTTGCTCAAAGCGGCGCCGGATCTCTTCGAGGTTCGCCTGTTCTTTCGCTTCGATCCCCTCATACTCGTAGGTGAACTGGTTGTCCTCGAGCGTATACGCGCCGTAGTCGTTCAGCCCGATCATCAGCCAGTGTGTATAGGGGTATTGCCAACGCTGTGAGACATCCTCGGGGATGATGTTCGACGCTTTGACGACGCCCGCATATGACGCGAGCAGGATCACAAAGCTCAGCAGGAACGCCGCGGTCATTTTCAGACAGCGCTTGAAGCCGTATTGCAGCAGCAGATAGATGATGAATGCCGGGATCAGGATGATCAGACTGCCCTTGATCTTGAAGCCGATACAGCAGACGCATCCGCACACAAGAAGCAAAAGCAGCTTCTTTTTGCCGCTGCTCCGGATCGCCGCGACAAAGGCGTAGACCGCGCCGACGGTGAACGGAATCGAAAAGGAGTCGGTATAGAAATAGGGCGCGAAGGTGTAGTACGGTGCGAACAACAGGCAGAACAACAGCGTCAGCATCGCTTTTCGCTTGCCGAAGATCCTGCGCGATAACAGTACGGTCAGCAGCACGGCGATGTTGATACACAGCACGTTAAATACAATGATCGGCGCGCGTGAAAAGCTCCCCGTTATCAGATAGGTGATCTTGTAGAACAGCGTGACGATCAGCAGATAAGGTAGGTTGTTTTGATATCGGACGATGTAATAATCGTTGTAGCCGTCGCGGATGCAGTCAAAGGAGTTTTCCGTGACGATCTTTTGCGCGTAGGTATCGATGCGCGATACGTCGGTGATCGGATTCATCCGCAGAAGGTACGCGAATGTCAGCTGTACCGCCAGCATCAGGGCGACCGCCGTGATCACCGTGGCGGTAAATGACGGCTTGAAACGGCTGTTCAGCTGTCCGGAGCGCAGATGATGAGCGCACAAAACGAATACCGCAGTCAGCGCCGCAAAGCACAGCAGGATCGATAAATGCTGTAGAAATACGCTCAAGAACGGCGCCGGAATGCCCTCGCCCGTTTCTCCGTAAACAGATACCAAAAAGTATCCGATGACTGCCACCAGAGCGAACAGCACGATGAATGTCCAAAAAAAGCCGGCGTTAAATAGATCCGTCAGCTTTTTCGATCGTTTTCTCTCTATTTTCATTCTCTCAAAATATCATGTCAAACCGCACGGTACGGGCAGCTGTTCTTTTCACTGATGACAAACTCGACCTCGGGGAACTTTGCGGCAAGCAGATCCCTAAGCGGTGCGATCACCACATCCTCGGTCGGAAAATGCCCCGCGTCAAACGCGGCGATACCGTGCTGCTTTGCGTACAGGTATTGGTGGTGCTTCAGCTCACCTGTCACAAAGGCGTCAAAGCCGTATTTTGCGGCGAGCTCCACGCCCTCACCGCCGCCTCCGGAGGATACCGCCACGCGGGTGACCTTGCCCTCGGTGAACCGTACCGAAGGCGCGTGCAGTTTTTCTTTGACGAACGCGGCGTATGCCTCGGCGGAGCATGGCTCAGCCGACTCTCCGACCAGCAAAAAATCCTCGGGATAAAGGGTGGTGTTTTTCAGCTCCAATGCCGCTCCCAAAGCGGTGTTCACGCCCTGCTCGGCGCGGTCGAGATTCGTGTGCAGACACAGTGCCGCAATGTCGTATTTCGCGAGCAGATATTCCGCGTGATCGGGATCGAGAGTGTGTAGGGGTGAGAAGATGACGGGGTGGTGGCTGATGATCAGCCGCGCGCCCTTTTGGTGCGCTTCCCTGACGACGTCGGGGGTGATGTCCAGCGCCAGCAGAACGCGGTCGATCTCCCACTCCGGCGAGCCGACCAACAGTCCGACGTTATCCCATTCCGCCGCCGATTCAAACGGCGCGATTTGTTGCGCGAACGCGATGATGCTACTCAGCTTCATAAAGCGCCTCCTCTAATTGTTGTACGACAGGCAAAAGCGATTGATCGCCCTTGCTTTTGTTGCGCAGATTTTGCAGACTGCGGCTGAGAAATCCGCGGCTATTTTCGTCACGCGGATCGAGCTTTCCGACGATGGCGGTGTAAAGATCGCAGTCGGTTTTATCGCCCGTGAAACGTGTTGACAGGACGGTATAAGCCTTTCCGTCGTCGCGGACAGCCGCCTGCCGCTCGATGTCAAAGCCGTTTTCATACAGCCATCGGATCAGGTCGTCGTGGTGTGTCATCGGCTGGAGCACAAGGTGCTTTGCCTCATCTTTTACCCACGGCGCGGCTGCGAGGATATCGCGGATCAACTCACCGCCCATACCGGCGATCACGATGTCGTCCACCTCGTCGAGCGCAAGCGCTTTGAGCCCATCCGAAAGACGCGTCTTTATCATCTTGCTTAAACCGAACTTTGCAATATTCTCTTCAGCCGATCGCAGGGGAAGAGGGTTGATATCGCAGGCGATCGCCGAGGGGATTTTTCCGATTTGGCACAGCGCGATCGGCAGATAGCCGTGATCTGTCCCGATATCCGCAAGGCGGCTGCCTTCGCGCACAAAATCGGCGCAAAGCGACAGCCGCCCATGAGGTTTGAGTATTGACATTACGCGCCGACAGCCTTGTTCAGCGCGTCGACGAGCTTATCGGCGTCGGCGCCGTGTACCATGCACGCTTCCTCGATGCTCTCGCCGCGGGACGCGGGACAGCCAAGGCAGTGCATACCCATCTGTAAAAACAGGGGTGCGGTAGACGGATACTTATCCAGTACATCGCCGATGATAGCGTCTTTTGTGATCATAATATTACCTCCAAAAATAGTCATTGCGAGGCACTTTTGTGCCGTGGCAATCTCAACCTAAGTCAATCGTCATTGTGAGAAACCGAGCCGGAGGGTTGCCGTCGCAAATCAAATATAGTCTGTACATTGACAAGCCGATTATAACACACCGATCTCAAAAAAACAATAGCGGAAATTCGTTTTTCAAAAGCCGGATGTGCAAACTGCATAAAAAGAGGGCGCATATTTTGGATTGCCTAACGAATGGGGATATGATAGAATTATAACATCAAATGTTTATGCTTCTGTATAAATGTTTGAAACGATTTGGAACGTGTGTTTTTATGGCGTGCAGCTTGCGGGTTATATGTCTTTTTGTGTATTGTGTAGGAGGGGGTTTGCTCCTCCCGATTTAAAATCAATGTTGATTTTTATATCAGATGACAAGGAGGATTCTGTATGTTAAAGAAAGTCTTATCAGTTTTACTGACTGCTGCATTGTTGCTGTCGGCAGTCGCCGTGACCTTCCACGCAGCGGAAATCGATACGTCGGATGAAAGTGCACAGATCGACGTTGCGGATGACGGAGCAGAAATCAGGGCGGCAGATGTAGCAGCACAAGTTGATGTAGCGGACACTGGTGTGACGCTATATTGGCCTGTTTATGGTCACACTTCATTAAGTCGAGGATACGGAGGAGGACATAATGGAATTGATATTTGTGATGGTAGTATTAACGGAGCAACTGTTAGAGCGGCAATAGGAGGAACAGTCACCAGTATTTGGTTGTGCAGTAATAATCATTATGGAACCAGTGATCCAATGCCGTCTTGCTGTTCAGGAAATGGACATGGGTTGGTAATACACGGCGATGATGGAAGATACTATAATTATGCTCACATGCAGGCTGGTAGTATTCCAACAGATAAAATATATTATGGTGCTCGTGTTGAAGCAGGACAAACTATAGGAAGAGTTGGTAGCACGGGCAATTCTTCTGGTCCTCATCTTCATTTTCAAATAAGCACAAGTTCATCGTGGTGGTTATATGGAATTGTTAATCCTCAAAATGAAACCTATAACTATAATCAATCTGGCAGTTCAATCCCTACTAATATCTGGATAAACGTATCACAAAGTCAGATTCCATCTGGTGGAAGCGTAACCTTTACGTGCGGCGCGAATAACGCGACCGGCTTTACGATCGGTATCGACCGTGACGGAAGCAGAGTTATCACCGAAAACATTTCTTCGGGAAAAACGTATACCTTTGATACTCCCGGCAGTTATTCGGCATATGTTACCGCGCACGGTTCAGGTGGAAGCGCCGATTCGGGAAGAGTCTCTTTTAAAGTTTTCCGCCCCATAAATATCGGCAATGATTTTTATGCCAAGATCATTGCCGCCAAGGATGGTTTAGCGATCGGCGCAGATGATTCGGGAAATGTATCTGTACAGACTCGTGATGGCAGCGATAACCAGAAATGGCATTTTAAACGCAATTCCGACGGCAGCTATCGTATTTCGAACGTCGGACAGGGCAAAAGTTTGGATTTGGCGGGAGGAACGGCAAATTTCGGTGAAAATATTCAGGTATATTCCGATAACGATTCCAATGCCCAAAAGTGGTACTTGAAGTTACAAACATACGGTATCACGTTTATTCCCAAATGCAATACTGCTTCCGCAATGGACGTCGCCGGCGGAACTTTTGCGGCAGGAACGAACATTCGGGATTATCAGGACAACGGATCAAACGCCCAGTATTTTACGGTTGAATATACCGATCTGCAGCCTGTGGCGACACAGACCTATAATGGTCATACCTATGAGGTTTATGATATCAATACTACGTGGGCACTGGCTTACAAAACCTGTGCGAGATTAGGCGGGCATTTAGTTACGATTTCTTCACAGCAGGAAAATGACTTTGTCCTTAGCACATGGAACCCAAATTCCGACACGGATTATCTCTGGCTTGGCGCGAGCGATGAACGGAGCGAAGGGAATTGGACATGGATAACCGACGAGGCGTTTTCATATAAAAACTGGAACAGCAGTCAGCCTGACAATGCGAATTCTACGGAGCATTATCTCCAGATGTACAATACCGGTAAATGGAACGATTTACCGAATGATTACTCGAGCCACGTACCGATCTTCATTTGTGAATACGATAATACCGAGCCGGATGGAAGCTCGTATACGCCGAGTAAAACCATTACCTATCAGGGTACGACCTATGAGTATTATAATACTGCGGTAACGTGGGAAACAGCCAAATCTGTTTGTGAAGCCAAAGGCGGTCACCTTATTATTATCGATAACGCTTCAGAGAATCAAAAGATGAAAGAAATGATCTCCGATCCGATTTGGTTGGGCCTTTCTGATTTAGAACAGGAAGGTATCTGGACGGATATTTACGGCAGACAAGTTTCCTACGCTAACTGGAAATCGGAAGAACCTAATAACTATATGCTGTGTGAAGATTACGGCGAGCTATACACGGATGGTACTTGGAATGATATCAAAAATATCAAGTTAGGATTCATCTGCGAATACAATCATGCTGACTGCGACCATGAGATAACCGAGTCATTTGTAGAGGCTCCCGCTGACGGGGAACAAGGATATATTCTCCATAAATGCTCAAAGTGCGGCGATTCCTACAAGGATAACTACATGGACTATCATGACGGTTGGTATACGCCTTCCGACGGTTCTTCAAAACTTCCCAATTTGATCAAGAATAATGATAAATACATCAAACAGTATCACAATTATTCACAGAAAGTGCAAACCAATTCTCCCGGTGACGGTTGGGTGAATAAGGGCGTCGACCATAAAGAATATGTCAATGACGGCAGTCCTTATGAATCTATGTGGGAGTTGTCTACTTCAAATACCCGTGTGCTGCAATATGATTATTACTATCACTTCTGTATTCCGGGATCGGGTATCAACTCAGAGGCGAACTATGAACAAAGCGGAAGCTTTGGACATTTTGACTCTGTCAGTTCGTCACAGGTCAGCGTAGCATGGACAGGCGATGATAACGGTCATACTGTTTATGTATTGCACTGGGGAGACGGCAGTACGGTTTACTGTCAGTCTGGTGTAACCTGTGACGGGGCGTGGGGTTCTCACGGTCAACGTTCCAAAGCATGGTATAAGATGTATGTCTATCAGAACAAAAAAGAGATCATTTATTATAAGTGGGTCAAGGATAGCGGATGGACAGATGCGCCCGATCCCTCCGCTGATAAAACTACTGCCCGTTTTCAGGTGGAATCTGATCTCGCTAACCTCGGTGATGCAGATGGTGACGGTGAGATCGCTGCGATCGATGTGACGCAGATCATGCGTTCGTGCGCGCACATCAGCACCGGTATCGACAAAGACGTTATGATGAATGCCGATGTTGACGGAAACGGTCTTTTGGAGATCACCGACGCGACCTATATCCAGCGCTATCTCGCAAGACAGCAAACGCCTTATGCGATAGGACAGAAAAAGTAAATACCCTTCAATATGGATCGATAATGATCATATGATCAAAAACGGAGCCTTGCGAAAGCAGGGCTCCTTGTTGTTGAAACAAATACGCGGATCATTCAGAAAGGCAGCGGACGAGCAATGCTCGTCCCTACAGGGAGTCGGGAACGATCAATAGATTTTTGCATTGAAAAACAGCGCCCTGATCGGACGCTGTAAGCAATTATATTACTTTTATTATTCAGCTTGAGCCGCTTCTTCGGCCTCTTTGCGCTTTGCAAAACATTCGCTGCAATAGTAATCCTTGCCTTCCATCGGCTTAAATGGGATCTTTGCTTCGCCGCCACAGTCTGCACACACGGTAGTGTGCATCTCACGATTAGCCCTGATTGCATTCTTGCGAGCGATACGGCAGTCCTTGCAGCGTTGGGGTTCGTTGACGAAACCTTTCTCTGCGTAGAACTCCTGCTCGCCGGCTGTGAATACGAACTCGTTTCCACAGTCCTTGCAACGGAGAATCTTGTCTTCGTACATAGCGTGTACCTCACTTTTTGGTATATATTTTACCCCGCGGCGGAGTTGCACCGTCTGAATTCTATTCGGGGTGTATTACCTAGAAAGCTTTTGACGTATACGGGTCTGTGCATTGTCAACTGATTTTAGGGAAATGTTCAGCCGCTGTGCTATTTCTTTGTACGTATAGCCGGAAAGGTGCAAAATCGCTACTTTGTACTCGAGGTTTGAGAGGCTGTTTTTGAGGATGCGGTGCAGGCTGTTGATGTACTCCTTTGTTTCCACCAGCTCGGAAAGCGAGGCCTCGGTCGGGTCAAAGGTGGCTTGCGGGTCATCCTCAAGCGAAATCATATTGCGGGATGGAACAGCGCGCTGTCGCAGGATCGAACGCATCATCGAGCGATAGCGGTTCTCGACACAGGTCATCAGGTAGTTCTTGAAGCTCATGCCCTTGTCGCCGTCATAGGTGCGGCAGGCTGAGAGCAGAGCCACCATGCCTTCCTGTATCATATCGCTGTCGTCTAAGTCCGCTGCCATACCGCGGTATTTCTTTGCGGCTGTTGAGATCAGCCCCAAATACCTTGACGCGATCATATCGAACGCATCGTCGTTCCCCGACAAAAAATCACGCAGGAGTTCTTCGTCGGTCTGCCGCATCTCACGGCGCGCGGTAGGATCGTTCAGACATAGCACCTCACAATAGATTATCTTTATGTAAATTGTAATAAATAACCCGCCAAAAGTCAACAGGTTTTTCAAAAACAGTGGCGCCAAAGAATGACAAATTATTCACAATACGGAATAATTTGTGCACAATAAACAGTATTTTTCCATAATTTTGGTTTACAACCGTAAAGAAGTATGGTATAATGCAAATGAAGGAAATCGAACAAAGATACGAGGAGCGATTTTTGCTTAGAATCGGGCAAGATGAAGGCAAAAGGAATGTTGCTGATTATCAACGAGTGAGAAAAAAGAAGGGTAGATTATGGTAGTAAAATGCAACAGCCTGGGATTATTCGGAATGAATACCTATGCAATCGAGATAGAAGCGGATCTCTCGCGCGGGATGGCGGCGTTTGATATCGTCGGACTTCCCGATACGGCGGTGAAGGAGAGTCGGGATCGTGTGCGTTCCGCAATGAAAAACTGCGGCTTTGAATTCCCGAATTCGCGCCTGATCCTCAACCTCGCGCCCGCGGATATCAAGAAGGAAGGGCCGCTGTATGATCTGCCGATATTGATCACGGTGCTCAAGGCGACGCGTCAGATCAACGCCAATACCGATGACAGCGCGTTCATCGGCGAGCTGTCGCTTTCGGGTGAGCTGCGCGGCGTCAACGGCGTGCTGCCGATGGCGATCGCCGCGAGGGAGCTGGGGTTGAAGAAGCTCTATGTCCCCGCTGTCAATGCCAATGAGGGCGCGGTGGTGGACGGGCTGGAGGTCTATCCGGTGACGCATATCTTTGAGCTGATCGATCATCTCGCGGGACGCAGACAGATCGAGCCTGCCGTTTTTCAAAGCAGCGATCAGCTGCCCGACAGCACGCTTGACTTTTCGCAGGTGAAGGGTCAGGCGGAGGCAAAACGCGCGTTGGAGATCGCCGCCGCGGGCGGACATAATGTCCTGTTGATCGGCTCACCCGGCGCGGGCAAAAGTATGCTCGCCAAACGCATGGTGACGATCCTGCCCGAGATGACCTTTGAGGAAACCATCGAAACGACCAAGATACATTCCATCGCGGGCACGCTGCCAAAGGGATCGGGGCTGATCACGATGCGGCCGTTCCGCTCACCGCACCATACCGTCACGAGGGTAGGCATGACGGGCGGCGGTACCACGCCCAAGCCCGGCGAGATCTCGCTCGCGCATAACGGTGTGCTGTTCCTCGACGAACTGCCCGAGTTCCAGCGCACGGCGCTGGAGGTGCTGCGCCAGCCGCTTGAGGACGGCGTCGTGTCGATCTCCCGCGCGCACGGCACCTATACTTATCCCTCTGAATTCATGCTGATCGCCGCGATGAATCCCTGTCCCTGCGGCTACTATAATCATCCCAAAAAGCATTGCTCGTGTTCGGACGCGGCGGTGCATAAATACCTCAACCGTGTGTCGGGACCTTTGCTCGACCGTATCGACATCCATATCGAGGTCCCGCCGGTGGAGTATGACGATCTGACCGCCAAGGGCGGTGAGGAACCATCCGCCTCTATCCGCAAACGCGTCAACGCCGCGCGCGCGATCCAGACCGAGCGTTTTCGGCAGTCAAAAACCAAGTGCAACGCCCATATCGAGGCAGCGATGTTCGAGGATGTTTGTCAGATCGACGACAAGGCGGATCGGATGCTCAAGGCGGCGTTCGATAAGCTCGGCATGACCGCCCGCGCCTATGACCGCATCATGAAGGTAGCGCGTACCATCGCCGACCTCGACCAAAGCGAGGTCATCCGCGCGCCGCACATCAGCGAGGCGATCCAGTATCGATCGCTCGACAGAAAATACTGGCATGAGTAAAGGAGGAAAAGCAAATGAAAAGAGAGTTGGGGATCGCCCGCTGCGGACTCGCCTGTTGCCTGTGCAGCGAAAACAAACATTGTAACGGCTGTGCCTTGGGAGAGTGTCCCGATAAGGATTGGTGTGAGAATCTGAAATGCTCGATGGAAAAGGGCCTAGCTCACTGCTATGAATGTCAGGAGGACTGCCGTAAGGGTTTGCTCTTAAGACTCAAGCCTTACGGATTCACGCTGTTCGCGAAGCGTTACGGAGAAGAGGAATTGCTGAACTGTCTTGAGCGTAACGAGAAAAACGGTATCGCTTATCACTGTGAAGGCATCGTCGGTGACTACGATCATTTTGATAACGTTGAAAAGCTGATCGCGTTCATCAAGGAAGGAAAGAGATAAAAAATGAGGCAAGGCCGCAGTGTTTGCAGTCTTGCCTCTTGTTATTTCAGCGCTTTTTTCGGGCATACCTTGGTACATTCGTAGCATAGAATACATTCGGTGGCGTTTTTGCGCTTGCGGCTGTTGTTGTCGACCTCGACGTCCATGGGACAGACCTTTTTGCACTTGCCGCAGTGGACGCATTTGCTCTCGTCGCACTTGACGCGGATCAGGGAAAAGTAGCTCATCGGTTTTAAGAAAACCGTGATCGGACAGATGTATTTGCAAAACGCGCGGTTGTCTTTGAAGGCGAACGCCAGAATGACGCCGACGGCATAATACAGGATGTTGCCGCCGAGGAACAGCCAGAACATAATGCGCTCGAGGTTGCCGACGTGCGTCAGGAACAGCGCCGCGACAAGGATCAGCGACAGGGCAAAGGTGATGTATCGGATGAAGCCGAGCTTTTTGCGAGGAGCCTGCGGGGTCTTATAGGGCAGCAGGTCGAGGATCATCGCTGTCCAGCAGGCATAGCCGCACCAGCCGCGTCCGAAGATCAGCGGGCCGAAGATCTTGGCGACGGCATAGTGGATGGTCGCCGCTTCAAAGACGCCGGTAAACAGATAGTACCAAAAGCCCTCGATCTGCATGTTTTCGTTGCAGATCAGACCGAGATAGACCAGCATATAGCTGCCCACCGCGAACTGGACGAATCGCCGCGCGTGCTTCCAACCGGCGATATACAGCGCCAGTCCAACCGCGATACAGATGCCGATGTAGGAGAAGTTGAACAGATAGAACAGGTTGTCCATCGTCAGCCACAGGGTGATCGCGATCGTCTCGAATACGGCGAAAATGATCAAAACGGGAAGATATTTCTTCATAATACGGATCCTTTCAGGGGATTTGCTCCATCATTATAGTCGATTTGAGCGGACTGTGCAAGCCGGGAAAAAGCAAAATTGCGGAAGTGCGGAAAATAAGCGGAATTTGATTACAAAATAATTACATAAAAGAATAATAAATATAGAAAAAGCATACAGACGGCAAGGATAAAAACATACAAAATCACTAAAAAAGATTACAAAACATTTTTTCGGTTGACTTTGCGCGGTCTTTGTATTATCGTATTGTATAAGCAGAATAGGATAGGTGCGTGAGAAACACGCCCGATTTCAACCTATATTTTGATTCATACACGGCTTTGTCGTGTGACATATATTCGGAGTCTCCGCTCGGGTTTTCGCTTTTGCGAGAATAGGATCGGAGCGCAAAAACAGAAACTAAAGAGAAGTTGTTAGGAAGTGTACAGATTTGGAAAAGATAGTTATTAACGGCGGTAAGCCCTTATTCGGCGAAGTAACTGTCAGCGGCGCGAAAAACGCGGCGGTTGCGATCATCCCCGCGGTAGTGCTGTGTGACGAGCCCTGCCGCATCGAAAACATCCCGAACATTTCCGACGTGTCGCTGATCGCGAATATCCTGCAGGATATGGGCGCGATGGTGCGCCGCGTCGATAAGAACACATTGGATATCGATCCCAGACCCATCAACACTTGGGAGGCGACCCATGACGCGGTGCGCGGTATGCGCGCGTCCTATTATCTGTTAGGCGCGCTCTTGGGACGATTCCATAACGCAAAGGTCGCTCTGCCCGGCGGCTGTAACTTCGGCGTGCGTCCCATCGACCAGCACCTCAAGGGCTTTGCGATGATGGGCGCGCACAATGAGCTCGTCAACGGCGCGGTCATCGAGAGCACCACCTCCGGCTCCTTCCACGGCGCGAGAGTGTATTTCGACACCGTATCGGTCGGCTCGACCATCAACCTGATGCTCGCCGCTGTCAAGGCGGAGGGTCAGACCATCCTCGAGAATGCCGCCAAGGAACCGCATATCGTTGATTTGGCGAACTTCCTCAACTCTATGGGCGCCAACATCCGCGGCGCCGGTACCGACGTTATCAAGATCCGCGGCGTGGATTACCTGCGCGGCGTTACCTATTCCATCATTCCCGACCAGATCGAGGCGGGCACCTATATGGCTGCCGCCGCCGCGACCAGAGGCAAGATCACGATCCGCAACATCACCCCGAAGCATCTTGAGAGCATCAGCTCCAAGCTCATGGAGATGGGCTGTGAGATCGAAGAATATGATGAGGCGGTCATCGTAGACGCGACCAAGCGTCCGCTCAACCGCGTCAATATCAAGACGATGCCTCACCCCGGTTTCCCGACCGACTGCCAGCCGCAGTTTGTCGCGCTGCTGTCCACCGTCAAGGGAACCTCCATCGTGAATGAGAGCGTGTGGGATAACCGCTATCAGTATGTCAGCGAGCTCGTTCGCATGGGAGCGAAGATCTCTGTCGAGGGCAGACTCGCGATTATCGAGGGCGGTAAGCTGACCGGTGCTCCGGTCAAGGCGACCGACCTGCGTGCCGGCGCGGCGATGGTGATCGCCGGACTGGTGGCAGACGGCACCACAAGCATCTCGAACATCAATTACATCGAACGCGGCTATTCGGATGTGGTCACCAAGTTCCAGAGCTTGGGCGCGGATATCAAGAAGATCTATCTTCCCGATCACAAGCACATCGCGACAACAGCTTAATCAAAGATTTGAAAAAGCCACCTCAGGGTGGCTTTTCTAATGAGTAATGAATACGGAATAAAGAATACTGAAAAATGAATGGCGGGCTGTGCCCGCACCCGATTGAAAGATTTTTGAAGGGATATTTTTATCAATGGCTAAAATCGTACCGCTCTTCTCGTCGAGCAAGGGCAATTCCTATTACATACAGGGCAACGGCTCCGCGATTTTGATCGACGCGGGCCGCAACCTCAAACAGATCGAGCTGGCGCTTTCCGCGAACGATCTTTCACTGCGCAACGTCGGTGCGATCTTTGTCACGCATGAACATTCCGATCACATCAGCGCGCTCAAGGTGCTGCTCAAGCGCTATGATATCCCGCTCTATGCCTCCCGCGGTACGCTCGAATATCTGGCGCAAAACGACAAGGTGCCCGCGACGGCAAGCCTGAACGTGATCGAGGAAATGATCGAAACAGATGACTTTCGCGTACAGCGCGTCGCAACCTCGCATGACGCGGCGGAGCCTTGCGGCTACTTCATCACCACACCCGACGGCAGGAGGGTGAGCGTCGTGACCGACACGGGTTATCTGACCGATGACGCGCGCACGGCGATCTCCCGCTCCCATCTCGCGGTCGTTGAATCCAACCACGATATCGATATGCTCCGCGAGGGGATGTATCCGTATATCTTGAAGAAGCGGATCCTGTCCGATAACGGACACCTGAGCAACGCCGCCTGCGCGGAGGCGATGCCCGATTTTGTCGGCGCGGGACTTACGCGGATCATCCTCGGACATCTGAGCGAGGAGAACAACACGCCGCACCTCGCGCTGAATGAAACGGTCGATTCGCTCAACCGCGCGGGAATGGTGCTGAACGCCGACTATACGCTGGACGTCGCACCCGTCGTCACCAACGGAAAATCCGTGATTATTTGATGGCAGGGTACGGTGATATATCATATAGCAGAAGGTAGTCTTTCGAGAGAAGGCAACCCTCCGACCAATTTGCCTCAGACGGCAAATTGCCCACCTCCCTTAGAAAAGGGAGGCTGATAAGCGTACCGTATATAACAAAACCTATAAAGGGTTCGGCGGGAGCAAGCCCCCGCCCTACAGGAGTGATCCCAATGCTTACGATCAATATCATCTGCGTCGGCAAGCTCAAGGAGCGGTATTGGCGCGACGCGGTCGAAGAATACAGCAAGCGGATGAAGCCGCTGTGCAAACTGAATATCGTGGAACTCAGTGAAGAGCGCATGGGCGATGATCCGTCCGACGCGCAGATCAGGCACACGATCACTGCCGAAAGTGAGCGGATCTTGCAGAAGCTCGGCAAGGGCGACTATGTGATCGCGATGTGCGTGGAGGGTAAGAACATCAGCTCCGAGGAGCTGTCACAGAGGATCGAAGAAACCTGCTTGACGCACAGCACGATCGACCTGATCATCGGCGGCAGCTGGGGACTGAGCGATGAGCTTAAAGCGCGCGCGGATATGAAGCTCAGCATGGGGAAGATGACCTTTCCGCATCAGCTGTGCCGCGTAATGCTGCTCGAACAGCTCTACCGCGCGTTCCAGATCAGTAAGGGGACAAAATACCATAAATAATGAGGAATTAGGAGTTAGGAATTAGGAATGAATGGTGGGCAGAGCCCACACCCATTGATAAAAGGAACTGTAACGATTCAATCCCCGCTGTTAGAATCCAAAACGCGAAGCGTTTCCCGCAATTCCTAATTCCTAATTAAATCGAGGTGAGAACATGGCATTTGACGGAATCATGATGACGATGGTGCGGCGCGAGATGAGCGACGTGCTGATTTCTTCGCGCGTCAGTCAGATCTATCAGCCGGCGCGTGACGAGCTGGTCTTTGCCTTCCGCACGCAGGAGGGTACAAAGAAGGTGCTGATCCGCCTGTCGGATTCCGCGCGCGTGCATATCTCCGCCTGTTCCATCGAGAATCCTCCCGTACCGCCGATGCTGTGTATGCTGCTCAGAAAGCGCCTCGGCGGCGCGAGGCTCAGCGATATCACCCAGCCGAAGAACGAGCGTGTGATGTGCCTGCATTTTGAGGCGGTCAATGAGATCGGCGACCGTGAACAGCTGCGGCTGTATATTGAGATCATGGGACGGTACTCCAACGCCGTGCTCACCGACGGTGAGGACAAGGTGATCGATACTGTGAGAAGGATCGATTTTTCCGTATCCGAGGAGCGCGTATTGCTCCCGAAGATGCCGTATGAGCTACCGCGTATGCAGGATAAGCTGTGTATCGAAGAATGTACGGCCGAAGAGATCGTCGAACGGATCGAGGCGCTGGGCGGCGATGACCGTGCGGTGCTGAACACGATCCAAGGCACTTCGCCGATGGTCGCGCGCGAAATCTGTTTCCGCGCATCTCAAAGCGATATGCTCACGCAGGTGCAGGCGCTCAAAGAGATGGTCGAGTCGGGCAGGGGAGAGCCGACCTTGATCGATAAGGCGGACGGCTCGCCGATGGATTTTTGCTTTATGGATGTGCGCCAGTACGAGGGCGCGCTGAATGTCCGACATTTCGATACCTACAGCGAGCTGCTCGACACCTTCTTTTCCGACCGCGACCGCATCGCGCGGATGAAGGCGAAATCCGCCGATATCGGCAAGCTGCTGAGCAATACCATCGATCGCCTGTCGCGCAAGATCAATCTGCAAAGAGCGGATCTGAAGAAATGCGCCGACCGCGAACAACTGCGGATCAAGGGCGATCTGTTGCAGGCGAACCTGTACCGCGTCGAGCGCGGAGCGACTGCCGTAACGGTAGAGAACTTCTATGCCGAGGACAACGCGCCGATGACGATCCGCCTCAATCCCACGATCTCTCCCGCCATGAACGCACAGCGATTCTATAAAGAGTATAACAAGGCGAAAACGCGTGAAACGATGCTCACCGAGCAGATCGAAAAGGCGACGGAGGAGCTCAGCTATATCGAGGGCGTGCAGGATGAGCTGTCCCGCTGTGAGACGGAATCGGAGCTGTCCGCGATCCGCGCGGAGCTGAGAGAACAGGGATATATCAAGGCGCAAAAGGGGAATATCAAGCGCAAGGATAAGCCCCTGCCGCCGATCGAATACACAAGCTCCGACGGGTTCAGGATTCTGGTCGGCAGGAACAATAAGCAGAATGATCATTTGACGCTGAAAACAGCGCAAAAGAACGATATGTGGCTGCACACCAAGGGCATCCACGGCACGCATGTCATCATTTGCGCCGAGGGCAAAGAGATCAGCGATACCGCGATCATGGAGGCGGCACAGATCGCCGCCGCTCACAGCAAGGGCAAGGACAGCACGCAAGTGCCGGTCGATTACACCCGCGTCAAAAATGTGAGCAAGCCCAACGGCGCTCTGCCCGGCAAGGTGATCTACGTGCGTTACAACACGGTGTACGTCAAGCCGCACATACCTTCCTGACGACAGGAGAAGAACATGGATCAAGATTGTTGTTTTACTGAGGGAAAAGATTGGTTCCGATACCGAGTCGGTGCGATCATCATTGAGGACGGATGCGTCCTGCTGGTCGGAAACGAAAAGGAAGATTATCTCTATTCCGTCGGTGGCGGCGTCCGGCACGGCGAAACAGCTCGACAGGCGGTTTTGCGCGAGGTGTTCGAGGAAACGGGCGTTCGGTATGAGATCGATCGGCTTGCCGTTGTTCACGAGAATTTCTGGAACGGTGACGGCGCTTATGACAAAGGCTTATCCTGTCACGAGATATCGCTCTACTTTTTGATGAAGCCGCGCGGCACACAGGAGCTGCACAGCAACAGCTATACGCACTTCAACGATAAAGAAAGCATGACTTGGGTACCGATCGATCAGCTGGATCGCTATCGATTCTATCCCACGTTTTTAAAGGATCATCTAAGCACGGAGCACGACGCGGTCGAGCATATCGTGACGGATGAAAGAACAAAAAATAAAATTGTTTTTGGTGATTTTATATGCACAGAAGCGGGAAGTATTGTATACTTTGCCGATTTTGTGCATTTTTCTTTTTATTTTCCTTTTTAGAAAATAATTGACTTTTCGATTTAGTATTATTATCGTAGGGTAATTTGAAAACACCCTATATAAAAGAATAGAGTATCGCCCTTGCGATACCCGCATTTCAGCTTTATTTCTCAGCAAAAAGCTGCAAAAAATGGAGTTCAAAATGAGTATAGTGTTTACTTTATTCAAGGTGCTCGGAGGACTGGGACTTTTCTTCCTCGGTATGAAGTACATGGGAGAAGGTCTGGAGCTTGCCGCAGGTAATAAGCTGCGTACCCTGCTCGAAAAGATCACCTCCAACCGATTCCTCGGTATGTTGGTCGGTCTGGCTGTCACCGCCGTGATCCAAAGCTCGTCGGCGACTGACGCGATGGTGGTCGGCTTTACCAACGCGGGTCTGATGGAACTGTCACAGACGGTCGGTATCCTCTTCGGCGCGAAGATCGGTACCTGTGTGACCTCGGTACTGTTGTCGTTTGACATCAAGAGCATCGTCCCGCTGTTCATCTTCCTCGGCGTTATCGTGATGATGTTCGCCAAGAAGAACAAGTATAAGTATTACGGACAGATCCTCGCCGGCTTCGGTATCCTCTTCTTCGGTATGGATATGATGTCCGGCGCGCTCAAGACGCTGAATGAAAACGGCTTGATCGACAGTATCCTGTCGAGCGTCAATAATCCGTTCGTCGGTATCCTGCTCGGCACGGCGGTCACCGCTGTGATCCAGAGCTCGTCTGCTTCCGTCGGTATCCTGATGGCGTTGGCTTCCGCAGGCGCGATCAATATCGATCAGGCGATCTTCATCGTATTCGGCATGAACCTCGGCGCGACCGTTCCGGCGTTCCTTTCCGCCGCAGGCGCAAAGCGCAACGCAAAGCAGGTCGCGGTCCTGAATATGCTGATCACGCTGACCGGTGTGATCATCCTGACGCCGCTGACGATGCTGCTCCCCGTAGCGGATACCATCCAAAAGCTGTTGCCTGCCAGTGCCGCGGCGCAGATCTCAGCCGCTCATATCTTCTTTAACGTGGCGATGACGATCATCCTGCTGCCGTTTGCGTCCTTGCTGGTCAAGCTGACTCAGAAGATCCTGCCCTACGAGGAGGATCCGGAAAAGGACAAGATGGCGGTCGAATATATCGACAACCGTATCTTGACCACCCCTCCCATGGCGGTGCTGCAGTGTGAAAAAGAAGTCGCGCGCATGAGCCGTCTGGTGCAGAAGAACTATAACCGCGCGATGATCGCGTTCTTCGATCGGGACAAGGAATCGATCGACAAGGTGATCGACCGGGAGAAGGTCATCGACTATCTCTCCAAGGAGATCACTGACTATATTGTCAAGATCAACGCCCTTGATCTGGATGATCACGACAGACAGATCGTCGCGGCGATGTACAGCGCGATTCAGGATCTGGAGCGTATCGGCGACCATGCCGAGAACATCGTTGAATATGTGCGTTCTATTATCGAAAACAACCTCTCCTTCTCCGATACGGCGATGGGGGAGATGCGCGATATCAGCGACAAGTGCCGCAGCCTGATGGAGCTGAGCTTTGCAATGTTCAACGCGCAGGGCGGTTCTCCCGAGCTGATCGAGCGCATCATCCAGGCGGAGGACAGTGTGGATGACTGCAAGGATGATTACAAGCAGAACCACATCCAGCGCATGAACAAGGGTGAGTGCAACGCCGAGGCGGGCACGACCTTCCTGAATATGCTGATCGATATTGAGCGTATCGGCGACCACGCGATCAATGTAGCGTTCGCGATCCCGAACAGACAGAAGAGCGTTATTACCGCCGCTGTCTGATCATATATAACTGAAAAAAATGATCGGCGGTGAGTGCTGTACTCACCGCCGATTTTGTCTTTTGAATGTTCATTGCGAAGCCCCTTGACGCGCGTGCCAAGGGGCTGTGGTAATCTCAACCGATCGTTTGTCGTTATGATTATTTCACTTTCAATGTCCGCAGATAGGCTTTTTGCTCCGCGGTGACGCGGTAGCTCTCTACCGCCTTTTGGATCGTTTTATTATGTACCCACGGTTCCAGTCGACGCCCGGTCAGATAGGGCAGGACGGAGTCATACTGCTTGGCGAGTGCGGTAGCGAAATACCATGCCTGCATCATGCGGACGTAGTATTCTTCGCTGTGTACCGCGGCGACCATATCGGGATAGCGGGTCGCAAAGCAATCATTCAGAAAGTAGTTCATCAGACAGAGGATGCCGAAGCGCACGGTGTAGGGGTGGTCGTCCTCGAGCCACTTTTCGATATGCGGCAGGAGCTTTTCGGGTGCTTTGTCGAACGCCTTGATACGGATGGAATCGGTCAGCGCCCAGCTGTTGAGATAAGGGAGAAGGCGCTCGGTTGCCGACAGTCCTTTGTCAAAATCCTTTTCATATCCGATCAGAAAGGCGTGCAGTTGATACTCTTCAAAGTATTTATGCGGGAGGACAGAGAGGAACTCTGCCGCCTCGTCCGATCCTTTCAGCTCCTTGGCAAGCGCTCGGAGCGCGGGGATCCGTATGCCGATGATCGTTTCGGGATCGACCGTGGGATTCAGCTTTGCGGAAAATGCCTGATAGTCCTTATCCTGTAAGCGGAACAAACGCTTTTGTATTGCCGTCATCATTTACTTAGGCTCCCTTTGGGAAAGGGAGCTGTCACCGTTAGGTGACTGAGGGATTGTATCGATGTTCGAGCGTGAGCGAGTATCCGAAAGATAGTCGTGCGCCGCGGTAGCCGCCTGAGCGCCGTCGGAGCAGGCGGTGACGATTTGTCGCAGGGATTTTTGGCGCGTGTCGCCCGCGGCGAACAGTCCGGGGGTCTTGGTGCGCATCTCGCTGTCGGTGAGGATATAGCCGTTGTCGTCCAGCTCGGCGAGGTCGGCGTAAACATCGTTGTCGGGGATCAGACCGATCGCCTCAAATACGCCGTTGACGGCGAGATCGGTTTCCTCTCCGCTGTCGACGTTCTTGATCTTCAGCGTGGTGACAAGACGATCGCCTTTGATCTCGACCGGGATATGGCGGGGCATCAGGCGGATGTTATCGATGTTCTCGAGCTTGTCCATATAGCTCTTGGTCGCGGTGGGATAATCGCGGCGGAAGATGAGGTAGACCTCTTCACACAGATTGGACAGATAGATCGCGTCACCGAGTGCCGAGTTGCCCGCGCCGATAACGGCAGTTTTCTTCTTGCGGAAGAAGCCGCCGTCGCATACCGCGCACCAGCTGATGCCGCGTCCGCGGAATTCGTCCTCACCCGGAATGCCGAGCTCTCTGCGGCGAACGCCGTTGGCGATGATGACCGCCTTGGACTGATAGCTGTCGCTGTCGGTCGTGACGGTGAAGACGTCATTCTCTTTCGTCAGGCTTTGTACCTGCGCGGAAAGGCTCTCTACACCCAGCGCGTCGACCTGCGCCTTGATGTCGGCGGCAAGCTGAAAACCGTCGATCTCTTTGTAAGAGGGATAGTTTTCGATTTTAGCGGTAAGCGCCGCCTGTCCGCCGAAGCCCGCCTTCTCGATGATCAGCGTGGACAGTCCCGAACGCGCGGCGTAGATCGCGGCGGTCATGCCCGCGACGCCGCCTCCGATGATGATCAGATCGTACATAGTCAACACTCCTTTATTGATTGTTTTATTATTTGAATAAGTTCATAAATTATTGATAGACTTTGCGGATATAATATGCTATAATCAGCTAAATAATTATATGGAGGTAAAAATTATGGCAGTTGAGCATTTGAATGACAGTAATTTTGCTGAGAAAATCAAGAGCGGCGTTGTGCTGGTCGACTTCTTCGCGACATGGTGCGGCCCGTGCAAGATGCTGACCCCCACGGTCGAGGAGATTGGCGCTGAGAGCGACGGTTCCTACGCGGTGTACAAGGTCGACATCGACGAGTGCGGCGATATCGCGATGGATTTCGGCATCATGAGCGTCCCGACTATGATCGTGTTCAAGGACGGCGCTGAGGCAGAGCGCATGATCGGCGTACAGCCCAAGACCGCGATCCTCGACGCGATCGCAAAAGCAAAATAATCAATGATAAAGACACCCGCTGTGATCGACGCAGCGGGTGATTTTTTGCTTTACGCTTCGTTATAATGAAAGTATTGTTTGATGGCGGCAAAGGACTTGTCCGAAACCACATGCTCCATGCGGCACGCGTCCTGCGAGGCGGTTTCTTCATCGACGCCCATCTCCATCAGCATCTTGGTGAGGTATCTGTGGCGTTCATAGATCTTTTCGGCGACCTCTTTACCGGTTTCGGTCAGGCTCAGACCGCCGCCGTCGCCGACCTCGACAAAGCCGCCGTTGCGCAGCAGTCCGATCGCGCGGCTGACAGAGGGCTTGGAATAACCCATGTAATCGCCGACGTCGATCGCGCGGACAAAGCTCTTTTCCTGCGTCAATACCAGGATCGTTTCCAGATACATTTCACCGGATTCCTGTAATTTCATGTCATGACCTCCATGATACGATACTCTGCGGTAAACTTTTCCTTATTCTACCATACGTGGGTGCAAAAATCAATCATGCTTTTGGATTTGCGGATCGTTATCTTTTTGTAAGAAAAAGAGGCTGCGTTGCGCAGCCTCTTGCAGAAAAGACTATTCTGCCCCCTCCGCCTCGCTTGATTGCTCGGCACCTCCCTCGTCAGAGGGAGGCTCGAAAACGCTCTGCTCCTAAATCAATGTCTATTTCGAAAAAAGAGGCTGCGGAGTGCAGCCTCTTTTGGTTATCCTTATTTTTCGATCTCTTCGGTCTTGTAGATGAACTTGACTTCGCCGTCCATCTCGTCGGTCAGACCGGAGTAGGACTTGTAGTGCTTGGCGACATCGGCGGTCGCTTTCAGGCGGGTGGCGATCTTGCTCAGGTCGCTGTCCTTCAGAGAAGTGATCTTGCTGATACCCTCGGTGTTGAAGGTTTTCAGTCCCTCGTTCAGCGTCATCGCGCCGTCGCGCAATAACGTCACGCCCTCGGTCAGAGCGGGAACGCCGTTCTTGAGGGTGAGGATACCGTCGGTCAGTGCCGAAGCGCCGTCGCTGAGCGACTGTGTGCCCGAATGGAGCTGAGATGCGCCCAGACTGAGATCGGCGGCTCCGTTGCGCAGTGTTGTGGTGCCGCTGTGGAGCTGTGACGCGCCGCCTGCCGCGGAGCCGACGCCGTTTGTATAATCCTGCAAGCCGGAATCGAAGGTGCCGTAGCTGTCGAGCTGAGCTTTCAGCGCCGTGATCTTCTCTCTGCCGGCTTTGGCGCTTGCCAGCGCGTCGGCGATCGCCTTTTGCACCTCTTCGCTCTGCATGTTCTCGTCGATCAGCGCGGCGATCTTCGCGTCTGTGTTAGAGGCGATAGTCGCCTGTACCGCATCACTCTGCATATTTTGGTCGGTGAGAGAGGTGATGGTGCTTTGTGTGCTTTCGGAATTCATCTGTGATTCGATCGCGCCGGCGACCTGCGCCTGCGTCGCTTCATCGACCAACCCTTCGGCTACGGCGGCATTGTATTCGTCTACGCTGTAGCCCAGATTGCCGATCACGGCGGCGGTGACCTGATCGTGTACGCTCGCTGTGACCTGTGCTTCTACATTTTCTCTGACGGCGGCAGTGACAGCGGCGGTGACGGCGTCACGGTTCGCTTCTACGCTTGCGGTGACCTTTTCCTTTGCGGCGGCGGTCGCCTTTGCTTTGACATTATCGTCGGAGAGTTGGCTTACAAGCTGATCGAGTACGGCGGCGTAGTTATCCTTTGTCAGCTCCGGAACGTCCAGACCCGCGCTTTGGAGTGAGGATCGCGCGGTGGAGAGCAGAGCGGAGAAGGTGGCGTTACTGCCGTTGGTCAGCTTGGAGCTATTGAGGTCGAGAGTATTCAGACCGCTGTACAGATCCAGCGCGCCGTTGTCCAGTGTGACGCTGCCCGCGCTCAGGGTCGACGCGCCGTTTTCCAGTGCGCCCGCGCCGTTGTTGACCTGCTTTGCGCCGTCGTTGAGCTGTACGGAGCCGTCATAGATCGCGTCTACGCCGGACGTCAGAGTGCCGGAGCTTTCGAGCAGGGTATTCAGACCGCTGTACAGCTGTGACGAGCCGTCGATCAGCGCCGACATGGCGGAGTCGAGCTTGTCGAGAGAATCGTTCAGATCCTCGATGCTGTCGATCTTGTCCGTGCCAATTTCATCAAAGAATCCGTTCGCGGCTATGGTGACGGTCGTGCCGAGCTTAAAGTTGTCGGTGTGGGCGGTGATCTCAAAGTAATCGGGGATCTCGACCGTATCACGGCTCAGTCCCAGATCATGCTGTAAGCCCGGGAACGCGATACCCGCGACGATGATGCGGTCGCCGTCGGAAACGACCTTGCCGTTGGTGACATGCACGTCGCTGAATTGGGAGCTGTCGAGGAACAGACCAGAGAGCATGAAGAACGGCACATAGATGCGCTCTTCCTTGCCGTCTATTTCAACATTTTCGTATTGGTTGTTGGTATAGTCAAAGCGGATGGTGACGTCGCCGCTCTTGCCGGCGATCTCGTCGGGTGTGACGACCTTGCCGTCGAGGGTGTAGGTGAGGGATAGATCAACGGGCAACGGCGTGTTGCCTTCGCCTTGAATATACAGATCCTCGCCGTTCGTCTGCCATACGCGCATATTGTCGCTGTCCATCGTGAAGGACGCGTCGGTCTTGACATTTTCGATATCGCCCAGCGCGGCGACGTCCTTGATGACGTCGGCATGGTCATTGTTCTTGATCCAGTCGCTGACGATGATCTTGTCGACCGTACCGTCGGCTTTCGCCATGACATAGACGGTCTCTTCCTTGTAGAGAGGCGCTTCATCGGCGGTGGCCTTGTCGTCGTCGGATTTCAGGCTGACGCCTTGGAGCGACAGGGCGAATACACCCATCAGCGAGGTCGACAGCGCGATCGCCAGACAAAGGATGATGCTCATCAGTTTGATCAGTCTTTTCATAATAACTCTCCTTTACTCTATCTAAACTCGATTCATTTGATCGTTTTTCTGACACATTTGCGCATCCCCATCGTGGTGTAGCAGATGGGTTTGTCACAGAGCAGCAGCAGCGCCGGCAGGATGAAGATGACCATCAGCATACTGATGACGGCACCGCGCGCGAGCAGCATACACATGGAGCTGATGATGTCGATGTCGGAGTAGACCGCCACGCCGAAGGTCGCTGCGAACAAGCCGATTCCGCTGACGAGGATGGAGGGGATAGAGGCGGTGAGGGTCGTGCGCATGGCTTCCTTTTTCTCCACGCCCGAGATCCGCTCCGATTTGTAGCGCGTGGTCATCAGGATCGCGTAGTCGACGGTCGCGCCGAGCTGGATGGTGCTGATGCAGATGGGTGCGATGAACGGCAATGACTCGCCGAAGTAGTGGGGCAGACCGAGGTTGATGAAGATCGCCAGCTCGATCACGGAGATCAGGATGAACGGCAGGCTGATACTGCGTTCCACCAGCGCGATGATGACGAAGATCGCGATGATCGAGATCAGGTTGACGACCTCAAAATCGTGACCCGTGGTGTCGATCATATCCTTCATGCACGGCGCCTCGCCGATGAGCATTCCCTTGGGATCGTAGCGGTGCAGGATCTCGTTGAGGGAGTCGATCTGAGCGCCGACCGCGTCGCTCGCGCTGTGATACTCGCTGTTGACGAGCATCAGCTCATAGCGGTCGTTCTCCAATATATCTTTGATATGGGAGGGCAGGATGTCCTCGGGAACGGTGGAACCGAGTAGGCTTTCGATGCCCAATACCTGCTTGACGCCGTCGACCTGTTCCATCTCGCCGATCATCTTTTTGACTTCTTTGTTGTCGATGGAGCTGTCCATCAGGATCATATGGGTGGAGGAGATGTTGAAGTCCTCGCTGAGCTTGGTATTCGCGATGACAAAATCCATTTCCTCGGGCAGACACTCTGCCATATCATAGTAAACTTCGTTGTTGGTCTGGATGTAGCCGTACAAAAACGGCGGGATCAACAGGACGAAGACGATCAGGAATACAGGGAAGATCTTGACGATGCCGCCGGAGAGCTTCTTCATGCTCGGGATCAGCGAGCGATGGTTGAGCTTTGACAGCGGCTTGTCGAGGATCAGGATCAGTGACGGCAGAACGGTCAGACAGCCGATCACGCCGAAGAGCACGCCCTTCGCCATGACGATACCGAGATCGCGGCCGAGCGTAAAGGTCATGAAGCACAACGCGATAAAGCCCGCGATCGTGGTGATGGAGGAGCCGACGACGGAGAGGAAGGTTTGGTGGATCGCGACCGCCATCGCCTCTTTATTATCGCTGTGGATCTCTTTTTGCTCATTGTAGCTGTGCCACAGGAAAATGCTGTAGTCCATCGTGACGGCGAGCTGTAATACCGCGGACAGCGCCTTGGTGATGTAGGAGATCTCGCCGAGGAAGAAGTTGGTGCCGAGATTGAGCACGATCATCATGCCGATGGAGGCGAGGAACACAAGAGGGATCAGCCAGTTGTCCAACAGGACGATCATCGCGACGAGCGCGAGGACGACGGCGATGCCGACATAGATGGGTTCTTCCCGCTCACACAGGTCTTTCAAATCCGTGACCAGTGCCGACAGACCGCAGACAAAGCATTTTTCGCCCGTGATGGAGCGGATCTCGCGGATCGCGTCCATCGTCTCGTCGGATGAGGTAGAGGTCTTGAAGAAGACCGCCATCACGGTACTGTGGTCGGTGTTGAAGGCGTTGTACACCTTATCGGGCAAAAACTCCTTGGGGACGGAGATGTCCGCGACGTCGTTGTACCACAACACACTGTCGACCTGTTCGACCTGCTCGACCTTTTCTTTGAGCGCGGCAACATCCTTGTCGGGCATATCCTCCAGGATAATGAACGAGAACGCGCCCTTGCCGAATTCGTCCATCAGGATGTTCTGACCCTTGACGGTGTCCATGCTCTCGGGCAGGTAGGTGAGCATATCATAATTGATGCGCGTGTTGAGCATAAAGATGAACGCCGGGATCATCAGCACCAGCGTCAGCAGTACGATCGGGACGCGCAGCTTTACAATCGCTTTGGATAGTTTCATTCTTTCACCTTCGATTCTGTATGTAACGCTTTTACACAGCGTTATACCACTTATATAAAATACAATATGGAAAGAACGATTACCATTTGCAAAGATTTTTTTGTGCCCAAAATTTGGGCATATCCGCACTTTTGCGCAAAAAATAAAAAAGGCTTCCCCTCGGGGGGAAGCTGTCAAGCTTTGCTTGACTGATGAGAGGCAGACGATTCAACTATCGCGACGAAGTCAATTACAGCTGAGCGTGACCGTTATATCAGAGAAGCAACTCACTCTTTGTATCATAGATAAGACAGATAGGACAGCCCCTCATCCGACCTTTTCGGCTCATTTGGAGCCGAAAAGCCCACCTTCCCCCCGAGGGGAAGGCGTTTAGGCGGAACCTATCCTAAGAAGTGTTATAGCGTATTGTCTAAAAACTGTGGGAATAAGTTTCCTGTTTTTTGTTCCTCCACAACTTAAGAGATTTTTTATTTGATGTAATCAGTCGCGAGCATCTTTCTGCGCAGATCGAGCAGCTTTTTGAAGGAATCGGAGTAATCGTCCCGCATACCCTTGTCGCACCAGTCGGCGATGATACCGAAGCTGACGCACTTGTAGTATTCGATCAACAGCTCTCGTTCCTCGGCGCTGAAGCTGCCCTTCGGGACCGCGATCTCAAAGTATTCGGCGACCACCGCGCGGCAGACCTTCATCAGGCAGCGCTCATAGATATAGCGGTGGGACGAGTTGTAGATATGGTTGGCGGCGCGTTTGTTTTGCAGCACGAACTGCGCGCCGACGTTGACACATTCCTCCAGCGAATCGATCGAGGGATAGGCTTTGATCAACTCCTCGGCTCTTTCCATCAGCATTTCTTCGACCAGCGCGGGCAGGTCGGCATAGTGGTAGTAAAAGGTGTTGCGCGAAATACCGCAGTCATCGGTGATATCTTTGATGGTGATGCGGTCGATGGGCTTGCTATCGAGCAGCTTGGTAAAGGAATTATGGATGGCTTTTTGCGTTAACTGTGACATAAGGACCTCTGCGGGGATGAATTGAGCCGTATACCTCCGGCTCACTTTCTATTATACGAGTTTGAGAGAGCAGACGCAAGGCTTTTTGCCGAATTTATGCTGATGAAAACAGATAACGGCGACACCCGATGAGTGCCGCCGCTACCTGTTTGGATATATCGTTAGAGGAGTAGAGGGTTAGGTTTTTGTATCTGTCGATGATATCCGGAGTGATGAAATGAAGAAGAAAACATGCTTTGCTGTTGTTATCAGGTAATTTGTTTTGATGCGATATCAGAGCTCGGTTTCGTTCTTGGCTCTGCCGCAGGATACGGGCAGGTTGCCGTTGCGGGCGCGGATCGCGTCGATGAACGCCTTCTCATTCTTATCCTTTTTCATGGAGATATGGTATCTGAGCTCATACACGCTGCCCATCTGGACGGTCTTGACGGTGATGACCTCGTTCTTGGTGGTGAATTCCTTGAAGATGTCGTCGAAGAGACCCTCATAGTCGAGGTTCTCGGGGATCTCGATCCGCAGTTCCTTCTTGGCGGTGTTGCCGAAGGGCGTCGCGAAGAGGATGATCCATACGACGCATACGACCACTGCCGCGAATACCGCGAAGGTGATATAACCGCCACCGCACGCCAGACCGATCGCCATGGAAAGCATGATCGCAAGCAGCTCGCGTGAGGAACCGGGCTGAGAGCGGAAGCGTACCAGTGAGAATACGCCGAGTACCGCGATGCCCGCGCCTGCGGACAGGCCGTTGACCATCATGATCAGCATCGCGACGATGGTGGGGATGATGGTGAGTGTCACGGCAAAGCTCTTGGAGCAATAGCTCTTAAAGCGGTAAACGTAGGATGAAATGAATCCGAGCAGAAGCGCTGTGCCTGCTGCGATGAGTCCCTGTGTCAGGGTGATGCTGTCGCCTGAAAAAATGGTGTTGAATGTCATGATCTGTTCCTCCTTTGATAATATCCAAGTTGTTTATTTGTTGATGAATGTGGTATCAGAAGCCTGACGCCATCTTGATCTTCTGCTGAACGTGGGCGGTGCCGAATTTCGAGAAGCTGTGGGAGAAGATGCCTCTCTCGCTGAGCGCGTGAGCCAGCCATAAGGGCATCGCGCCGGGGATCTTGATCTCCATCAGGTAGGTGTCTTTACCAAGCACCTTGTGACCGTCTGACTCACTCTCGAGTCGGGTGTCGTCGTAGCGCGAGGTGATGTCGCGGTCGAAGGTGATCCTCAGATCGGGGTTATCCTTACCAGCCCATGCTACGCGGCGGTAGCTGATGAACGCCTTGGGGCTTAAGCGGTAGCGGCGCATCATGTAGTCGATCTCGGCGGGGATGTTGCCCTTGATGTGAGAGGGAAGCTTGCCGCCCTCGATGTATTCATACGCTTCATTCAGCGTCATGGAAACGCGGCGCTTGTAGACGATGCCGCGGTACTTTTTCTTGATCTCGAAGAACACGGTGCTGTCACCGTCGGGTGTGCCGTAGGAGCGCAGGCGGAGCTTTTCTTTGTAGGTGGGCTTTCTCAGCGAGGTCTCGATCAGCTCATCGTCGGTGTTGTCGAAGTAGATGTTGCGGATCTCGGTCTCGCCGTATTTGTCGACCTCCATATAAGGGGTGATCGCTTCGATCAGTGATTCATACTGCTCCTTAGTGAGCATGTATTTCTTTTCGACTCGTTGGAAGATATAGGTAAAAGCCATGGTGATTCTCCTTTCCTTTATCGATCGTCATCGCGAGGGCTTTGACACTCGTGTCAAGCCTGTGGCGATCTCATCCGATCGGATTTGTTTGTGCTCTTGATGTTATGGTTATAGTATACGGGGGCTTTGTGTGAGTAAATTGTTGGAATTATGAACAAATTATGAACGGACAGGGGAGTTTATGTGAAAACGAGGGATTCTTTTATATCAGTATATCGGGCAGTACCGTTTGAAGGATCGTGCGGGTCGATACATCCTTTACAGGATCGATTTGACTAATCCCGAAAAATAAGGTATAATATTCTGGATACTATTATATTGATTCGCAAATGAAGATAAAGGAAGTGAAGCAATGCCTCAGGTTCGTACCAATGATGAAAGGATCCAGCAGTTGGCGACCAGCTGTGTTCAGAACGACAATATCGAGAAAGCCCTCTATTCCCAATACAATGTCAACATCGGTCTGCGCGATCTCAACGGTCGCGGCGTACTGACCGGTCTGACCGATATCAGCGAGATCCGCCAGAATAAGATCGTAGACGGCAAGCCTGTCCCCACCGACGGCAAGCTCTTTTACCGCGGTGTGAATATCGAAGATATCATCGCGGGCTGTCACCGCGACAAACGCCTCGGTTTTGAAGAAGTGACCTATCTGCTCCTGTTCGGCAAGCTGCCGAACCGTGAGGAGCTGGACGGCTTTATGGAGCTGCTGTCCGATTCGCGCGTATTGCCCAAGCATTTTGTGCGCGACGTCATCCTCAAGGCTTCCGGAAAAGATATGATGACCGCTTTGGCGAAGGCGGTTCTGACCTTGGCTTCTTATGACAATGACGTCATGAACCTCGAGATCGACAACGTCCTGCGCCAGTGCCTGAAGCTGATCTCTCTGTTCCCGCTGTTGACCGTGTATTCCTATCAGGCGTATAACCACTATTCCAACGGCGAGAGCCTGTTCATCCATAATCCCGAGCGCTGTGAGCACACGGCGGAGATCCTCTTGAGCACCCTGCGCGAGGATCGTCAATTTACCGCGCTGGAGGCGGAGGTACTGGATATGGCGTTGATGCTCCACGCGGAGCACGGCGGCGGTAACAACTCCACCTTCACCACCTGCGTCGTCACCTCCTCGGGCACCGACACCTATTCCGCGATCGCTGCGGCGCTGTGTTCGCTGAAGGGTCCCAAGCACGGCGGCGCGAATAAGCGTGTGATGGGCATGATGAACGAGATCAAGTACAATGTCAAGGATTGGACAGACGACGACGAGATCGCCGCTTATTTGAACCGCATCCTCTCCAAGGACGCGTTCGACCGCAGAGGTCTGATCTACGGTATCGGTCACGCGGTCTATTCCATCTCAGACCCCCGTGCCCGCGTATTCAAGGGCTTTGTCGAACAGCTCGCCGAGGAAAAGGGCATGACGGAAGAATACGGCTTGTACAGCCGTATTGAGCGTTTGGCACCGCTGGTCATTGCGGAGCACCGCAAGATGTATAAGGGCGTATCCGCTAACGTGGACTTCTACTCCGGCTTTGTATACAAGATGCTCGGACTGCCCGAGGAGCTGTATACTCCGATCTTTGCCGTAGCGCGCATTGCCGGATGGAGCGCTCACCGCATCGAGGAGCTCCTGAACGTCAATAAGATCATCCGACCCGCGTACATGAGCGTTTGTCAGGAAAAAGACTACGTTGATCTGAAAGACAGATAAAATTGTGAGCCGTGGGAAACCGCGGCTCTGTTTACTATTATTCATTATCGTATACGAATTGTCATTGCGAGGAGCGAACACATGTGTTCAGCGACGTGGCAATCTCAACCTGTTCAAATCCTCACACTCTCAAACAATTTATTCGGAATCACTTAAATGATACAAAATCTATTGAAACGAAAGTGGGTCGCGATGCTCGCGGCGGTGCTGTGTACCGTGCTGTGGGGGTCGGCGTACCCTGTTATCAAATACGGATATCAGGTGATGGCGATCACCTCGGTCGCGGATAAGCTGATGTTCGCGGGCGTGCGTTTTGTGCTGGCGGGACTGATGGTGTTCGTCTTTACATGGTGCAAAAATCGCCGCGTGCCCGTCATCCCGCGCGATCGCATCGGCGGCGTGCTGCTGTACGGCTTTTTGCAGACCGGGTTGATGTACATCCTCAACTACATCGGTGTCGCCAATACCACGGCGACCAAGACCTCGATCATCACGGCGGCTTCGGCGTTCTTTGCCGTATTGTTCGCGCCGCTGTTCTTCAAGGACGAACACCTGACGGTGTGGAAGGTCGTCGGCGTGCTGATCGGCATGACGGGGATCTTCCTTGTGAACAACACCGCGCTAGACGGTTTTTCGTTCATGGGGGAGGGCTTGGTGCTGATCTCCATGCTGCTCAATACGGCAGGCTCCTTTGTCGGCAAGCGCGTATCCAAGGGGATCGTCTATGAGAGCACCGCCTATCAACTGGGCCTCGGAGGATCATTGATCCTCGTGATCGCGCTGATCATGGGCGGGCGGTTTCCGCTGACATGGCAGAGCGTCGGGATCGTGCTGTTCCTCGCCTTTGTCTCCGCGGCGGCATTTACGCTGTGGACGGCGCTGCTTGTCCTGCATGAAGCGGGTCAGATCTTGGTGTTCAATATGCTGATCCCCGTCACGGGCGCGCTGTGGTCCTACGTGATCCTCGGCGAGGATCGCGTCTTTGAACCGCTGTATATGGTGAGTATTTTGCTCACCGCTGTCGGTATCATTCTGGTGAACCGACCGGAAAAATCAAAACAAGGATAATCTGAAACGGAGGAGAACATGGATCTGTTTTCCTCCGTTTTTCTGCTATATTCCGATGATTGTCGCGCAAAAAACAGAAAAAACCCTTTACTTCCCCTCGTTTTACTGTTATTATAGTGATAATGAATAAACATTATCAACATAATCGGGGGTTTTATCATGAGAATGACTAAGATAGTATGCACGATCGGTCCAGCGTGCGATAACGTCGACACTTTGGTAAAGATGATCGACGCGGGCATGAACGTCGCGCGCTTCAATATGTCACACGGCGAGTATGACGAGATGGCAAAGCGCTTCAACACCGTGAAGAAAGCGATCGCCAAAAGCGGCAAAACCGTAGCGCTCCTGCTCGATACCAAGGGTCCCGAGATCCGCGTCGGCACCTTTGCGGAAGGGGCTGTGATCCTGGAGGAGGGTCAGGTATACCGCCTGTATTCCAGTGAAGGTCACGGTGATAACGAGGGCGTATCCCTCTCATATCCCAAGCTGATCGATATCTTCCGCCGCGATAATACCAGCATCGGCAGAGTGATCCTCTTCGATGACGGCAAGATCTCCGCTCGTGTAGAATCGGTAGAGGAGGATTGCATCGTCACGCGCATCCTCACCGGCGGCAGACTGTCGAACCGCAAGAGCATCAATATCCCCGGTTATTCGATCAATATGCCGTATATCAGCCAGAGGGACCGTGCCGATATCGAGTTCGGTCTGAAGATGGGCGTGAACGTGATCGCGGCTTCCTTTGTCCGTTCCGCGGACGACGTCATTAAGCTGCGCGACTATATCGACAGCCTCGGCGGCGAGGACGTTGAGATCATCAGTAAGATCGAGAACCAGAGCGGTGTGGACGACATCGACCGCATCATCGAGGTCAGTAACGGCGTGATGGTAGCCCGCGGCGATATGGGCGTTGAGATTCCGTTTATCAAGCTGCCCGAGATCCAGAAGATGATCATCCGCAAGTGTGTGCTGGCGGGCAAATATGTCATCACCGCGACCCAGATGCTGGACAGCATGACTACCAACATCCGACCCACCCGTGCCGAGATCTCCGACGTTGCCAACGCAGTATATGACGGCACCTCGGCGGTAATGCTCTCCGGTGAGAGCGCGGCGGGTATGTATCCCGTCGAGTCGGTCGCGGCGCTCAATGATATCTGTACCGAGGCGGAGAAATACGAGAATTTGATGCTGCTGCGCGGCGCGTCGGCGACACAGACCGATATGACCGCGTTCCGTGAGAATATCTGTGAGGCGGCTAAGACCGTTGCCGAGAATATCGGCGCGAAGGCGATCATTGCCGAGAGCAAGACCGGCGCTGTGGCGCGCGCGATGGCTCGATGCCGTCCGTCGTGCCCGATCATCGCGGTCGTCACCGGCGAGCAGGTATGCTGCAAACTGTGCCTGAGTTGGGGCGTTGTGCCGGTACTGGGCAAGGAGAAGAAAACCTCTGATGAGATCACCCTGCAGGCGGTCGAAAAGGCGCTGCATACCGGCATCGTGGAGAAGGGCGATACCGTTGTGATCATCAGCTCCAACAAGACCGTACCGACCTCCGGCACCGATACGCTGAACATCCGTATCGTTTAATCACTACATCACTATACCACAACTATTGCGGGGCACCAAAGCAGTGTCCCGCTGACCTTCTGTCAGGGAGATCATGATGAAAAAACCGATCGCAGCCATACTGAGTATATTATTGATCATGAGCATGATGACGTCGACCGCTGTCTTTGCGCAGGAAGCGCCCGAAGCGGAACAGGTCATCGATATCGATAAGGCGGACGCAGCTGCCGCGCTCGACGAACAGAGCTATACTATCGTCGATAACGGTCACCCGCTTCTCGAGGTGGTGCGTGTCAAAGAACCCGCAGCGACTGCCGCGCTGGGCGATGGCTCGACAAGCGGCTACTATACCGCTGAGTTTATGATACCGGAAAGCACCAGTCAGGTGTATCTGACCGGTTTGACGCGGGACAATGTCAGCGAGATCCGTCAGGCGATCATCGAAAGCTATACCGGGGGCGGAAATTTTGATCTGAGAAACCTCGGTTTTATCGACGCGGAAAAGACACGGGAGGGTGACGATTATATGTGCTGGGCGGCTTCTACCGCTAACATCCTGACCTATACGGGATGGGCGGCTCAGGCGGGCTTTGACAGTGCCGACGATCTGTTTGAGACCTATATCGACGCGTTTGAGAACAGAGGAGGCAACGTCAGGATCGCGACAGGGTGGTTCATCAACGGCATTTCCGTGAACACACTCTCTCAGCCCCGGGAAGGAACCGGCAGCTTCCTGCCGCAGTATAATTACAGAGATCTGGCAGAAGAGATCAATCTGCGTCAAAACTGCGCCGCGCAGTTGGCGGCCGTCTTTGACAGGCTGAAAAACGGATACGGCGTATCTTTGAGTGTGGACATCTACAACAGCACAGGGTATGAAGGCAGTCACGCGGTCACCTGCTGGGGCTTTGTGACCGACGTTCGATATCCGAACACATCAAAACAGTACTATCAAAGCGTTTTTATCACGGATTCCGATTCTGATAAATACAGCGTACAGGGAGATACGGACCGACGCGACGCGGATGACAGGATGAGCTTATATACGCTGGAGCCGGAGGAGCAGGAAGAGATCAATACCTATCGGTTCAATATCACGAGCAAGCAGACCGCCATGATCTCGTCGGCGGTCACGGTTATGCCGTTCAGCGAGGAGATACCCTATGAGACCGATCCGGACGCGACATTGGATATGATCAACGACCCCGATATCGAACTCGATCCGTTTGTTCTGACGGATGATCCCGACGATTACAGTACCGTCACGACCTTTGCGCCGGATACGACAATCTATTATCAGCCGTATATGATGAACGGCGCCAAGGCGGATTATTACGGCGATATCTTTTTGCGGATCTCGGTGAAGGACTCGCATGGGAACGAGATATACACAAAGAACTTCATCAACCACGGTCTGAGGATCCCCGCCTCCGCGGGCTTGCGGTATAATAAGGACAGCATCAAGAGCAGCATGCCGGTCGGCGATTATACCATCACTGCCTCGTTCAACGCGGAGCATCAAACAACGGAAGCTCATTATTTCAATAATACAAGAACCATCCATTTCAAGATAAGAGAACAATATCTGCTCGGCGACGCCAACGGTGACGACGCCATCAGTACGCCGGATATCACAAAAATGCAGCGGATCCTGGCAAGGATGGATCACAGCATGGACGATATGATGAGACAGCGCTGCGATATCAATCACAGCGGCGATCTTGCTCTGCCGGATGTGACGATTTTACAGCGCAAACTGGCTCGTATGGAAGTAGCATTCCCGGTTGGCGAAACCCGCTTTTATGATTGATTCGATAATGTGACGCTCTGTTTGAATAAACACATGGTAGGCTCATAGAGAAAATGGACTTTGCATACACCTTGATCAAATCAAAACGAAAGACGATCTCGCTGGAGGTGAGAGGGGACGAGCTGATCGTCCGCGCTCCCAAACGCACGACAAAGCGTGAGGCGGATGAATTCGTCAAAAAGCACGAAGCGTGGATCATCAAAAAGCGCGGTCAGATCGCGGAGCGCAAGGCGACAGAGCAAGCTGTGCCGAAGCTCACTGAGGAAGAGCTGCGCGCGCTTGCGCAGATGGCAAAAAAGGTCATCCCCGAGAGGGTCGCGTATTACGCGCGGATCATGGACGCTCACTACGGCAGGATCACCCTGCGGTGTCAAAAGACCCGCTGGGGCAGCTGCTCAGCAAAGAAGAATCTGAACTTCAACATCCTCTTGCTGCTCACCCCGCCCGAGGTGCTCGACAGCGTGGTGGTGCACGAGCTGTGTCACCTGTTTGAGATGAACCACAGCGCGCGGTTTTATGAGCGGGTGTACGCGGTCTATCCCGCGTATGATCGTTGGAATCGCTGGCTCAAGGAAAACGGCGGTCTGATCATGGCGCGCGCGGGAAACAGATAAATATAAAGCACTTCCGAAAACGTGATCGGAAGTGCTTTTTTATGATGCTTATGATTTATGATAGGTGATGGTAAAGCCGTCGGTGTAGAACCAGCTCAGGTGATTGTTGTTCGCGTCCATCGCGCGGATGGTGTAGGTGTAGGGCGTGCCGTCCTTGACGTCGGTATCGACAAAGGAGGTGCCGGTGGAATCGGTGAGCTTTGTCCAGCCGTTTCTGCCCTTGTAATAGACGCGGTATTTGGAAGCGCCCGCAACGGAATTCCATCGGATCATCACGCCGCTTGAGGTGTTGGAGAGCGTCAGCTTGGGCGCTTCGACATATTTGACGCTTTTGCCGGAGCGGAAGTCGCTGGTATACGCGGAGCCGTCCTCGGTGATACAGCGCACGGTGTAGGTGTAGGTGTGGTTGGAAGAAACATCCTTGTCGATATAAGAGGTCTCTGTCGTATCGACCATTCTTGTCCAGCCCTTGGAGCCGTAGTAGAAGATACGATATTTCTTTGCGCCGCCTACCTTGTCCCAGCTGATCTTGACGCCGTCAGCCTCGTTGGAAACGCTGAACTCAGGCGCACGGATGAACTGGATACGGAAGCCGTCGGTATAGTACCAGCTCAGGTGGTTATTATCTGAATCCATCGCGCGGATGGTATAGGTGTAGTTGGTGCCGGAGGCAACGTCGGTATCGAGTACAGAGGTACCGGTGGTATCCTCGAGCTTTGTCCAGCCGTTACTGCCCTTGTAGTAAACGCGGTATTTGGACGCGCCCGCGACAGCGTCCCACCTGATCCGAACGCCGTCCTCTTCATTGGAGAGGGTCAGCTTCGGCGCGGCATAGTATTTGATGCTCTTGCCGGGGCGGTAGTCGCTGGTGAATTCGGTGCCTTCCTTGTTGATGCAGCGCACGGTGTAGGTGTAGGTGTGGTTGGAGCTGACGTCGGTATCGATGAAGGCGTTATTGGTGGTTTCGGCGAGCTTTGTCCAGCCGCGGCTGCCGTAGTAGTAGATGCGATAATTCTCAGCGCCCTCGACCTTATCCCAGCTGATCTGTACGCCGTCGGCGGCGTTGGACAGGCTGAATGTGGGCGCGGACAGGAAGGTGATCGAGAAGCCGTCCGGATAGAACCAGCTCAGATGATCGCCGTTTTCATCCATCGCGCGGATGGTGTAGGTGTAGCGTGTGCCGGAATCGACGTCGTAATCGACTGTCGAGGTGTCCTCGGTATCGACGAGCTTTGTCCAGCCGTTACTGCCGCGATAGTAGACGCGGTAGGAATCCGCCTGAGGCACAGCGTCCCAGCTGATCTGTACACCGTCCTCGGCGTTGCTCAGCCGCAGGATGGGAGCGGTGTAGTATACTGCCGACGCGCCGTCGCGGTCATAGTCGCTGATAAAGCGGGAACCGTCCGCCGACATACAGCGCACCGTGTAGGTATAGCGTTTGCCGGAAACAACATTGGGATCGATGTAAGAGGTCTCGCCGGTCTCCGCGATCCTCGCCCATCCGCTGCTTTCTGTTTTGACATAGACGCGGTAGAGCTTGGCGCCCGGTACGGGATCCCATGTGATCCTGACGCCGCCCGCATAGGTAGCGGCGTTCGGCTGAGGTGTCTCCAGCTCCGCCTCGTCGACGCTTTCGACATAGCTGAAGCGGGCGTTGTGTCGGTTGTAGTCGTTGTCGATGACGACATTGTCATTGATGTCGTTCACATACCTGACCTTTGCGGCGAGGTGATAGGAGCCTGCCTTTTCAACGCCGAAGATCAGCTTCAACACAGGCTTCTCGGTGTTGAAGGAGTAGCCGTTCGCGTTGGCGAAGTTCATGACATAGCCGGTGATTCCGAAGGTGTTGGGGGTGTCAAAGCGTCTTACGACAGAAGAATTCGCCGTCGTGGGCGCGATCCGCTGAATGTGGGTCGCGATCTCGTCCTGACTGTAGCCGCTGAACGCCGAAAAGTCGATCGGAAGCTCGACCTGTGCCGTTGTGATACTGTCGCCCGTGGTACGGAACGCAATGCTGTATTCGATGTACTCTCCTACCTTCGCGGTGATGGTCTTGTTGCCTACCGTGATCGTGGCGACGTCATCCGCGGCGGACGCGCCGATACAGCCGACCCCGCAGACCGATAGGATGAGAGCAAGCGTCAGAATGATGCTGACGATTTTTCTTTTCATCATATTCCTCCAATCCGAGTCAATATAATTGTATTATATACTAATAAAAAACCAAATACAAGATGAATGTATTAACATTTTATAAATAAAAGCATGCTCATTAAAAAATAGCATGACCGTCACATATGACGATCATGCTTCTTCATATTATGAATTATCAGTATTGACTGAGCAAGCCGACGTTGTACTGTTCGATCGCGCTGAGCGAGCCGTCGTAGCCCGGATCGGGATGATACCACGACTGGGCTTCGTAGTAGGATCGGATCGACGCGGTGCGAAAGACAAAGCCGTGCCTTGCGTAGATCTCATTGACCGCGTCCTGCCCGAAGCTGTTTGACAGGGGCGTTCCGCTCATGCTGTATATCTTCGCCGCGATCTCGTCGTTCGTCAGATAACGGGTGGAAGAATCGGGGAACAGCATGCCGCCGGAGGAACCCGACTGACTGCTTGCGGCAGGATCGGTGCTTTTCGGCGCGGCGGTCGTTTCTGTCGGCTTGATGACCGCGGGAGGATGGGTGGGAGCAGCGGTGGGCTGTGAGGCGCTGCCGACGTTGACGGTGCAGGACGCCTTGACGCCATTATCGCTTTTGCAGGTGATCGTGGTGACGCCCGCAAAAACGCCCGTAACAAAGCCCTCGTTGTTGACGGTCGCGATATTCGGGTCACTGCTCTCCCAGCTCAGCACGACATGCGACGCGTCGGCGGGCTTGTAGGCAGCTTCCAGCTGGATCGTTTTGCCGACCTCGATACGGACGCCGGTGGCGCTCAGGGTGATCTCGTTGATCAGCTTATCGGAGACCTTGACGCGGCAGGTGGCGGTCTCGCCGTTTTCGAGAGAAGCGGTGATGATTGCTTCTCCTGCTGATTTGGCGTTGACCTCGCCGCCGTTGACGGTGGCGACCGCGTCGTTATTGCTCTCCCAGCTCACCCGCGTCGCCTTTCCCGCGGACAGCTCCGCGCTGTCGCCGACGGTCATATCCAGCTGCGTTTGATCGAGTGTGAGCTTTTCACTGCAGCCTGCCAGAATGATGCAGGCGGTCAGGCAGCCCAATAATAAAAGTATAAAGCGTTTCATGTGAACCTCCGGAGTATTCCGCATGATATCTACCCCTGATGTTGTGTCGTTCCCCTCGCGATGGCGTCTCTTTCGGCGCACAGCTCGCGGTACAGCTCACGGGATGTGAAGCCGGTGTTCCGATCGGTTTGTATCGCCTTGAGCGGGACGCTCAGCTTTTTGCGGCGGAGCTGATCGAGAAAGAGATTGAGCATACCGCCTCTGAGATCCGCGAGATAGAGCATCTCTTCGTCAAAATCATCGCCGTCCCTGACGGAATCATCCTGTGAGAGCCCCAGCAGATATCCGAGCGTATAGCCGAACTCGGCTCTCTCGATACTGCGCGAAGCAAATCCGAACTTTCGGCACAGCATTTTCACCTTTGCGTCCTTTTCGGGAGGGAGATTATAGATCAAAACTTCGCTCATCGCTTTACCTCCGACATGTATTACCCTATGATTGGTTTTTTCGACCTTTGCCTTATTCTACCATAATAGGCAGAATATTGCAAATATGTAATTCTCTTGTTGTTGACATATTGCTTTTTTAGAATTATAATTAGAGTAGACAACTATATGTCACAGTTCCACTGTGGCCAACCCATAGATATTTAAGACAGAAAGAGGTGATCCTATGCGAAGAGTATTACAAAAAACGATTGCCGCATTGCTGGCGGTTCTGATGCTTTCCTCATTTTTGAGCGTAACGGCCGTTGAGCTGGAGGATGAAAACGGTGAGCCGTCAGCAGCAGAGGTCGGGGCAGGTGTGCCCGTGATCACTTCGATGCGTTCCGACCGGGAGGGCGTCCGCATCGAGTGGCAGACGATCTCAGGCGTCCATCATTATCGTGTGGACAAATGGTACAGCGACGGCCGCGGCTGGCAAAGGCTGACGGATACGACACAGCTGTATTATGTCGATCCGTCCGTCGTTTCGGGCAACACGTATCGATATCGCCTCTACGGAATGACCGCTTCCGACGATGTTATGACCACCACCGCTACAAAAACGATCACCTATTCCGCTCCCGCCGTATTGACCGGTGCGGATACAACGGATGAGGGCATCCGTATCTACTGGAACAAGGCTTCGGGCGTCAGCAAGGTGGCTGTACTGCGTATGGAGAACAACGCGTGGAAGCAGATCGCCGTATCCTCCGACAACTCTTATCTGGATGAAAACGTTACCTACGGCAACCGCTACCGCTATACCGTCAGAGAGCTGACGAGCAGCGGCGCGTATATGTTTGATTATTTTGATGAAACAGGGCTGACCCACGCGTATCTGAGAGCACCCGTGCTGAGTGTCGAGAACACGGCAGGCGGCGTGATGCTCAAGTGGGACGCGATCGAAGGCGCCGAAGGCTACCGTGTGTTTTACCGCGGTTCCAACGGATGGACGCGCATGGCGACAACGGAAAACAACTATCTGCTGGATGATGATGTGCGCTCCGGCAACACCTATACCTATACCGTGCGGTGCGTTACCGCCGACGGCGAGCGCTACACCAGCGACTGTGATACAACAGGAAAATCCATCCGCTATATCGCCGCGCCCGTGCTGTTGTCCGCGACCGGCACCGACAGCGGGATCCGTATCACGTGGCAGGCATGTCCCGGCGCCGACAAATACCGTGTCTTTTATCGCGGCAAAAACGGCTGGACAAGGATGGCGGATACCACCGATACCTCGTATCTGGATGAAGAAGTGAGCTCCGGCGTGACCTACACCTACACCGTATGCTGTATGAACGCGGCGGGCGAATATGTCAGTGCCTTTGACCGTGACGGTATCAAAGGGACATATATGGATGCTCCCGATTTTTCCGTCAGCAACGGAACGGACGGCGTCGATATCTCGTGGCAGGCTGTCCAAGGCGCGGAGAAATACCGTATCTATTACTACGGCAGCCGCGGCTGGACGAAGCTGGTCGATACGACCGATACCTCCTATACGGACACCGACGTTGAATCCGGCTACAACTACACCTATACCGTGCGCTGCGTCAACGCGGAGGGTACCGAGTTCACCAGCAGCTATCGTCCCGGCAAAAGCGTCAGGTTTTACACCGCCCCCACTATTACCTCGCTGACCAATACCGAGGACGGCGTTCGTATCAGCTGGGATGCGGTCGGCGGCGCGCAAAAATACCGCGTCTATTATCGCGGCAGAAACGGCTGGACGAGGATGACGGATACCGCCGAAACCTCCTATGTCGATACCGACGTCGCGTCCGGCGCCACCTATACCTATACCGTGCGCTGTGTCAACGACGCGGGCGACGCGTTCCTGAGCTCGTTCAGACCCGGCGTATCCCATACCTTTATCAACGCGCCTGATTTTGAGCTCGTGTGCAACGAAAAGAGCATCACCATCCGTTGGGACGCGGTGGAGGGAGCCGAGCTGTACCGCGTGTATTACCGCGGCGCGAACGGCTGGACAAAGCTCGCCGATACGACACAGACCTCCTTTGAGGACGATGACATCGAATCCGGCTACACCTACACCTATACCGTGCGCTGTCTGAACAAAGAGGCGACACAGTTCACTTCGGATTTCTATCCCGGCAAGAGCATGCGCTATGTCGAGATGCCGAAGCTGACGAGCGTCAGAGGCGGAGCCGAGGGCGTGGAAGTCACATGGAGCGCGAGCAAAGGCGCGACAAAATACCGCGTCTATTACAAGACCGACGGCGGCTGGACAAAAGCCGGCGAGACGACCTCCAACACGTTCGTACACAACGCCGAATCGGGCAGGGATTATACCTATACCGTGCGCTGTATCAACGCGGAGGGAACACAGTTCGAGTCCGACTTTGACGGCACGGGAAAATCGCTCCATTATATCGCCGCGCCGCAAAATCTCAGCGCGGAATGTGATAAGAACCGTATCAAGATCAGTTGGAAGCCCTCCGCGGGCGCCGCGAAATACCGCGTCTACTACTACGGCAGAGACGGTTGGACGCGGCTGACCGAGACGACCGGTACCTCCGTGATCGATGACGACGTTGCCTCCGGCTATACCTACCGCTATACCGTGCGCTGTATCTCGGCGGACGGCAACAGCTTCACCTCCGATTTTAACCACGACGGCGTTTTGTGTCCGTTTACCTATATGCCTGTTATGTATGAACCAGATTTTACCAGAAACGGCATCGAGATCTCGTGGAAAGCGTCTCCCGGTGCGGAAAAATACCGCGTCTACTACTACGGCAGCCGCGGATGGACAAAGCTGACCGAAACGACCGGTACCTCCGTGATCGACACCGACGTTTCGTCAGGTTATTCCTATCGTTATACCGTGCGGTGTATCACCTCCGACGGCACGGCGTTCACCTCCGACTGCGACACGACCGGTGTGAGCATTTACTATGTTTCCGCTCCCAAGCTGATCGACGTCGACGCCGATCCCGACGGCGTGACGCTCACATGGAACAGCCCGAACGGCGCTTCACGATATCGCGTCTACAAAAAGATCAACGGTTCATGGAGCAGGCTCGGTGATACGAGCTCCAACAGCTATACCGATACCGACGTATGGGCAGGCGAGACCTATACCTATACGGTCAGGGTCATCAATTATGCGGGAACCGATTTTTACAGCGGCTTTGACCCGGATGGCTTTGTCATCACCGTGGAAGGCGGCGGTGATACGTCGGGCGACTTCTACTACTACGACCAGACCCAGTATAGTTATCCGTACGGCGACGATACCATCGCGTGGTCCGGCTGCGGTCCCACCTGTTTCGCTATGGTCGCATCCACCATAAAGGACAGGAGGATCACGCCGATCGATGCTGTTAGCTGGTGCGGCAACAAGTACTATATGATGGGAGTCGGCACCTATTGGAGCTATTTCAGCGCCGCCTCCGATCACTTCGGTATCACGATGGAACGGCAGCTCGGTTCCAATGAAACGAACGCTGTGATATCCGCGCTGAAGCAGGGCAAGTATGTCATCAGCGCTCAGGATACGGGCATCTTCACCCGTGGCGGTCACTTCATCGTGCTCGCCGGCATCACCTCCTCCGGCAGGATCATCGTCTACGATCCCAACGGGTGGAACGGCTATATCGGTACGACCTTCACGATGTCCGAGATCTCCGCGTCCGGTACCCAGTACTGGGTGTTCGATAAGTAATACAAATATTCAACGCAAAAGCGCCGTGTACGGTTGGTACACGGCGCTTTCAGCATAAGATTTATTATGCGTTTTTGATGAATTCCTCGATCGCTTTGATCGAACGTTTGGCAGCGATCTCACGGAACTGCATGAAGTCCATGAATTCGTTGTTGTTGAAGTCGTCCGAGATACTGCGCAATATCGCGAACGGAACGCCGTTGCGGAAACAAACGGTGCCGACTGCCGCACCCTCCATCTCACACGCAAGTGCGTTGAAGGTATCCGCGACACGGCTGCGGCGGTCGTGAGCGGAGATGAAGATGTCGCCGGAAGCGATCCTTCCGCGGAACACAGAGATGCCGTCGATGGTCTGACAAGCGTCATACAGCTTATCGGCGGTCGCCTTGTCGGCAGGGAAGTAGGTGCGTTTTTCATCGTTGAACTGTACCTGACCGAGCGGATCGCCCATTTCGGTAGCGTCCATATCGTGCTGGACGCAGTCGTCGGAGATTACGATATCGCCGATGCGGATATCGCCCGACAGTGAGCCAGCGATACCGCTGTTGATGATGACATCGGGATGGTAGGCGTCGATCATGATCTGGGTGCTCATGGCGGCGTTGACTTTGCCGATACCGCATTCACAGCACACGACCTCTTTGCCGTAGATCTCACCCTTGTGGTAGGTGATCTTGGCGATGGTGGTCTCTTCTTTGTTTTCCATCAGTTTGACGATGCCCTCGACCTCGATGCCGAGAGCGCAGATAAATCCTAACATAATATACCTCCGGTATTAGTGTTCAGTGGTTAGTGGTCAGTGGTCAGTATCGCAGGTCGCTTTGCTCCGATGATTAGCAATCGGGTGCGGGCAGAGCCCGCCCATTTGCTGATCACTAATCACTGATCACTAATCACTGATTTTATTCCAAGTTTCCTGTCAGCAGCATCGCCGCGCACAGTGCCGCGACGGGTGCTGTCTGGGCGCGCAGGATGCGCTTACCCAATGTGGCGACCTTTACGCCGTGATCGGTGAGATAATCGATCTCCTCCTGCTCAAAGCCGCCCTCCGATCCCGTGATCAGCGCGAGCGTTCCGAGCTTGCCGCGGATCAGGGAGCCGAGCTTTTCACCGCCGCATTCGTAAAAGACGACTGACATGTCCGTATCCTTGACGATGTCGGGGATATCGCGCAGGCTGACGCAGGGGTTGACGCGCGGGATGACGCCGCGGCGGGATTGTGAGGCGGCGTTATCGGCGATCTTCTGCCACCGGGCGAGCTTTTTGCTCATGCTCTTTTCGTCCGGGCGCGAGATGCACCGCGCGCTGAGAAACGGTGTGATCTCGCTTACGCCCAACTCGACCGCCTTTTGCACTACGTCGTCGATCTTATCGCCCTTCATCAGCGCGATGAACAGGTTGACGCGCACATCGGGCTCCTGCTCACATTCGGTCGAGCGCAGGATGCGCACGGTCACAGTGTCACGCGTGATCTCGGTGATCTCACATTCATGCCGTCTGCCGTCGGGGGTACAAAGGGTCAGCGCTTCGCCGATCTTCATCCTGAGCGACCGCGCGATATGCGACGCATCCTCACCTGTGATGGTATAGTATTCGGTTGTAAGGTCGTCATTCGCGAAAAACCAAGCCATGTTATCTCCGTTGTGCAGTCATTGCGAGGGCTCGACATAGATGTCAGCCCGCGGCAATCGCAACATTCCGTATTTGTAAACAAATTCTAACAAATTTTGATGAGGATTGCAATAGGGGAGAAGAAGGTTTATAATAATGAGGAATTAGTAATTAGGAATGAGGAATTGCGGGAAACGCGTGACCGCGTTTTGATTCCTATATTGTTGGAACGAAACGTTTTATTAAATATATAAAAGGGTGTGGGCGAAGCCCACCATCAATTCCTAATTCCTAACTCCTAATTACTAATTATCCCGGAGGTTATGATGAAAACATCTGAATTACTGGAGCTGTTGGCTCAGGATCATATTGACGAAAAGGAACTGTCCGATTTGTTGGTGGCGGCATTGACCAGGCAGAAAAAGCGCATCGCGACTGCCGAGAGCTGTACCGGCGGATTGGTATCCGGCGCTCTTACCTCGGTATCGGGCGCGTCCGGCGTATTCGACTGCGGCGTTTGCACCTACGCGAATCATATCAAGCACAAGATCCTCGGCGTGCGCGAGGAGACGCTCTCCACCTACGGCGCGGTATCGGATCGCACCGCCGCCGAGATGGCGCGCGGCGTCCGATTGCTCGCGGGCGCGGATATCGGCATCTCCACCACCGGAATCGCCGGACCCTTGGGCGGTACGATATACAAGCCCGTCGGACTGGTCTATATCGGCATCAGCACCGAGCTGGGTCTGCATACCGAAAAGATGCTCCTCGGCGAGAACAACGCCGACCGTGAGCGGATCAGAGAACTCGCCGTCACCGCCGCCTTGTATTTCGCGCTCAAGGAAACAGAGAAGCTGTAAACAACACCATCGGTTCTGCCGATGGTGTTATCTTCGTTAACGATTTATAATAATCATAAACTGTATCAAAATAATTACAATTTTTTGTATTTTAGATCCGAATTCGTTTTTCTATCATCATATAAATAGAAAAGCAGAGGGGGAGAACCATTGACAGAACTATCGCAAGAATTAGTAGATGGATTGCGAGCGGGAAAATCCGAGGCATACGAACAATTATATGATCAGTACTACGAGTCGGTCTATACGTTGACTTACGGCATGTTGCAGAATTATGACGACGCGCAGGACGCTGTTCAGCTAACCTTTATCCATGTGTTCCAAAAGCTGTCTACATTAAAAAACGACAGGAACTTTTCTTCATGGATGATGAAGATCGCGAACAATGAGGCGCTGATGATCCTGCGCAAGCGCAGGAATTTGCCTGTTCCGGACGAGGATATCGATGTGAAGCTGTTGGAGCAGTCAAGCGATGAGCCGATGCTGCCCGCAACGATGGCGGAACGGCGCGATACCGCCGATCAGCTGCGCCGCATGATCGAGAAGCTGCCCTATGAACAGCGCGAGACACTGGTGCTGTATTATTATCATCAGCAAAAGCTCAAGGAGATCGCCGCGATCATGGATTGCAGCGAGAGCACGGCAAAATCCCGCCTGCGCTATGCGCGTGCCTCAGTTAAAAAAGAGGTTGAGCAATGGGAGAAGAAGTACGGCGAGAAATTCCGCGGCGTCGCCGTGGCTCCCTTCGGCGAGGTGTTTGTTCAGCTGTTGCAAAAGGACGCGAAGAAGAATCGCCGCAAGAAAAGAACATGGAGAGTGATCCTCCCGGCGATCTATACCACCTCGGGATCGGCAGGCTACGCGGCGGGCGTGTTCACGACTGCGAGTTCCTCGCTGATCATCAAGCTCGCGGCAGGAGCGGCGGCGTGTGTGATCGCCGTGACAGGGATCGCGGGTATCGCGTCAGGCGGCGGAAACGGCGAAGAAAAGGGCGGCAGCTTCTACGGAGGCTCCGGACAGGCGCAGGGTCAGCAACAGGAAGCAGCACAAAATCAAAACCTCAATCGGGAGGAGATCTCAAATAGTGTTCAATCTGTTTCATCCCAAAAGCCTGTGACAGAACCGCCGCAATCCGAAACAGAAGAGAGCGATATACTATCCGAACAGGAAAGAGAGCTGTTTGATGAAATCAATAATATGCGTATTGAGGCTGGTTTGCCTCTTTTTACGATCTCCAGATTTCTGTGTGATCACGCTCAGGATGGTGTGATTTATTATGATCGATTACGTCAATCGGAACCGAGACCTGCTGATGGGTTGTATAAGGATGAGCTCGAGGATCGGTATATTCAAACACAGACTGATTTGGATATGAACGAAGGAAGAGATGTCATATATTTTCATTTGGAAGCTCCTACACCGCAGGACGCCGCAGCGAAATTCTGGCAGGAATACGATTTACCCGATTATGATGAATATGTTGAAATGAACGGGAGTGAACTATATGAAAAAAGGTTTAACAGAAGCGGCGAAGTAGGTATTGCGCATTTGCCGGAAAGCACACTCTGGGTTGTCATTCTGGATCAGGGATATAAACAGGATTTGTATGATAACGGCATCATCGGATAAATTTAAAAAAATCAAAAAATGTAGATCCTTTTTGTTGTTTCGTGCATCTTTATTGGTGAGAACGGAAAAAGTTCTTCTTTCGCCAATTTAAGCACAAACAACTAAAGGAGGAAATCATGAACAACAAAAAGAAAATCTTATCCGTGGTCTTGGCGCTGATACTGACGCTGAGTACCGTTGCTGCCGTACCATCCGGCGCTGTAGCCGCAAGGGTCGATCCTGCCGCGTCGGGAGACGCCGATCAATATGTCTATACCGACAAAAACGGCAATGAGTATATCTGGGAGGATGATCTGTCGGAAAAGCCTGAGATCGTGTCCGTGATCACAGAGGTTCACAATGTCAGCGGTGAGCTGGTGCTGCCGTTATACCTTATCGGTTATAAGGATGACGTCTGTTTTGACGGCGGCGATAAATTCTATTTCGCTGACAGCGCGTTCGATACTGTCGACACAGATTTCCCGATCACCTCGATCGACTTTTCACAGATGTACAGCAATTTCGGTGTTGACCGCTTCATGGATCATATCGATCATTTCAAGGAAGCATGCCCCGCATTGCAGACGGTCATCGGTCGTAACGGAGCTTATGAGATAGAGCACGGCAGCGCTACCCCGGACGAGGCGGATTCGAACGAAAGCTACATCGAGCTCAACGGCGGCAGACTCTATTATTCGGATTATGACGGCTATTTATATTTTACAAGAGCAGAGGGAATCACCGGCGACGTCGAGATCCCCGATCATATCAACGGCAAACCTCTCGTCTATGATAGGGCATCGACGATGATTGAAGATTGTCCGGAGCTGACCTCGTTGACGATACCCGCTGAACCCGATGGATACGGTGTACTCTTTTATTATATTCGGAACTGCCCAAAACTGAAAACGATTACATTCTTGGATGAGCATCCTTCTATAAACGGAAGTAAAATTAAAAATTGCCCGAGCCTTGAGCGGATCGATACGCCTAATTGTGACGAGCTGCATTGTGAGAACGGTCTGCTCTATGACGGCAGTCGTCTGGTTCTTGCCTTGGGCAAGAGCGGCGACTTTACCATTCCGAGCGATGTGACCGTGATCGAAGAATACGCGTTCAGTAATTGCCCCGATCTGAGCAGTGTGACGATCCCCGCCTCTGTCACAAAGTGGGTTAACGCGTTTGCGGGTCAAAAGAAGCTGAAAGAAGCAACTGTGTGCAAGGGTGTAACGAATATCGATAGCTCCGCGTTTCAAAATTGCACCTCGCTTGAAAAGATCAACATTCCTGATTCCGCAGAACGGATCGGATATTGGGCGTTCCTTGATTGTGTGAACCTGAAGCAAGTCAACATTCCTTCCTCGGTGAACGAAGTTCCGGACGGTGCTTTTATGAACACCGGTCTTTCACAAATTACGCTCCTTCCCGAAGTGACAACAATTAGTGACTATGCTTTCGGAGACCCTTTCGCTGATCGGGAGAAGAACAAGGACTTCACGATCAAGGGCATGAAAGGCAGTGCGGCCGAGGAATACGCGACAAAATGGGGTTTCACATTTGTGCCGTTATCCGGGGCAAAGCTCGGTGACGCGGACGGCGACGGTGAGATCACCCCGGTTGACGCGACGCTGGTTCAGCGATTTGACGCGAATATGAAGATCAGCGTGGATGAAGCTGCCCTGATGTGCGCAGACGTAGACGGAAGCGGTACGCTTGATGTAGTCGATTCCACATTGACACAACGTTATTTGGCGAATATCGCGATCCCTTACCCGATCGGTCAGCTATGCTGAGCGGTCGGAAAGGGTAGCGGTTCGTGCATTTTTCTCCACCGAAGAACCCTGTGCAAGCAGGGTTCTTCCAACTAAAAAATCGTTCATTAATCGATGGTTTTGATCCTGTCGGTAAGGGCTGCGGTTCAAAACGGCAAGGAAATGGTTTTTCAGGCTGCATACGAATCGCAGCCCCTCCTTATAAATGAAAAAACACCGGAGATTATCCTGCCTTTTCGACATAATCTGTCAACTGAATCACCATTCATCTTCCTTTCCTTTACAAACTCCCCTGTCGTGTGTGCAGGGGAGTTTTTCTGCATACAATGCCCTTATCATGATTGTTGAGAACGCCGGATCAACGCCCTTTGAAATCGTCTTGTTTCGTGGCGCGGATAAATCTTTTCATATTTGTAACGATTTTTATAAAAAAGGTTGTAATTTATTCATTCATATGTTAAAATATTGAAGAATAGGGTCGGTAGCTATGCTTTTATCTGTGCAAGATATACAATTTCAGCATCGAATCTTTGTAGCCATAGCGATAAACCGATTAAATTTAATATGACAGGAGTTGAAATTATGGCAAGAGTTTCCGGTGTGCTCATGCCCATCACCTCTTTACCGTCGCCGTACGGAATCGGCACCATCGGCAAAGAGGCGAGACAATTCGCGGACTTTTTGAAGGCCGCGGGACAGTCTGTCTGGCAGATCCTGCCCGTCGGACCCACCAGCTACGGAGACAGCCCCTACCAGAGTTTTTCTACTTATGCGGGCAATCCTTACATGATCGATCTTGACACGCTTGTCAAAGAGGGTCTTTTGACCAAGGCGCAGATCGAACAATTCTACTGGGGCAACAATGCGGAAGAGATCGACTACGGCGCGATCTATTACAGCCGCTTTGAGGTGCTGAAGATCGCTTATGAAAAGTTCCTGGAGGGCGATCGCAAGGCATTTAACTCCTTTAAGAGAAAGAATTCCAAGTGGATCAAGGACTATGCGCTGTATATGGCGGTCAAGAAGTATTTCGGTAACAAGGCGTGGCCCGATTGGGACGATGAAGAGATCCGCGTTCGCAATGAAGAAGCCATCGCCCGCTATACCCGCAAGTTCCGCAAGGAGATCGACTTCTGGAAGTGGGTACAGTTCGAGTTCTATAAGCAGTGGGAGGATTTCCGCGCGTATGTTAACGGTCTGGGCATCAAGATCTTAGGCGATATGCCGATCTATGTCGCGATGGACTCCGCCGATACCTGGGCGAACCCCGAGGTGTTCTGGCTGGATGAGAATCTGGATCCCGTATGCGTCGCCGGCTGCCCGCCCGATTACTTCTCCGCGACCGGTCAGCTGTGGGGCAACCCGCTGTATGACTGGGATTATCTGGAGGAGACCGGCTATGATTGGTGGATGGGTCGTATCGCCGCCGCCGACAAGCTCTTTGACATCACCCGTATCGACCACTTCCGCGCGTTCGACACCTACTATGCCATTCCCTTCGGCTCCGAGAACGCCATCAACGGCGAGTGGATCGACGGCCCCGGCATCGACTTCTTCAACGTCATGCGTGAGAAGCTGGGCGATATCCAGATCGTCGCCGAGGATCTGGGCGAGCTCTTCGACAGCGTAAAGGAGCTGCTCAAGGAGAGCGGTTATCCGGGCATGAAGGTGCTGGAATTCGCCTTTGCGGATGATGACGAAAACGACTTCTTGCCGCATAACTACACAGAGAACTGTGTCGTCTATACCGGTACCCATGACAACGATACCGTCTTAGGCTGGTACAGCCAGATAGACGGCTGGGAGAAAGAACATTGTAACAAATATCTCGGTATCCATCCGGGTGACGAGGTCAACTGGAAGTTCATCGAAGCGGCGTATAAGAGCGTCGCGAACTATGCGATCATCCAGATGCAGGATATCCTCGGACTGGGCAGCGAGGCGCGTATCAACGTACCGTCCACGCTGGGCAGTAACTGGGTATGGCGCATGAAGGAAGGCGCCGCCACCAAGGAGATTGCCGATAGATTATATAACTTATCTAAAACTAATTCACGTTTGGAGGAAAAGTAAAATGAGCATTACTATGGAACAGATTACCGAACTGTCGAGAAGTGCGTTTTGTACTGCGCCCAAGCATCTGACCACCCCGCAGCTCCACCTGGTCGTCGGTAAGGCGGTCATGGGCGAGATCGCTCAGAACTGGTCACGCAGCAGAAAGAAGCATGCCGAGGGTCGCAGAGCCTACTACTTCTCCGCAGAATTCCTGATGGGTAGAATGATCTACAACAACCTGTACTGTGCCGGTATCCTTGACGAGGTCAAGAGCCTGTTGAAGAGCAAGGGCATCGACATCAACCAGTTTGAAGAGATCGAAGACGCCGCTCTGGGTAACGGCGGTCTGGGCAGACTGGCTGCCTGCTTCCTCGATTCCGCTGCGACACAGGAGGTTCCGCTTGACGGCTATGGAATCTTCTATCGCTACGGTCTGTTCAAGCAGCTGATCAAGGACGGCTATCAGGTAGAGGTCGCCGATGATTGGCTCAAGAATCCCGATCCGTGGTGCATCCGCCGTGACGATCAGTCTCAGATCGTTCAGTTCGCCGACAGCACCGTTGTCGCCGTTCCTTATGATATGGCGATCATCGGCTACGGCACCAAGAACATCAACACCCTGCGTCTGTGGCAGGCTGAGCCTGTCGAGGGCTTTGACTTCCTCGCGTTCAACGACGGCCGTTATGACGACGCTGTTAAGAACAAGAACAACTGTGAGAACATCTCCAAGGTTCTGTACCCCAACGACAACAGCTACGAGGGCAAGATCCTGCGCTTAAAGCAGCAGTACTTCTTCTCCTCCGCTTCTCTGCAGGATATCATCCGCAGATATAAGAAGAAATATGACACCGACTTCTCTCATTTCGCGGAGATGACCACCATCCAGCTCAACGATACCCATCCCGTTGTATCCATCCCCGAGCTGATCCGTCTGCTCCAGAAAGAGGGCGTCGACTTTGATCAGGCGTTCGATATCGCGCAGAAGACCTTCAACTACACCAACCACACCGTTATGGCTGAGGCGCTGGAGAAGTGGGATACCGGTCTGATGAAGATGATCATCCCCGAGGTTTACGCCATCATCGAGCGCATCAACGAGCGTCAGTGGAACGACCTCAAGTACAAGGGCGTTGAAGAGCACAACATCAACGCGATGGGCATCATCCGCGACGGTAAGGTCCATATGGCAAGACTCGCGATGTATGTATCTTCCTATGTCAACGGCGTTGCGTGGATCCACACCGAGATCCTCAAGAACGACGTTCTCAAGGAGTGGTACTGGGTATATCCGGAGCGCTTCCAGAACAAGACCAACGGTATCACCCAGCGCCGCTGGCTTGGTCTGTGCAACCCCGAGCTCGCTTCCTTTATCACCGACCGCATCGGTTCCGGCTGGCTCAAGGATATGAGCAAGATGGAGAAGCTCGGCGCGCACATCAACCCCGATTCCGTCAAGGAATTCAATAAGATCAAATTGGCGAAGAAGAAACAGCTCGCCGCCTATGTCAAGAAGATGGACGGCGTTGAGATCAACCCGAAGTTCATCTTTGACATCCAGGTCAAGCGTCTGCACGAGTATAAGAGACAGCTGCTCAACGCGTTCTCGATCATGTGGATCTACTTCCGCATCAAGAGCGGTCAGCTGCCCGACTTCCAGCCGACCTGCTTCATCTTCGGCGCTAAGGCTGCTCCCGGTTATAAGAGAGCGAAAGCCATCATCAAGTATATCAACGAGATCGCGAACCTCGTCAACAACGATCCCGACACCAAGGACAAGCTCCAGGTCGTATTCGTCAGCAACTACAATGTTTCTTACGCAGAGAAGCTGGTCGTAGCGGCGGATATCTCCGAGCAGACCTCCACCGCGGGTACAGAGGCTTCCGGTACCGGTAACATGAAGTTCATGTTCAACGGCGCTGTGACCCTCGGCACCTATGACGGCGCGAATGTTGAGATCGCGCAGCAGGCGGGTGAAGAGAACGAGTATATCTTCGGCGGCAGAGTCGAGGATATCGAGCGCCTCAAGAAGGAAGGCTACGACGCGAGAGCGCTGTATAACGGTAACCCGATGATCAAGCGTGTCGTAGACACCCTGATCGACGGTACCTTCTCCGACGGCGGCGCTCAGGGCGAGGGTTCCTTCGCTGAGCTGCACAACGCGCTCATCAACGGCACCAACTGGCACCATGCCGACCATTACTTCCTGCTTTATGATCTGGAAGATTATGTCGCGAAGAAGCTGCAGGCGAACACCGATTATAAGGATCGTGTCGCCTTCGGTACCAAGTGCCTCAAGAACGTAGCGCACTGCGGCATCTTCAGCTCCGACCGCACCATCCTCCAGTATGCTGAGGAGATCTGGAAAGTTAAGTGATCTTAAAATCACGAACCTGAAAAAACGGACTGCCCCGAGTAATCGGGGCAGTTTTTTTGGAAAAACACTTGACTTTTACGCAGGGTAAAAGTATAGAATACAGTTAATTCAGAACCATACGGAGGTGCGGCATGAAAAAGATCGTCTGTTTGGCGGCGACGATGGCTGTCATTCTCTGCTTGACAGCTTGTAGGAAATATTCGACGGATAAAGATAAATACCTTAGCTTTGCGAGGGAAAACAAGGTTATGCCTGTTGAAGCGGATTTAGGCGATTATACCTGTTTTCATACACTTTGCTATCCTGATATGGGACTGGATAACTATACGCTGATCGCTTGCTATGATAATGCGCAGTATCAAACAGAAAAAGGAAAGGTGCAGGAGCGATATATCTTTGAAACAGAAGCTTTATATGATTCTGTTGAACAACATCAGCTCGAATCGAAATTCACACTAGGCGAGTATGAGTTCTTTCTGTTGGACGCGGAGGAATACGGTTGCCACTCTCCGGAATCGTACTTTATCGGTTTTAACGATAAGAAGTATCAAATAGCATATGTTTACTATTCTGATCGTTCTTTGGACGTGGTGTACTCGTATGAAGATATCTTGATCGATAAATGCGGTTGGAGCATAGCGGTATTCCGCGCGGAAGATCTATCTAAAAGGATGAAAACATGAAAATTAAAGCCGTATGTGAGCGCACGGGGCTTTCCGATCGCGCAATCCGCCTGTACATCGACAGCGGACTGCTCGCGCCCGATAAAACCGAAAACTATACAGGCAGGCGTTCCTTTGACTTCTCCGATGACGACGTCACCCGGCTCGATCAGATTGCCGTTCTGCGCGCGTCGGGCTTTTCGATCGCACAGATCAGAGAGGTGCAGGAGAATCCCGAACACATTCCTGCCATCGTCGCCGAGGTGACCGAAAAGCAGGAAACGGAGCTGAGAAAAGGAGAGAAAGTGCTCGGCTCATTAAACGCACTCAGCGAAAAGATCGGCTCGTTTGAAGAACTCGCCGATTCGCTGGCGGATGATGAGCATCCCGAAGCGCCCTCTGAGGACAGCCGTATGCGGATCCGTTACCTGATCGCGCGGTTTATCGAGGGCGCGTACAGCAGCGCTGTCATTGACGGCATTGTTCGCACGGTCATCTTGATCGCTTTAGTCTTGTTTGGATATCACATTAAATTCGACAGCGACGGCGGCTATCTGTTTTCAGCGGGAATGTGGGTCGATCTCGCCGTGATCGCAGTCGCGGCAGGTGTTACCGCACTCTCGGCGTGGTTCACCTTGCGGGATGATGACGCGGTGAATACGGCGGTCAAGCTGTTTTTGAGCAATCTTGTCGTCGCCGCCGCGGTAGGCGCAATGTTCCTCGTCTGGCTGATCATGCGGATCATCCTTTATCCTGTCCGACCGATCCCGAACTACGAGACCATCCATATCGCTGAGCTGTGGATCGGCTTCATCCTCGTTTCGGCGGCGGTCAGAGTGATAACCCTGTGGACGGCGTATAAAAGAAGGGCGAGAGCGGAGTTATGAAAAAGCTGATTTGCCTGTTCATGGCTGTAGTATTGCTGTTGTTACTCTCAGGGTGCAGTCGTAATAATACAGATATCGCTGTATATGAAAAATTTGCGGCAAAGGACGAGAATATGCCCAAACTCAGCGAATTGGGAGAATATATTTCTGTTAACACCTTGTACCATTACGGAATGATATATATTTTTGAATGGGAAGCATACAATCTGATCGTCGAGTATGGGGAAGAGGATTATGAGAGCGCAAAAGCGGCTGCACAGGAAAAATACACCTTTGAGACAGAAGAGTTGAAGGGCAAACGAAGTATCGGATATGACGCTTGGCAGGACGTCAGTCTTTCTCCCTCCTTCACGTTTGAGGGCTATCAGATGAATCTGCTCAAGCAGGGAGAGTTATACTCCGATCGTTTTCCAAAGCTGGCGTATTTTGTCGGCTTCAATGATGAGACCCATAAGATCGCCTATGTCTATTTTAGGGATCCCGATCTGGATGCTGTCGATTCTATGGAAGAGGTTTTGACCAAATACTGCGGTTGGATGACAATGTTCCTGAGAAATATGCTGTAACAATTTTTTCGCGTTGACGATGTAATGAAAGGAGAGCGTCATGAAACGAAACAACATCTTGACTTATCTGCTGTTTGCGTTGACCGCTTTCTTTCCTGTATTATATTTAGGATATTCGCTCTTTTTGAAGGGCTACACGATATTGTTCAAGAGCCTGACGCTTTGGGCTGACGTACTGAATGTGCTGTTGATCGGTATTTGTACCGCTATGCTGATATGCAAGGACAAACGGATCGGAAAGGTCGCGAAAACCATGCTGATCCTGTCTGTTTTTCTGCTGCCGATCGACAGATATCTGATGGCACGCGTTTTGAACAATTCAAATATCGTAGTCGGCACATGGGAGACAGCGATCTACCTCGTTTCGGCTATCGTGATGATTATTACGGCTTGTTTCTATATCAAAAACGAGGGTTTGACAATATTGGTCGTTCTGGCTTTCGGTATCATATTCGCGTTCAGTGGCTTTTTTACTTTAGGATCATATTTGTTCAGCTATCAAAACCCGCGCGATATCGCCGATATCCCCGCGCCGGACGGGATACACCACGTCAGAGTGGTCGAGTACGCGGATGACGATGACGTTAATTGGTTGTATAAAGCTGTCTATTCATACAACAGCGCGGAGAGCTTTTCAATCGGCTCGATCGAATTCGTGAAGGATTGGAAGTTTATTGAGCATTATCGTAACGAAGATGGTCGGAAGGTTCTCAAAGATGGAGTTTGGATTGAACAACATGACACTTCTCTCGACGAGAATACGGATATCATGTTCAATGATAACGGAACGATCACCGTAAAGGATAAGACCTATACCTATAACGGAGAGCGGGTCACCGAGCCACCTGAGCCGCCGCTGTAGGCTAAGAACGCAGAAAACGCCCTTCCTTTCGGAGGGGCGTTGTTGATGATGAGCCTTCCCCTCAAGGGGAAGGCTTTTTTAAATCACATAATTATCCGCGGTCTCGGTTTGGGCGAGGTCGGCGATGGAAATGCCGTCAAAATATTTGTTCGTCATGTCATAAAAGCCCTGCCACATCTTCAGGGTGCGACATTCCGCGGCACGGGGGCACGGATCCGCGTCGGGGGCTAAGCACGCGACAGGCGCGAGGTCGCCCTCGGTCAGGCGCAGTACCTCGCCGACGGAGTATTCCTCGGGCGAGCGGGTCAGCTTATAGCCGCCGCCCTTGCCGTGTACGCCCGCGATCAGCTTCGCCTTGGTCAGTGTCGGCACGATGCGCTCCAAATATTTCAGCGACAGCTCCTGTCGCGCGGCGACGTCCTTCATCGGGATGTAGGAGCCGTTATTGTGTTCGGCAAGGTCGATCAGTACGCGCAGCGCGTAACGTCCTCTGGTAGATACTTTCATGCTTGTTCATCCTTTTCAAAACGGTCATTGCAAACCGCCTATAGGCGGTATAAGTTTTAATACCTTTATACTATTATACCACAGGTTTGGTAGGTAAATCAAGCATATCTTTTGACTCTTTACACTTTTTCCGTTTTCATATATAATATGCGTATATTATGCTGTCATTGCGGGGGACGCGATTTGCTGAGGTTGAGATTACCACGTCGGAACTTTGTTCCTCCTCGTAATGACGATCCGTATGCGTCCCGCGGTATCTCAACCTATCACAAACGAGGTAACTATGAAAGCACTGATTGCGATGAGCGGAGGCGTGGATTCCTCCGTAGCGGCATTATTGATGAGCGATTGTGAGCGGATCGGATGTACGATGCGCCTGTTTGATAAAGAAGACGATGATAATCCCAAGTCCTGCTGTTCTCTCAAAGAGGTCGAGGACGCGCGCGCGGTATGTCACCGCATCGGGATCCCGTATTACGTGTTCAACTTTACCGAGGATTTTGAAGAGAAGATCATCGGCAAATTCATCGATTGCTACCGCCGCGGCGTCACGCCCAATCCCTGTATCGACTGCAACCGCTATATGAAATTCGACAAGCTCCTGCTCCGTGCGCGGGAGCTTGGATGCGATTTGGTCGTGACGGGTCATTATGCCCGCGTCGAGGAAGAAAACGGAAAATATCTGCTGAAAAAGGCGCTCGACCCCGCCAAGGATCAGAGCTATGTGCTTTATTCGCTGACGCAGGAGCAGCTCCGTCATATCCGATTTCCGCTCGGCGGATTGAGCAAGGACGAGGTGCGCCGTATCGCAGCGGAGCACGGCTTTGTCAACGCGAACAAGCCCGACAGTCAGGATATCTGCTTTGTGCCCGACGGCGACTATGCTGCTTTTATCGAGGAAAAATGCGGCGCCATGCCCACCGGCGATTTCGTCACGGTCGACGGCAAGGTGCTCGGACAGCATAAGGGTATCTCGCACTACACCATCGGTCAGCGCAAGCACCTCGGCATCAGCGTCGGCGCCCCGATCTATGTGGTGAAGATCGACGCGGAGGATAATAAGGTGGTGCTGGGTGATGAAAGTCATCTGTTTACCACAACGGCAACGGTGGATGACTTCAACTGGATCGCGGGCGAGATACCGGCCGAACCCGTGCGTTGTAAAGCGAAAACGCGTTACCGCCAGCAAGAACAGCCCGCCACGGCATATCCCAACGCGGACGGCAGTGTGACGGTGATCTTCGACGAGCCGATCCGCGCCATCACCCCGGGTCAGGCATGTGTGATGTACGACGGCGACGTCGTATTAGGCGGCGGCGTGATTATCAGTGGTTAGTGATTAGTGACCAGTGATCAGTAACCGGTAATGGCAAACAGAATGTATAGTATTAACTGACCACTAACCACTAAACCCTGTTCACTAAAAAAGAGCCTCATCCGAGGCTCTTTTTCTATTTGTTCAGCATCCGCTTTTTGATATCCGCTTTATCGAACGCGGCGGCGATCAGGATGAAGATCAGCGCCGAGGCGAGCGCCTGGATGCCGTTCTCCGGCATTTTCCATAACGCGTTGACCAGTGCGCTTTGGAAGCTGTCGCCCGCCAGAAGCTGACGGATCAGCTTGGAGAGAGAATAGCCGACCACCGTGACCAGTCCCGAGGGGATGGTCATCAGAGCGTTGCGCTTGGTCAGCAGCTTGTTATCCTTGGCGCTGAAAAACACCGCGTTGAGCGCCTTGATGATGATGGTGTAGATGATGGTCTCGGGGTAGACGAGCAGGTCGGCGATTCCGCCGCCGATCGCCGACGCCGCCATCGCGTAGGGCATCGGCAAAAAGCACGCCGTCAGATAGATCATCGAGTCACCGAGGTGGACATAGCCGCCGGTGGGGGTCTTGATTTGTACAAACGCAGTCATCACCGCGATCATTGCCGCAAACATTGCGGCGATCACAATGTGCAGGGTATGCGAAGAGTGTTTTGTGTTCATATCATATACCTTCTTTTTATATGGTTGAGATTGCCACACCGCCTGTTGGCGGCTCGCAATGACAAATTATGAAAACGGCTTCGGTGTTGCCCGAAGCCATTTCTTTCAATCGTTTCAGTCCTGGAACAGCGGAGTGGAAAGATAGCGGTCGCCCGTATCCGGCAGAAGGACGACAATGTTCTTGCCCGCGTTCTCGGGACGCTTCGCAAGCTCGATCGCCGCGAAGAGCGCCGCGCCGGATGAGATACCGACCAGTACGCCTTCGTTCTTGCCGACGAGCTTACCCGCGGCGAACGCGTCGTCGTTTTCGACAGCGATGACCTCGTCATAGACCTTGGTGTTCAGCACATCGGGCACAAAGCCCGCGCCGATACCCTGGATCTTATGCGCGCCCGCGGTACCCTTACTGAGTACGGGGGAGGAAGCGGGTTCCACAGCAACGATTTTGACATCGGGATTTTTACTTTTCAGATATTCGCCTACGCCGGTGACGGTGCCGCCTGTGCCGACGCCCGCGACAAAGATATCGACCTTGCCGTCGGTGTCCTCATAGATCTCGGGACCGGTGGTCGCGATGTGCGCGGCAGGGTTGGCGGGATTGACGAACTGACCGGGGATGAACGCGCCCTCGATCTGAGCGGCAAGCTCATCCGCTTTGGCGATCGCGCCCTTCATGCCCTTGGTGCCGTCGGTGAGCACCAGCTCGGCGCCGTAAGCCTTCATCAGCTGTCTGCGCTCCACGCTCATGGTCTCGGGCATCACGATGATGATGCGGTAGCCTCGTGCCGCCGCGACAGCCGCCAGACCGATACCGGTGTTGCCGGAGGTCGGCTCGATGATGACGGAGCCTTCCTTAAGAAGTCCCTTTTCCTCCGCGTCATCCAGCATCGCCTTGGCGATACGATCCTTGACGGAGCCCGCGGGGTTGAAGTATTCGAGCTTCGCGAGGAGCTTTGCGTTGAGATGGAGTTTCTTTTCGATATTGCTCAGTTCGAGCAGGGGGGTCTTGCCGATCAGCTGATCAGCGGATGTATAAATGTTAGCCATAATGGTTCTCCTTATTATATAGTATCAATTTTTATTTGTAAAGCCTTATTGTAGGGGAGGGGCTTGCTCCTCCCGAAATGATTTATGCTAACTCAACCCTATACGAAAGGAATAAAACTTTCACTATAGGGCGCGGCGGGAGCAATTCCCCGCCCTACGATGATGGTTCGTCAACATCGAAAGCCGCTGGTATACATGGATTATATCACCTCGGATGTTCATTTACAACCTACCTAACAAGTAGGATGGTTGTATTATATGCCATCACGATCGATTTGTCAACACTTTTTTGAAAAATAATCAAAAACACGTTTGTTCCGCTATGTATATTTGGTGAGCATTTACTTGACAATAACAGGCAGAAGTGATAAAATAAGCTACAGTAAGATATGTTAACGTAAAGAGTGGGTCTTGACGGACCCGCTCTTTGTTATTGTTAACACGCTTTGGTATATCATTGAAATGTACTCGATTTGTGTCAGCACTGCGGCGACCTCAATCAATGATTCGGGGTCCCCGAAAAGCCCCGCTTTTTGGGGAGAGGAAGAGTTGCGACACGAGCACGATAGGGATCATCCTTGATCGCTATCAGCGAGTACAGCCAACGATGACGAAGGAGTGATACTTTGGCGAACAGTAAAGGAAAGAATACGGTGTCCGTTGTCGAAGAAATCGCCGTGCCGATCGCCGCGGACTTAGGTCTGCGCATCTGGGATGTGCGCTATCTCAAAGAGGGCTCGCAATGGTTTTTGCGGGTGTTCATCGACAAAGACGGCGGCGTGGATATCAACGACTGTGAGAATATGTCCCGCGCGCTGGACGCGCCGCTCGATGAGCTGGATCCCATCGCCGGCGAGTATATCCTCGAGGTCAGCTCCCCCGGTATCGAGCGTGAGCTGATCCGCCCCGAGCACTTTATGCAGTACATCGGCGCGGATATCATGGTCAAGATGATCCGACCGCTCGACGGGATCGGCAAGGAATTCAAAGGCGTGTTGACCGCCTATGAGGACGGGATGGTCACCATCACCGACCACAGCGGCGAGAACACCGTGACGATCAGCAAAAAGGACGCGGCTTATATCAAGCTCGACGACTTTGACTAATTAGGAATGAGGAGTTAGGAATTAGGAATTGCGGGTGGGCTTTGCCCACACCCGATTAATATGACACCATAAATATGATGGTTAATGAGAAGGACAGCGTATCCGATGGAACACTGACCGCTGATCACTAACCACTGAACACTGTATAGAAAGGTCTGATTTGGAAAAATGGCAAGCAACAAAGAGCTCTTTGAGGCGCTGCGGCTCCTCGAGAAAGAGAAAGGAATCCCCGCTGAGTATATGATCACTCAGATCAAAAAGGCGATCGTTACCGCGTGCAGAAACCTCTACGGCGGCAATGAAAATGTTGAGATCAAGATGGACGCGGATAAAAACACCTTCTCCGTCAAGCTGCTCAAAACAGTAGTCGAAGAGGTAGAGGATGAGAACTACGAGATCTCGCTGGAGGACGCCAAGCTCATCTCCAAGCGCGCCGCTGTCGGCAAGGAGATCGGCATCCCGCTCGAGCCCAAGCAGTTCGGACGTATCGCGGTACAGACCGCGCGTTCCGTCATCCGTCAGGGTATCCGCGACGGCGAGAAGGATCAGATGCTCGTTGAGTTCCAGAGCAAATCGCAGGAGATCGCGACGGCGACCGTAGAGCGCGTCGATCCGATCACCGGCAACGCGACGCTGAAATTCGGCAACGCGGTCACCGTGCTGCCCAAGTCCGAACAGATCGAGGGCGACGACCTCCGCGAGGGCGACACCGTCAAGGTGTATGTCGCGGGCGTCAAGGAGACCGAACGCGGTCCGCGCGCGATCATCTCCCGTACCCATCCCGATTTTGTCAAGAGATTGTTTGAGAAAGAGATCCCCGAGATCTATGACGGCACCGTCGAGATCAAGTCGATCTCCCGCGAGGCAGGCTCCCGCACCAAGATGGCGGTCTTCTCCGAGGACAGCGAGATCGACGCGGTCGGCGCCTGCATCGGTACACGCGGCGCGCGTGTCAACACCATCGTCGACGAGCTGTGCGGTGAGAAGATCGATATCGTCCCCTACAGCGACGATCCCGCCGAGTTCATCGCGGCGGCGCTGTCACCCGCAAACGTGGTGAAGGTCGAGCTCGCCGAGGACGGCACCAAGGCGTGCAAGGCGACCGTTCCCGACGGTCAGCTCTCGCTGGCGATCGGCAACAAGGGTCAGAACGTAAGACTGGCGGCTAAGCTGACCGGTTATAAGATAGATATCCGTCCCGAGTCCGGTTTCTGGGGCGAGGATACACAAGACGAAGACGACAAGGAAACCGAATGATATGCTGTCACAGGCTCCCTTTGGTAAAGGGAGCTGTCGCCTGAAGGCGACTGAGGAATTGTATAAATGTCTGAGCGTGAGCGAGTGACATAATAATACAATGTGACACAAAGAGGAGAATCTTTATGGCTGAGCGAAAAATACCGCTTAGAAAATGTATCGGATGCACAGAGATGAAGGATAAGCGCACGCTGGTCCGCATCGTCCGCAACAAGGAAGGCGAGATTTCCGTAGACTTCACGGGCAAGAAGCCCGGTCGCGGCGCGTATATCTGCAAAAACGTCGAATGTCTGAACAAGGCGGAAAAGGCAAAACGTCTCGAACGCGCTTTTTCGGCAAAGATCGAGCCTGAGATCTACGATACCATGAGGAGAGAAATCGGTGAATAACGACAGATTACTGAATTTTCTCGGCATATGCAAGCGGGCGGGGATGTTGCTCTCCGGCGCTGAGACCGTCACCAAGGCGGTCAATGAGGGTAAGGCGAAACTGGTGCTTTACGCAGAGGATGTATCCGATAACAGCCTCAAGGGCGTTATCAAAGCGGCTGATGTACATCGCATCCCCGCAAAAAGGATCCCCTACCGTAAAGAGGAGTTGAGCTTCGCGCTCGGCAAGCATTGCGGCATCGTCTGTACGACGGATCCCGGCTTTGCCAAAAAGATGATCGAACTCACGAACTAAGGAGGAATTACCATGGCTATTATGATTAAATATAAAGTCAAAGAGGTGGCCACTGACCTTGACGTCGCGACCAAAGAGGTTGTATCCGTGCTCAAAGATAAGCTCGGCGTCGATAAAAAGGCAATGACGACCCTGAACGAAGAGGAGCTCAACTTCATCTTCGATTACTTTACACAGAAGAACGCGGTCAGCGATCTTGCTCCGTATTTTGCGGTACGCGATCAGGCGATCCGGCAGAAGGAGGAAGAGGCGGCTAAGCGCAAGGCTGAGGAAAAGAAGCGCCGTGAAGAGGCGAAGGATCAGCTGCGTCCCGATTCCGCTAAGAAAAGCGGTAAGGTGCAGGCAGCTCCCGCTCAGCCTAAGAAGGAAAAGGTCGACAGGACCGCGGATATCGATCTGAAATCCGAGATCAAGAGTAAGCGCGGCACCGGCCGTATCGTCGACACCGGCGCGGCGGAGGTCAATGTTGACCGTTATAATCAGAAATATGACGATCTCGCTCTCGACAAGGTCAAGAACGAGAACAATATGTCATCCAAGAAGCAGAAGATCAACCAGCGCTCCAAGCAGCGCAACCGCCGCTCCGCGAAGCGTGAGACCGAGCGCGAGCGTATGGCGCGTATCGAGAAGGAGCGTAAGGCGAAGAAGATGACCGTCCTGATCCCCGACGAGATCTCTGTCGGCGATCTGGCACTGCGCCTGAAGGCGACGGTCGCCGAAGTCGTCAAAAAGGCGTTCCTCATGGGTACGATGGTCACCGCGAACGATGTGGTCGACTTCGACACCGCGTCCCTGATCGCGATGGAGTTCCACGCGAAGGTCGAGAAGGAAGTCGTCGTCACCATCGAAGAGCGTATCATCGACGACAGCGAGGATACCGATGACAATCTGGTCGACCGCGCTCCGGTCGTCGTTGTCATGGGTCACGTCGACCACGGTAAGACCTCTCTGCTCGACTATATCCGCAACGCACACGTTACCGACACCGAGGCGGGCGGTATCACCCAGCACATCGGTGCGTATCGCGTCAATATCAACGACCGCGACATCACCTTCCTCGATACCCCGGGTCATGAGGCGTTCACCACCATGCGTGCCCGCGGCGCTCAGGTCACGGATATTGCGATCCTCGTCGTTGCCGCGGATGACGGTATCATGCCGCAGACGGTCGAGGCGATCAACCACGCGAAGGCGGCGGGCGTATCCGTCATCGTCGCGATCAATAAAATGGATAAGCCGGGCGCGAATCCCGAGCAGGTCAAGCAGCAGCTCACCGAATACGAGCTGATCCCCGAGGAGTGGGGCGGCGATACGCCCTGCGTGCCCGTATCCGCCAAGACCGGTATGGGTATCGACGATCTGCTGGAGATGGTACTGCTGGTAGCCGATATGAAAGAGCTCAAAGCCAATCCCGACCGTGCCGCGAAGGGTACTGTCATCGAGGCGCGTCTGGATAAGGGCAGAGGCCCTGTGGCGTCCATCCTCGTACAGAACGGTACGCTGCGCACCGGTGACATCGTCGTAGCCGGCATGGCGGTAGGTCATGTCCGCGCGATGACCGACGATAAGGGCAGACGCGTCAAAGAGGCCGGCCCCTCGATCCCGGTCGAGATCACCGGTCTGGACGACGTCCCCACCGGCGGCGATACCTTCAACGCCGTCACCGACGAGCGTCTGGCACGCGAGCTGGTCGAACAGCGTAAGCATGAGAAAAAGGAAGCCGAGTTTAACGCCCGCACCAAGGTCACGCTCGACAACCTCTTCGATCAGATGAAGCTCGGCGAGGTCAAGGAGCTCAAGATCATCGTCAAAGCTGACGTACAGGGTTCCGTTGAGGCGGTTCGCCAGAGCCTCGAGAAGCTCAGCAACGAAGAAGTCCGCGTCAACATCATCCACGGCGCTGTCGGCGCGGTCAACGAGAGCGACGTCATGCTCGCGAACGCGTCCAACGCCATCATCGTCGGCTTCAATGTACGTCCCGACGCGAACGCTCAGGCTAACGCCGAGCGCGACGGCGTGGATATGCGTATGTACCGCGTCATCTACGACTGCATCGAAGAGATCGAGAGCGCGATGAAGGGTATGCTCGCGCCCAAGACCAGAGAGGTCATCCTCGGTACCGCCGAGGTACGCGACGTCATCCGCATCAAGTCGATCGGCAACATCGGCGGCTGTTATGTCAAGAGCGGTAAGATCCAGCGCGGCGCAGGCGTTCGCGTTGTCCGTGACGGTATCATCATCGCCGACGACACCATCGGTTCTCTCCAGCGCTTCAAGGACAGCGTCAAAGAGGTCAACGAGGGTTACGAATGCGGTATCGGTCTGGAGAAGTACAACGATATCAAGGAAGGCGATATCTTCGAGGTATTCACCATCGAGGAGTATCGCGAGGACTAATATTAGTGAATAGTGAATGGTGAATAGTGAATAGTTGTGGGAGGGCGTTGCCCTCACCCGATTGATATGCTGTTCAACAAAATGATTATTCAGAGGATAAGTATATATGGCAAATCATAGAATAGACAGGATCACCGAGGATGTGAAGCGTGAGCTGACGGCGATTTTCCGCGAGCTCAAGGATCCGAGAGTGAATTCATGCTTTTTGTCCATCGTGCGCGTCGAGGTGACCAACGACCTTTCCTACTGCACGGTGTACGTCAGCGCGCTGGAGGGTCTCGACTGCGCGAAGGCGGCTGTCAAGGGGCTCAAGAGCGCCGCGGGATATATCCGCAGAGAACTGGGGCACCGCCTCCGTCTCCGCCATGTTCCCGAGCTGATCTTCACTCCTACCGACTCCATCGAGTACAGCGCTGAGATCTCGCGTATCCTGAACAGTCTGGATATCCCGAAGGATGAGGAGGAACCTGATGAAACAGATAACGCTCAGTGAGGTCGCTTCGCTTCTTTCACAGCACGATGATTTTAAAATACTGACCCACAGCTATCCCGACGGCGATTGTCTCGGCTGCGGCTACGCGCTGGCGTTCGCGCTGCGTAAGCTCGGCAAGCGCGCCAATGTCGCTGTGGACGGCAAGCTGCCCTCCAAGTTCACCTATCTGGTGAAGAACTACGAGGAGCAGGATTTCACCCCCGCGTATATCGTCAGCGTAGACGTTGCCGCGCCCGCGCTGCTCGGCGAGAGCGTGATGGAGGGTGTGGATCACATCGATCTTTGTATCGATCACCACGGCACCAACAGTCTGGACGCCGACTGCAAATATGTAGACGATACCGCCGCGGCGGCAGCCGAGATCATCTGGGAGATATTGGAACTGCTCCATGTCGAGATCGACGAGGATATCGCGGCGGGCATCTATACCGGCGTGTCCACCGACACCGGCTGTTTTCTCTACACCAACACTACGCCGCAGACCCACAGGATCGCGGCTCAGGTGATGCCCTACTGCAACTGGCAGGAGATCAACAACATCAATTTTGTGATCAAGACCCGCGCCAAGCTCAGGATGGAGCGTCTGGTTTACAAGACCATGGAGTTCCATGCCGCGGGACAGTGCGCGATCATCTACACCACCCTCGCGATGTGCGAGGCGCTCAAATCGGGCGATGATGAGATGGAAGGCCTGGCGAATATCCCGCGCCGTATCGAGGGCGTAAAGATCGGTATCACCATGCGTGAAAAGCCGGGCGGTGTGTTCAAGATCTCCGTGCGTACCAACGACGGTATCAACGCGGCTGAGTTCTGCCGACAGTTCGGCGGCGGCGGTCATCCCGCGGCGTCCGGATGCTCGATCGAGGGCGACCTCGGCACCGTGAAAAAGATATTGGTTGACGCGGCAGAGGCATATCTGCAATGAACGGCGTCATCCTGATACATAAGGAGAAGGACTTTACCTCCTTTGACGTCGTCGCCGTAGTGCGCAAGCTGACAGGACAGAAGAAGGTCGGTCATACCGGCACGCTCGATCCCAACGCGACCGGCGTACTGCCCGTACTGCTCGGCACGGCGACCAAGGCGCAGGATATCATTCCCTGTCACGATAAGCGCTATCGCGCGGATTTCCGATTCGGGATCGCGACCGATACGCTGGATATCTGGGGTAAGGTCATAGAGCAGCAACCATCCGACATCACAGAGGAGCAGATAGAAGGAGCCCTCGGCTCCCTCAGGGGAGAGATCGAACAACTCCCGCCCATGTACTCCGCTGTCAGCGTCGGCGGCAAACGGCTCTATCAATACGCCCGCGAGGGCAAAGAGGTCGAGCGCCGCCCCCGCAAGGTCACCGTCTATTCATTGGAACTCATTTCTTTTGATGAAGCGGCGCAAAGCGGCACGCTCGATATCTACTGCTCCAACGGCACCTACATCCGCACGCTCATCGACGATTTGGCGCACGCGCTGGGTACGGTCGGCGTGATGACGGATCTGGTGCGGTATGAGGCGTGCGGTTATCCGCTCGACGACTGCATGACGCTCGATGAGCTGCGCCAAAGGATCGACAGCAGCGACGCCTCCTTTTTACACAGCGTCGAAAGCATTTTTATGACCTATGACGAGGTCGTGGTCAGCGATAAGCAGGCGCACCGTTTTGTCAACGGCAATCCGCTGGATATCGTCCGCACACCGCTGCGCGACTATGCCGGTGACAAAAAAATATTCCGCGTGAAAGACAGGCAGGGCGCCTTCCTCTCACTCGGAATCATCGACGGCGATAGCTTGAAGCTCTATAAGCACTTTTGATTCAGTATTACTTGACAATCGATAAAGCTATGCTATAATATAAGAACAAGGAGCTATCCGATAGACGGTTAGCCCAAGGTGATTTTTCTAAAAATAACTGCCCGGGCAGGGGCGGTTATTTTTTATGCGTAAACATTAATATTGTAAAAACAAGAGTAATGATAGCGACGATAAACATAGCGAATGCAATCAAGTCGCTATATGTAACGTACTGCATAACAATCCCTCCTTTACAAATGTATCAGAGGGACGTGCCCTCTGTAGAAAAGAGGGTTTAACCGCCTACCGTATATGGAGATAACTCCTTGCGAAACCAATCATATCAAACAACTGAGTAATTGTAAATGATTACATCAATATCGTAATAGTTGTTTCAAAACCATTACGTTAGATTCTCATTCACCGGATAGGACGTCAGAAAGCGCACAGAGCGCTCGATGGCGTCCTTGCTGTTTTTATAATCGCCGCCCTGATTGCGGTAGTCAAACATACTCGCGAAGTGGGTCACATCGTCGTACAGCGTGTCCATATAGCCCTTGGAGAGCTTGTTGGTCACTTCACAGAACTCCTTGAACGTGCTTTTGTCCATCGCCTTTTTGTTGGCGTTGCCCATCACGAGGGCATAGTGATCCAGACAGATGAAATCCTGATCCTGATACTGCTTGCGGAATTCGGGGTCGGAGCCGTACTGCACATAGACGGTCGCGAGCAGATGCAGGATATCGTGCTCGATGCGGTCGCAGACATAGCAGGTGCGGTCGTTCTCGCGGATCGCGGCGAGCATCTTTTTATCGGGGAGATCGGTGTTTTTCTTCGGGAACACCTTCTTGCGCAGCTCGTCGATGTGCGTCTGGAGCAGCAGCGCGTTCGACAGGCGCGGACCGTTGTTGACCATCATCGAAAAATGGCGGTGGCAAAAGCCCACACGGTTGGTTTTGACGCGGACGTCGGGCGCCATCATCGCGGCGCCGGTGATGTACTCGACATACTGCTCCTCGAGCATACGGTGCATCCGGCAGATCGGGCAGCCGTCGGTATCGGTGAACAGTTCGGTGATCGGGATGGTAGTGATATTCGGCTTCATGGGAACCTCCTTACGCGGACAAATAGACATATCGCGGATTATAATAAAATTATTATAGCATATTGCGGCAGAATATGGTATACTGGATTTGCATTTTTTTGATAATAGGGTTATTATGAGTATTGTATTGGAAAACGTAAAAGATCTCGACCTGTCACAGACCTTATCCTGCGGTCAGTGCTTTCGGTGGAAGGAACACCCGGACGGCAGCTTCAGCGGCGTCGTGCGGGGAAGATACGCCCGCGTATCCCCGGACGGCGACCGCCTGATCCTTGACGGCGCAGACGAAGCCGACCGCGCGATGTGGTTCGATTACTTTGACCTCGGCTTGGATTACGCAAAGGTGCGGCAAGAGCTGTCCGCGATCCATCCGACGCTTGCCGAGGCGGCATGCTACGCGCCCGGGATACGGATCCTTGATCAGGAGCCGTTCGAGGCACTGATCAGCTTTATCATCTCACAGAACAACAACATCAAGCGGATCACGGGTATCGTCGACCGATTGTGCGAGCGTTTCGGCGAGCCGATCGGGGCTGACGCTCCCCATGCCTTTCCGACCGCGCAACGTCTGGCGGCATTATCGCCCGATGATCTCGCGCCTATCCGCGCGGGATTCCGTCAACGCTACATCATCGACGCGGCGCGAAAGGTCGCGGACGGCACGATCGACTTGGAACAGATCCGCGCGCTGCCTTATGACGAAGCGCGTTCTAAGCTGATGCAAATCACCGGTGTGGGCGTGAAGGTCGCAGATTGCGTCCTGCTCTACGGACTGCACCGATTGGATGGATTTCCGCTCGATGTGTGGATGAAGCGCGCGATGGCGGCGCTGTTCGAGGGCATCGAGCCCTCGGATTTCGGGCAGTACGCCGGTATCGCCCAGCAATACATTTTTCATTATGCCCGTATGCACCCTGAGCTTTTTTAAAAGACTCCCTTTGGTAAAGGGGTCACGTGTGACACGCTGTTGCTTTCCAAGGCTCCCTTTGGGAAAGGGAGCTGTCGCACAAAGTGTGACTGAGGGATTGCATCGATTGTCCGACCGTAGGGAGTTACAACTCGGTAAATGACGATCAATAATATAGAATTCACTTGACATAGGAGGACAACATGAAGATTCTTTTTATCCTCGCGCTGATCGCTTTAGCTGTATTTGCCGTGTCGAGTATCATCAAGGAACGCAAGTATACCAGGATCATCCGTCTGGTATTCTGCTCTCTGGCGGTGGTACTCTCGCTGATATCCGCGATCGCTGCGCCGTATCTGCGCTCACTCGGGATCGGAGTCGCCGTACTGACAGCGGCGAGCTTCGGACTGTCGATCTTCGCACAGCAGTTCAAGACCGACACCATCAAATCCTTTGTGAAGTACACCGCCAACGCGATATTGGTGATCCTGCTGCTCGAAGCGGTCTGCTTCAACTTCAACAGCTATCATCTGTGGAAGGGCGGCTATGATGAAACGCCCCTCGATATGAGTACGGCGACGCTCACCAATGTCAAACAGAACGGCAACAGCTTTGTGACGAACGGTGAGAGCGCGACCATCGAGTTCCCGAAGCTCGATCAAAAGATCGGTACCATCCAGCTCGACCTCAAGGGCACCTCCTACAAGACCGATTATTCCATCGACTTTGCCGATGAGACCAACGCCTCTTATTATATGAGAAGCGGGTTGGTCAAGGGCTCGGTGTTCAATGATATCAAGCAGACAAAGTACGTCGTCTGTGACTTTTCGGGCAAGGTCAGCAAGCTGAAAATCAACCTGACCGAGCTGAAAAACAACACCGTGACCATCAGCGGCATCACCCTCAACGCGGATTATCCGTCGCGTTTTTCCTATCTGCGATTCGCGCTGATCCTGCTGAGCGTGATGTTCGTGTGGGCGTTCAAGCGGAGCGTCAACTTCCGCAAGCCGCTGTCCGCTCAGTTCAAAACCGCCAAAGCCGTCACCGCGGTCATCGTGATCGTGATGGTGGCGATCTCACTGCTGCTATCCTCCGTCGGACTGAATCCCAAGAAGGATTTCAATGATCCCACCGGCAACCAGATCACCAAGGAGCTGGTCGACGCGTTTGAATCGGGGCAGGTCGAATTGAAGGATAAGCCCGGTACCGATCTGCTGAATATGGAGAATCCCTATGACTGGTCGGCGCGTACCGAAAAAGGCGTCAACGCCAAATGGGATCATGTGTTCTATGACGGCAAGTATTATTCCTACTACGGTGTCGGTCCCGTGATCCTGCTGTACCTGCCGTACCATTTGATCACCGGGCACTATCTGGCGAGCCTGCCGGGTGTGCTGTTGTTCAACACACTGGCGCTGATCTTCCTCGGCATGACGTTCTATCAGCTGATGAAACGGCTGTTCAAGGATATCCCGCTGTCGATGTTCACGGCGGCGCTGATCATGATCTATGCCTCCTGCGGCGTGTGGTACTGCACGGTCATGGCGAACTTCTATGAGATCGCCCAAAGCTCCGGCTTCTGCTTCACCGTGTTGGGCGCGTATTTCCTGGTGACGTCCAATGTGATCGGCAGCGATAAAGAACCGATCAGACCGCTTCACGCGGCACTGTCCTCGCTCTTCCTCGCGATCGCCGTGACCTGTCGTCCCACGACCGCTATCTGGTGCGTCGTCGCGGTGGTGTTCATCATAGCGGGCGTGATGAAGCTGCGCCGCACAAACGGAGAATTGTCATCGCGAGGCTCCAAGAACCGTGGCGATCTCAACCGATCAAAAAAGTCGGCAATCATTATCTATCTTTGCGCGGCGCTGATCCCCTTTGTCGTGATCGGCGGTGCGCAGATGATCTATAACCACGCGCGCTTCGGATCGTTCACGGATTTCGGTATCGCGTACTCGCTGACCATCAACGACTTCACCCACACCGAGTTCCACACCCAGCTTTCCGCGATCGGCTTCTTCGATTATCTCTTCGCGCCTCCGTCCTTTACCGGCGAATTCCCCTATGTCCAGTCGACTCTGTCGACCCTCGGCGTAAACGGCTATTACTTTGAGGCGACCAACAACGGCGCGGGCTTATTCTATCGCGCGCTCCCGATGTTCTTCCTCTTCGGCGCACCCTTCGCGCTCAAGTATGTCGATAAAGAAAAGCGCACCCGCACCGCGATCCTGTTCAGCGCCGTGGCATTCGTCGCGCCGTTCGTCATCATCGCGTCCATCTGGGAATCCGGCTACGGCACGCGCTATATGATGGACTTTGCGTGGGAGATGCTGACCTGCGCCTTCCTCGTGATGTTCCTCTTCTACCGCAACCTCAAGGGCAAGGATGCAAAGCGTATCTATGAGCATCTGCTGTTGATCGCGATGTTCGCCTGCCTGTTCATCAATATGGGTCTGGTGTTTGCGTACTGGTACCCCGGCAGCTATGTCGCGGGACACGAGGCGATGTTCGAGCGCTTCGGCAGAATGTTCTCGATGTTCAACACATAAGGCTCATCCATGTGTAGGGGAGGGGCTTGTTGCTCAGCCGCAGACGGCACCCCTCTGCCCGTGACACAAATGTCCGGGCACCTCCCCAACGGGGAGACCCCTCCCGAAACTTCTCCGTCATATCCCTTTTTTATGCGAAGCAGATGAAGCCTATTGTAGGGGAGGGGCTTGCTCCTCCCGCACCATTTCCATCATATCCCTTTATCCTGCGGAGCAGATATATGTTTTCGATACCGAAAACACCCCGCCCGATTAATGGTTGAAATTCTCTTGTTCTTGTGTTATAGTAGTAAAAACAAATTGTGTAGGGGAGGGACTTGCTCCTCCCGATATCAATGGGTGTGGGCGCAGTCCACCCTGTTATGAAGGTGCAGAATGAGTCAGAATCAAAACAACAATCAACCGCAAAAGGCGGCAGATACAAACAAACAGCCTGCTCAGCAGCTCACCCAAAAGCCCCGCCGCAATAAAGCCAAGGAATGGCTGATCTCCCTTTTGATCACGCTGGTGGTGCTGGGAATCGTGGTCGCCCTGCAATACTGGTTCGCCAAAACCAGCGGACTGGGCATGAACTCGACCATCACATGGGTAGGCAACGCCATCGGCGGCGTCATCATGCTGTTCATCGTCCACCACTTTGTCAAAAAGCCCGACGACGACGGCTACCGTCCGTAAGTGGCTCCCTTTGGGAAAGGAGATTCCCCTACTAGGGGAAATGTCCGCAACGCGGACAAAAGGGTCTGCTGCCTCCGCTAGGAGGGCTCAAACCGATAAAAAAGACTGAGGGATTGCATCATTGTATGAGCGGACGTATGTCCGCAAGTAACGATATAGGATTAAAAGCGCTTCTGAAAAGAGGCGCTTTTTTATCAGGCTCCCTTTGGGAAAGGGAGCTGTCCCCGAACGGGGACTGAGGAATTGTATCAATCGACCGAGCGTCAGCGAGATACTTTTTCCTTAACTTAATGACATTGTTGGTAAAGTGAGGCTTTTTTCAAAAACCTGAAACCTAATCGGCTTCTCATGTGTGTATATAGTGAAGGGGGGAACAAAATGGGCAAAAGCGACAGCAAGCTGTATGCCGGCTTAAGCTATGAACAGACTGTGCGCAAGTATGCCCAAAATGTTTCCTCCGCCTGTATGATGCGTCTGCAAAACTGGGCGGACGCCGAGGATTGCTTCCAAAACACGTTCATCAAGCTCTATCAAAAGTCCCCCGACTTCAAGGATGAAAACCACCTCAAAGCATGGCTCCTGCGCGTCGCGATCAACGAGTGCAAGAACCTGCTCCGCGACAGCCGCCGCCATCTCTCCCTCGACGCGGCGCTCCGGATCCCGGCCCCCTCCGCCGAGGACGACGCTGATCTTTCGTGGGCGTTGATGAAGCTCGATCCCGACTACCGCGAGGTGATCTATCTGCATTATGCCGAGCAGATGAAGGTCAGAGAGATCGCTGACGTCCTCGGCAAAAACACCAACACGGTCAAAACGCTCCTGCACCGCGGCAGAGAGAAGCTCAAGGCGATCTATTCGGGAGGTGACGGAAGATGAAAGAATTCAACTTTAATACCATCAAGAACCTCCCCGTCCCCGAGCAGTGGATCGAGAACGCGCTCGCGATCCCCGAAACAGAGGAGCAAAAGCCCGCTGTCGTACCGTTATCAAACGCTCATTGTGAGGAGTCGGCAGAGCCGATGACGCGGCAATCTCAACCTTTTTGGCGCAAGCCGCGCTTTATCGCGATGGCGGCGAGTCTGGTGCTGGTCACCGCGCTGAGTATCTCCCTGTTTTTGTCGATGGGCAGCAAGCCCCCGATTTCTGTAAAGTCCGATTCTAAGCCCGACTCCACGCAGATCGTCTGGTCGACCGACGAGTACGGCGCGACGGTCGCGACCGAGATCGTTTCGGTTCCCGATGACGGTAATCAAAATGGTGCTCATCCTACGGAGAAGCCATCCGCTTCATCACAATCCGTCGAGAATGCCCTCGGCGGCGGCGACCGCACTTCTCCCACCGCGCTGAGCGGACAGGGCGGCTCCGAAAGCGCCTCTCCCACCACACCGGGCGATCAAAGGGGCTCTGCCACCCGACACGGCGGAACGCCGCAGTCCCCGACTGCCGCCCCGCAAAAGCCGACTGCATCCACGAGCCCCGTCACACCCGATCCCACCGCCGCTCCGACGCCGATCGAAACAGCGTCGCATGAGACCGAGGTTGCTCCACCTGTAGAACTGCCGACCACAGCGCCGTGGGAGAGACCGCCTGATGAACCGATTGAGCCTCCCGTTTATCATGCCACTATCACCTCGAGTATCTTTAAGCCGACCTATGGGTTAGGTGAAAAGGATACGATACCGGTTTACTGCAAGATCCTCAGCACAGACAAAAGCGTCCTGTACGGTGATCCCGATCTGTATTCCGAACAGCACAGGGCGATCATTACCGAAAACAATCCCGGTACGTTGAAATTCGCTTACACCCCTGCCGATCTCGGGATCCTTCCTGCCGATGGCAAATACTACTGTGAGTTTTATGACGAAAACGGCAGGAGGTTGAGGTATGGTACAATGTACCTAAGCAAATAGTAGATTGTAATATCATTCAAAGGAGGAAATCAACATGAAAAAAGCAATATGTATTCTTTTGATTTTAGCAGTCATGATGACCTGCTGCGTAGTCGGCGTTTCGGCAAAATGCACGATCCCCGATACGTTGCGCGAGCAGATGGACGCTGTTGAAAACGGAAAATTCAAGGTTCACATCTGGTTGTATTGCCCGATCGACAAAAGCACCGTATTCCAACAGGCGATCAAGGAATGCGGCTATATCGGCGGCTTGCCTCTCAATATGACGCTCGATGAAGTGTACGCGTATAAAGCGGTGTATAACAGGATCATTTCCGAGCAGGAAGCCGCTGTCGCCGACAGCTTTATTGAAAAGCTCGGCATTGCGGAAGAGGATATTGAATATCACGGAAAGCATCCTTATGTGATCGCGTTCTTGACAGAAGATCAGATCGAAACCGTCGCTTCTTTTTCGGAGGTTGAAGGTATCTACTATGATCTGATGGATGGTCAACCGATCGTAACACCCACCGAACCTCCGACCGAATCTGCTTCCTCTGAGTCGCCGTTTCTTTATCAAGCGCGTTTTGAGGAGCTGTATGGCTCCGGTTATGACTGGTGTGATTATCAGGAACTGTACTATCATATCGACCAAAACGGAGAGACCGACTGGGCGCTGGTGTACGCCTTTATTCCGGCAGCGGAACCCATTGAGTTGGTCACGATCGTCGGCAACCGTGTGCTCTATCCGGGTACGATGTATATGCCGTTCGACGCGTGTTATGGTATCTATGACGTCAAAGAGGACAAGTTTATCGACGCTGGCTCTTCCGAAGCCAAGAACTATGACGGATTCCTCAAGGTTTTTGATGAGATCGACGACGGCAGACTGATCGGTGATCTTGACCGCGACGGTGATCTATCAGTGGTCGATGTGACGATCCTCCAGCGCTGTGATGCGAATATGAGGGAGTACCCGGATGACGATACATTCAGTCTTACCTTTGAGTGGGGCAAAAGCCGCTATTACTCCGACTTCGACCGCGACGGCGAGCGTACGATCCTCGACGCGACCCGCTTGCAGCGGTATCTGATCAGCGAATAATAACATAATTTGTTCTCAATGAAACCAATTGTTAAGCGCCTCTGAAAGGGGCGCTTTCGCTTGACGTTTGTTAACGGTTATGATAATATATTAATACAAAAAGGGGGGATTGCATTTATGAAAAAGACGGTTTTCGTATTAAAGCACGTTTTCTTGTTCTTTATTGCGTTACTTCCTTTTCTGTGGCGTGCGCTAGAGTGTTATTTCCTCGGATTGGATCCTCAAAGCGGGTTTATGCAGACTGTTGCTGTGGCGATCAGTTTGATCTGTTACTTTAATATTGTACCGATATTGTATATCGGAAAGGCAGCGCTGATCTGTTTTCTGTCGGATGATGTGAAGCACTGCATTATCCTAAGTGTTACATTGGCTGTATCTTCCGTATTGTCGCAGATTGTCTTTCCCCCGGAGGTGAATGAGTCTGTCGGAGCGGATGGAACTATCGTCGTGTTGGTATTCTTAGCTCTTGTACGTGGCGCGTTTCTTGCCGGATTTGTTTTTTTGAAATACCATATGACAAAATCGAAATCACGTTACTCTGCGTAAATCAAATGGTTGCGGCATCTCAACCGAATCATATAAGAAAAAAGAAAGAACGCAGTCGGCATCAAAACCGACTGCGTTCTTTTTGTCAGAATCATTTAATATGAGTAGCTATTTTCCAAGGCTCCTTTTGGTAAAAGGAGCTGTCGCCCGTTGGCGACTGAGGAATTGCACTAATTGATCGACCGAAGGGAGATACTTTGATTCTTCATTCTTCGGTTTTCAGTCATTGAACGCCTCCGCGGCGCACCCTTATTCCTCAATTCCCTTCGGTGTGTAGCCCGCGTCGGTGATCGCCGCCGCCGCTTTGTCGTAGTCGATCGGCTTGGCGGAGATGATCTCGACCTTGTTTGCTTCGTGAGAGGCGGTGACGCTCTCGACGTTCAGATTCTTTTCGATGGCTTCTTTTACGTGCTTTTCGCACATCGGGCACATCATGCCCTCTACATTGATCACGGTTTTCATGGTTTTGGGTTCTCCTTTACTGTTGGTATTTTCATCAGCCGCGGGCAATGCCACAGCCGTTTTGTGACTCTTTTTGTGCTTGTGCGGATCGAACAGATTCAGCCGCAGGGCGTTGCTGACGACGCAAAAACTGCTCAGGCTCATTGCCGCCGCGCCGAACATCGGATTCAGCGCGATGCCGAAGATCGGGATCCATAACCCCGCCGCCAGCGGGATGCCGATGATGTTGTAGATGAATGCCCAGAACAGGTTCTGGTGGATGTTGCGCAGGGTTTGGCGCGACAGACGGATCGCGGCGGTCAGATCGGTCAGCTTAGAGCCGACCAGCACCACATCCGCCGAGTCGATCGCGATATCCGAGCCGGAGCCGATGGCGATTCCGGTGTCCGCGGCGGTCAGCGCGGGCGCGTCGTTGATGCCGTCGCCCGCCATCGCGGTTTTGCCGTAGTGCTTGAGCTCGTTGATGATGTCGCTCTTGCCCGAGGGCAATATGCTTGCGTATATTTTTTCAATTCCGACAGCGTTTGCGATGGCTGCGGCGGTTTTCTCGTTGTCGCCGGTGATCAAGACCGTGCGGATTCCTAATTCGGACAGCTCCCTGACCGCGGTCTTGCTGTCATCCTTGACGGCGTCAGCCGCCGCGATCACGCCAAGCAGTCTGCCGCCCTTGGAGAACAGCATCGGCGTTTTTCCATCGCCCGCGAGCGCACTTGCCAACGCGTTGGTTTTTCTTTCGCTGTCCTCACTGAATTTGATTTTGGATCGGATGAAACGCGGCGATCCCGCATAGACGGTCTCTCCGTCGATCTCACCCGACAGCCCGTGCCCCGAAAGATTCCGGAAATCCTCACAGGGCAGAGCAGCGGTGTTTCTTTCCTCGGCGTATGCCGTGACCGCCTCCGCCAGCGGATGGGCGCTGAGCTTTTCGATGCTGTACGCGATCTGCAACAACTCGGATTCGGTCACACCGTCGGCGGGTACAAGGTCGGTGACCTCAGGCGCGCCCTTGGTGATGGTACCGGTTTTGTCGAGCGCGACGATCTGCGTTTTGCCCGCGGTTTCCAGCGCCTCGGCGTTCTTGAACAGGATGCCCGCCTTTGCGCCCACGCCGTTTCCGACCATGATCGATACGGGAGTAGCCAAGCCTAAGGCGCAGGGGCAGGAGATCACGAGTACTGAGATCCCCCGCTCGAGCGCGTAGGAGAATTCTGCGCCGGTGATCAGCCAGATAATGAAGGTGATCAGCGCGATCCCGATGACGACCGGCACGAATACGCCGGACACCTTGTCGGCGATACGCGCGATCGGCGCTTTGGTGGCGGACGCCTCATAGACGGTGCGGATGATTTGACTCAGGGTCGTGTCCTCGCCCACGCGGGTGGCGCGGCATTTGAGGTAGCCGTTCTGGTTGATGGTCGCGGAGTAGACCTGTGCGTCCAACGCCTTATCGACAGGGATGCTCTCACCCGTCAGCATACTTTCGTCGAGCGTGCTCTCGCCCTCGATGACCACGCCGTCCACCGGCACGCTCATACCCGGGCGCAGGATGAAGATATCGCCGATGTTCACCGCTTCGATCGGAACCTCCACCTCTTTTCCGTCACGTTCCACGACGGCGGTTTTCGGGGATAAGTCCATCAGCGATTGCAGGGCGTCGGTGGTCTTGCCCTTGCTGTGCGCTTCTAAGATCTTGCCCAGCGTGATGAGCACGAGTATCATGGCGGCGGATTCAAAGTACAGCCCGTGCAGCAGGCTCATCCGCGCTTCACCCTCTGTTACCGTCATCATGAACAGCTCGTAAACGCTCCAGATGAAGCTCGCCGCGGAGCCGAGGGATACCAGCGTGTCCATGTTCGGCGCGCGGTGGATCAGCCCTTTGAAGCCGCTGACAAAGAATCGCTTGTTGATGATCATCACCGCGGCGCTGAGGATCATCTGTACCAGCGCGACCGCGATGGGGTTGCCCTCAAAAAACGGCGGCAAAGGAAAGCGCCACATCACGTGCCCCATCGAAAAATACATCAGTACGAGCAGCAGCACGAGTGAGATGATGAAGCGCTGAACAAGCGGCTTGACCTCGTTTGGCTTTTCGATTTTTATTTTGTTGTTTTGTTTTGTCGCGGCGTTTTGTGCCTTGGCGGTATAGCCTGCGTGTTCCACAGCGCCGATGATCTCGTCAGCGCTCGCGCTGCCCTCGACCACCATAGAGTTGGTCAGCAGACTCACCGAGCAGGAGGTCACGCCGTCGACCTTGCCGACAGCCTTTTCGACCCGCGCCGAACAAGCCGCGCAGCTCATCCCGCCTACATCATAGCGTTCCATATCAATTCTCCCTTTTTGCCTCCCTTTTCTAAGGGAGGTGGCCCCGGACACGCGTGTCAAGGGGCGGAGGGTTGTCGCGTATGGTAAGATGAAAGATAAACAGTCATCAAATATACGTTTTTCAACCCTCAGTCACCCTGACGCAAGCGTCAAGTGACAGCTTCCTCGCCGGAAACGGCTTCTTCTGCGAAGACAGCCGACCCTTTTGTCCGCTTTGCGGACATTTCCCCTAACAGGGGAATCTCCCCTTGTCCTTCGGACATTCCCCCAACGGGGGCACCTTAGGAAAGGGAGCCTTTTATTTCATCAACTTCCCGATGATGTCCATCAGCTCGTCGATATCCGCTTCATCGTTTTTGATGTCGCGCACCACGCAGCCCTCGATATGGCGGCGCAGCAGCTCGCGGTTGAAGGCGGCAAAGGCGTTTTTCGCCGCGGCGCTCTGGGTGAGGATATCCACGCAGTAGGCGTCGTTCTCCACCAGATTGCGGATCCCGCGGATCTGCCCCTCGATGCGGGACAGGCGGTTGATCAGCTTTTTCTTTTCTTCCTCTGTTCTTTCGGTTTTTTTCTGTGATAAGCAGTGTTCACACGGCATAAAATACCCTCCGTTTTTTCGGTTTATCAAATGGTGTATTCATCAATATAAATTCGGAATCCGCAGGATTCCATAGGGCTCCCTTTGGTAAAGGGGGCTGTCGCCTGACATACGTGTCGGGCGACTGAGGGATTGTTCTAATGATCGACCAAAGGGAGAAACAATCATTCTTCATTCTTCAGTATCGTCATATACCCCCCTCGGGGTATCTCTGCGCTCATTATATACCCTATAGGGGTATTTGTCAACAAAATCTTTTTGTTAAAATATTTTCATAATGCACGAAAACGCCCGTTCAAAAACGTGTTATAGGTGAAAGGAGGTCAGCTTTATCAAACTCGGTACCGAAAAAGCAGAATTCTATATCCGGAGTTACTCCGATATGATCTATCGCATCGCGCTGAACAATCTGAAAAATCCCGCCGATGCGGAGGATATCCTTCAGGATGTCCTGACGGAGCTGATCACCAAATGCCCCACTGACAAAACCGACGAAGGGGTGAAATACTGGCTGATCCGCATCACCGTCAACAAGTGTAACGGCTTTCGGCGGCTGGTGTGGCAGACCCGCACCGAGGGTCTCGAAAACCATCTGACGCTTGAAGCTCCCGAGCAGGAGCTCGTGATGGAGGAGATTTTCGAACTGCCGAAGAAGCAGCGGAACATCATCTATCTGTACTACTATGAGAAATACACGATCTCAGAAATCGCCGAAATCCTGCGCATAAACCCCAACACCGTCAGCTCCGACCTGCGGCGTGCACGCAAAAAGCTCAAAACCATCCTTGAGGAGGAAAGAAAATGAAGAAAAGCCTGTATGAACAGACGATGGACAGCATCAAAGCACCCGAAAGGGTTGTGGATCATATGCTGTCCGCCGTCAGGGACAGTGAAAAAAAGGAGAAGATCATCCCTATGAAAAACAGAAAATCGAATCATATCAAGCGGAACGTTATCGCAGCGTCGCTTGCGCTCGCACTCTTATTCGGAGCGGTATTCGGCATCAGCGCCCTTTCCCCGAAAGAAAGCCCCTTTATCATTACCGTGAACGCCGCCGAAATATTCGACAGCGGCTATACTCCTGTCGGTACGCTGAACGGGGTTGGCGGAGATTTCCATGAGGAAAACGACGAGGTCACGATGACCTACAGCTTTGCTTTTAATATCAGGGTCGAGGGTGAGAAGGTTGACGACGTTCTCTACACGGTCAAAAACGGAAGTATCGGCGCACAGGGCGAGAATAAGAAAAGCCTGAACCAGTCCGAGGTCATCTCTGTGGAAGAGGACGAAAAGATGTTTACCCTTCTGGGATTTTCTGCCGACACCGCAGATACGACCCTCTCCAAGGAAACGCGGCAGGCGATCCGCGATTGGTTTGACCACGCGAGAGCAAAGCTGGAAATGCCTGCCTTGCAAGAGGATTACGACGACAGCAAATTCAGTATCGCAGATTGCTCAAGCACCCTCTATGCCGCGCTTTTGGAGCGTGTTTCGGTCGAAGCGAAAATCACCTATACCGACGGTACAGCCGAGACAAAAAAACTTGTCTTTGCCTGCGACAGCGTCACCGAGGACGGCGTTGCGACCATCAGCGCAAAGCTGGTATAATCCATATCTTTCGATCTGGTTGCCCCTGAGATCTCTCGGGGGCAGCTTTTTACACAAATCTGCGTATCTGTCCATATCTTTGACATGTTTCCTCGAATGTATACCCATCTGTATCATTATTATTCTCGCGGGTACTTGACTTTTGCCTTGAAATATAGGATAATTTATCTTGTAATATTATAGTGGGTAATTAGGACGAGATTGCCACAGCCCCGACACGCGTGTCATACGCGTGTGATACGTGTGTCGATGGCTTCGCAACGACAGTCCATATTATCCGCAACAGGAGGTATACTTATGATCGATTTAACCAAGTATGGTATCAACGGCGTACAGGAGATCGTTTACAATCCCTCGTACGAACAGCTTTTCAAGGATGAGATGGATCCCGCGCTGACAGGCTTCGATAAGGGCCAGCTCACCGAGCTGGACACCGTCAACGTCATGACCGGTATCTACACCGGCAGATCGCCCAAAGACAAGTTCATCGTCATGGACGACACTTCCAGGGACACCGTTTGGTGGACGACTCCCGAATATCCCAACGATAACCATCCGGCTTCTCAGAAGGCTTGGGACGAGTGCAAGAAGCTCGCGCTCGAGGAACTCTCCGGCAAGAAGCTCTATGTCGTAGACTGCTTCTGCGGCGCGAACAAGGATACCCGCATGGCGATCCGCTTCATCATGGAGGTCGCCTGGCAGGCTCATTTTGTCAAGAACATGTTCATCCAGCCCACCGAGGAAGAGCTCAAGAGCTTTGAGCCTGATTTCATCAGCTACAACGCTTCCAAGGCGAAGGTCGAGAACTACAAGGAGCTGGGGCTCAACTCCGAGACCGCGGCGATCTTCAATGTCACCTCTCGTGAGCAGGTCATCCTGAACACCTGGTACGGCGGCGAGATGAAGAAGGGTATGTTCTCTATGATGAACTACTACCTGCCCCTGCAGGGCATCGCTTCCATGCACTGCTCCGCCAACACCGATATGGAAGGCAAGAACACCGCTATCTTCTTCGGTCTGTCCGGTACCGGTAAGACCACTCTGTCCACCGACCCCAAGCGTCTGCTGATCGGCGACGATGAGCACGGCTGGGATGACAACGGCGTCTTCAACTTTGAGGGCGGCTGCTACGCGAAGGTCATCGGTCTGGATAAAGAATCCGAGCCCGATATCTATAACGCCATCAAGCGCAATGCGCTGCTCGAGAACGTAACCGTCGATGAAAACGGCAAGATCGACTTCAACGACAAGAGCGTGACCGAGAACACCCGCGTCTCCTATCCGATCGAGCACATCGAGAAGATCGCGAAGAAGGTCAACGGCATTTCCGCCGGCCCCGAGGCTGAGAACGTCATCTTCCTGTCCGCTGACGCGTTCGGCGTACTGCCTCCCGTATCCATCCTGACTCCCGAGCAGTGCCAGTACTACTTCCTCTCCGGCTTTACCGCAAAGCTGGCGGGCACGGAGCGCGGCATCACCGAGCCGACTCCCACCTTCTCTGCTTGCTTCGGTCAGGCGTTCCTCGAGCTGCATCCGACCAAGTACGCTGAGGAGCTGGTCAAGCGCATGGAGAAGAGCGGCGCGAAGGCGTATCTGGTCAACACCGGCTGGAACGGCACCGGCAAGCGCATCACCATCAAGGACACCCGCGGCATCATCGACGCGATCCTCGGCGGCGACATCAAGAACGCTCCCACCAAGACCATCCCCTACTTCAACTTTGAGGTTCCGACCGAGCTGCCCGGCGTAGACACCGGCATCCTCGATCCCAGAGATACCTACGCCGATCCCAAGGAATGGGACGACAAGGCGAAGGATCTGGCGGAGCGCTTCATCAAGAACTTTGAGAAGTACACTACTAATGAAGCCGGTAAGGCGCTGGTAGCAGCAGGCCCGAAGGTCTGATTCAATTAGGAATGAGGAATTAGAAATTAGGAATTTCTGAAACTGAAAACCACATAAAAATGAGAGGTACCGACTTTTACGTCAGTACCTCTTTTGTTATTCGATGAAAGGATAGCTGCAATCAATTCGTCTTTTTACAGGCTCCCTTTGGTAAAGGGAGCTGTCCCCGAATGGGGACTGAGGGATTGAATAAATTGATCGACCGAAGGGAGAGATCTATTGAAAGAAAAGAGAGGTACTGACTTTTTCGTCAGCACCTCTTTGTTATTTGATGAATGGAAAGACGGGATCAATTCCTAATTCCTAATTCCTAATTATTACAGGTCCATCCCCCAACTGAGCATCTCCGGGAAGTACAGTGCCCAGAAGCCCTCGCTGTGAGTCGCGTCGGAATCTGTCTTGGTGATCATCTTATCGGCGGGATAGCCGTGCGCCGCCATCCAGCCCTCCATCGCCGTAGCGTTGGGGTATAATGCCTGCTCGAGCTGATCATTGGCGCTGTTGCCGCAGAAGAAGTAGATGCGCGGGGTGTTGCCCGAGAAGTCAAGGGTATCGAGATAGTTATCCCATACCGGTTGATTGTAGAGGATGAAGGCGGGGGAGAGAGCGCCGACATAGCGGAACTTGTCCATGTTCTCCATGCCGATGTAGAACGCCTCGATACCGCCGGAGGACGAGCCCGCGATGCCGCGGATGGAGTTGGTGTTGTAATTCTGCTCGACATAGGGGATGACGGTGTCGGTCACAAAGTCGGAGAATACCTTGCCGCCGCCGTTTTTGAAGGTGCTCATATCCTCACCTGCAACGGTCGCGACCTCGCCGAGGTCGGGGGTCAGCTCATGGTTGCGGCGTGCTTCGGTATTACCGCAGGCGATACCGACCACGATCACGCCGTCGCCGCCGTTCTGCATGAGGGAGAGAACGCTCTCATCACATTCCCACTCATAGCCCGACAGGGTGGTCGCCTGACCGAAGAGGTTCTGACCGTCGCACATATACAGCACGGAGTATTTCTTGCTCGTGTCGGCGGCGTTGTAACCCTCGGGCAGCCAGATATAGACATTCTTTTTGTAGCCGTCGGGATAGTCAAAGCTGACGGTCTTGATGGTTCCCTCATTGTTCTGACCATAGGGGTAAACGCCCGCAAGATATTTACTGCCGGACGCCTTTGCCTGAATGAAATAGCCGGAGTTTGCTTTGGTAACGGGCAGATCGGTCGTCTGGATCTGCGCGCCGTTGTTGAAGATCACACGGTCATACTGTGTGACGTCAACGTTCATGCCGTAGACCTTTTCGCCGTAGCTGTTGGTAACGGGATTTGTCATCGCCATGCCGGGCCACGCTTTTTGTATCGCGCCGGTTTCACTGTTGAAGAGATAGGCATAGACCGCCGACCAGTTCTTGTTATTGGTAAAGTGGATCGGAATATTGTTTTTCACTTTCGTCACCTCGTCGGGAGCTTCTGTGGGAGCCTGTGTCGGCGCCTCTGTCGGAGCGATAGTGGGCGCCTGCGTCGGCAGGAACTCGCCGGAAGGGAATTGGTTGATCACGCCGACCAGATAGCGCTGGATCATCGTCGCGTCAAGGATCGTCAGCTCGTCATCCGCGTCAACATCGCCGCGCGTCCGCGCATCCTCATCTAACTGAATGACCCCCGCCAAGGCGCGCTGGATCGTCGTGACGTCGAGGATCGTGACGTCATCATCGCCGTCAGCGTCGCCGTACAGCTGTGCCGCCGCCGTGCTGACGGACACACCGAGGAAAACGCTGAGGGTCAATGCCGCGATCAGCAGAAGAGAGATAAGCCTTTTTTTCATAATAACACCTTCTTCGGAAATACTGAATATACTGTTCGTTTCTATTATAAACGTTTTATGAACGTTATTTCAATAGTTTGTGAAAATATTCTCGGCATATTGACAAAGAAATACTTATTTTGCTATAATAGCAATATATATGTATAATAGGGTCAGTATGAGAAATTCAATCGTGCGGATCGTCAACAAGAAAAAATCGCGTTAAACCCGCGATTATCGACGACCGTGACCGTTTTTCCCGGCAGGAAAAGAGGGGATATATTTGGCAGATAACGAAAAGAATAACCCGTATTTTGAAAGAGAAGAATTCGATGTGGTAGATGAACGCGACGCGGAAAACGCCCGATTGACGGATGATACCGTTGTGAAGGACGATGTGGATATAGATGATTTGAAGTATGAGTATCCGGAGGATGATTATGCCGATTTCGAGGCATTCGACGTCAGCGAGCCGCGTGCTCCCATCAAGGAGATGGACGCCATCGAAGAGGCGCTGGCGATCCGTCGCCGCGACTGGATCAAGACGCATCTGAGCTATATCTATGCCGCGGTCGGCGTGGTCATCGTCGGGCTGATCGTGTTCGGTATCTATATGTATTCCTCGAGCACCAACCCGATGAGCCGTTTTATCGGCGCTTTGTCCAAGGATTTCTCCACCTCGTTTCATTATGAGATCGAGGTGACAGAGGACGACAAGCCGATGATGAGCCATACGGGCGATATCGCTGTCGATCGCTCCAAGCATTCGGTCAAATCTCTGTATGAATCGGATTATAACAGCTACACTTATACCGGAGCGGTCTATGCGTATGACAAGAGCGCGGCAAAGGGCAGTTATTACAACAACAAATGGAACATCCGTGAATGTACCGATAGTGTACAGGACTTTTTTGATTTTGATAAGGCATTCCGTTCCGGCGGATTTGACGCGGGCGCCTTCCTGCGCTTTACGGGACTGACGTCGGATTATTCTGCCCGTGAGTTGAACAGCGCTGTCGGCGTGCTGAGAAAGCGCCTTTCGACCAACAGCTCGATCGCGACGATCAAAACCGAAAAGGCAGAGGACGGCACGCGTTACCTTTATGATATCAACATCTATGAGTTGTTCTCGATGATCAAGAATGAAGGCGCTTCGATCTTTTACCGCGCCACGGATTATGATAAATTCGTCGCGCTGTTTGAGGCAAACAAGACGATCCTGGAGAACACGAAATGTACCGCCTCGTTCGTAGTAGACCCCGCGGGATATATGTCTTCCTTTGAGATGACCGTCACGACCGAGGGAAGTTCCTACGGGCTCAAATGTAAGATGAGCGATTTCGCGAACGCCGAGGTTGCGATTCCCGACACATTTTTCGCAGCGGCTCAGCTGACCCCGGCAGAATGATCTGCGATCCGACTTCGATCAAAGAGGTGAGTACCGTGCATAAGAACAGGGTGGAATACGCCGTTGTGTGTTCCATGGGAAAAATCAGAAAAAATAATGAAGACAATTTCTACTGTGCCGGTCACATCCGTGACGACGTCAACTCCGTTTTAGACGTCGCGTTCAGCGGCAAGGTCGACGCCGACGCCAACGAGCTTTTTGCGGTATTTGACGGCATGGGCGGCGAGGCGTGCGGCGAGGTCGCGTCCTATGTCGCCGCGACGGAGTCGCTGGTGTTTACCCGTTCAAAGGACGCGTATCAAGAATACTTAAAGCCGCTTGCCGCGCGGATCAACAACGCGATCTGTCAGGAGACCGAGGCGCGTTCGCTGGTGCTGATGGGTACCACCGCCGCGATGCTGCAGGTTCACAGCGAAGATATCTTTATCCTCAATTCCGGCGACAGCCGTATCTACCGCCTTTCGGGGCATGAGCTGGAGCAGCTGTCGATGGAGCATGTCGCGCTCAGCGGCAGTTCCAAGGCGATCACGCAGTTTTTCGGTATGCCGGAAGGGTATGAGGCAGCGCCCTATGCCGCGCGCGGAAAATTCAAGCCCGGCGATATGTATCTGCTGTGCTCCGACGGCGTGACCGATATGCTGAGCGACGATGAGATTTGTCGGATCATCGACGACAGGATGGATCTCGATGTGCTCGCCCGCGCGCTCACCGACGCGGCGCTTGACCGCGGCGGTATGGATAATACTACGGCGCTGCTTTTGCGCATGACATAAAAAACAGAAACATTACCAACAAAGACAGGGATCAATATGGAGTATAAAAACAACAAAACATCGAATCGCAGGAGATATAAATCCCGCTATCACAGCCCGCATAATTACAAAACCAAGCGCGGCGGGTCATCCAACCGCGCGTCGATTTTGATCGGCGTCGCGACCTTCCTCATCTTAGCGTCGCTGGTACTGGTATTCACCTTCGGCGACAAGATCTATTCCTTCCTCGACACGACCTTCCATCCGTCGGCGCTTCCGCTGTCCGAATCCGAGACGATGGGCGTTGTTCTCGCGACCGAGGAGGCGGCGCCTCCCGCGGTGGTGAGCGTCCCCGAGGAGACCGAGGCAGCACCGCAGCCGACGCAGGCTGTCGGCGACCAGGGCGATGATATCAACCGCCTGCTCACCGCGGCAAACCTCAAGGCGGAAGATCTCAAGGGCACACAGGCAATCTTCGTCGAAAGTCAGGGAACCTCCGCTAAGGTGTATTTCTATGAGAAAGCGGCTGACGGCCAGTGGACCCGCCAGTTCGATATCTTAGACGGCTTTGTCGGCACGGGCGGCACTTCGGATAACGTAGGCCCCGCCGACGATACCACCCCCAAGGGCACCTTTAACATCGAGTACGCGATGGGCACGAACATGAACCCCGGCACCAAATTGGATTATTACCAGATCCAGTACGGGATGAACTGGGTCACCGACCCCGCGTCCGTCAACTACAATCGTTTGGTCGACGCGTCCTCGCCGGTGGATTACACCTCCTGCCAGCAGCTGTACGAGTATACCAAGTCCTATCCTTACGCGGTTGTATTCGATTATAACCGCGATCCCGTGGACACCACCAAGGGCTGCGCGCGTTTCCTGCACGTTGCCTCCGAGCCGACCTACGGCGGCGTGGGCATCTCCGAAAACGCGCTGGGTATCATCCTCGGCTGGCTCGATCCCGCGGCGACCCCCACGATTACCATCTTTTGATGAATCGCCTAAAGGCTCCCTTTGGGAAAGGAGATTCCCCTACTAGGGGAAATGTCCGCAACGCGGACAAAAGGGTCTGCTGCCTCCGCTAGGAGGGCTCAAACCGATAAAAAACTGAGGGATTGCATTAATTGATCGAGCGTCAGTGAGATACATTATTGCAAGAATTCGGCGATAGCGCCGACGACGCGGCGATCTCAATATCTGATAACAACAAAGCCCTTCCGCTCGGAAGGGCTTTTATCATTGTCATTACGAACCGCCGACAGGTGTGCGGTTATGATTCTTTTCGCACGGAACGCTTCAACAGCTCCTGCGGCAGCTGGGCGATGATGATCGCCGCGAGCATGATCCCGCAGCCGATCCATTCATTGGGCTTCGGTACGGCGTGCAGGAAGATCACGCCGCCGAGTACGGCGAATACGCTTTCCATGCTCATCAATATGGACGCGAGCGACGGATTGGAGGCGTACTGCTGACCGATGATCTGCAGGGTATAGCCGACGCCGCTCGAGCAGATCGAGAGGTACAGCAGCGGCGCCCATCCCGCGAGGATCGCCGGGATATCGGGCTTTTCAAAGATCAGCATGAGGATCGCGGACAGAATTCCCGTGACCAAAAACTGGAGCGAGCTGAGCTTTACACCGTCCACCTCGCCGATGTAACGGTCAACGCACAGGATCTGCACGGCAAACGCCATAGCGCATATCAGCACGACGATATCGCCCGTGTACAGCGCTCCGAAGCCGTCGTACAGACATAAAAAGTACAGTCCGATGACCGCGAGCACGACCGCGATCCCGACGAACAGCCCCGGCTTTTTGTGCAGGAACAGTCCGAACAGCGGGACAAAGATGATGTACAGCGCGGTCAAAAAGCCGCTGTGCGCCGAGGCGGGCGCTCCCGCGGGATATAGGGAGATACCGAACTGCTGCAGGTTGACCGAGACGCACAGCATCACGCCGCAGATCATGCCCGCTTTGATGAGCTTTTTACGGTCGGCGGGATTATCTTCGCGCAGCGGTTTTCCCTTGATATGTCTTGTCACCGCCGCGACAGGGATCAGCGCGACCGACGCGATCAGCGAACGTATCGTGTTCACGGTGAACGGCGGTACGGTGTCGCTGAGCTTTTCCTGCGCGACGAACGCGAAGCCCCATATGATCGCCGCCGTCAGCAGCAGAGCCGACGACAGCACTTGTTTTTTTCTCATATTACCCTCTGTCGTTCCGTTTCAAGGGCGTTTTTTCATTACAGCTCACGCCCCGTTGATCCGGAAAATGCTTTGTTTTTCGTTCCATATGATACAAGAATCGGGGAATGATGTCAAGGAACGGCGTTTTTATCCTCGATCCGGCGGATGACATAAAAATGCACAAAAATGCGTTATAATTCTATTTTATCACTATAGAAAAGAAAAAAAGTAGTATGATATCCAACGATAACTTTTAAGTCGGTACAGAGATGCCGACAAGGTTGGTTTTGATATCCCAGTATAACTATGCCTTGTCCGCGTCCGGATGAGGCATATTTTAGTGACTGAAAACTGAAGACTGAACACTGAAGAATGAATAACGGCGGACGGGCTTTGCCCGTACCCAATTAATGTATCGACTGCAAAAACCCTATCATTAACAACGAGGTATTTATGGAATATAAGGCTGAACTGATGTCGGGAGAGGACATCGACAGAGCGCTCAAGCGGATCTCACATCAAATCATCGAAAAGAATCACGGACTGGATAACGTTTGCCTGATCGGTATCCGCACCCGCGGCGTACCGCTGGCACAGCGCCTGCAGCGCCATATCGCGTCCATCGAGGGCGTGAGCGTTCCGGTGGGCGAGTTGGATATCACGCTCTATCGCGACGATCTGTCCCGCGTCGGCGAGATGCCCGAGGTCAAGGGCAGCAATATCGACTTCAGTGTGGAGGACAAGATCGTGGTACTGGTGGATGACGTCATCTACACCTCCCGTACCGCGCGCGCCGCGCTCGAGGCGGTGATGAAGCTCGGCAGACCGTCCAAGGTCCAGCTGTGTGTGCTGCTCGACAGAGGCCATACCGAGCTGCCGATCCGCCCGAACTACGTCGGCAAGAACATCCCCACCTCGCTCGATGAGGTGGTCGCGGTGCGACTGCGGGAAACAGACGGAGAGAACGCGGTAAAACTGTATAGCAAATAAGCCTTTTTGTAGGGACGATCATCGATCGTCCGCGGACGGGCATTTCCCGTCCCTACTAAATATATTTCAAGGGGGAAATCCAAAATGAAAATGATCTACAACGTAAAGGATAAGCCCAAATTCGGTCAGCTTATCATTTTTGCGTTCCAGCAGCTGTTGGCGATCATGGCGGCGACCATCGCTGTTCCGATGATCGTTGGCAACGGAATGAGTACCTCCGCGGCGCTGTTCGGCGCGGGTATCGGTACGCTGGTGTATGTCCTGTTCACTAAGGCAAAGAGCCCTGTCTTCCTCGGCTCCTCGTTCGCCTTCCTCGGCGCGATGTTCGCGGCGTTCAGCGGCGCGGCAAGCGCGGCGCTGGGCTATGTCGGTCTGATCATCGGTGCGGCGCTCGCGGGACTTGTCTATGTCGTGATCGCGCTGATCATTAAATTTGCCGGCGTCAAGTGGATCAACAAGATCATGCCCGCTGTTGTTATCGGCCCGATCGTTGCGATCATCGGTCTTTCGCTTGCCGGAAACGCGATCGGCGATCTGAGCAAGGTGAATTATACCGCTCCTGTCGATATGGCACAGGTACAGGCGGTCGAGGTGGGCACCATCAATGAAGACGGCACGATCGCCTCTTCTTACGTTGCCGTCAACGATGACGGTACTGTCAACGAGAGCATCACGCTGACTCCGGATGAGAACGGCAATCTGACCGCTGCCACCCAGCCCGGCTCTCCTTATGTCGCGATCATCTGCGGTCTGGTGACCCTGGCGGTCGTCATGCTGTGTTCCGTATACGGCAAGAAGATGGCGCGGCTGATACCGTTCATCATCGGTATCTTGGCGGGCTATCTGGTGGCGACGATCTTCTACTTTATCGGTAAGGCTACCGGTAACGCGGCGCTGATGGTCATCGACTATTCCGCGCTGATCAACAACTTTAAGGTGATCGGCGTCTCAAGCTTTATCGCGGTGCCCGACTTCTCCTTCCTCAAGGCGTTCGGCGCGTTCGGCGAGGTCAACGGCGCTTATATCGGCACCATCGCCGCGGCGTATGTCCCGGTCGCGTTCGTTGTATTCGCGGAGCATATCGCCGATCATAAGAACCTCAGCTCCATCATCGAGCATGATCTTTTAGAGGATCCGGGTTTGAGCAGGACCCTGCTGGGCGACGGTATCGGCTCGATGGTAGGCGCGGTCTTCGGCGGCTGCCCCAACACCACCTACGGTGAGTCCATCGGCTGTGTCGCGATCACCAAGAACGCTTCTGTCAGCACGATCATCGTGACCGCGTGCGAGGCGATCATCATCTCCTTCATCGCTCCGTTTGTCGCTTTCCTGAGCACCATCCCGAGCTGCGTCATGGGCGGCGTATGTATCGCGCTGTACGGCTTTATCGCCGTTTCCGGTCTGAAGATGCTCCAGAAGGTCGATCTGGACGATAACCGCAACCTGTTCACCGCTTCCGTGATCCTGATCACCGGTGTGGGCGGATTCATCCTGACCTTCGGCACCATCACCGTCACCACCGTAGCGTGCGCGCTGATCCTCGGTATCCTGACCAACGTCATGCTGAGCAAAAAGAAGAAAGCAGAATAATCTTCATTCATCGGAGGTCGTCGTTTGACGGCCTCTTTTTTATTTAGTGATCAGTGATCAGTGCTTAGTGATTAGTTGATGGGTCAAATATCCCGCGGCTTTTGTCAAAGATGATAGATAAATGGATTTGACAACAGAGAAAGATAGGGGTATAATAATATACTGATTTAATATGGGGGAGTGAATCCTTGTTTGTTCCCTCCCGAATGGAGTTATTATGAAAAAAATCAAAAAGCCTCAGTGGATCGCGTTGCTTTGCGTTTGTATCCTTGTCATAATCGGCGCGGTGATATTCCTGATCCGCTATTTCAATCAACCGGACATCAACGGCGAGGTGCTTCCGACGGTTGCCACCCGCGATGAAACGACTGCCTCGACGCAGCGACCCACGGCGGAGCCTACGGAGTCAGAAGTTTATACAGGCGCGACAGAGGCGTGGGGTCATCAGCCCGCCGTGCTGAATGACTACCAGCCCAGCTTTGATGAGCTGATGGAGATCAATCCCGACGTCTACGCGTGGATCTATATCCCGAACACCGCCGTGGATTACCCTGTTGCCCGCAGTACCTCCGACGGCGACGACAGCTTTTATCTGGAGAACAATGTCTACCGCCAGTATCAGTTCTCGGGCACGATCTATTCCGAGATCAAGAACAGTCCCGATATGCACGACAGAGTCACCGTGATGTACGGGCATAATATGCTCAACGGCACGATGTTTGCTACCCTGCACAATTTCGGGAACAAGGAGTTCTTTGACCAGAATAATACTGCTTTTGTCCTGACGAAGGACAAGGTGTTCACCTATCTGATCTATTCCGCTTATACCTACGATGACAGACACATCCTGAACACGAACAACTTCGCGAATGACGAAGTATTCCAAAGCTATCTGGATGAAACGCTGGATCCTCATGCTATCGACGCGAATGTGCGCGAGGGCGTCACTCTCACGACCGATAACAAGATCCTGACGTTGAGCACATGTACAAGCGGTCCGTCGGATACACGATATCTGGTACAGGGGGTGCTGGTGGATGAAGCAACAAGACAACATGACTGATCAGCCCCGTCGTTATCGGGCACAGGTGAAGCGCGCCGCAAAAGGCACGCAACACCGGGAGCCTGTAATACCGCAGGCGCGGGAAGATACCGCGGTGGCAAAAACGACCGCCTCGCCGAACGGGGAAGAGATCGAACTGGCGTCCGATACCCGAAGCGGCGAATACGTCGACAAAACCGTGATCCTGCCGGTCGAGTCCTTTGACTATGTTGTTCCGAAGGAAACATTCAAGCAGCACAACAGCCGCAGGCATGTTTCCACCCATTCGGGCAACACCAAGACCGCCTCCGCGGAGGAACAGGCACAGGCGGACGAGGGATACATCTTCGTTAAAAGGAAGAAAGGCAAAAAGCATAAAAAAAGACATCGCCACCATCATCATAAGTTCAAGCATCTCGCAACTTGGAAAAAGGTTGTGATCATAGCCGTCTCGGCGATCTTGGCGCTGATGATCGCCTTTGCGGGCACCTTTTTGATCCTCAGAGAGATCGGCCGCCTCAGTATGCACGATTATGACGGCTTCGACGTCGAGACGCCCTCCGCTGATGAAAAGGGCAACCAGATCGTCAAGGCGGATAACAGCGGCCGTGTGATCACCTATAACGGCGTGTCCTATCAGCTGAACGAGAACCTCATCAATATCGTCTTTATCGGCGTGGATGAAGGCATCTCGGGCGACAATACCGCGATGGAGATGTCCGACGCGATCTATACTATGTCGATCGATACCGAGACCGGCGCCATGAAGATACTGGGCGTATCGCGTGATACGATGGCGGATGTGGATCTGTATTCCGATCTGGGCGATTTTATCGAGACCCAAAAGCTGCAGATCGCGTACTCTTACGCCTACGCGGGCGGAAAGGTTCACGGCGGCGAGAATACGACAAAGTCGTTGTCCCGGCTGTTCTACGGACTGCCTCTCAAGAATTACTTTGCGATCAATATGAAAGCGCTGGTCACGCTCAACGATACCATCGGCGGCGTGACGCTGGTGTCGTCGATGACCTTCACCTCGCCGATCGACGGCCGTACCATCAACGAAGGTGAAACGGTCACCCTGCACGGCAAGGAGGCGGACGTCTATGTGCGTTCGCGTGATACGAGCAAGCTCGATTCCAACAATGAGCGTATGCAGCGTCAGCAGGAGTACATCCGTGCGTTTATGAGCTCGATCATACCCGCCGCGAAGAAGGATATCTCCGTGATCACGAAGCTGTATAATGAGATCAAGGTCAACTCCGACTCCTCGCTCGATCTGGCTAAGATCACCTATATCGCTTCTACGGCGGTGACAAAGCTCCGCAATTCTTCGGATATCGAATACGTCAGCCTCAAGGGTCCGATCACCAAGGGCGAATACGCCGAGATGCGCGTGACCAATGAAGAAACGATCAAGACGATGCTCCATGTGTTCTATACGCCGCTGGCAGAAGTTCCCGAAGGTCTCAAAAAATAATGCGCTCCGGCTGCAAAGGCGGCGCATTATGATCCTTCGGCAGACATATGTGTCCGTTCAAGTGACACATTGAAAAGTATATCAACACGTTGACAGCTCTCCCGACCGGGGGAGCTGTTTTGCTGTCATGAGCGATCATGATAAATAATTACACTTTGGCAACAATTGTTGAAAAGAGCAGAGCCGTGTGATAAAATGTCAGTATCAGTATTACTCTTACGCCGCGACGGCAAAGCCCTTTCCCGCAAAGCGGGAGACACGGCGTAACAGGAGGCGCTCCATGAAAAAATTTGTGATCATATCCGTTGCGTTGGTTCTGGTCGCGGTTCTCGCGTTCGGTATCGCGCTGTTTCATTATATGAAGGTAAAGCAGCCCGAGAAAGCGGCAGAGACCGAGGCGGTCGAGGCGGTGGAAGAAACCAAAGCTCCCGTCAAAGCGCCCACCGAGGCGAACGCCAAACGCGACGATACGGCAGTAGGTTCCTCCGACGTATTTGAGAGCGGCAAGAGTCAAGCGGATACCTATGTTTCCTCTATGTCAAAGGAAGAGATGGTCGGTCAGCTGATCATGGGCATCTGTCCCGACACCACTACCGCAGCGGCACAGATGAAGCAGTATTCGCTGGCGGGTATGCTGTTCACAAAAGAGAATTTTCAGGGGATGACAAAAGAGCAGATCCCCGCGACCCTGACCGCCGCCGCGAAGGATCTCAAAACAAAGCCGATCTTAGCAGCGCAGGAAGAGGGCGGTCCCAATACGACGATCTCCGACCTGCCGGGCTTTGAGCAATACGACTTCAACGCGCCGAGGACGGAGTTTGACATCGGCGGGCTGCAGGGCGTAGAAAAGGCGGAGGAGAGCAAGACCCTCCTGCTCAAGGAAACAGGCTTCAATATGAACCTCACTCCGGTTATCGACCTCGCGACCTCCTCTGACCAGATCATGTATTCGCGTTCCATCAGCGGCGACGTCGATACCGTTTCCTCCTTTGCCGAATACGCGGCAAAGTTCGACCAGCCCCGCGGCGTGTCGATCGTATTACAGCACTTCCCCGGATACGGAACCATCCCCGACAGCGCCAACACCGGCGTGGGAGCGGTCATGGATGACCGTGAAGCCGATACCATCCGCAACACGGACTATACGCCGTTCAAGAAGGGCGTGAACGCCGGCGCTCACTGCGTGATGATGTCGAACGTCGTGGTGCAGAAGATCGATCCCAACCATACGGCGGCGCTATCACCCTCGCTGCACAAAGAGCTGCGTGATACGGTTGGATTCTCCGGTATCATCATGACCGATGTGCTCGACGACGCCGACTATTCCGCATATGCCGACGGCAAGAAGCCCGCTGTCCAGGCGGTGCTCGCGGGCAACGATCTGATCCTTGTGCGCGACTACGCGACCGCGTATAACGATATCCTCGCCGCGGTCAACGACGGTACCATTACCGAGGCTCAGCTCAAAGAAGCCTGTACCCGTGTGCTCGCCTACAAGTATACCGCGAAGATCATCAAATAATCGATAATGACAAATCCCCTTTCACCTTTGGTGTGAAAGGGGATTTTACTATAGGGCGGATTGTTCATTCGTTCTTGACATAACAGGTGTTTTGATCGTCGACGACGATGGTGATCCCGAGCGTATCGCCGGAAAGATTATAACGATTGAATCCGGACAGATATTCGATTGTCGAAGAGGGTACCTGTGACAGCGGCGTATCGGCGCCGTAATAGGTTCCGCTGAAGGCGGCGCCGGAGGATGATTCATATCGGATCACAGTGTCGCTGACTTTACTGACCGAGTTGATCTCGCCGGATTCACTTTTGTTAATGGGCTCTGCACCGCCGCCGAAGACGTGTTGTGTGACGGTACCGTTTTCGATCCCCAACGAAACATGTGTGTATCCTGCCATCTGAGGCATATAATAGGATCCCGCTATCGTGGAGAGGAGCTCGCTGTTATCGTTTGACGCGGGAGTTTCTTGCTCTTCGGGTTCCGATACGGATTTTTCCTCCGGTACAGGTTCCGGATTGGGAGAATCAGACGTTTTTTCCGTGACTGTGTCGGCAGCGTCGGATACGACAGATGTCGCGGGAGCCTGCGTTGCCGCTTCGGTGGCGGCGGTCGTTTCAGCCGTGTCGGATCTGACTGCCTTATTTGCCCGGAACGACGGACCCGCTAAAAGCAGTGTGATGATCCCGGCACAGATGACGATGATCGCGATCGACGCGGCGATCATCGCTTTGACGCCGACGGACATCCTTTTTTTGCCGGCGCAGATACCGCGCTCCGACTCCGCGTATGCCCGGATCTGCTTCCAGATCTGAGCCGCCGTCTCCGCCGACATCACGCGCGAGTGGATCAGAGAGGAATAGACGTTGTCAAAGGGAACCAGCGTGGCATTGGAAAACTTCTCGCCGGTCTCATGCTCACGATCCTCTATCTCCGTCTTGATGTGACCTTTTGTACAGCGGATGCGGGTGACGATCTCCTCTTCTGTACAGCCCATGATCTGTGCGATCTCAATGGGAGCGAGCTTGTCATAGAGCGAGAGGATCAGTGTTTGTCGTCTGATCTTCGGCAGACCTTCGATGATCATCCTCAGGCGATAGGAGAGGTCAAAGCGCTCGATGTAGTCCTGCGGCAGGAAAAAGTCATCCTCGATCCGCTGTTCGTATTTGCCGGGCGACTCGCGCTCGTCGGAATGGCTGTTGTTGCGGTGAAAGGTGTTGCTTTCGTTCAGCGCGATGTACTGCAGCCAAACGTCAAAGCTGTTGGGATCCTCTAAGGAGGCGATATGATCGCATACCTGCATAAAAGTCAGGCGAGTCACTTCTTCGGCTTCTTTGGCGCTCTTTGTCGTAGTAAGCGCCAGCGCGTATACGCTGTCTTTGTATTTGATATAGAGCTGTTCCAACGCCTTGAGATCACCCTGCTTGGCGTTGAGTATCAGTGAATAGATATAAGAATTCATGGGAACCTTCCTTGATTTGGATAAGGGGATCGGTCGCCCCTTATCTGTGAGTATTTACGTCGCTGAAAACCGATGCGGATGTGTTACTTGTAGACTGCTTTACTGTTGTCGACGATGACCGCTTTTTTCAAAACGCTTCCGTCGGTCTCAAAATACGAGGATGTGAACGGAAGATCGGAGATCGCTGTTCCGGCGGAGTAGTAGGTGAACTTGGTGCCCGAGAGGGGTGCGTCGCCGTTGGAGGCGGTAAAGCTGTAAATGCCCTTCTTCTTTGTGGTGAGATTGGAGATGGTCGCGTATCGATAGCCGGTGGTATTATCCTTGGTCATAAAACTCAGGTTGAAAAGACTGATGGAACCGTCGGATTTGATCTGCATCGTATTGAAATCATCTGTCGCTGCGGATTTCTGTTCGTTGTATGTGCCCGCCATCTTCGCGAGGATTTCGGAATCGGTGAGTTCCTCATTGTCCTCTGCCTTGCTGCTCGGCGTACTGCTCGACGAGGAGCTGCTCGAACTGCTCTTTTTACTGCTGCTTGAGCTGCTCTTTTTACTGCTGCTCGAACTGTTGCTCTTGCTGCTCGAACTGCTGCTCTTCGGTTCCCTTTCGGGACGTCTTTCCGGTTGAGGCTGTCGGGGTTCTTTGGGGTCTCTCGGCGCGGAGGAGGTCGTTTTGGAAGAAGAGGACGGCGCGGTGGTCTCTACGACCACGACGGTCTCGATCTCTGTTGCGGAAGGCGTTTTGGTGCTCGCCTTGGGCGAAAATCCGATCACGGCGCAAACGGTGACCAGCACCAGTACGGAAGCCGCCGCCGACAGCCACAACGCGATCTTTGAGCCGGTCGACATACCCTTTGGCTGTACGGGAGGAGCGGCATAGGCTTCGCCGCGGTCGGCGGTCTGCTGCAGCGCGTCCCAAATATAGGAGGCTGACTGAGAGGACATCGCCTGACCCGCGATCAATCCCGTATAGACCTGATTGAACGGGATCATCTCGGTGCTGTTGAAGTATTCGCCGCTGCGATAGGCGATCTCCTCGAGCTGTTGCTTGACGGTCGCCTTTGCCGTGCAAAGATGTGAGAGAGCGGTTTGTTCTGAGCATCTCATCGCCGCCGCTGCCGCGCGGACAGTCAGGTGGTTGTATACATACATCACCAGCGCCATACGCTGATAAATGGGCAGGGCGTTGATCACCTGCATCAGGCGGGCTTGCAGATCGCTGCGCTGTGCGTATTCGAGCGGCAGCATGAAGTCATCCGCTTCGTTGCCGATGATGTTGTTCTGCGTGTTAATATAGGGGATACCGTTGTCGCGGTTGCTCACCGTGCGCAGGCTTTCGACAGACACGATATCCAAAAGCTGTGACGCGATGTGCTTTGCGGAGGGATCCGCGTTTAGGATATTGCGCGCTTCACGGAAGGTGTACAGTGTGATGTCCTCCGCATCGCGGGGGTTCTGTACGGCAGCAAGCGCGATGGAATAGACCATGTCTTTATATTGATGATAAATCTGTTCCAATGAGGTGTAGGCAGGGCCGTTTTGTGTTCGATTCATACTTCATCCTCCTTCAATACGATCCGGGGCTTTTGACGAGAAAAAAGGATTCTTTCGTTTTGTTGAAAAAACCACCCAAAAGCCGATTCGATATCGTTTCCATTCGTATATACACATTACCTCTTGAAGTGTGACACTCAAATGAAAAATCCTGTTGACTTTTATCAGTCGGCTTGTTATTATTTGAGTATAGGATAATTAACATGAAAAGGGTGATATGTATGAAAAAAAGAATTATCAGCATGATACTTGTACTGAGCATGGTCGCGTTATGTCTGACGTCGGTCGGCTTCACCGTGTCCGCGCAGGATATCGACGCCACTTCTACGGCGGAGGATTACGGCTTGCCGCAGAACTGCGAGGACGGTAACATCCTGCACTGCTTCAACTGGACATTGGCGCAGATCAAGGCGGAGCTGCCTAACATCGCGGCGGCGGGCTTTACGAGCGTCCAGACCTCGCCGCTCCAGCCGCATGACGGCAGCAGTCATTGGTACTGGCTCTATCAGCCCACCAAATTCACGGTAGGCAACGAGCTGGGCTCCTACTCCGATCTGCAGACCTTGTGCAACGAAGCGCACGGCTACGGCATCAAGATCATCGTTGACGTCGTCGCCAACCACGTAGCGGGCTCTGACAACGGCAATCTGGCGAACGCTGTCGACAGTGTTTTCAAAAACAATAAATCCACCTATTTCCATAACCTCGGCGCGCGCGGCAACGCCGACGACCGTTATTCGACGACCCAGAAGAATATCGGTATGCCCGATCTGAACAGCGAGAATACCGCGATCCAGAACATGGTCTACGATATGGTCGTCAGCCTCAAAAACGCGGGCGTTGACGGTATTCGCTGGGATGCCGCCAAGCATATCGCCCTTCCCTCCGAAAACTGCGCGTTCTGGTCAAAGATGGCGCAGATCGATATGTTCCAGTACGGCGAGATCCTCGGCTCACCCGCGGACGGCGCATCCGATGCCGATAACACCACTTGGATCAACGAGTACGCTTCGTACATCAGCGTCTCGGATACCGTCTACAGCGCGGCGCTGATGTCGGCTGTCAGGGATAAAACGACCTACAAGTCGACCGGCAACTGGAACAGAAAGGGCGTAGCTTCGAGCAAGATCGTCAACTGGTCGGAGAGCCACGACTCCTATTCCAATGAGGTCAACTTCGGCGGCTGGACAAAGAATCTGGATCAGAATACCGTCGATAAGGCATTTGCGCTTCTCGCCGCCAGAGCGGATTCACAGACACTCTATCTCTCCAGACCCTTCCAGACGGCGCACCAGTCCATCAACTACGGCGTAAAGGGCAGCACCCACTTCACCAGTGACGAGATCACGGCGGTCAATCAGTTCCATAACGCCATGGTCGGCAAGGGCGAAAAGGTCCTCGGCGGCAGCACCTATTATGCCGTTCTGCGAGAGGGCGGCGCGGTGATCGTGTCAAAGACCAATGATTCCGATATTTCGGTCAACAATACCAACACCATGGTGCCTGTGGGTACCTATGTCGATAAGGTCTCCGGCAACACCTTTACTGTTACCGACAAAACGATCACCGGTCATGTCGGCACCACGGGTATCGCGGTGATCTACGGAGCGGAACAGCAGCCGACCGAACCCGCGGGGATCCTCGGCGATATCGATGGTGACGAAGAGGTCACGGTCATCGATGTGACGCTGTTACAAAGACATCTGGCAGGGATCAGTATTCCGAATACCGTTAATGACAAGCTCGCGGACGTCGATGGAGACGAGGAAGTGACCATCCTTGACGTTACCTATTTACAGCGTTGGCTGGCGGGCATCGTTTCAGACGATAACATCGGCAAACCGGTCACAACATAGAACCATATACAGCCCCATCGTGCACATGGATGGGGCTGGTTTTGTCTTTACCATTAAGAAGGTGCTTTCATGGAATACGGATATTCAATCCTGATGGCAGCGTTTGCCGCCGCGATACTGTTTTACGCCGGCTTGATGGCGATCTTTAAGGATTACAAGATGCTGCCGTATCGGGCGCGAGTTTCCGTTAAGCCGAAGGATGAAAAGCGCTATATGATACAGCTGTCCAAGGCGGTCGCGCTCGTGGCGCTCGCTCCGGCGCTCAGCGCCCTTGCGGGATTATGGAACATGCTTGTCGCTATGATTGTTCTGATCGGCGGTGCGGTCTTCTTTATCTGGCTCGGGACAAGGCTGATGCGCGGCGTGGAATGAGCCTGTAACGAATCAACCATCATAAATCTTAATCATATCACAAGAAAGAGGTGCTCTTATGAAGAAGCTATCCATACGTGTCATCGCGCTGATCTGCGTGACGCTCCTGTGTCTGGCGACCGTGTGCTCGGTCGCACCGGCCGCCGCCGCGACAGTCTATCTGCGCGGTACGTTCAACGGCTGGGAGAATCCCGCCGATTACGCCATGACCTTGGAGAACGGCCGCTATATCCTCACGACCCACCTGAGTAAGGGCGCCTATGAGTATAAGGCAGCGACCGCCGATTGGAGCACCTTCCAGGCGCCTGTTGAGGGCAACGAGAGCCTCACGCTCGACGCCGACGTCGATGTGACCTTTATCGCCTACGCGGACAGCCACATCATCGAGGCGTATCCTCATTCCACGCTCGAAGCGGGCGTTAATATGGTCGTGCTGCGCTGTAAGTGGATGGAGCACAACGATCTGGTGCTCGTGCAAAAGAACAGCGCGGTATCCTACCAGAGCGTGGATTCGTCCTATCCCGACACCGCCTACTGGAACATCATCCCCGACGGCAGCGGTGCGTATTATCTGCAAAACAACGCGACAGAGGAATATGCCGCGATCAGCGGCAGCAGCGTCATCTGCACAGCGTCCACCGACGGCGACACAAGCTGGACGGTCGACACCACCATGGGCGTGCGGTTCATCAATACGGCGAACGACAACGCCGTCATCAACGTCGAAAACCTCACCGGCAACGCGCAGGCGACGAACGTTCCCTTCTATTACACCAGCTCCCAGTGGGATTTCGAGTACAACGCCTATGACTACACGCTGACCCCCGACAAGGTCATCGACACGGGCTACAATGCCTACGCGACCTCGCCGACGTCCATCACCTCCTATATGACGGGCAGCAGAAAAACATGGACGCAAACGAAGAACCTTTCCGCTTATCCTCAGTTCAAGGCGGAGAATTCTCCGCTCGCGGCGGCGGTCTACAACCTCTCATTGGAAGAAGCCCTCAAGAGCATCCACACCGATTCCTTCGGGCAGGTGTTCTACACGGGCACCGCGTGGCAAAAGGTCTGGACGCGCGACACGGCGCTGTCCAATCTCTACTCGCTCGCGTGGGTGTTCCCCGAGATCAGCTACAACTGCGAGCGTGAGAAGATCAAGACATTAAACGGCGTTTCCGTTTTTGAACAGGATACGGGCACAGGCGGCTCCTATCCCGTTTCCACCGATAAGATCATCACGATGCTCTCCGTCTGGGAGACCTACCTCACCGACGGCAACAAGAGCCATCTGAGCTATTTCTACGACGTCTGCGCCAACACGATCATGCAGGATATGAACGTCGCCTATGACGCCGACGCGGGACTGTTCCGCGGCGAGACCTGCGGACTCGACTGGCGTGACCAGACTTATCCCGACTGGACGAGCGAGACCTATGACAGCGGATTGTCCGCGATCGCCGAGAGCAAGACCGCCTCGGTCAACGCGATCTACTGCCGTGTGCTCGAGATCATGAGCAAGGCGGCTAAGGCGCTCGACAAGGGCGAGGCGGCTGAACAGGGTTGGGCACGATCCGCGCAGGATTTAAAGGCGAAGATCAGCAGCAGACTGTGGAATGAGAACATGGGGCTGTATTCTTCGTGGGAGTATCCCGAATACATGGGCAGCGTAAAGGCGGAAAAGACCGACGTACTCGGCAACGGCTTTGCCCTTTGGTTCGATATCGGCACCGATTCTCAACTCAGAGATATCTGCGAGAATTCGCCGCTGGTCAATTACGGCGCGGATACGGTCTATCCGCAAAAGCAGGGCAAGCTCAAAAACGCCGACAAGGTCTATCACAACCGCGGTATCTGGCCGGGCTGGGACTCCACTTTGATGGTCGGCGCGGCGTATCATGACAACAAGGCGCTCGCCGAAGAGATCTTCAACTCCAACGTGCGCGGCGCGGCGGTCTCACTGACCAACAAAGAGGTCATCGACTACCGCACGGGCGAGGGTGTGGAATCCGACCAGCAGCTCTGGTCGATCGCCGGCACGCTGGCGGGCTATTACCGCGTGATGTTCGGCATGAACTACGACGAGGACGGTATCACCTTCAACCCCTCGATCCCGAGCTGGATGGAAGGACCGTTCGAGCTGTCGAACTTCAAATACAGGGACGCGACGCTGAAGATCACCCTTACAGGCGAGGGCGACCGCGTCAAGTCGTTCAAGGTCGACGGCATTGCTAAAGATATCGATAACTATGTGTTCACCCCTGATAACACAGGCAGCCATACCATCGAGATCGAGATGGAGCAGAGCAACACCGCCTACACGATCAATAAATCCGAGGATAACCTCGTCGTTTGCCCCGAGATGCCCACGATGAATTCAGCGGGCGGCAGACTGGTCTGGACGCCCAAGAGCGGACTGACCTACAAGCTCTGGACGGGCAAGGAGTACATCGACGTCAGCGGCGGCAGCTATACGCCCGACGCGAGCGTCTATGGCTGTTACAGCCTGATGGCGGTCTCGCCCGACGGCGTTTGTTCCGAGCTGAGCAAGCCGATCGTCATCAGCCCCGACAGGATCAAGATCGAAGCCGAGAGCGGCAGTGTGTCGAGCAGCAGCCTGATCTCCTCAGGCTACGTGATCGACAACCGTTCCCGCAGCGCGGATCTGACGCTGACCGTCACGGTCGGCAAGGCGGGTCGCTACCTGCTCAGCGGCATTTATAATAACCCCGGCGACGCCACCTCCGGCGTCAGCTGCGCGATCCGTTCCGTCTATGTGGACGGCGAGGATCAGGGCTCGCTCGTATTCCCCGAGGTCTACAGCAATCATACCAATCAGGTCAGCACCCACCTGACTCTCGACCTCAGCGAGGGTACGCATACGGTCAAGGTGTTCTATGATACCGCCAACTGGTATGACCGCAATATGAGCATCACGACAAACAACGTTTCCTACAACTACTTCCACTTTGATTATGCGGGCACAGGCGCGCAGGAGCCTACCGAAGCACCCACGGAAGCCCCTACAGAGGCACCTACTGAGCCTGTCCGCATCCTCGGCGACGTGGACGGCGACGGAGAGGTGACCATCCTCGACGTCACCATTCTCCAGCGGTATCTTGCCGGTGTGGGTCCAACGACCGCGTTCAGTGAAGACGTCGCGGACGTTGATCGTGACGGTGACGCGACCATCCTCGATGTGACCCTCATCCAGCGCTGGCTTGCCGGCGTAGGGATCGCGGTCGACGGCATCGGAGAGCCGATCTGATCCCTCAGAACCAGTTGAATAATGATCAAAAGCTGCCGCGGGACAAGAGCTGTTCCGCGGCGGTTTTTCATTGTAAGACAGCGACGATACCAACGCAGGTTTTTCTTGATTTTTTACATAAAACGTGTATAATACTTCTTGAAAGAATTGCCGCATTAGTATAATGCTATGCTCGGAAAGGAGATGATCACTTGATCGAGGTAAAGAATTTCACCAAGCAGTACGGCGACAATACCGTCGTGAAGGATATCTCATTTGTCGCCAAGGACGGCGCCATCACCGGCTTCATCGGTCATAACGGCGCGGGTAAGTCCACGACGATCAAAGCGATCACAGGCGTCATCAAGCCCACCAAGGGCACGATCCTCATCAACGGGATCGATATCGCGAAGGACGCGAAAAAAGCAAAAATGCAGTTCGGCTATGTGTCCGACAGCCCCGACCACTTCCTGCGACTGACGGGGCTTGAATATCTCAACTTCATGGCGGATATTTATGACGCCCCCGTGGAGGGCAGAGCCGCGTTCATCGAGGATTACGCCAAGCGCTTTGGTATCTACGATTCACTGGGCAACACCATCCTGTCATACTCGCACGGTATGCGCCAGAAGCTCATGATCATGGGCGCGCTGATCCACAGCCCGTCCGTCTGGATCCTCGACGAGCCGTTGACGGGTCTTGACCCGCAGAGCGCGTTCGAGCTCAAGCAGATGATGCGCGAGCATGTCGAAAAGGGCAATTCGGTGTTCTTTTCCACTCACGTACTCGAGGTAGCGGAAAAGCTGTGTGACGAGATCTGTATCATCAAGCACGGCGAGCTGCTCTATCACGGTACCTTGGACGACCTCAAAGCGACCCACAAGTCGCAGGCGTCCTTAGAAAATATATTCCTTGAATTAACAGAAACAAAAGATTCGGAGGTAACAGTATGACTATGATGTGGCCGTTTGTATTAGGCGCATTAGGTATTTTCACCATCATCACGGGCGTTAAGATCATCCTCACCGGAAAGCTGAGCGCGCGTGAAGAAGAGAAGTTGGCAGCATATTCTGCGAAGGGCGCCAGAACCATGAGGATTTTGAACGCCGCCTTTAACATCATTGCCGGTCTGGTCATCATCGGCTACGCCGTTGTCAGATATCTGGAGAATCAGGAAATCATTCCCGATAACGTCATCAGCAAGATCGTCCTGCTCGGCGTCGCTCTTGTGATGGTTGTTGTCTACTTCATTGTGCGCAATAATTGCAAGAAGATGTGATCGATATGGATCGTCAAAAAACTACAAGCTTTGCAAAGGTCAGAAAGCTGATCGCCGTACTGCAAAAATGCAACGGCAAGGCGGCGATCGGCAGCAAGGACGCTTTGATCTCGCCCAAGGCGGCAAAGATATTCGCCGCTGTCGGCGTGGTGTTTTTGATCGCGCTCCTCGCGATGGTCGCCTATCTGATCGAACCGCTGGTCGCTCCCTTTGTTGACCTGAAAAGTCTGACGCAGACCTTGATGCTGATCGTTCTTTTGATGAGCTTTGTGCTGTCCGTCAAGAATATCGTGACGGTGCTGTATACGGCGGATGACCTGTCCGTGCTGCTGCCCATGCCCTTTTCGGCGGGGCAGATCGTCACCGCGAAGCTGGCGGTGTCGCTGCAGTTCCCCATGATGCTGAGCGTGATGCTGCTCAACACCATCTGTATCGGATTCGGACTCAGAGAGGCGCCGGGCGCGCCGTACTTTATCGGCGTGGTGCTGTCGAGCGTTCTGATCCCGCTGTTCGGCATGTCGGTCGCGACGCTGCTGGTCGTGATCGTATTCCGCGTGTTCGGCTTTATCCGCAACCGCGATATCACGGTGGTGCTCGGCGGAGTGTTCACGTTGGCGCTGACCGTCGGCTATATCTTTGTCAACAGCCGGATGCAAACAGGTGATTCTGAGGAGGCAGCGGCGGCTGTCTCGTCGATTGCGGCGGTCGCGTCGGGATTCCCGAATATCGGCTTTATGTGCCGCTTTATGTTTGAGGGCGATCTCCTCGGGCTCGTGATCAGCCTTGCCGTCACCTTGGCGGCGCCGGCGCTCGCGATGCTCGCGGTCAAGCTCTTTTACCTGTCCACCGCGTTGTCCATGCAGAACACCGGTACCAATAAAAAGAAGGTCACCAAGGATTCCCTCAGCGGTAAAAAGAAGGTCAGCGCCCTTAAAGCCCTTACGGGCTATGAGAGCAAGCATACGCGCCGCAATCCCGCTTATCTGGTCTACGGCTTTGCCATGACCTTTATCTGGCCGGTGCTCTTTATCCTGCCGTTTCTGCTCGGCAAGCAGCTGAATCTCGATATGTTAGAGCTGCCTCTGGGTACGTCGCCGGCGCTGCTCATCGCGGTGCTGATCGGTGTGATGTCGGCGTGCTTTGCCTGCGGCTTCAATGTGCTGGCGGTCACCGCGTTCTCGCGCGAGGGCAGCAGCTTTGATATGCTCAAGACCATGCCCATCGATTTTAAGGATTACTATAAAAGCAAGCGCAATTACTCGATGCTGATCTGCTCGCTGGGCTCCGTCCTCTATGTCGTGATCCTCGGCGTTGTCTGCCTGATCATGGGCACTATCGCCGTTGAGAGCTGTTGGGTGATCTTGGTCGGCGCGTTGGCGGCGTTCATGACCAACCTGATCCTGATTAACGCCATGCTGCTCAAAAATGCGAAAAAGCCGCGTTTCAACTGGGACAGCGAAACAGAATTGTCCCGCAAGCTGAGCTGGATCAATATCGTCGCGGTCGTGATCGGCGTGATCCTGCTGATGGCGTTCATGATCGTTTTGATGTTTTCGTCATACTTGAACAGTACCGGCGCTTTCGCGATGACGGTCAGTCTCGCAATCACGGCGATCGTCCTGATTGTCGGCTGGGCGGTCAATCATTTCGCCGTCAAAAAAGGCGAAAAGCTCCTTCGAGCGATCGACTGATCAAAATGCAATAGGATAACGGAAGAGTCGGTTCATCACCGGCTCTTTTTTGCGGATCACGGTCAAATGACCTTTGCATTTTACGTGATATAAGCTATAATAAGGATGTATAAAACGGAAAGAAGGTGGGCTGATGCATGATATATGGAACCCGTGGCACGGCTGCAAAAAGTGCAGTGAGGGCTGTCAAAACTGCTATATGTTCTTCCTCGATGAACAGCGCGGCAAAAACGGCGCGGATATCTACAAAACGAAATCGGGCTTTCGCTATCCGTTGGCAAAGGATCGCCGCGGCCGCTACAAGATCGAGAGCGGGGAACAGCTCCGCGTGTGCATGACCTCGGATTTCTTTCTGGAAGAAGCGGACTTGTGGCGTGACGAGGCGTGGCGCATCATCCGCCAGCGTCCCGATGTGGTGTTTTTCCTGTTGACGAAGCGCCCCGAGCGTGTGGCGCAGTGCCTGCCGTCTGACTGGGGCGACGGCTGGGAGAACGTCTTTTTCAATGTGAGCTGTGAGAACCAGCGCCGTGCCGACGAGCGCGTCCCGATCCTGTTGACATTGCCGTTCAAGCATAAAGGCGTCATGTGCGCGCCCTTCATCGGCGCGGTCAGCCTGAAGGAATATCTGCCGAGCGGACAGCTCGAGCAGGTGATCTGCGACGGCGAGAATTACGCGGGAGCGCGGCCGTGTCACTATGAGTGGGTCAAGCAGCTCAGCGACGAGTGCAGGGAGTATAACGTCACCTTTGCCTTTATCGGCACAGGCAGACGTTTTGTCAAGGACGGCAGGATGTATCACATCGAGGGCAGCGAGCTGCAGGCGAGTCAGGCGTATAAGTCGGGATTGAGCTGCAAGGGCAAGCCGATCGATTTCAAGCTCACGAACCTGCTCGGACTGCCCCTGCGCGAGGAGCGCCGCTATCAGCCGTACTTTTCCGATAAGTGCCAAACCTGCGGTATGAAGATCATCTGCAACGGCTGTACCCGCTGCGGCAAATGTGAGCCGTAAACAGCCTCCCTTTTCCGAGAGAGACGCCGACAGAAACGCAACCGCAATTTACCCTTGCGAGTGTTCGAACATTTTGACCGCACAGACCCCGGGATCGTGCTATTTTTCGATTATGAAAAAATATAAATTTCTCCTGCGGAAGATACAAAATCTGGTGTTTTGCGGTTATTTTTCTTCAAAATATATTAAAAAATCGTTTATTTTCAAATGGGAATTAACGGTTACAAAGTGACATTATTTTTATTCAAAAAGGAATTAACCGTTAACAAACTGATATGAAAATGGGCAACCTGTAACTGGAAATTACACGTGTTCTCTGCTAAAATATAATTGTAGGAAATAAAACAACTGTTCGAATAATTGAAGGAGATGATTGTATGAAGGTCAACGTAAAAGGAGAACACGTATCCGACAAAATTATCAACATGTATGTCAGCGAGCTTGTCAAAGCGCACCCCGACAAACACATCGACGCGGTCGACATCTTTGTCGAGGGTGATAAGATGAAAGTCAGGCTCATGCACGACCTCGATCGCTCCGCTTGAAGTGAGAGCGGAGAGGAGATTCCGCTTGAACAATCGAATAAAGATGTGGAATAACCTTTCTCATATCCTCCTATGCTAAGGTATGGTTACTTCCATATATCCGAACCGCCGCTCTCCCACAGCGGCGGTTTTTTGTCGCGAATCAGCAAAAGTAGTTAGCAGTTTCCTCTGATGGACACGCGTGTCACGGGGGGTACTGCATCTTTTTCAGCCCCCTCTGACGGACACGTGTGTCACGGGGGCACGTGTCTTTTTATGCCCCCTCTGACGAGGGGGCAGCAAGATGACTTGATGTATAGGAGTCTTTTTTTTCTGCGGGGGAGAGATAACGCAACCGTATAATAGCATGCAAACGCATGACTCAATACTGTGAGTAATGATACTGATTATGCGGCTTGAGTCCATCATCGGTGTGTTTCTAACGCTTCGTTATCTCTCCCTCCGAGCTCGCAAGCGAGCCCACCTCCCTCGTCAGAGGGAGGCTTGTAAACGCTCTGTTCCTGACTAATGTGCTTTTTCGACAATCTGAAAAGGGAACGGATCTCTCCGTTCCCTTTCATTATAAAATGTCATTACGAAGCCCATGGCATGAATGCCATGGGCTGTGGTAATCTCAACCGATCAAGGCTCCCTTTCCTAAGGAGATTCCCCTTTTAGGGGAAATGTCCGCAAAACGGACAAAAGGGTCTGCTGCCTCCGCTGAGGAGGGCTGTCACGAAGTGACTGAGGGTTGCTGTAAAACTGTCCGACCGAAGGGAAAACACCTTTAATGATACTTCACCCGAAAACCGTTTTCATCCTCAACAGGCTCCAGTTGTTTGACCTCCATGCGCTCGATGACGATGTAGGAGCCGCGGTCGAGGGCGGCGATCACGTCGTCGATCTGCCGCTCGGTGCCCTGGATCTCCATCGACACAGAGTCGTCATATTCATTCCGCACCCATCCCGTCGCGCCGTAAAGCTGCGCCGCCTGCATGGTGCGCCAGCGGAAGCCTACCGCCTGCACCTGACCGTAGAATCGGATGTATTTACGTACCTTTTTGCGTTTTGTCAGCATTTCGCTCACCTCACCGATATTATATCCTACCGCAAGCGGGGTTGTCAATTCGCGCCGGATCATGTGTACAGATTGCATAAATACCATCCCGCTTTTTTGGATTGCATGACAGAAACCGATATGGTAAAATAAAAAAAGAACGAGTTATACAGAAACGTGTCGCTGTTTGCGGTACAGAAGGGTTGTTATGAAGAGATACAATCAGGTAGGACTGCTTTATTTCATCATCCATTTTTTGGTGGAGATCACCTCATTTTATGTGTTGACCTCCTATTTCAGCACGCCTATCGTCTGGGGCTTATGTCTCTTGTATGATTCACTGGCGTTTGTGCCGCAGGGCTTTTTCGGATTTTTGCGCGACAAAGGGATCCGCGTCAACTTTGCTGTTCTCGGCACGGTGCTGACGTCTCTTTCTTTGGTTCTGTTGCATTTTGATGTCAACGCGATCATCGTGATCATCTCTGTCGCGCTGGGCAACTGTCTTGTCCATATCCACGGCGCCGAGCTGACGCTCCGTTCCTCACCCGGCAAGATCGCTCCGAGCGCGGTATTCGTATCGGGCGGCTCCTTCGGCGTCGTCACGGGAAAGCTCCTATCGACCCACGGGGTCGCGGTTCCGTGGATCTTGACGCTGAATCTGCTGACCTTTATCCCGATCTTCATTGCCGAGAAGCTGAAGGCGGGTGACGGGGAGGAAAACCTCAAACAGTATCATTTTTCCAATGAGAAGATCAACGGCGTCGCTGTGGTACTGCTGGCGACCTTTGTCGTGATCGTTCGCGCCTATATGGGCTACGGCATCCCGACGACATGGAACAAGACGGAGCTGCAAACGGTATTGCTGTATTGCAGCATGGGCGTCGGAAAGGGACTCGGCGGAATCCTCGCGGACAAGATCGGTATCCGACTGACCGCCCTGATCAGCACAGTCGGCGCGCTGCCCTTTATGATCTTCGGCGCGGAACAGATGGAGATCTCACTGATCGGCATCGCAATGTTCAGCATGACGATGGCGGTCACATTGGCGCTGATCGTATCGCGTCTGCAGCACTACCCCGGTATCGCGTTCGGCTTTACGACCGTCGGGCTCTTTGCCGGCTCGCTGCCGTTCTTTTTCTATCGCGTCCAAAGCGTGACGGTCAACGATATCATCATCACGCTGTTGACCGTACCCTGCGTCGTGATCTTGTGGATCATCTGCGCAAAGCCGAAGAAAAATCCGTCCGATCAGACCGCGATTCCCGAAGAAACGGAATCGCTACAAACAGTTAAAAAGGAGAATGACATATGACGCCATTCCGTTATACGCTCGCTGACGCCGCCATGCCGCCTTTGGTCAATCCGACTGTCATGGCGCTGATCGCGATATTTATTTTCCTGATCCTACCGGCGATCATCGGCGTGATCGTGCTCGTCGTGCTGAAAAGCAGGAAGCGCAAAACGCCTGTCACCGTGCCGCCGCCCATCCCCAATATGCCTTATGGGTCGCCCGCGGCCGGGCAGCCGAATCAGGATCAAACGGATCATCAAGAACAAAACGAACAACCGAGATCGTAACGCCGATCGGTGACCGATCTTATCATAAAAGGATATCGTTAGGAGGATAAAGATGAGTATGAATACCGATCTCTTCTCATTTCTGCCGGCAGACATGGGGATTCCTCCCGTGTCGTCAGAAGAGGAAAAAGAGGAAAAAGAGGAAGAAGTCGTGGTAGAACCCGAGCCTGAGCCCGATCCCGAACCGTATCCCGAACCGCCGCCTCCTCCCGCACCTGTGCCCGTGTATGAGGAGCCCGCAACCGAGGCCGCAACCGAGGCTGAGACAGAAGCGCCTACTCAGGCAGCCACAAAAGCACCCGCCACGGTTGCCGCGACACAGGCAGCGACGATCGCCCCGACGGACGCGCCGACCGCCAAAGGCGGGTTTTCCGACTCGCTGCTGCACGCGCTGTATATCGTCATCCCGATATTGGCAGCCGCTTTGATCGCGGTCATCGTGATGCTGGTCGTTAAGAATAAAAAGAAGAAAGCGGCGATGAACGATCCATACCGTGCACAGAACGGATCGCACATGAGAAACGAAGAGGACGATCCCTTCCGCAATGACAGACAGGATCATTTCAGACATTAATGGGACTGATCCTGATATCGCTGTTGAGGAGCCTGATCCCGACGCTGATCGTTGAGCTGTATCTCGCGGCGGCGCTCAGGGTGCACAGCGGAAAAGATCTTTTGGTCATCGCGCTGGCGAATATCCTGACGAACCCCGTCGTCAACTATTGCTACTACTGGGCGATCTATCTCTTTTCCGAACACAGCGTATACACATGGCTGATCCTCTTGGCACTGGAGGTTTTTGCGGTCGTGACAGAATTCGTGATCTATCGGTTTTTGCTGTCGTATGACCGTATCGGAAAGCTGAAGCTCTCCCTCTTGCTCAACGGCGCTTCATTCCTGTTCGGATTGTTGTTGACCTTGCTGCTTCAACTGTAAATGAATAGACAAAAAGCAGGTCGGGTACGAGCGTCGTACCTGACCTGCTTCTTTTGCTTGTATCAGCCGTCGATATACGAGCGGTTGCCGATGATCTCTCGAAGCGCCGCTTCATCGATCTTGTCGCGCACAAAGTCGTCTGCCGTCCTGATGAACCGCGCCGCGTCGTCCACCGCCCTGTTGTAGAGCGGGTAGAATCCGCGCAGATCCATATCGTCGATCGCCTTACTGCGGTACGATACCAGCGCGAGCTTGGTGTGCGTTTTACCGGCGATCCTGTCCAGCCATCCGCTCTCGTCCGTGACGATCGCGTAGAATGGCTTCATATCGCGATGACCCTGTTTGAACTTCTCCCACGCGTCATCCCAGCCGTAGATCCCGGTGATCGCGCCGCCGACCGCGTCCTTCATCGACTCGGGCAAAAAGCGCGGGATACGCACCTTGCCGCCGTTCATCCTGTCGAGCTTGTGCTCGATCGCCATGTGCATCGGAAAGCTGTTCTTCGCCTTGCGGTTGATGTAGGGGTGGGTGTTGGAATCCAGCGCGTAATGGCACAGGAAACCCGCCGCGTAGGAAAACACCTTGCGGTCGCCTTTACCGCGCTTGATCAGCTCGATGAGAAAATCGCCCGTGCGTTCGCGGTGCATGGCGGATGAGTAGCGATTGACGCGATGGCGGAACGGCGCGATATAAAAGCGGTAGAACAGGAACGGGTCGGGACCGACCAGACCGAAGTCGTAGATATCGCGGTCAACGTCGATCGCAAGGCGCTCCAGCACCTGCGCGCCGAAGCTCGTATGGACAATGATATCGGGCATATCGCCGCCTCCTTATGATATGATTGATGATTATCGTTTGATCTCCCAGCTGTCGATGATCTCGCCGAGCTGTTCCTTTTCCGAGATCTCATCGGGTGAATTCTCTGTCAGCGCGACGGGGTCACTGGGAAAGAGCTCTTCCCGATCCCGCATTTTGTTGAACCATGCCGCCGCCTTGAAGTTCGCGGGGGATTTTGTTTCAACGAGCGACGGATCATAGGTCAGGGTACCGAGCATCCGCTTGACATAATCCTTGAGCGAATCACCCTCCTGCCAGAGCGTGCTCGGACAGTAGGTGCCCTTGGAGTACCAGTTCGGATGGAACACCGGCGGCATATTGAGCATCTTGGTGTTCGGCGCGATCTTGGGGTAGGAGTCCCACAGCGTGATCCGGATCGTGCATTTGTCGATGGTGCTGACGATGTAGCGGTCGGCGGTCGCCGAGAGCGCGTATGTCCTGATCCTGACAGTCAGAAGGTATTCTTCCGCGTACGGCGGCTCACCCTTGGTCACGATCCACGACAGATACGGTCTGTCCTGTAATTGCAGCATGTCGCGGTAGTCAGCCGCCAGGCGCTCATTTCTGTCATTCGGCATGATCCTCACTCCTTATCCCTTATGAGCCATATCAATAGTCATCGCGAGGTCCCGATAGGGACTGTGGCGATCTCAACCGATCAAGACACCTTTCGTGCTTGCGTCGGGGAAGGTTATGATCCGAATTCTATTATACAGAAGATTTCTGAAAACTTCCACTGTTTTTGATGATTTTTGTGAGAACGCGTTCGGGTGCTTGTGATCGCTTTCGTCATGTGCTATACTTTTGTCGGTACCATTTTTGAATCAGGTGATCTTTTTGAAATACATCTTACTATCCGTCGCGGCAGTCGCGATCGTATTCGGACTCTGCTTTCTGCTTACCGGACTGATCCGCAGAAAGCGGAAAAAGAAGCTCCCGCTCATCCTGCATGTTTTGATCAGCGTCGGGATCGGTCTGTTGATTATATGCGTTGTCGGCTTTTGCTATCTCAACGTGCATTATACGGCGCGGGAGGAGGCGCTTGCCGTGCTGTCCGATCCCACCGGCGCTGTCGTCAGCAGGATCGACGGCGGATATTTCGTCGACGGCTCGGGGCAGGACGCCGCGCTGATCTTCTACCCCGGAGCGAAGGTGGATTCCCAGGCATATCTGCCGCTGATGAAGGAGATCGCGGACAAGGGTGTAGACTGCTTCCTGCTCGATCTGCCGATGCGCATGGCGATCTTTGACCAGAACGCCGCGGATCACATCATGGCTGAGTATGATTATCCCACCGTGATGGTGGGCGGTCATTCGATGGGCGGCATGATCGCCGCGGGCTATGCCTCCGCGCACAAGGACGCTGTCGACGGCGTGGTGCTGCTCGCCGCTTATCCGACCAAGCCGCTCGACGGATCCGTGGGGTTACTTTCTGTTTACGGTACCGAGGATAAGGTGCTCAGTCGTGACGCGTATGAAAACGCCAAACAGCATTTCCCGAGCGGCGCTGTCGAAACGGTCATCGACGGCGGCAATCACGCGCAATTCGGCAACTACGGCGCGCAGGAGGGTGACGGCGAGGCGACGATCACCGCCAAGGAACAGCAGACACAAATCGCTTATTCCGTCCTGAAATTCGCCGAAGCTCTCTCCGACCGCTGAATTATCGCTTGCAAAAACGTCCCGAATATGGTACGATAAGCCTATCTTGCAAGACGAAATTTTTCTATTATCTATTGGGAGGAACTACCTATGAAAGTTACCGGATTCAGTCCGCTGATCGTGACCGATGCCGCCGACGCCGAAAACACCATCGAGCTGTTTGAGCAGCTTGGATTTGAACGGCGCCATAAGCATATCCGGCTCGACGGCAGAGATATCAACAACGTCACCATGAAGGACGCCGAAGGGCATTATATCGATATCGCGAGCGTTCCCGTAAAGCCGCTGGATTCTACGATCATCCGCATGAATGTCGATAACTTTGAAGAAGCGTATGAGCTGCTGACTTCCCGCGGATTCGTCTGCGGCTCCAATTCAATCATCGAAACCCCCTCCTCCATATCGGCGCTGATGATCTCTCCGACCGGCTTCAAGTTCGACCTGTGTCAGCACATCAGGAAGAAAGCCGAGAATTGAATCTAAATATCACAAAGACCTCTCACGCCCTGCGGTGTAAGAGGTCTTTTTTATTCAGTCATTGCAAGGAGTGGATTTCTAAGCCTCCCTTTGGTAAAGGCAGTGGCGCTTAGCCAATCGCAGATAAATCTGCTCTTGGAGCGCTGTTGCATGGGGGTTGTGTACCAAATCACAGATTTGGACAACTCCTCAGGAGGTGCCTCCGAAAGGAGGCGGAGGGATTGCATCAACTGATCGAGCGTCAGCGAGAGACTTAATGGTATTGGGCTATGAAAGATATTTTACATTTCCATCCCCATCAGGATCACACGCTTCTCTTTGCTGAATCCATAATCCTCATAGAATTGTGGCAGGATGCCTTCACCAGCTGTGATCAGGTGCACGCCGACGATCCCCTGTTCCTTGACGTCGTCCAGACAGTGGGTCAGCAGTCGTCCGGCGATCCCTTGCCGCTGATATGCGGGCGCGACGGCGAGGTCGTTGATCTCGAACGTCCTGCCGTAGTGGAACAGCATGGATGTGCCGAGGATGAAGCCCGCGACCTCGTGATCGACGACATATTCTAGCCCGTATGCCTGCTTGGAGTTGAGCAGCTCGCCGACATGGATCACAGCGTCGCGCGGATCCCACGGATCGTTCCACGGCTCGCCCGAGAACGCCGCGGCATAGATCGCGCCGTAGCGCTCGAGGTGTTCCTTGCGCATCGGTCGGATGGTCGGCATGACGGCGAGGAATGATGCCTTGAGCTTCTCATACCGCTGTCGCTTTTCTTCCTTTTTGAAGTGTACCTCGCGGAATTGCTCGGGGCAGTCGTTGTAGTTGAGTTTCACGTCGCCGAACTGCTCGCTCGTCAGGTCAAAGACGCACTCGCCCACCGCGTTGAAGCAGTGATAATTGCCGCCCGGACGCAGGATACCGTACACCTTGCCGCCGAACAGGTCCTGGAGCAAAAACGCCGTGATCGAGCACTGACCGAGCGTTTTGTTGTCAGGCGACCAGTCGCCGCGCATCCGCGGCGCGCAGGTATCCGCGCTCCAGATGTTGCTGAGGATATCGTAGCAGTCGCGCGGCGTCAGCCCGTTTTCGGTTTTCACAGTCGCGGTCTGATGACCGTAGAAATGATAGGTTTTCATTTTGTATTCCTTGTAAGAGTATGGTGAAAAGTACGCAGTCGTTTTCCAAGGTTCCCTATAGGAATGGGAGCACGTGTGATACGCTGGCACTCTAGAGGCTCCCTTTGGGAAAGGTGCTCCCCGTTGGGGAGACGTCGCGCAGCGACAGAGGGGGAGCCGCTTCCGGCGAGGAGGCTGTCGCCCGTTGGCGACTGAGGAATTGTATTAAAATGTTTGAGCGAAGCGAGTATCTAAATTCTGTATTACGTTGATGTAATTGCAAAGTATCATAACAGAGTATCTCCCTTCGGTCGGTCAATTCGTACAATTCATCCGTCAGCTTACGCTGACACCTTCCTTTCCCAAAGGAAGGCTTTTTCCGAGGCTCCCTTTCCCAAAAGGAGCCTATAGAGAACGAGCGCTTTACGCTTTCTTTTTATGCCCCTGCATGAAGTCGGGCAGCGCTCTGCCCTGTTTTTTCCACTGCACATATTCCGCAGCGGCGGTGAACAGCACATCGCCCGAGGAGTTGATCGCGGTCTCCATGCTGTCCTGGATCACGCCGATGATGAAGCCTACGCCGACAACCTGCATCGAGACCGCGTCCGAGATGCCGAACAGCGAGCACGCCATCGGGATCAGCAGGAGCGATCCGCCCGTCACGCCGGAGCTGCCGCAGGCGGCAAGCGCGGATAAGAATGACAGCAATATCGCCGCGGGGAACGATACCTCGATCCCCAGCGTATTAGCCGTGGCGAGCGTCATGATCGTGATCGTGACCGCCGCGCCGTCCATGTTGATGGTCGCGCCCAGCGGGATAGAGACGGAGTACATATCGCGGTCAAGTCCGAGCTTTTCACACAGTCCCAGATTGACGGGGATGTTGGCGGCGGAGCTGCGCGTAAAGAACGCGGTCAGTCCGCTCTCGCGCAGACAGCGGAACACCAGCGGATAGGGGTTGCATCTAAGCGACACACCGACGATCAGCGGGTTGATGACCAGCGCGACCGTCAGCATCGTGCCGACCAGCAGGAGCACCAGCTTGCCGTAGGTGACAAAGATGTCAAAGCCGCTTTGCGACACCGCGCTGAACACCAGACCGCAGATGCCGAACGGCGCTAAGTTGATGATCCAGCGCACCACCTGTGTGATCGCGTCCGAAAAATTCTGCATCATTTCCTGTGTGCGAACGCTCGCGAAGCGTTTGAGCGCCAGTCCGATGATGACCGCCCAGAACAGGATGCCCAGGTAATTGCCCTGAGAGAGCGCCTCGATGGGGTTCGCGACCAGCTTGGTCAAAAGATCCCTGATGATATCGCCCAGTCCGCCGGGAGGGGTAGCGCCCGACGCGGCGGCTGCGTCGGCGAGGGTGATCGTCTGCGGAAACAAAAAGCTCGCCGTGACTGCGGCAAACGCCGCCAGATAGGTCGAGAACAGGTAGAAGAAGATCACCAGCCCGAAACGTCGGTCGAGCTTGGCGCTCTTTTGACAGAGCGACGCCGCGACCAGTATCGCGACCAGCACCGGCGCGATCGCCTTCAGCGCGCCGACAAACAGCGTGCCGAGCATCGAGAGCCATGTTGCGTTCGGAAACAAAAGCGCCAGCCCCGTGCCGATGACGATGCCGATGATGATCCTGAGGATCAGGCTCGAATGATTGTAGATGTACAGTATCTTTTTCAGTGCTTTCAAAATCTTCCTCCTGAGTGGATGGTTCTTTGCTTCGCACAGGTAGGGTGCAGGTGAAATGTGTTGTGTCGACCTTGGTTACTTGTCGGCGCAGTAGCTTTGAATGCACGCGGAGATATATGCCGCGGTGCCCTCGCCGTGCTTGTCGATATTTTTGGTGAAGCGCTCGTCGCTGATATACAGCTCGCCGAGTCCCGCGAGGATCTCGTCGGTGCAGTGGTACATATGCTCGTCGATGAACATTTGCAGCTTTCTGACCAGCAGACGGGGCTTTTCATGATCGGGGGTCACGCCGCGCTCATTCAGCTTCGCAAAGCCCTCAAAAATGTTGTCCATGCCGTCGCGCAGTACGTCCCAATCTTCCTGTGTATAGTCCGCCATACGGCGCTCATTCTCTTGATAGGCATCGGTATCGCCCCAGAGCTGTTTTGCTTCCTTGGCGTATTGATCCTGCATTGCTTTATAATCGTTACTCATGACAGTCACCTTTCTTTAACGTTGTCATTGCGCAGTCTCAGTTGCTTAAACGCCGCGCATGGTCAGTGAGATACGCTGTTTCTTGACGTCGACGGACAGGATCCTGACCTTGACGACGTCGCCGACCTTGAGCACCTCGGAGGGGTGCTTGATGAATTTGTCGCAGATCTGCGAGATGTGCACCAGACCGTCCTGATGCACGCCGATATCCACGAAGGCACCGAAGTCGATGACGTTGCGCACCGTGCCGGTCAGCTCCATGCCCTCCTTGAGGTCGCTGATGTCGAGCACATCCGAGCGCAGCAGGGGCTTGGGCATTTCGTCGCGCGGATCGCGTCCGGGCTTTGCCAGCTCTTTGACGATGTCGTTGAGGGTCGGCAAGCCGATCTCGAGCTGTTCGGCAAGCTCCTTCGTGCCGAGTGACTTGACCTTAGCCGGCAGGTCGGGGAACTTGGCGGCTTTTATCTCTTGATCCGTGTAGCCCGCGCGCTTCAACAGCTCCTTCGCCGTCTTGTAGCTCTCGGGGTGCACGCCCGTATTGTCCAGCGGGTTGCGGCTTTCGGGCACGCGCAAAAAGCCCGCACATTGCTCAAATGCCTTGGGCCCCAGCTTGGGGACCTTCTTCAACTCCGCGCGTGAGCCGAACGCGCCGTTCTCCTCACGGTAAGCGACGATGTTTTTGCACACGGTCGCACCCAGTCCCGACACGCGGAGCAGCAGGGCGGGGGAGGCGGTGTTCAGATCCGCGCCGACCAAGTTGACACAGTCCTCCACAACGCCGTCGAGGGTCTCACCGAGGCGCTTTTGCGGCATATCGTGCTGATACTGTCCCACGCCGATCGCCTTGGGCTCGATCTTGACCAGCTCCGCGAGCGGATCCTGCAAGCGTCTGGCGATGGACACGGCGCTGCGCAGGGTCAGATCCAGCTCCGGCAGCTCCGTGGCGGCGAGCTTAGAGGCGGAGTAGACCGAAGCGCCCGCCTCGCTGACGACCATATAGTAGACTTGGTGATCGGCTTCCTTGATCGCGTCGGCGGCAAACATCTCGGTCTCCTTGCTCGCCGTTCCGTTGCCGATCGAGATGATGTCGACGTTGTGCTTTTTGATCAGCTCCAGCAGCTTTTGCTTTGACTGCGCGATCTTTGTCTGTGAATGGGTAGGGTAGATGACCGCCGTGTCGAGCACCTTGCCGGTGTCGTCCACGACCGCCACCTTACAGCCCGTGCGATAGCCGGGGTCGAGACCCAGCACCGTCTTGCCCTTGACGGGCGGCTGCATCAGGAGCTGTTTGAGGTTGGTCGCAAAGACCTTCATCGCGTTCTCGTCAGCTGTTTCGGTCAGCTCGGCGCGGATCTCGCGCTCAAGTGAGGGGAAGATCAGCCGCGTGTACGCGTCCTCACCCGCGGCGCGCAGGATGTCGGAGCACAAGGGGTTTACGCCCTTGTCGAGGGCGTGATAGATGACGTTCAGCGCAAGAGCGGGTTCGAGCACGATCCCGACCTTCAAAAAGCCCTCTTTCTCACCGCGGTTGACGGCGAGGATACGGTGTCCGGCGATCTTCTTGACCGCCTCCGAATAGTCGTAGTAGTTGGTATATACGCTGTCCTGCTCCTCGTCCGTGGCGGTCGATTTGAGCAGGGCATTTTTGCGAAAGATCGGACGCAGATGCGCGCGGATCGCCGCGCTGTCGGAGAGCATCTCGGCGATGATATCCATCGCGCCGTTGATCGCGTCCTGCGCGGTGGGCACTTCCTTTTCTTCGTCCACGAAATCCTCCGCGGCTTTCATGGGGTCAAAGCCCTTTTCCTGCCTGATGATCGCGAGCGCCAGCGGCTCCAGTCCGCGCTGCTTCGCGACAGACGCTCTGGTCTTTCTCTTGGGCTTGTAGGGGCGGTAGATGTCCTCGAGCTCGCTTAAGGTCTGCGCCTTGTCGAGCGCGGCGCTGACCTCATCGGTCAGCTTCTCCTGACCGTCGATCAGCTCGCGGATCTCCTCTCTGCGCTTGTCGAGGTTGCGCAGGTATTCCAGCTTTTCGCTGAATTCGCGGATGAGCTGGTCGTCCATGGAGCCGTGCATTTCCTTGCGGTAACGCGCGATGAAGGGGATGGTGTTGCCCTCGTCGAGCAGGGTGATGATGTTCTGCGCGTACTCCTCTTTGATATCGAATAACTGTGATAAGGTGATTGAATATTCCATGTTTCTCCTATGATTATGATTGTTTTTGATAGATCCCGTTGCGGCGGCGCTTCATCCTCTTGAGGATCAGCACATAGATCAGTCCGACGCCGAGGATCAGCAGCGACAGCAGGAGGATCCACCAGACGCAGCCCATGAAGGGCAGGCCTTTGCAAAAGCCGAACGCGCCCGCGGGGCTGTCCCAGTTAAGGAAGAAGTAGGGGTAATTCTTGCCCGGGGTGAATTCCACTCCCACGATATACGCGATGGTGGCGTAGATGACATAGGCGAGAGGCGGCAGGGTGACATAGGGGACATGCTTCTTCTGGATATCGCCGTATACGCCCGTCACAAAGAAGTCCGCGATCGAAGCGATGGGCACCACCACATGGGTGAGGAGGTTCCTCAGCGTCCATGCCTGATCCCCCAGCGTGGGCGCCAGCATCACGCAGAATACCGCGCCGGTGAGGGTGATGGCGACCGTAAAGACGAACTTAAAGACGAACCAGCCGTTGCTGACAGGTTTATTTCTGATCAGCAGTATCGCGCCCACAGCGCAGACCAGCGCGATCGCGACATTTGACTGGATCGTAAAGAACCGAAACACTCTGCTGCCGCTCATAAAGGCGATCAGTCCGTCGGTAGCGCTGAGATAGACGCCGACCGTCGCCGAGACAATGACCACGAGCTTCAAAAACAGCGAGAGGATCCTTCGTTTGGTTGACATCGTTGAGATTTCCATATGCTTTGCCCTTCTTTATCATCAAAATTAGCCTTTTTATTTTACCATACTTTTTGTACGATTTCTACTCTATTCCAGAATAAAGTGACACTATTACGCAAAAAAGAAACCGCACGAAAACCGTGCGGTCAGTTGATCGTTAATCAGCGTTTGGTATCACAGCGCTTTCGCGAATTCTCTGATCTCAGAGAGCTTTGCCTCCGATTTGTTCTCGTCGCCCGCGGCGGTGAACACGCCCGCGTCCTCGATCTGCATATAGCCCAGCATATCGCGATAGGTCGTGATCGCGCCCTTGCCGGTGTTCGGCGAGCCGGAACTGATCAGCAGCGCCGCTTTTGTCGCCTTCGGGGGCTTGCCGATAGCATAGACACGCTGCATCGCCGCGCTCAGCTGAGCGGTGACGTCAAAGTAGTAGACCGGAGAGGCGTAAACGATCATATCCGCGTCGAGATATGCCGCCATGACCTGTTCCATATCGTCCTTCTGGATGCACTTGCCCTCGCCTTTGGTGTGGCAGTATTCACAGCCCATACATCCGCCGATCTTCATTTTGCCGACATGGAGCACCTCCACCTCGTGGCCGGCCTCCTTTGCGCCCTCACAGAACGCGTCCACCATCGCGGCGGTATTTTGTTTTCTCGGACTTCCGTTCAAAACCGTGATTCTCATGTTTTTTCTCCTATCTTGCTTTAGATTATTATATGCTGATCCGTTGTCGGCTCTCTTTCTCTTATCATAGCAGGAAACCGCCGATATGTCCATCTCTTTTTCAGCTTTTTTCACTTTGATGCTGTCATCCGTCGCGGAGGCTCAAAATCATGCGGGTCGGTCTTGGCAACCGGTCGATTTCGGTGTATAATAGGGCTGAATGACTGATGAGTATGGAGAGTAGATATGGAGATCATGAAATGCCCTGTCTGCGGACAGGCGCTGATATCGGACAACAGGATATGGCGGTGCACAAACCGCCACAGCTACGACGTCGCGAAGGAAGGCTATGTCAATCTCCTTTCGGCGCACAGAAGCGGGGATAAGATCGGCGACAACAGGGAGATGGCGCTCTCGCGCCGCGACTTCCTCAACAAAGGGTATTACGCGCCCTTGGCAGAAGCCGTGACAGAATGTCTGAGCCGTTATTCGTCGGATGGCGACACGGTGCTCGATATCTGCTGCGGCGAGGGGTACTACACCGCCTATGCCGCGCAACGGCTCAACCGCCGCTTCTACGGCTTTGACCTGAGCAAGAATATGGTGCGTTTGGCGGCAAAGCGCAAGCTCGACGCGCGGTTCTTCGTCGCGAATATCGCCGCGATCCCGATCGCGGACGGCGCTGTCAAGGCGGCGTTCCATCTCTTCGCACCCTTCCACGCGGCGGAGTTTCGGCGTATCCTCGCGGATGACAGCGTGCTGATCACGGCGATCCCCGGCAGGGATCACCTCTACGGGCTCAAGGAAGTCCTCTACGATCAGCCCTACCGCAATGATGAAAAGGAGCCGTCTGCAGAGGGCTTGACCGCGATCGAGCGCATCCGTGTGCGGGGCGAGATCACCCTGCACAGCCGCGAGGATATCGACGCGCTGTTTCAGATGACGCCGTACTACTACCATACGCCGTCCGATGGTATGAAGCGCCTCGAGGAACGCACCACCCTCACCACTCCCATCGAGTTTATCCTTATTATCTATCAAAAAGCCTCCCTTTGGTAAAGGGAGGTGGGCTCGCTTACGAGCTCGGAGGGATTGCATCAATTGACCGACCGAAGGGAGCTGTCTGCGGAGCAGACTGAGGGTTGATTTTTCTTTCCTTAGGTAGCCTTTACAATAACATCAAGGTGATATCATAAAAACAGCCCGGTGACCTCGGATTGAGTCATCGGGCTGATCGTTTCTTGTGTAGTTATGGGTTTTGATCTATGCTTGTATGATGCGAGCCGCCGTTACTCCGCCCACGGATAGCGGATGTTGGGCAGCTCGGTCTTCATGACATCCTGCAGATCGTATTTGACGCCGTTATCCTCCAGCTCCGCTAAAAACGCGTTGACGTAGAGGGGAGAGGAGAAGGACTGCAAAAAGTCGATCGTGAATCTGCCGCCCACGGCGGATACCTCGATCAGCAGTGTGTTTCCCGCGGCGCTCGTCCATAGGCGGAAATCGCGGATATAATCCTCCGATTCCTTAAAGCCCGCCTTGCCGACATAGCTGACGGTCGCGGTGATGAGGCGGTCGGTCACTTCGCCCATCGCGTCCACGATGGCAAGGCGTTCCTGATCGGACGTCTTTGACATCAGCATTTGATTGACGCCCTTCATGGAGGCGACGCCCGCCAAGACGTTTTTCTTCATCGTCTGGACGAACACCATGCCGCGGTAGGCGGTAGCCTGTCGCTCGATCGTCCAATCCTTGATCGCGTCCTTATACTCTAAGAACACGCCTCCGACAAGGCTTTGATGCGCTAACGGCGTGTCCAGACCGCCGCGCTGGTTTAACGCGAGCGCGACGCGGATCGCGTCCTTTCGGTCGGGATAGAGCCTTGCCATGGCGCGGCTGAACAGCAGGGCGATCATCGTGGCGGGACTGCCGTCATTCTGGATGTTGAACCGCATGAATTCCTTTTCATCGATGGCGACGCTGTATACCGTTCTCTCGAAGTCTCCTTTTTGATGGGCGTCGATAACGGGATTGATCGCCGCAGGGAGTTCGGGGCGCGGAGGCGTCGGCAGATCGGTGGCTTTCTCCATCGGATCATCCCATTCCTCCTGTGCGATCACATCGCCTGCCAGACGTACCCCGTCCGGCGAGATCGCCGCGTGATAGCGCTGTGAGCAGTAATAATACAGGAAGGTGCGGACGACCTCATAGGCGCCCGTGCCGTCGGTCAGGGCGTGTGACACATCCATGATGATCCAGTTGTCCTGATAGGAGAACGAGATCAGATGGTAGTTGGATGCTTCCGAATTCAGCTCAACGCCGCTGAGCGAATGGGTGATGACGACGGGTCTGTCGTTGTCGGCATATTCCCACAGGTTGTTTTCGCCGACCTTCAGCTCGACGCAAAAATACGGATAACGCTTCATGGTTGTATCGACCGCGTCCCGCATACAATCGGGATCGACCAGATCGCGCATACGGATCCTGATGCGGATGACGGTCGGGTGCTCTCTGGCGGAGGAATACATCGATCTGTATTCCGAGAATAGTGCTCGATTCATCTCTATCACCTCATTTATGATTTTCCGTTTTCATTATAGCAGATATCCGTTCACTGTCAATTGTATGAAGCCTCGTTTTTACTTCATCATCGTAAAAAACCTCCCCGATCAGCTTGGTTCAAAGCTGACAGGGGAGGCTCTTTCATGACCGCCGATCACGGCGATCGCTATTCGTTTTAATGACTATTCGCATAATACTCGTTCATCTTCGCACTGAGCAGATCGAGGTCATAGAAGTTCAGATAACGATTCTCGCCCTCGACAGTCAGGTCGACGTCGATCGGACAGCCGAAGTCCACGCTTTCGCCGGAATCGCTGACGATCTTGCTGGAAGCGGCGGAACACGCAAACTCGATTCCCGCGGCAGAGGTGAGACGGATCGCGCAGGCGCCGCCGGTAGTCATCTCGCCGAGGATCATCTTGTTGTGCTCGTGCATGAACCACGGGAAGGCGTTGCCGCAGGAGAAGGCGTAGTTGCTGGTCAGCACGCCGAAGTTGTAATCGGTATAGGGGCTGACGTCGTTCTCGTCAAAGACGCCGTCAAAGTTCATATCGAAATGAGCGGTAGTCGTTTTGACGCGTCCCGTCAGTCGGCTTTCAAAGCGAAGATAACCCTGACCGTTGATCAGCCATTCGATTGCCATCATCGCTCCGGAGTCGCCGCCGCCGTTACAGCTCATGTCGATGATGATGTTCTTGATCTCGGGGTTCTGCTTGGCGCGCTCGAGACCGGAGAGAACCGTACCTACGGTATCATACTTTGTGCCTGTCGCGTCGGTAAAGGTCAGCGGACGCTCCCCTTCTCCGGCATAAAATGCCTTCCAGCCGTTGTAGTCAACGACAAAGGAGTCGAAGTGGATCATGGCGGTGTCGCCCTGCTCGATGTAGTAATCTCCGCCGTAGGCAGCGTCACGGATCGGGGTACGTGATTTGGCGTCGGTTTGCTTTGTGAAGCTTGCGAAAACAAATCGTCCCTGATACGGCTGCCCGGCAAAAGTGTTTAACACCTCTACCAAAAGAGGCTGATTCTCGGTGTTCAGTCTCGATGCGATCGTGGTATGTCCTCCGTCGAACAACAGACCGTTGATCAGGTGATACATGCCGGTGTAGAAGGTCTTGAAGTCGGTAGACTGCAGCCATGCTTTGATCTGAGGATACTTTTCTGTCAGCAGATCGTCGAGCTTGACGCCCGCGAGATCATCGTGGACATATTCCTGACCCGGCTGACCGTACCATGTATCGAGATTGAAGCAAAGCTCGCGATAGGTGAAATCCGCCAGATCGGCAGGATGATCCTCCTGGATCGCCGCGAGGAAATCGGGATCGGTATCCAAAGCGGCTGTCGGCTGGTGAGATTTGGCAAATTCCTTTGTATAGAGCTTCTCTCCGGCATACACAACGTAATAGGTTTCTGAGGTCGCGAAGATATCGCTGATGGTAGCGACAGGCGCGTAAACACCCGTATCATCGCCGCGCAGGTCGATCCCGTATTCGCCGAGGTTCAGCGTAAGAGGAGTGGGATCGGCAGGCTCGTTCGTATCGGTCAGCTTGACAAAGGGGTAGTTATTATCAACGCCGCCGGCTGCTTCGACCTGCAGGGAATAAGCAAGCGTCGTGAAATTCTCAAAGTTTGATGTAAAGACGGTATCGTTATCAATATCAAAGATCGCGGATGTTCCCGCAATATTGGTGAGGGTGTACTGATTGCCGTTTTGGCTTTGAGTCAATCCCTCGAGGGCACAGCCTGTTTGATCATCTTATTTCGGTTTTATTTGCTTCTCTCAGTCATATCGTAGACGAATACCTCGCTGATCTCTTTATCATATCCGTCATAGAAGCCCTTGGGCATACCCAGCACGATGCGCGCGCCGCGGTTATAGAGCAGGAGCAGCTGCTTTTTGGCGTGGTCAAAGGTCAGACCCTCGATCTCGCCCTGCAGGGTAACATCGTCAAAGGTGCGCTCGAGCGTTACGATGCAGTCGGTCGCGCCTTCGTTGATCTTGGTGCGATAGAGGTGATCCGGCTCTTTGTCGTCGGCAGTACCGTCGTCGGCGGTCATGTAGAAGTAACCGTCATAGTAGGCGATGCCCTGCAGCCACTGGGGCGGCATCTGCATATGGACCTTGCCCTGATACTTGCCGGTCTTCAGGTCGTAGCCGTACAGATAACGACCGCTCTCTTCACCGACCCATGAGCACATCCATACGGTGCTGTTATCGGGGTTGACCGCGATACCGGAGCACTCGAGCTGACCGCTTTCCGCCTCAAAGGGGAAGGTGCGCTTGAGCTCTAAGGTGTCGCCGTCATAGACCGCGACCTGGATGTTCTTGCCTACGCCGTCCATGAAGTACTCGGCGCCGATGTACAGCTCGTTGTTGTACACATCGATGTCGGCGATGTGGTTGACCTCGACCTCATAGCCCTTGAAGGGTTCTTCGTTGATCTTGATCAGGTTCCAGTCCTTGTCGTACTTCGCCAGAGTGGTCGAGCCGCTGACCCAGTAGTAGTCGCCCTCGCTGCACACACCCTGTCTGCCCTTTACCTCGTGGGAGCCGTTGAGGGTGTAGGTGTACTTCGGCAGCATCACAGCGGTGCTGTCCTCGGGACGATTGGATGTGACGGCAGCCTCATCCTTGGTCGCTTGGGCGGGCTCGGTCGCTTTTGTCTGACCCGCGCTGCACGCGGTGAGCAGCAGGATCATTGCGGCAAGAGTCACCAGTAAGATTTTTTTCATTTCTTTTCCTCCGTTTCAGATAGAATATTACACGATCGTGGCCGCCGCGGTACCGCCGAAGCTCAGCCGGGCTTTTCGGGTCAGGCATGGGCGCCTGTATCAGCGCCGCTTCGGTCACGTTACAGACTTTTCACAGGCATTGCGGGACTTCGGCACAAGCCGAGGTCACGGCAAATTTAACCTTCGTTTCGGAACATGGGGGAAAGGATTCTTCTGTTGATGATTATAGCATAAACAACCTTATTTTACAATATATTACAACCGTAATTTTATGATTTTTTGCATAGCCGAGCAGCATCGGGCAGGGCTGATACCTTGCCGTTTTCCTCTGTACGGACGCCGATTGACGCGCCGTCATCTTTTCCGACGTATTGATCCTGATAGTATTAGTTGACATCCCCCCTGCGCTGTGATATGATTCCAATCAAAGAGGTAATCCGGCGCGTATCCCTATCATTACCTACTAATTCAGAAAAGGATGTTACGGATGGATCAAAACTTATTGGAACGAGTCAACCCGGTATTCAATACCGCCAAAATGACGGTCTTTCAGCTCGCTGCGGCGGGCGTCGGGGACGCGGCTTCGGTCGCCGAAAAGCTGAACCTGTCCTTTGAGGAGACACAGAACAGCGCTACGACAACGGTAGCGCCCGAGCAGATGACGGCCAACATGATCTTGGTGGAAACACGCTGGCGTACCTGTGCCGCGATCGCCGAGGAGACCGGCTGCAAAACGCTGGTGGATCTGCCCTGCGGCTATACCCCGCGCGCCAAAGCGATGGCGCAGAAGGGGATCGCGTATTACGGCTTGGATCTGCCCGCCGCGATCGCTGAGGCAGAGCCCGCGATCCTGTCCCTGATCGATGAGGATCAACGCTCCTTGGTGCATTTTTGCGGCGTGGACGCGACGAACGGCGAATCCCTGAAAGCGGCGCTCAAGGACGCCGAGGGTCCCCTGTGCATCACGACCGAAGGCCTCTTGATGTATTTCACCGATTCCGAGGTCGGCGCGCTGTGCGACAATATCCGCATGATCCTCAAAGAGCGCGGCGGCTGTTGGCTGACTGCCGATACCGAGGCCGGGATGCAGTACATCCTGACGATGCAGCCGATCGCCGGCGACCGCTTCATGGAGATCATGATGCAGAGCAAGACCACCGCGGAGGACAAGTCGGACGTCAACGTGGGTGGCAATTCGCTGAACGTCAGCCCCCGTGGCGACGCGGCAGAGAATATGAAAAACGCGATGAAGTTCTTAGCCGCGCACGGCTTGAGGGCGGAGCGTATGATCCTGTCGGAGTATATGCCCGAGATCAACAGCCTTGGTAAGGTCACGCCCGATCAGGCTGAGGCGATCCGACAGAATATGCACAAATGCGCCTACTGGAAGATCACAACGATGGATAAGAGCGTCGCGGTCGACTCTGCTGATCTGAGCAGTGAGAGCTTCGATGTGCAGGCGAATGTAGCGAACGAAACCTTGAATTTGTCCTTGAAGGGCAGAGTCGATACCCTCACCGCGCCGAATCTGCTGGCGCTCTATGAGCGGATCAAGGTGGAGCATACGCTCCGAGCCGTCGCTATCGACTGCGGAGAATTGGCATACATCTCCTCGGCGGGCTTACGCGTTCTGCTGATCATGAAAAAAGGCAGTCCGGACGGGGTCAGGCTGACCGGTATCAATGCGACCGTCAGAGAGATACTGGCACAGACCGGCTTTGATTCCATTCTGGACATTGCCGATTGATCTGCCGCCCCTTTTATCTGTTTTGACATATTCAGACTGTACTCTCACCGGGGGTACAGTCTGTTTTTGCGTCAGCGAGGGCGGTAAGGGTATCGGATCCGTCATCGAAAAAACTCTTGTCAAACCGACAATTTTGTATTATATTTTTAGTGTAAAATTTATCAAGGAGGGATCGTAGTATGTTGCGATTCGGTAAAAAACTGTTAGCGATCGTACTGTCCGTACTGATCACGGTATCCGTTTTCGGTATGAGCTTCAGCGTTTCTGCTTTGGAGACCCCGCAGCTCGCCGCGACGGCAGGCGACGGGAGCTTCGGTCAGTACAGCACGGATGAGCTGGAGACTGATCTTCTGATTCCGCATACCGGCAGCTCCAGCGAGCTGGAGGGCAGCAAGGCGCTCGATCTTGTGCAGCAGGGTCAAGAGGATTATGATGAAAACTTCATTTCTCTTTCCTGTGACAGCAGCGTTTATGATTCGTTGAATTTTGACTCCGCCGCTTTGACGGCGCAGGCGAAGGAATACGCGACCAACGCGCAGTACCAGAACCCGATGGCGGGCTTCACCTTCGTCAATCCGAACGAGCTGCTGGTGAGTGATACCGACCACCATGATCACTATGAAGCTTATATCAATACCTACAACGACGTCGAGATCGGCAACGCGTCGGAATTGAACGACGATCTCATCGATCTTGGCAGAGAGACCGAATACACGCAATGGCATGACGACAGCGATGACTGGGATATCCAGACCAGCAACGGCATGGGGATCGACGTCGACGGCGACGGCTTGGATGAGCTGGTTTATTTCAGCCTGTGCTATAAGGAAAAAGATCCCGATAAAGGCTCCTCGATCCGTGTGAAGCTGTTTGACAGAGTGCAGGACGGCGAGAAATACAAATGGAATCAGGTGGATGAATACACCACCTATATGCAGTCGGGCGACTATGTCCGCGATATCCCGGTCGGTGAGAGCAGAGGCTATGTCCCGCTGGCAGTGGGCGACTATGACGGCGACGGCACACAAGAGCTCGCCTATTATATGCCCGACAAGGGGAACGACAGCAACGCAGCCGACGCGCGCGTCATCATCGAAAAGTTCACCAAGGACGGCAACGGCAATTTCTCTCACGCAAAGTTGAAGGAATTCCATCTTACGGATTTCACTTCCGATTACGGCAAGATGGGCGACGATTGGTTTTTGCCTACCGTGGCGCTGTCCACCACCTCGACCCGTCTGGGCGAGGATAAACAATCCTCTACCGGCGCGACCCAGTATCAAACGCACGACGATCTGGTAATCACGGTATCCGTACCGCGTCACTACAAGGACAAAAACCTGGATCTCAACTCTATTACCAAGATCTTCGGCTATGACGGCAGCGACTTCAACGAGCTGTTCAGGTATGAATACCTGCCCTTTGACGAAAATTCCATGCGCATGAACTATATCAACTCCTGTGACGCCGACCTCAACGGCGACGGCTTCAAGGAGCTTGTTGTCGCGGGTCTCAAGGAAAAGGATTTGCAAAAGCCCGACGGCGGGGAGGATATCAACCGCAGCTACGGCTCCTTCGATCAGTCGCACAACTATGTCAATATCATCACCCATAACGGCACGAAGTATGAGATGGTGTGGTTGACGCCGATGGAGGTCGACGCTCCCGGCAATCTCGGTATCGACCATTACAGCGCGATCGAGCCGACGGCGATGTGCGCAGGCCATTATCTCTATGATTCATCCGGCGTCAAGGATCAGCTCTGCATCCAGGGCGTGATCCTCGACTGTCAGAACGCAAAGGTCACCGGCACGCCGGTCTATTCCGAAAGCAACCCGAGCGGCTCGACGCTCTACTATATCACCGACACGCAGCCGGGTCATGACGATAAAAACTTCCCGCGTGATAGCGTGTCCTTCAGCAAGGAGTACTGCTATGATCTGAGCGAGCATGTCTGCGCCGACAAGGATCCCGAAGACAGCACCATGTGGCTGAGCACCTGCACCTCGGGTCATTTCTTCAACAAATCCGCCGTCGATCAGATCGCGATCGTATCCTCCGACCCTGTCGACGCGAACGATGATAACGTCTATATGGATATCTCCATCATCTCGGATACCGATTCTGACGATGAGGATCATTGGTCGTGCAAAGCGTATAACGACTATTTCAGCAAGAGGGACGAGGATGACTACGGCACCACGCTGTTCGTCAACTTCATGAACACGGAGGAGGATACCTTCTACTACCGCTGGGCGGGCTCCTACGCCACCTACTCCGCTCCGGTGCTGTATTCCGTCATGCAGGTTCCTCCCTATTATCCGGAAGTGAACTCGCTCTACAACTACGAGTTCGATATCACGACCGGTTTGAGCAATTATTCCGGCTTGAATGTCGGTGTGGGATTCGCGTTAGGTTATTCCGAATCGGTGGAGTTCAAGATCGGCGGATTGGTCGGCGGAGAAGCCGAGACCTCGATCGCCGCCGGACTCGACTTTGTTTTCAGCCATTCCTGCGCCCACCAGAGGGAGCTTACCAAGAGCATAATGATCGATTCTCCCGAGGACTGCGTGATATGCTATGTCATACCGGTCATCGTCAACGTCTATGAGGTCGTCAAAACCAAAGATCCTGACGAGGTACCCGAGATCGTGGAGTTCAGCGAAGCACAGGATCCTGTCTTCTCCTCTCTGACGATCGATCAGTACAACACGGCGCTTGAGACTGCCATCGACGGTACGCAGCAAACCGAAGACACCCTGCCTCCCGATACCTCCGCCAAGATGATCGACAGAGAGAAGCTTGCCAAATCCTGTTACGGCGATCCCTCTCTGTATGACCACAATCTGAACGACGCGATCGGCAGAACCACGATCGGTGATGTGAGCGATACTGACCGCGGTATGGTCGCCGTTGACGTCGTCAACAATGAACAGGAAGTCATGAAGGGCGCGAGCCTGACCTTCGCGACCGAAAACGATAACTCCGGCAGCGTAACGGGTAACTTTTCGCTGGGGGTCAAATTCGGCTTCAAGGCGAATGCTTTGATCTTCCAGGGCGGCAGCAGTGTTACGGGCAACTTTACGGCTCAGATCGGCGGTACAGCCGGCAGAACCAACTCCGACGGCGTGACCTTCACCACGATCTACAACTCCCCCGTCCGCACCTTGCCCGACGGCGCGGAGTTTTCCGGCAGCGATAAGGATAATATGTATACTTCGGTCAACAGCCAGATCCGTCACTACGATCCCGAAAACGGTACTCTGTACAATTACAGAGCGACCTCAGTCTGCTACAAGATGGAGGGCTTTGAGATCGACCGCGAGGGGATCGACGATGACAATGTCGATATGAGCGCCAACACAGATGTTTTCGCGCTGAGCTACTTTACGGAGAACTATGAGCTCCCGCCCGAACAGCCCGAGAAATTCACGATCCAGTCGATCGAGAAGAACAGCGACGGCTCCGCGGATATCACCCTGATGTGGAAGAGCAAGAACCGCAATCCCGAGCGCATGGCGACCGGCTATAACGTCTATATGTCCGACTCGAACACCGGCAGCAATCTGATCCATCTCCAGAACAAAGAGAATGTGATCGAACCGGATCCAAACTCCGATTACACGCTCTATACCGTTCATCTGGCTAAGAACACCTACACCGACGAGGAAAGGTTCTATCTTGCTCCCGCAAAGAAGCAGACGCAGCAGGACGGCACGTTGATCGTGACCGAAGGCATCCTGACGGATTCGATTTCGACCGGCAGTATCGAACAGAATACCAACGGCGATATCAAAATCACAAAGCAGCCGAAAACCTACTGGATGGCGGAGAATACCGATGATGAGACCGCGACCTTCGGTATTGACGCCGTCAAGACGGTCGACATCGACGACACGATGGATTTCTGCTGGCAGCGCTATGATGAGGCGACGGATAAATGGCAGACGGTCAAAACCGACACGGTGGCTCAGCCCAACAAGACGGTCGACAGCGAAGATGTGTTCCACAGCGAATTCAGCATTGCGATCGACGGTGAGCATAAGGCGGATTATGTCGATCAGGGCGTGCGCTGTGTCGTTATCTGCGGCAATTTCAGCGTGACCTCCGACATCGTCACCATGCGCTATCTCAGCAACAAGCCGTATGTCCTCGGCGATGTGGACGGCGACGGCGAGGTGACGATCATCGACGTATCGTGGATACAGCGCGCGCTTGCCGATATGAGCGTAACGGCATGTTACAACGAAGCGGCAGGCGACGTCAACAATGACGGCAGCACCGACATTACCGACGTGACGTTTATCCAAAGATATCTCGCCGGCATGACCGTTCCGTATCCGATCAATGAAACGGTAACGCCCAATCAAGCATAATCAACATCATCAATTTCATCAACATGAAAACCTCCCCGTTTGCCATCAGCAAGCGGGGAGATTTTCGGTTAACGATAAGAACCGCATGGGTAGGCTTAAAAAAGGCTTATCCATGCGGTTTTTGATGGAGCTAGAGATGGGACTCGAACCCACGACCTATTGATTACGAATCAATTGCGCTACCAACTGCGCCACTCTAGCGGATATTCTGTTGGGTAAGTACGGGGCAACGAAACAACTGTTGCGGTATCGGCTGCTTCATAGCGAGGCTCGTGAAAGCTCTTTCATGTCGCGGAAAGGTGATCTGTCCTATCGAACACGAGTCGGTTGATATGCCGCGCCGAAAACATGAATCCACCATAGTATTGAGGCGGCGGGCGCGTCATTCGATGACCGTCGTTTCCCGTACCTCAGTATTATAACCTACTTTATCGGATTTTTCAAGATATTTTTTTCGGGGCGGGGAAAGCTATCATAAGGATCTTGTTTTCATGAGGATCACGGCTGTCGGATCCAGGGCGCGGATCGGCATAGCTATGCCGTTTTTCGTGCGAAACGCGAGGCGAAATACGGCGCCCAAGGCGGAGCGGATCCGCGATTTGCCTGACGATGAGGATATATCCTGCCGCGGTCAGACAAAAAACCGCACCGTCAAAACTCCGAAGGAATGAAAAATGAGCAAGATTGCAAGCGTGTTTCGGCGCAGAAAGCGCAGGCGGGCTTGAGGTGTTGTCCAAATCTTTGATTTGGTAAAATCATCCATGCAACAACACTCAAAAGTGAAGCGATCGGTTTAGCGTCAATGCCGGCGCCTGCCAAGATCGATAAGATGAAAATTGCCGAAATACTGCCATTTGCGGCAGATTCTGAAATCGATGGTCATGCGGGGGAGAGGGTGAAAAAAACGCACGGGTTAAGGAAAGTGAAGGTTCTTCACGATATACTGAGAGAAAAGCACATTGTACGCGCCCGCGGATCCACCCGATCACGCGGACTAAGACAATGAACATTGAGTAAACGCCGATCCATTCGGTTGAGATCGCTGTGGGCTGACACGCGTGCCGTGCCCTTGCAATGACGCCGTTGTCATGTCGATATATCGGTATTTACCCGAAACGCGGAAAAGGAGGTCGATCCCGTGTCGCCGAAGAATGATAAGGTCGCAGAAAAGCTCCGGCATTATCGCGAGGCGTGCGTTTTGTCGCAGAAGCAGGTCGCCGACGCGCTGAATATCGAGCGCTCGACCTATACCAAATATGAGACCGGCGATACCGAGCCGAACCTGAGAACCATCGTCCGACTCGCCGCGATCTACAACGTGCCGCCCGCGGAGCTGCTGCCGATGGACGCCGCCGACGATCCCGCCGTGCAGGGGTTGAAGGACACCGCCCGCAACAACAGCCCCATCTATCAGCTCAGCAAGGATGAGCGCGGCCTGATCGCCCGATATCGCGCGCTGGATAAGGCGCAGAAGAAGCAGGCGCGGGAACTGATGGGTAATTTGTCCAAAAAAGACAGCTGATATCCGATAAAATAGGAAGAAGTTCTATCCGATTTTTCTTTACATTTGAGAAGAATTGTGGTATGATAACTCTTGGTATCCGCTGAGCGGATGTTCAGCGTGTGCCGATAACGCCCGATATGGTTCAGGGGCTACGCCTCGATGAGGACTTCACCTGCCCTGTACTATGCGGAGCGCAATAAATAACGAAAGGGTGAAAACAAATGCTGAAGGAAGAAAAGATTGCTATCATGCAGGAGTATGCGACTCATGAGGGTGACACCGGTTCTCCCGAGGTTCAGATCGCTCTGCTCACTAAGAGAATCAACGACCTCACCGAGCACCTCAAGATCCACAAGAAGGACCATCACTCCCGCCGCGGTCTGTTCAAGATGATCGGTCAGCGCCGCGCGCTGCTCAACTACCTCACCAAGGTAGATATCGAGAGATACCGTTCCATCATCAAAAGACTCGGTATCCGTAAGTAATCAAGTAGGCATGAGGGCAGACGGAGCTTTCCGTTTGCCCTGCATTTCGTCATAGGCGATTTGCGAAAACAATCCATTCTCGGGATTTTACAGTTCAGCTTAGCGGTAAAACGAGAGGATTTTCTTGCCTTCCCCTCGGGGCGCCCCCGTTGGGGGAATGTCCGAAGGACAAGGGGGGAGCCGCTTCCGGCGAGGAGAAGGTGTCACCGCAGGTGACGGATGAGGGGCTGACTTGTCCTAATGATTATCCTGACAAAGAGTACGAGACATATCCTCGGTTCTCGGTCAGGACACAGTCTTACCGAATCCTGCATCAACCGGAAAGGGACTCCCCTCATCCGACCTTTTAGTCTGACATGCGTCAGCCTAAAAGCCCACCTTCCCCCCGAGGGGAAGGCTTTGGGTACGTCCCTACGATTGAAATCCTTTGGTTTTATTGCTAAACGGCTGTAAAGATCCTGTACCAATTCATTTCACAGGAGGTAACTCTATGGCTAATCAAGCTATGACTTTTGACAAGTACCGCGTGTTCGAGACCGAGCTCGCGGGCAGACCGCTGGTCGTTGAGACCGGCAAAATGACCCAGCTCGCCAACGGCGCGTGTCTGGTACGCTACGGCGAGACCGTCGTCCACGTAGCGGCTACCGCTTCCGCGAAGCCGAGGGACGGCATCGATTTCTTCCCGCTGTCCGTGGACTATGAAGAGAAGCTCTATTCCGTGGGCAAGATCCCCGGCAGCTATATGCGCCGTGAGGGCAGACCCAGTGAGAAGGCGATCCTGACCTCCCGCGTCATCGACCGCCCGATCCGTCCGCTGTTCCCCAAGGATATGCGCAACGACGTTTCTATCGTCGCCACCGTGATGTCCGTGGATCCCGACTGCGCTCCCGAGATCACCGCGATGATCGGTACCTCGATCGCGATCTCCATCTCCGACATCCCGTGGAACGGCCCGATCTCCGGCGTTTCCGTCGGTCTGGTTGACGGCGAGATCGTCATCAACCCCAACGCCGAGCAGCGCAAGGTCAGCGACATGTCCACCACCGTCGCTTCTACCGACAGCCGTATCGCGATGATCGAAGCCGGCGCGAACTGCGTTTCCGACGAGGTCATGTACAACGCGATCATGGCGGGTCATGAAGCCAACCAGAAGATCATTGAATTCATCAAGGGCATCGTAGCCGAGATCGGCAAGCCCAAGTTTGAATATCCCTCTAACGAGCCGGATCATGAGATGTTCGAGGCTATCAAGGCGTTCGCCGAGGAGGACGTCAAGGCGGCTCTCGACACCGACGACAAGACCGTTCGTGATGAGCGCTTAAAGCCCATTTATGAGGCGGTTCATGAGAAGTTCGACGAGATCTATCCCGAAAGTGAAGCGAAGATCGACGAGTGCCTGTACAAGACACAGAAGTTCATCGTCCGCCGCTGGCTCTTAGACGAGCAGAAGCGCGTTGACGGCAGAGGCATGGATGATATCCGCCCGCTCGCGAGCGAGGTCGGTATCCTGCCCAGAGTACACGGCTCGGGTCTGTTCACCCGCGGTCAGACTCAGGTCCTGACCATCGCCACCCTCGGTACGGTCGGCGATATGCAGCTGCTCGACGGTATCGATGACGAGACCGAAAAGCGCTATATGCACCACTACAACTTCCCCTCCTACTCTGTCGGCGAGACAAGACCTTCCAGAGGTCCCGGCAGACGCGAGATCGGTCACGGCGCGCTGGCTGAAAGAGCGCTGCTGCCCGTGATCCCCTCGATGGAGGATTTCCCCTACAGCTTACGCCTCGTCAGTGAGGTCGTATCCTCTAACGGTTCCACCTCACAGGGCTCCGTCTGCGGCTCCACCCTCGCTCTGATGGACGCGGGTGTGCCGATCAAGGCGCCTGTCGCGGGTATCTCCTGCGGTCTGATCACCGAAGGTGAGCGCTGGATGACCATGGTCGACATCCAGGGTCTTGAGGACTTCTTCGGCGACATGGACTTCAAGGTAGCCGGTACCCATGACGGTATCACCGCGATCCAGATGGATCTGAAGATCAGCGGTCTGCTGCCCGAGATGGTCAAGGAAGCGCTTGAAAAGACCCACAAGGCGCGTAACTACATCCTCGACGAGGTCATGCTCAAGGCGATCGCCGAGCCTCGTAAGGAGCTGAGCAAGTACGCTCCCAAGATGTTCACCACCACCATCGCCGCCGACAAGATCGCCGAGGTCATCGGTAAGTCCGGCAAGGTCATCAAGGAGATCCAGGCGCAGTGCGAGTGTAAGATCGACATCGAGGAAGAGGGCGAGACCGGTCAGGTATTCGTCGCGGGTCTTGACGCTGAGAAGTGCCAGCGCGCGATCGAGATCATCCAGACCATCGCTACCGATCCCGAGCCCGGCGCTATGTATCTGGGCAAGGTCACCCGCCTGATGGACTTCGGCGCGTTCGTCGAGATCGCTCCGGGTAAGGAGGGTCTGGTACACATCAGCCAGCTCGACGTCAAGCGTGTCGACAAGGTGACCGACGTCGTCAACGTCGGCGACGTCATCCGCGTCAAGGTACAGGAGATCGACGACAAGGGCAGACTGAACCTCAGCCGCAGAGATGTGCTGATCGAGGTAGACGGTCTGACCCCCGAGAACAACCCCGATGAGGAGCGCAAGCCCCGTCGTGACGGCGGCAGGGGTCGTGGCCCCCGCGGCGGCAGAGGCAGAAGAAACTAAGCAACCGCTCGTTGTTTGATCGATCAATAACAATCATGAAGAAGCCCGTGACAGGTGTGAAAACGCGTGTCACGGGCTATGATAATGTCAAATTGGTAGGAGTTTGAAGCGAATGTCTGAAATGAAATCATGGAACTGTCCGCATTGCGGCGGCACGATCGTTCCCGATGAGAACGGCAAGCCGGTGACAAAATGCCCCTTTTGCGACTCCCTGCTGGAGCTGGATACACGCTCGACAGAGCAAAAGGCGTATGAGGCCTTTAAGGGTAAGTACAAGGCGGAGGCGGAGTTCAACGACGCCGAACGCAGAGCCCGGCAGGAATATGAGCGCAAACAGGCTGAACAGGCTGAGAAAAGCGCGCGAAACAGAAGGGTGAAGGGTCGTGTGATCGGATGCTTAACCCCTGTTTTGATTTTGATCATTCTCATTGCCATCGGCACGATAATCGTCAAAGTTGTGGACGCCAAGCTCACCGATCCGTCGTCCTATATCGACGTATCGTTTGAGGGGCTCGACGGCAGCGGACACATTGTCTATACCTATCATGATGACGCGCCGTTTGATTCGCGTGATATCAAAACACATTGCTATGAGGACGGCAGACTGCGCAACGGTCAGTCCGTCAAGATCGAATTCAGCCCGGTCGATGACAACGCGATGATCAAAGATGTTACCAAGGCATATACTGTTGCGGGGCTCAAGGGTGTGGAGAAGGATCTTGAGAACTTTACCGCCGATGTGATGGCGGATATCGAAACCAAAAGCAAAGATAAACTAAAAGGCGCGCAGGGTCTCACCGATGAAAGGTACCAATCGATGAAACGCCGTTGTCTCTATCTGCGCTATGACCCCGATACCAACGAGAACGTCGTATGGGACGTTTATCAGGTGCCGATCACCAGCCACGGTGAGGATTTCGGCGACCGCTATGTGAGCGTGTATTATGAGAACCTTGTCATAAAGTCCAACGGCGATCTGGTTTATGACGGCTCCGGCAAGGGCGGACACCTGATGTTTTTCAATTACGGCGAGGGCTTCAACGGCTATGATTCCTTCGATGATTTCCTGTCCGTCGTCAAGAACAATAAAATCAACGACCCGCAGTATGATCAGCATGATTTCTGATCGTGAGCGATACAGCAACAGCACCGCTTCGGCGGTGCTGTTTTTTAATGAGGAATTAGGAATTAGGAGTTAGGAATTAGGAATTAGGAGTTAGAAATTAGGAGTTAGAAATTAGGAGTTAACGTATAATGCAACGTCTATTGTAGGGGAGGGGCGTGTGTACTTAAAACTGAAAATTGAAGACTGAAGAATGAATAATGATTATTGTGAGGAAGAGTATCTGCATATATGTAGGGGAGGGGCTTGCTCCTCCCGTCACCTCTCCGATATATCCCATATAAATGCGGAGCAGATCCATGCTTCCGTAGGGTACGGCGCTTGTCGACGTACCGAGAATGACGGGCGTTTTTGTTATCGAAAGCGTGAGATAGGGGAGAAACGTTTCTGCCATACGGTACGTCATGAATGCCGTACCCTACAAAATGTACATCTCCTCAACTAATGTGGCATCTCGACCAACGCCCTACTGCGGGAGGGGCGTTGTTTGGTGAATGGTGAATGGTTGAGGGAGGGTCTCGCCCGTAGGGACGATCATCGATCGTCCGCATGTCAGGAACGTGTATGTTCTATCTATGGCGTTCGATAACAGCAACGCTCGGCATTCTGCGGATGACCAATGGTCATCCCTACGGAAGCAGACATTTGCTTTGCGGCGGGTGAGATCTGTACAGACGTTTCGGCGGGAGCAAGCCCCCGCCCTACGGGATCTTTGTGACGTTGTGCTCTCTGTAACCTTTCACCAAACAAAAAACTGCCGCCTGAGCGACAGTTTCGTATGCCATCATGATTCAAATAGTCATTGCGAGGGGGAAACACGCGTGTTTATCCCCGTGGCAATCTCAACCGAATAAAATGGGGAATCCTTTTTTGTGCTTGTATCGGGGTAGCTTATTGCTCGTCGGGGACGTAATAGTTGATCTCCACCATGCCGTCATCCGAGGAGGATACGCTGTCCGACTGTGCGGATAATCCGCCGGTCGATGATGAACCCGCCTGTGTATCCGCCTGTGTGGGCGCCTGTGTGGGCGCTTCGGTGGCGGCTTCGAGCTGCGCGACCGTGCTCTTGAGGTAATTCGCCCATACGGTACAGCCGTCCGTGTTGAAATGGATGCCCTGATTGTCGGGATCGCTGCAATAGGTGGGGTTCAGCGCGCCGGAGTCGTCGCATACCTGATGGTATACGTCGATGAAGGAATAACCCTGCGCCTCGCAGTATGCCTTCAACTGATCGTTAAAATCCGTGATCTTGTCGTTGTTCAGCCAGCCGCTTTCCTTATCGGCGAGCATGGGGGTGGTGGATTGAAAATACAGCTTGATGTTCGGGGTGTGAGAGAGGATGCGTTCGGCGAGCTGTTTTGCCTGCTCCATCGTGTCATCCGCGCCGTAGGTGCCGATATCATTGACGCCCAGCATGACAAATACCTTTGTCGCGCCGGTCTTTTCGGCGGCGGTCTCGGAAAGGATCGTCTCGCCCTGATAGGTGGGGTGTACCGCGCCCTCGGTATCCAGATCCCACAGCGCGTTGTGGTAGCCCAGACTCTGCGCGCAGACGAACTGCGCATTGCCGAGCAGGGACTTGTCGCCGCTGCAGGCATAATCCAAAGCCAGCGTGACGCTGTCGCCGACGAACACCGCGTCATCGAACCATGACGCGTCCACCGGCGCGGCGGCTTGTGCCGATACCGCCGCGGCTTGGGTAGCGGGAGCCTGAGTCGGCGCCTCGGTCACGGCGGCGGTCGCCTCGGGAGCTTCTGTTGCCTTATCATCCTTTTTATTGGTTTGGCACGCGCCGAGCGCTGTTACCGTCAACATCGCAAGAAGTAAAGCGATCCATTTTTTCATATTGCACACTTCGATTCTATTTGGACTACCAGTATTTTAGCACAGTAGAGCCGCGATGTCTATAGAAAAAAGGAAGAAAAGGGGATAATGAGGAGTGAGGAGTGAGGAGTTAATGGTGGGCTCCGCCCACACCCATTGGTAGATGACACTGTAACGTTTATTGTAGGGGAGGGGCTTGCTCCTCCCGCAACCTTTCCGATATATCCCTTTTAAACGCGGAGCAAATCTCTGTTTCCGTAGGGATGGTCATCGACCATCCGCAGAATGACGGGCGTATCGTATATCGAAAGCGTGAGATAGGGGAGAAACGTTTCTGTCATGCGGGTCGTCGAGGGCGCCGACCCCTACGATTATCAGTAACGTTTATTGTAGGGGAGGGGCTTGCTCCTCCCGCTACCTCTCCGATATATCTCGTCCAAACGCGGAGCAAATCAATTCCTTTGTGACGGTGGGTTTTCGGCGTCGGATATAACAAAAGCCGCCGTCAATAGCATGACAGCGGCTTGATGTTCATATGGTGATTCGGTTGAGATTGCCACAGCTTCTTGAACGTGTGTTCAAAGAGCTTCGCAATGACCGGTTAGATCACGCCTTGCCGACGGAACCGAACAGCTCCATCTTCTCCTTGACCTTTGCCTTGATCGCCTCGGTACCGGGAGCGAGCAGCTTTCTGGGGTCGAAGCCCTTGCCCTGCTTGTCCTTACCTGCCTCGATGTACTGACGGGTCGCCTCAGCGAATACGAGCTGGCACTCGGTGTTGACGTTGATCTTGGAAACGCCCAGAGAGATCGCCTTTGCAATCATGTCGTCCGGGATACCGGTACCGCCGTGGAGTACGAGCGGCATATCGCCGGTTTTCTGCTGGATCGCGTCGAGGGTCTCAAAGCTCAGACCTGCCCAGTTCTCGGGATAGACGCCGTGGATGTTGCCGATACCGGCAGCCAGCATGGTAACGCCCAGATCAGCGACCATCTTGCACTCTTCGGGATCAGCGCACTCGCCCATGCCGACAACGCCGTCTTCCTCGCCGCCGATGGAGCCGACCTCTGCCTCGATGGACAGATCCAGATCGTTGCAGATACCGACCAGCTCTTTGGTCTTGGCGATGTTCTCGTCGATCGGATAGTGAGAGCCGTCGAACATGATGGATGAGAAGCCCGCTTCGATGCACTTCTTAGCGCCCTCATAGGAGCCGTGATCGAGGTGGAGCGCTACGGGAACGGTGATGCCGAGCTCTTCGATCATCGCGGTGACCATACCGACGACGGTCTTGTAGCCGCACATATACTTGCCGGCGCCCTCGGATACGCCGAGGATGACGGGGGATTTGAGCTCCTCAGCGGTCAGCAGGATCGCCTTGGTCCACTCAAGGTTGTTGATGTTGAACTGACCGACAGCATAGTGACCGGCCTTTGCTTTGGTGAGCATTTCTTTCGCGTTAACTAATGGCATAATAATTCCTCCTTGTATGTTTTGTATAAAACACAATTAGTTATTGTATATTATACCATCGATTTGCTCGCTTCGCAATACGTAAAAAGAAAATAATAGCAAAATAATCGCTTGTTTTGGTTGATTCCGGCGGCGGTATGGATTATAATAGAGAAGCTAAGGAAGTTGATTCGCTCCGTTGGCACGAGGAAGAAAAGGCTCCCTTTGGGAAAGGGAGCTGTCGGCAACGCCGACTGAGGAATTGTATGAATGGAGCGAGATTTCTCGCGACCAACCGAATCAGGTCGTTTTCATGGATAGAATACATAATAAAGATAATCTGCCTTTGGCGAGAACGCTGAGAAACAATATGACCAAGGAGGAAAATCATCTTTGGTATGATTTTCTGAAACTGTACCATCAACAGTATCATATTATTTTTCTCAGGCAAAAGATAATCGGAAACTATATCGTAGATTTTTATTGCCCTCAAGCAAAACTGGTAATTGAGTTGGACGGTTCTCAGCATTATGAAGAAGATGCTGAATTATATGATAAAATACGAACCGATTTTTTGAACAGCTTGGACATAGAAGTATTACGATACACAAACCGGGATATCCATACACGTTTTAAAGAAGTGTGTGACGATATTGATTATCACATCAGAATGAGGATCAAAGAGTTGCAGGGATAAGGTATCTCGCTTACGCTCGTTCGCTTGATACAATTCCTCAGTCAGCCGACACGCGTGTCAGCTGACAGCTCCCTTTCCCAAAGGGAGCCTTTGAGATTGGCAACGTAAGCGTTTTCCTTAATTCCTAATTTCTCGCAGTAGCTCTCAGCCAATCATCGTTCACGGACTTAATCGTCCGTTCCGATTCTTGGGAGAGCCTTGCATGGGTGCTGTTAGCCAAATCAAAGATTTGGACAGCACCTCAATTCCTAATTCCAAATAAAAAAGGAGGACACCATGCCTTATATCAACGCGAAGTTTTCCGCATCCGTATCCCCCGACAAGGAGATCGCGCTCAAGAGCGCCTTGGGCGAGGCGATCACCCTGCTGGGTAAATCCGAACGCTACCTGATGGTCGAGATCTCGGACAACCGCCGCCTGTATTTCGGCGGAAAGAACGACGAGCCGATCGCGTTCTTTGACGTCAGCCTGCTCCACTCCGCGCCCCGCGAGAGCTATGAGGCGCTTACTTCGAGGCTCTGTGAGATCGCCAAGGACATCATGGGCGTCGACGGCAGCCATGTCTATGTCAAGTTTGAGGAAACCGAGAACTGGGGATTTGACGGATTTATGTTTTAAATAAGCCTTCCCCTTGAGGGGAAGGTGGGCTTTACGACTCAATGGAGTCGTAAAGGTCGGATGAGGTGGAAGCCTAACCGACCTATCGATAAATCGGATGTAGTGGAAATGTTTCCACCTCATCCGTCACCGCCTGACAAGCGTGTCCGGTCGGCGGCGACACCTTCCCCTCAAGGGGAAGGCTATAAGGAGGTATTATTATGAAAATAGTTGTATTAGCCGGGGGACTCTCCTCCGAACGCGATGTATCGATCTTATCCGGCTCCAAGGTCGCAGCCGCGCTGCGGTCCAAGGGGCATCAAGTCGTTTTGATCGACGTATATATGGGCTATGAGGGCGACGATTTTGACACCGACAGGCTCTTTGCGCAGAACTATGATTTTGCGGGTGACGCGGTCATCGAGACCGAAGCGCCCGATATCGAGGCAGTCAAAAAAAGCCGCAAAAACCAGTCCGCGGGCTACTTCGGCGACCATGTGCTGGAGCTGTGTCAGGCGGCTGACATCACCTTCTTGGGGCTGCACGGCGGCGAGGGTGAGGACGGTACCGTGCAGGCGGCGTTAGAGCTTCACGGCATCAAATACACCGGCTCCGATCACCTCGGCTCCGCGATCGCGATGCACAAGGGCGTGACCAAGGGCGTGTTCCTCAACAGTAACGTCCCGACCCCGATGAGCCGCCTGTATAAGCGCGAGTTCATGGGCGAGGGCTACCTTGACAGCTGGTGCAAGTTCCCCTGCGTCGTCAAGCCCTGCTCCGCGGGATCCTCTGTGGGCGTGCAGATCGTCGGCGATCCCGAGCAGTTCGTCGCTGCGGTAGGCGCGGCGTTCCGTTATGATGACGATGTTCTGGTGGAGGAATACATCAAAGGCCGTGAGTTCTCGGTCGGCATTTTGGGCGGCAAGGCGCTGCCCGTCATCGAGATCATCCCCAGGGACGGCTGGTATGATTATGAGAACAAGTATCAGGAAGGCGCGACCGAAGAGGTCTGTCCCGCCGACCTGGATGAGAATATCGCGAAGAAGATGCAGGCGGAGGCGGAGCACGCCTTTGAGACCCTGCGCCTCAAGGTCTACGGCAGAGTCGATTTCCTGCTCGGCGACCACAACCGCCTTTATTGCTTGGAGGCAAACACCCTGCCCGGCATGACGCCGCTGTCCCTGCTCCCGCAGGAGGCAGCCGCCGCGGGCATCGAATACGCCGACCTGTGCGAGAAGATCATTGAGCTTTCGCTCTTGAAGTAGTATGAGGCTCCCTTTGGTAAAGGGAGCTCCCGCGGATGAGCGGGTGAGGGATTGCATAAATGGAGCGAAGCGACCAACCGTATGAATAATATGTTTCTCGCTGACGCTCAGTCAATGATGCAATCCCTCCGAGTTCGCGTAACGCGAACCCACCTCCCTTTACCAAAGGGAGGCTTTACACGGAGGAATTTATGAAACCGATCACATTACAAGAAGTCGCTATGGCGTGCTGCGGTACGCTGCACGGTAATCCCGACGCCGTCATCACATCCATCGTCACCGACAGCCGCAAGGCGGGCAAGGGGTCGCTCTTTGCCGCGATCAAGGGCGCCCGCGTCGACGGTCACCGCTTTATTCCCGCGGTCGCCGAACAGGGCGCGGTATGCGTGCTGTGTGAGGAAAAGCCCGACACGGACATCGCCTATATCAAGGTCGAGTCAACGCTTGTCGCGCTCAAGGGCATCGCCGAGTATTACCGCTCGCTGTTCACGATCCCGTTCATCGGCATCACCGGCTCGGTCGGCAAGACTTCTACCAAAGAATTCATCAGCGCTGTTTTAGCGCAAAAATACAACGTCCATAAGACCGGCGGCAACTTCAACAACGAGCTGGGCGTTCCGATCACCCTCTTCGGGCTCGAGGAGGAGCATGAGGTCGCCGTGATCGAGATGGGTATCTCCGGCTTCGGTGAGATGACCCGCCTGTCCAAAATGGTGAGACCCGATATCTGCGTCATCACCAACATCGGCTACTGTCATCTGGAGAATCTCGGCGATCGTGACGGCGTTCTACGCGCCAAGACCGAGATGTTTCAATATCTGAGCGCCGACGGTACCATCATCCTGTGTCATGATGACGACAAGCTGCGTACCGTCACGGATTATCACGGCATCCGCCCGACCTTCTACGGCACCGGCAACGATGAATACCGCGCCGAGAATATCACGGAAAGAGGGCTGGACGGTATCGGGTGTACGCTGATCCACCGTTCACGCACGGATGATCCCGATGATAACGCCCGTATCGACGTGACCATCCCCACGATGGGACGGCATAATGTCCTCAACGCCCTGTGCGCGATGGCGGTGGGCACACAGCTCGGGCTCACTCCCGAAGAGATCAAACGCGGGCTTGAGAGCTTTGAGAACGTCGGCTCGCGCAATCATATCATCAAGACCGACACCCTGACCATCATCGACGACTGCTACAACGCCAACCCCACCTCCACCAAGGCGGGTCTGGATACGCTGAGTAAGCTCGGCGGCCGCAGGGTCGCGATCCTCGGCGATATGAAGGAGCTGGGCACGGATGAGATCGCTCTGCACCGCGAGGTCGGCGCCTACGCCAAAGAGGTCGGTATCGATATGCTGGTCGCGGTGGGCCCGCTGAGTGAAGCGACCGCCGAGGGCTACGGCAAGGGCGCGTATTACTACCCCACCGTGGAGCGGTGTATCGACCGGCTCAAGCGGTATTTGCAGCCCGGCGACACCATCTTAGTTAAGGCGAGCCACAGTATGCGGTTCGAGCGCATCGTGGAAGCGCTTTCGTAATTTGGAATTAGTAATGAGGAATTAGGAACGAAGGGAAAGCCTTCGGCTTTTGATTCCTATAGGATGTCGCAAAAACGTGACAACTCCTTTCTTAAGAGAGCTGTCACGAATTGACTGAGGGTTGACATACCTATCAATCAGGTGCGGACAGCGTCCGCCCACAATTCCTAATTCCTAACTCCTAATTCCTCATTATTTACAGTCCGGAGGATCACCATGAAATTCATCTCTTGGAATGTCAACGGCCTGCGGGCTGTTGTCAACAAAGGATTCAAAGATATTTTTACCGAGCTCGACGCTGACTTCTTCTGCTTGCAGGAAACGAAGCTGCAGGAGGGGCAGATCGACCTGAGTTTTGAGGGCTATGAAAGCTACTGGAACTATGCCGAGAAAAAGGGCTATTCCGGTACGGCGATCTTCACGAAGCACACGCCACTTTCGGTCAGCTACGGCATCGGCGTCGAGGAGCATGACAAAGAGGGCAGAGTCATCACCCTCGAGTATGAGGAGTTTTACCTCGTGACGGTCTACACGCCGAACAGTCAGAATGAGCTCAAACGCCTCGATTACCGTATGCGCTGGGAGGATGACTTCCTCGCTTACATCAAATCGCTCGACGAGAAAAAGCCCGTCATCTTCTGCGGCGACCTCAACGTCGCGCATCAGGAGATCGACCTCAAAAATCCCAAGACCAACCGTAAGAACGCCGGCTTCACGGATGAAGAACGCGCCAAGATGACCGTCGTGTTGTCGTCGGGCTTTACCGATACATGGCGCAGCCTCAATCCCGATACGGAGGGCGTGTATTCATGGTGGAGCTACCGCTTCAACGCCCGCAAGAACAACGCCGGATGGCGCATCGACTATTTCATTGTGTCCGACCGTTTGATAGACAAGGTGGAGGACGCGCGTATCCATACCGATATCATGGGCTCGGATCATTGCCCTGTGGAGTTGGAACTCTCCATTTGATTCGGAGTATACAAATCGTCATTGCGAACCCCGTTTACGGGGTGTGGTAATCTCAACCGAATATAATATAAGGCACAGCGGTTTCGGCGCTGTGCCTTTGTTTTATGATTGCGTTTTTGTCAGCTTGCGTTTACGATGGAGCACTGCCGTCATGTAGATGAACAGGATCTCGACCGACAGCAGGGCGAGCGTGCTCAGTGTCACATTGGTCAAATAGCTGCGCAGCTGTGCCGTACCGATGACCGCGATCAGACCGAGTACATAGTCGATCAGCGTAAACAGCATTTCCAGTCCTGTAAAGACGTATACCGGGATTGGACTGCAGGGGTTTTTGGCGCGGAAGAACCGCAATACAATGATGATAAACGCAACATTGACCGCGACAGCTGCGATAACGGCTGATCCGCGCAGCGCTGTATAATTGCGCCAGCTCAGATAATAGCGGAACAGAACGCCCAACAGATTCAGTACAACAATGGACAGCATGATCCGCTTTGCCGCTTGTGGGGTGAATTCGTCCTTGACGGATTTGATGAACCCGTAGAACAGGATGACGGTGACCAATGTCAAAAAGACCATTCTGCTGATCAGAATCGTCGATTCATATACCGTTCGAAACGCCCGGGCGTCGGTCAGATAATAGAATGTATTCCAGAGCGTCAGGATCAGATTGACGGAACACGCCACCGCGAACAAGGCGGTCAGGACGCGCTTGTGTACGGGGTACTCGATCACGGGATTGACCTCGGGATAGGTGCGCATATCGTCGTCCGTGAGCAGGTCGTCGAGCGAGGTATCAAGCGATTTGGCAAGCGCCTTGGCGGTCAACAGGTCGGGATAGCGCGAGCCGTTCTCCCATCGCGACACTGCCTGTCGTGTCACATATAATTTGTCCGCGAGCGTCTGTTGGGTGATACCCTTTTCTTCTCGCGCTTTGCGGATGTTTTCTCCGAATTCAGCCATGGTACTGTTTTTCCTTTCTTTTTATATTCTATGTTCCTTGAATATCGCCTCTGAGGTATCTGTAGGTACCGGAGGCGTATTCTGTCTGTCAGCCCTAATGCCGATGATGATCGACAGGATGAACACCACCAGCAAGGGTCCGAAGATGATGGTCAAGTACCAGTTCCTCGTTGCGAGCCCGATGATCAGTATGATCAGATCGATCGCGGCAAGCACCACTGTCAGCGTCGTGCGTGTAGAATGTTTTTGGGTGCTGTATACGTCCTTGATTTGATTGGCATAGGCGGCTACGGGACGGTTTTTCATAAAGTCAGGTTTGTTGTTTTCCATGTTGCTCATCCTTTTGGTTGCTTTGATTGCCTTCATCATACGACGGCGTTGTTCAAAAAGCAAGCACCACCCTGCAAAACGATGTTGACAGAGCGGTGCGTTCAGGTTTTAAGCCGTTTTTGCGCTTACACCGGAAAAGTTTATTTGATCCCGTAGAGGCGTTTGGCGTTCTCGGTGGTAAGGTCGATCAGCTCCTGCGCGTCCAAGCCGCGGATCTCGGCGATCCTCGCGGCGGTGTAGGCGATGTTGGTGCTGTCGTTGCGCTTGCCGCGATAGGGCACGGGGGAGAGATAGGGCGCGTCGGTTTCGAGCAGGAGTCGGTCGAGCGGTACCGCCGCCGCGACCTCGACAGGGACGCGGGCGTTTTTGAAGGTGACGGTGCCGCCGAGGGAGATACTCATGCCGAGCCTCAACACCTCTTTGAGCATTTCGACACTGCCCGAGTAGCAGTGCATGAGCCCTTTCGGCTGATACTTTCGCACCAATGCCATCACATCGCCGTGGGCTTCACGATCATGGATGACGACGGGCACATCCAGCTCGCGCGCAAGTAGTAGCTGTTCTTCAAAGACACGGTTTTGAACATCCCGCGGGATGTCCCAGTGATAGTCCAGCCCGATCTCGCCGAGCGCGAGCACCCGCGGGTGCTTTAATAACTCAGTTAAACGCTCGAGATAATCGGCGGGCAGTCCCTCGAGGTTTTCGGGGTGGATACCGGCGCAGGCGTATACATGCGGATAGGTCTCGGCATATGAGATCGCTGTTTCGGCGGTCTCGAGATCAACCGCTGCGTTGACGACGTAAGCTACGCCGTTTTGAGGAAGCGAGGATAGGAGCGCGCTCCTGTCGTCGTCAAACCATTTGTCGTCATAATGCGCGTGCGCGTCAAAGATGTTGTGTAGCATGATCATTACCTTTCAAAGGAATGTAGGGTACGGCGGTTCCCGACGTACCGCAGAATGACGGGCGTTTTTGTAATCGAGATCGTACGATAGGAACGAAACGCTGATGCCAAGCGGTACGTCGCAAGCGCCGTACCCTACAATTATTTATTAAACCAGTTGTCCTCCGGGAAGGATGCTGTCGTCGATGGTGACGACCTTGAGTCCGTCGCCGCTCTCGGCGGAGAGGATCATGCCGCAGCTCTCGATGCCCATCATCTTGCGGGACGCGAGGTTCGCGACGTAGGCGATGTTCTTGCCCACGAGCTCCTCGGGATCGTAATACTCCGCGATACCGGAGAGGATGATTCGCTCACCCTCACCGTCGTCAAGGGTGAATTTGAGGAGCTTCTTCGACCTCTTCACTTTCTCGCAGGCGAGCACCTTCGCGACGCGCATTTCGACCTTTTCGAATTCGTCGAACGCGATCTCGGGCTTATGCGCGGGCATATCAAAAGCAGGCTCTTCCTTAGGCTCATTATTCTTGATAATGGCGTTGAGCTCTTCAATCTCCTTGTCCACGTCGATACGCGGGAAGATTGCCTCGCCGCGGTTGACCTTGACGTCGAGCGGCAGTACGCCGAACTTGTCCGCGTTCTCATAGGTTGCGTACTCAGCCGCGCCGATCTGCTCAAATACCTTGGGCATGGTGGTCGGCATGAAGGCGGACAGCAGGGTGGCGGCGATACGGATGCTCTCAAGCAGGTTATAGAGCACGGTGGCTAAGCGCGCGCGCTTGCTCTCGTCCTTGCCGAGGATCCACGGGGTGGTCTCGTCGATATATTTGTTCGCGCGGGATACGAGCTTGAAGATCTCCTCCAGCGCGTTGTTGAGCTGGGTGTTCTCGATGTAGTCGTCGACCTTCGCCTTGAGCGCGGTGGCGACAGCCTTCAGATCGTCGTCAAAGTCGCCGTCCTCACGCTCGGTCGGCAGGGCGCCGCCGAAATACTTGTCGATCATCGCGACGGTACGGCTGACCAGATTGCCCAGACCGTTGGCGAGGTCGGTGTTGATGCGGTTGATCATGATCTCGTTAGAGAACGAGCTGTCAGCGCCCAGCGCCATCTCGCGCAGGATATGGTAGCGGATCGCGTCTACGCCGTAGCGCTCACCGAGGATAAACGGATCGACGACGTTGCCTAAGGATTTACTCATCTTCTGACCGTTGAAGGTGATCCAGCCGTGTACGGCGAGGTGCTTGGGCAGCGGCTGTTCCAGCGCCATCAGCATGGCGGGCCAGATGATCGCGTGGAAGCGCATGATATCCTTGGCGACCATGTGGACGTCGGCAGGCCAGTACTTCTTGTAGTCGTCATACGCGCCGTTCTCATAGCCGAGGGCGGTGATATAGTTGGAGAGCGCGTCGATCCAGACATAGACGACGTGCTTGGGGTCGAAGGTGACGGGGATGCCCCAGGTGAACGAGGTACGCGATACGCACAGATCCTCGAGTCCATAGGTCTTGTTGCCGTTCTCGTCGACAGAGGGCTGTAAGAAGTTGTTGACAAGCTCTGTCGCACGTGTGCGCGGACGCAGGTAGTCGGTCTCGGTCAGCAGCTTTTCGATGCGCTCCGCGAACGGCGCCATCTTGAAGAAATAGGCTTCTTCCTTTGCCTCGATGACTTCTCTGCCGCAGTCGGGGCACTTGCCGTCGACCAGCTGAGATTCCGTCCAGAAGCTCTCGCACGGGGTGCAGTACTTGCCCGCGTACTCGCCCTTATAGATGTAGCCGCGGTCGTACAGCTCCTTGAAGATCTTCTGTACGCTCTCGACATGGTAATCGTCGGTGGTGCGGATGTAGCGGTCGTAGTTGATGTTCATGTACTCCCACAGCTTCTTGAAGATCGCGACGATGTTGTCGACATACTGCTTGGGGGTAATGCCCTGTTCCTTTGCCTTTTCCTCTATCTTCTGACCGTGCTCGTCGGTACCGGTCAGGAACATCACGTCGTAGCCCTGCATTCGCTTGTATCTGGCGATACTGTCACACGCGACGGTGGTATAGGTATGCCCGATATGGGGGTTGCCCGAGGGGTAGTAGATCGGGGTCGTGATGTAAAATGTCTTTTTGTCACATTCCTTGCACATGGGTGGTCACTCCTAAATCTTTTTGTTTTGCGGGGATACGGGTGGATTGTCGGTGGTTTTCTCCCGCAAAATGTCCATACATAATAAGTATATACCATAATAAGGAAAAATGCAATCCCACATTTTGGTTAGTGATCAGTGGTCAGTGGTTAGGAGTTAGTGGTCAGGGGTCAGAAGTTGGTAGTTGAGGAAAAAGGCGCACGCGCCCCGAGGGGAAGACTTTTTCTGCCTCTACAAACGTCGTCGGTGGCAGGGAGATTACCGCGTCGTCGCCATTGGCGGCTTCTTTCAATGATGCTGTTACTGTTAAATGAAGAGTTGGTGGTTGCAAAAAACAAGGAGCCGTCATATGACAGCTCCTGCTCTATCGTCATGATTCCGTTGTCGGTCATCTCTCGGGGGTGAAGGGAGTGATCGTTTCGGGGATGTTGGCGGTGTTGGAATACATCGACCAGTATGTGCTGCCGTCGATCGTTTTCTTTTCCATGACGGCATAGAGGGATTCGATCGTGTTTTTGGAATAGGGGTCGCATCTGTCGTAGGTGACATAATAGTATTGACCGTCGGTCTTGACATCGCGCACATTAACCCCGTATCCGATGAGCCCTCTTCCGTAAATGACAGCGCAGTAGCTTGTTCCGACGGACGCCTCCGCTTTCCAGAGCTTTTGATTGGCATAGCACTGCTCATAAAGCGTCGGAAGATCGCCGGCGTTGACATTGAAGATATTGGTGCAGATCCAGTCGGCGGTGTCGCAGCGATTTGCGACAACGCCCGTCGCGCCGTTGACCATACTTTCATCCACCCAAGGGGCGTCGGATAAAGAAACACCGGTGGTAGTGCTGTCTGTACCCCATCCCTTGACACGCGCATTGACGGAATAAAGATCCCAGTCGACGATTGGAAACTGTTCGCAAACCTTTTCGAGGATGTTCGTACCCTGTCGGTTGGTATAGTCATATTCAAATTCACCGACGTTATAGGCGTAACAACAGACAAAAGTGGTCAGGAATTTCTCCATCGCCTCGTCCGACTGCGCGTCGACGATGGTACGCGCTTCGGTAGGCGCGGCAGTCGGCGCCGCGGTCGGCGGTACGGTCGGCGGTACGGTCGGCGGCAGTGTCTCGCCGGCAGTCAGGCTCTCTTCATCGAGGCGGACGATGTAGCCGTCGACGTCCTCAAAGTCGTTCGCGGTCTTGATCTTGTCATAGGAGATGCTCTCGGTGTGGATCAGCTTATCTCTGTAGGTGGTCTCGATATCGAGCATACGGTCGGGGTCGCGGTAGGTGTACTGCTGTTCATAGGGCTTTTCGTTCGCCTTGTAGGTACACGATAGGATCCGCGCGCGGTCGTCGTATTTGAATTGGATGTCGCTGTTTGAGGGATCCTTTTGCGAGGTGTCGATCGTGACTGCCTGCGCGGGCGGCAGATACTTGTTCTTCGCGTCTCTGAGCTCAGAGGCGCTGACGGTGTTGCGGTTGACGAAGAAGATCACGCCCGCGAGGATCGCGATCACCAACACCAGCGCGATGATCGAGATGATCAGCGCCTTTTTCTGGTTGTTCTTGCGACGTTTGCCGTCGACATTCCGTCTGTCGGGGCGCTGCTCTCTGCGTGCGTCCTGCTCATAGGAGCCCCTGTCGGAGCGGGGGTTCTCACGACGGTTTGAGTCGTGATATCCGTAGCGGGTGTACTCGTCGTCATACCGCGGGCGGCGGTCATAACGAGAACGGTTGTCAAATTGATCCGCAGGCGCATAACCGCGGTATTCGTCGACGAAGCCTTGCTCCTCTCCGGGTTGGAGGGGTACATTCGTTGTTCTGTTCGTATCGGCACGCTTTCTTTCTTCGCGGTAGCGGCGGTGCATGGCGATATTCTCTTCAAAGCGGTTTCGCTCTGCCGTCGGCTCATTTTGCTCGGGGAGCAGCTCGGTTTTGGCGGCGTCATCCTCAACAGGGAATCTGTCTGCCTGCGCTCGTTGCGCGGGTCGTGCCGGGATATCGGAGTCGGGCGTGCCGTTGCCGGGGAGCAATACCGTCTTGGCGTCATCCCCGATGACAGACTCGGGGGTGTGCCGCGCAGCCGAAGCGGGTGCGCTGTCATCGGAGAAAACGCTCAGATCATAGCGGGGATCGACCTCGGTCGTTTTGTCCGCGACCAAGGTCGGCTCTGTGCCGACGGGCTTGCCGCAAATCTCACAAAAACGCGCGTCGTCGGACAGTTCGCGTCCGCAGTTGGTACATTTCATAGGGTTACCTCGTTATCATAGATTGTTTGCGAATAAGGAAAACGGATCAAGCTTTATTCGAAATTGCGGATGTATTCGGTCAGATCGGATTTACCGCATGCGTCGTCCTCGGCGTCGGTCTTTAATCCGTATCCGTCGACGATCTCAAAGTATTCTTCTTCGGTGAGCTGATTGTCATCGATGAAGAATTCATCGTTGCCGAAGGAGAAGGAGTAGCTGTGCTTGGTGGTAACGCTGCTGCCGTCAAAGTAGTAGATCATACCGGTCTGATCATATTTGCCGGATGAGAAGTAACCGCCGTGATCCGTGTAATCCAGACTGTGGCTGTCGGCAGTCTTAAAGGTCTGCACTTTGCTGTTCTTGATATAGCATACATAGTGCGGCACCTCGGCACCGGAGGCGTAGAGAACCAGCTCGGGTGTTTCATCGTCATTGAGGTAGATCAGCACGCCGTAGTCGTAGGAGATGCTCGTGGTGTTGAGGAAATTGATGTAGAGCTTTTTATAGCCTTCGAGCGGCTTTTCGGTTTCCTTGACCTTCACAGTCGGCGCTGGCTTCTCCGTGGGCGTCGGCGGCTCGGTAGGCGCTTTGGGCGCTTTGGGCGCTCTGGGTGTGGTAGGCTCGGGCGCGGCGGTCTCGATCTTCACGGCAGAGGATGAGGAGCTGTTCCCCAGCGAGGTGTCGTCAAGACGGATATAGTAGCCGTCGACAGCGACGAATTTGTTCGCCTCATCGATACGGTCATATTCGATCTCTTTGGTGAAGATGGTATGGCTGCGGTATTTGGTGTCGATCTTGATGATGCGGGATTTATCGTTATAGCCGTAGCTCTGGTCATACGTCTTCTCATTTACCGCATAGGTGCAGGAGGAGATACGCGCGCGGCTGTCATATTTGAATTTGATGTTGTCGTTGGACGGATCATCCAGCGTGGTGTCGATCTCATAAGCCTGTGCGGGCGGCAGGAAGTTTTCCTTCGCCTCATCCAGCTCTTTTGCGCTGACCTTGGTGCGGCTGACATAAACGATCACGCCCGTGAGGATCGCGATCACCAGCACCAGCGCGACGCCCGAGATGATCAGCGCCTTTTTCTGTCCGCTCATGCGCGGCTTTTGATCGCGTGGATAAAGGTTGGGATCGTTGTACCGCGGGTCGTCATACCTTGGGGCGTTGTACCCGGGTGCGTCGCTGTAATAGCGGCGATCATCGGGATAGCGGTCGTCATAGGGGCGGTCGGGATAGCCGCTGTTCACATAGCCACCCTGAGGGATATTGTTTTCGCGGGCGTTGAAGTTGTTGTAATCGTCACGGATATCGTCCTCAGCCAGCTGTGTTTGTTCGATATCGGCGGGAGTGCCGCACATCTCACAGAACTTGGCGTTGGCGGGCATCTCGTGACCGCAGTTCTTACATTTCATAATCTTACCTCTTTGTTTCGTGATCAGTGGTTAGTGGTCAGTAGTTGCGGATATGGTCGGGGAGGGCGTCGATCTTTGTCAAAGTGTTGTCCGGAGCGTACATCAGCTCCCAACTTTTGTATTCATTAAGCGCAGCTTCATATTCTTCCTTTGTGACGTCCTCGTCGTCGATTTTATATTCTTGACCGTTCACAAAGCCGGATCGGTATTTAGTGAATGACGATCCGTCAAATTGCGATACCTGCCATGCGTTGGAAAACTCATAATCATACCGACCCGTATTGATGAATCCGCTTCGTTCTTGATATCTCGGTATTCCTCCGAAGATCTGCTCATGCTGAACAGTATCATCGTTGATCCAGCATATTTCAAAATGAGATACCGCCGAAGGGTATTTGTATTCCAGAAACAGTTCGGGTATATCATCGTCGTTGATGTTGAACAGCCTTCCCGAAGAGAATTCTGTTCCTCCGTTGTTGATGTAATCGATATACAGCTCTCTCCAGTCGGCAGGCGGATCGGTGGGTTCTTCTGTGGGTTCCTCCGTCGGCGGTTCGGTCGGGGGTTCGGTCGCTTCGGGAGCGGCGGTTTCCTGCGGCAGTTCGGTCGCGCCGGTGTCGGCGAGATCTTCCTTGCTCAGGCGGATGTAGTAGCCGTCGACCTCTTCAAAGATATCGGGCTTGGTCACGCGGTCGTAGTCGAGCTCCTTGGTGAAGATCGGATGCGCGCGGTAGGTGGTTTCGACGTTGATCTTGCGCTGAGTATTGTTGTAGGTGTAGCGCTGGTCATAGGTCATTTTGTTGACCGAATAGGTGCAGGAGATGATCCGCGCGCGGTCGTCGTAGGTGAATTTGATCTTGTCGTTGGACGGATCGGTCAGCGTGGTGTCGATGGTGACCGCCTGCGCCGGAGGCAGGTAGTTTTCCTTTGCCTTGGTCAGCTCCTTGGCGCTGACCGTCTTGCGGCTGACGAAGAAGATCACGCCCAGTACGATGGCGATCACGAGCACGAGCGCGATGATCGCGATGATCAGTGGTTTCTTCTTGCTGTGATCCGGCTTTTGATTGTGCCTGCCCGCGCGGCGTTGGGCGCGGTTGCTTTGATAATCTACGGCAGTGTAGTCGTTGTCGGGAATCTCGTAGCGGCGTTCCTCATCGGCGGCGCGAAAGATATCGGCGCTGTTCCCGGGATCGGTAGGGATAAACTCGCTTTCTCCGTTCGTCGAAAGTCCGGTGTTATCGGCGTCGATAGGCATGCCGCATTGGGGACAAAATCTCGCGTTGTCGTTCAGCTCAGCCGAGCAGTTGGGACATTTCATGGTCGTACCTCTTTGGATAGTGGTCAGTGGTCAGTGATCAGATATTATTAAGAATCGTTATTGGGTGGAACTCTCCGCGGTATTTATCAATAGATGATGTGGGAGCTGTAGAAATTCGGGTTATAGTTTTCGTTGGTGACCGTACCGCTTGCGTAATCGAGCGTGCAGCTGTAGTATTCCGAATTGTCGATCATAATGCTGATCGACGCGTCCTTGGGAGAGGCGATGGTAAATTCATAGGTGCCGCTTTGGGTGATAGACTGCGCTTCACCCGAGGCTTCTCCGTCTGCATAGCCCTGCAGTGTCACGGCAGTGTCGAAGCCGTTTTTGACATTCACCCGGATAGTAAAGGTCTTTTCGGGATTCAGCGGCGAGTTGCCGACCGAAGAGGTGACGGAGCGATCCTCCTCCACCGCAACGCTGTCGGCGGAATCGCGGTTGAGCAGGGCGAAGATCGTTACGCCGCCGCCGATGAGCACCAGTACGATCAGGATGATGACGACGGCAAGTCCCGCTCTGATCCCGGAGGGACGGTCGTCATAGTCGTCTTCATAGGCGGGTCGACGGCGGATCGGGCGCTCATATCTGTCATCTACGCGAGATGGATACGGCGCTCTTGACGGCTCCTGATAGGAGCTTTCACGGCGCTGATAGTACGATACGTTCTGCCGCGGCATTTGGGGCGACGGCGCGGGCGTATACTCGTCACCGGGGCGATAGCGCTTTCCGGTATCAGCTCGCAAAGGCATCTCGACTGCATCCGCGCGCTGTGTGAGATAAGACGCGGCGTTAGCTGCCCCGACGGTCGGGAAAGTCGGCTTGGGCGGATCTTGGAGCGCTTTTTTCATTTTTGCGGCGGAATCATAGCGATCCTGCGGCAGATAGGCGCATGCCTTGAGTACCACGCCGACCAGCGCGTCACTGCCGTGAGCGGGTCGGGGGAAGGGATCGCCCATCAAACGCCTGGTCATTGCCTCATCGCGATCCTGTACAGTGACGGGCGTGGGGTAGGGCGGCAAAAACGGATTGCGGTTATCGTTGAGCAGGCGATAGAGCAGGATGCCCAGTGAATAGAGGTCGGCGCGACGGTCGTAGCTCTGTCCGCGGTAGGCCTCGGGCGCCATATAGGAGTTGGTGCCGATGCGGGTGCGCACGTCGGCGGTCTTTTCGACCGTGCGGGCGATGCCGAAATCGCCGAGCTTGAAGGTGCCGTCGTTGGCGACAAAGATGTTATCCGCCTTGATATCGCGGTGCAGGATGTTCTTGCTGTGGCACAGGCTCAGCGCGTCGCATAGATCCATGCCGAGCTTTGTGACCGTATCGTCGGTGAGGGGATGCGTTTCGATCCATTCGGGCAGCGGGGTGAGCAGCTCCATCATGATGAAGATATCGTAGCCTACGCCGTCCTCATGCTCGACGACCTTGTAGTCGTCATAGGTGACGATGTTGGCGCTGCCGCGCAGCTCGGACAAAAAAGCGATCTCTTTGATGAACTCGTTGACGAGGCTGCGGTAGTACGCCTGTGTCGCGTCCTTGTCCATGCCTTCGCCCATCACTTTTTTGACGTCATCGTCGCTTGAGGGGACACGGATGACCTTCAGGGCGCGGTGTTCTTCGATGGAGTAGCGGTTGCGCACGATCTCGTAGACCTTGCCGTAGCCGCCCTCGCCGAGTTGTTTGACGATCTTCCATTCCTGCTTGTTGTTTGATTCTTCTGCCATAACGAATCCCCCTTTTGAGGCACTGTTGATGTCGGTCGGTCACAGGCGTCTGTGACACAAAAGGGCAGAATATCCCTATTTTTTGATATATATCAATATTGTAACATATTATTTGGATGTTTTCCACTCTTTTTGTGAATTATTTTCAGTGCTTTTGATACATAATACCCGAAAGTGACGATTAAAAAATTGACAACAGTGGGGTTTATTGGTATAATCGATATGTATAATGCCCATGGTGTATGCTCCGATCGGATCCCGCATCATGGCTATGAGGAGGTTTGTGATGATAAAATCGCGCAGAACATTCAATCTGTTCACGATCAGTGAAGCCCGCAATGTGATCTTCGGTCTGGCGACGTTGTGGATCGGCTTGTTCCATTCCGATTATCTGTCGCTGGAGCGGTATACCGATAATCAATTCCTGATCGATCTTGTCAAGAATTTCCGCGGCTCGGGCAATATCGGCGTCGATATGTTCCTGTTCCTGTCGGGCGTGGGCTTGTTCTTCTCATTCTCGAAGGACAGCCGTGTGGGCAGCTTCTGGAAGAAGCGCCTGATGCGTGTACTGCCCTCGGCATTTTTGATCGCGGTGGTCTATTTCTCACTGCGCTATGTCCACGGCAGAGAGAGCGGTTTGCTGGCGTATTTCAGCCGCATAACGTTTACCTATTTCTTCATCAAGGGTGAACGCGTATTCTGGTTCATCTCGCTGATTCTGGCGCTGTATATCGTGTTCCCGATCTTCTACAAGATCATCGAAAAATTCCGCCTGTGGGGTATGCTCGGAACGATCGTTGTTATCGTCGGGCTCACCTTCCTGTGCAGAGCGGTCGCGCCCGGCTTCTATACGATGTGGGAGATCGCGCTGTGCCGCGTGCCCTCGTTCGTCATCGGTATCTGGGCGGGCAAGTTCATCAAGGAGAAGAAAGAGATCAACATCAACTGGCTGTGGGCGTTCTTCGCGCTGTTCGTCATCTTCATAACGCTGGTGCTCAACTATACGCCGATCATCAAGGCGTTGGTGCCCGGCTACACCAAGGAGCAGGAGCCGATGTATATCTTCTTCTATCGCTACTGCGGTTCGATCGCGGCGATGGCGCTGGTGGTGCTGCTCAGTTGGATCTGTACCTCGATCCGTCACGCCGGCAGAGGCAATGTGCTGCGCAACTTCTTTGAGTTCGTCGGCATGTATTCGATGGAATACTACATGATCTACCTGAACCTCAACCACTATCTGGAGCGCATCTACAAGATCCCCGCGGAGCATCCCGAACGCCAGATCATGCTGTATTTCGGCAGCTTTATCGCCTCACTGGTACTGTGCGCGCTGACCAGAAAGTTCTGTGATTTCTTCATGGATTATATGCAGAGAAAGCCGAAGAATTATGAGGAACTCAGAGCGGCGAGGAAGAAGAAAAAGGCGAAGGACACGGTTGAAGGTTAACGGAGAACGGAGAACGGTGAAGGGAGGGCTGCGCCCTCACCCATTTATATTTGTCATTGCGAGAAAAAGACGCACGTGTCTGATCTCAACCGAATAAAAACAGTAACGCTCGTGACTTTTCAAAGAGTCACGAGCGTTATTTTCATTGCTATGTTATTTCAATCCAAAACGCGTCAGCGTTTCCCACAACCGTTAACCGTTCTCCGTTAACCGTTAACCATTCACCATTCACCTTAACTTATCCTTATCCACCTGCTGCTGGAACTTCATGATCTCCTCATAGATACGTTCGCAGTTGCTGTGGTCGTCGTAGTGGTAGAAGTCGTCGACGCGGGCGATGTACTCGGGCTTCATCTGACAGCCGTTTTCCATGTATTCGCACAGGGTGTCGACCAGCTGTGCCGAGGTGGTGCAGATCTCGCCGAAGCCCATCGTGTCGTAGAAGAATCCGCCGTCGTCGTAATGCGCGGGCAGCTCGTCGGGATGGAAGTAGACCAGCGGCTTTTTCATGTACGCGAAGTCGAACTGTACGCCGGAGTAGTCGGTGACCATCAGGCTGGATTCGGTGAGGATCTTTTCATAGCTCATGTCGCCGACGGAGGAAATGACGTCCACGTACGGGTCGGGCGTGTAGTCGTCCACCTGCGCACTGAGGATCGGGTGCAGCAGATACTTGATCTTGTAGCCGGTGCGCTTGGCGGTCTCGATGAGCTTTTGGTTATTGATCAGGTCGTTGTAAATGCGGTAGTAGACCGTGTTCTTGAAGTCGGGGTTGTACGAGCGCTGTTCACCCTCGCTGGTGGTGACGGGCATCGCGTTGTACATACGCCATGTCGGGGTGATGAGGATCTGCTTTTGATCGTTGTTGATCAGTCCGTCGTACCTGCCGATACCGGTCATCTTGATGATACCGGTGTCCTTGTAGCCGTAGGCGTGGTTGTTCAGGTTCTTTTCCTCATACTTCGAGGCGATGAAATACATGCGGGTGTTATCGATGATCCGCTGCTGCGCCATCGCGCACTTCTGTACCGAAAGACCGTGCTGCAGGCACATGGTCGGGAAGTTGCACAGGTCGCGGATAAAGCGGCTCTTGTCCAGACTGTAGCCGTTGAAGGGGAAGGTCTGGGAGTTGGTGATCAGCGCGATGTCCGCGTTGAGGAACGCCATCTTGTGCTTGATGGAACCCGTCTTGACGGGATGCAGACCGTCCTGCTTCATCTGACGGTAGTCGGAGGTGTTCTTGTCGATGATGTAGTAGCGGGTGATGCCGTCCTTCTTGTCCTTGCAGAAGCGGTACATATACTCGCTGCTGTCGCCGCCCTTGTAGAGCTTGTCGTACATCAGCCAGATGCGCTTGTTCTTGTAGAACGGACGGGTCAGCCAGTACTCGATACGGGTGATGAAGGTACGCTTGCTCTCCATGAATACGCGCGGCAGATATTTCAACTCGCGCTTGAGGGTCTTGCCCGCGGATGCGTGCTCGATGACCAGTTCACGGTTGTTGTTGATGGTCGCCATGTATTTGTTGAAGCGCCAGTAACCGCCCACGGGAGAAGCGGCGAATTTTGCCCAGTGGTGCAGATAGGAGAACTGCAGCGGCACGCGGGTATTCTTGTACTTTGCGAAGAAACAGAGCTTTTGCGTGGAGCGCTGATCGTCGAACGAAAGCTCCAGATGGAAGGTGAATTTTTTGTAGGCGCTGATGCCGAAATACTTGGTCAGCGAGTAGCGGTCGTTATCCTCCAGATCGATCCGCTCGCCGTTCCATTCGGCGTACAGCTCGATGTTTTTGAGGTTGAATACCTGACGGAAGGAGCCGTCCAGCAGCAGCTTGCCGTCGGTGTAATCCAGTACGTGCAGACCGACCCTCTGCCCCTGCATACGCGCGATGACGACGTCGTTGCAGTCGAGGGTGACGTCCTCGTTGCCTTCGCTCAGATGCTGCGGCATCCGGTAGAGGTCGGTATCGTATTTGAGCATATAGAACATCTCGGCGGCTTCTTCGCTGTAGCCGAGCGCCTTGTACTTGCCCGCGTTGAGGATAATGGTGTCGTCGAGCAGGTCGAGTACCTTTTTGCACGCCTTTAAGAACAGATCCAGCTCTTCTTCGCTCATATTGCGCTTGTTGCGGTTGTTCATGTTGGCGAGGAATCGCGCGGATACCGCGTACATCAGGTAGAACTGGATGAAGTAGGGGAGGGTACCGTCGCTGTTTTTGAAGCGCTCGGCAAGCGGCAGCATAAAGCTCTCGATGCTGTTGCGGTACCAGTCGATGTCGTTGGAGGGGACGAAGTACGCCGAGTCGTCGCTCAGCGGCATGAAGGTGTTGAAGTTCGCCTCTTCCATTGCGAAATACGTGGGATGATCCTGTTGCAGGCGGAGCATCACATCGTGGAAGAATTCATATTTCAGCGAGGTATCGGCGGGGTACTGCTTGAGCACCGCGCTCTCGATGATATTGCCGTCGATCTCCATTTGCAGGAGGTTGGGGTAGCTGCGGATATCCGCCTCCTTGTTGAGCATGAGCGGCGGAACATTGGTGCGGCTGATGTATTTATAGCGCGAGTAGACGGGATTGATGCAAAAACGGTTCGGCGCCGCGAAGCACCACGGCTTGTTCGCGCCTACCGCCTTGAGGGCGTTCATAAAGTAATGACTGCCGAACACATCGCCCGGACGCGCCACGATCGCGTAATCGGCGCTGAGATTCTCCAGCGCGATATTGTATGCCGCCGCTTCACCGCCCGCGCCGGGCTTTTGGATCACGCGCGCGTTCGGATAAGCGCTGAGCTTTTCGGCGGCGTTCTGCGCGTCGGAAACATCGACGACCAGCAGATCGATCTCGCCGGTATTGACGCTTTTCTGATTCTTGACGGAATCGGCTGTTTTCAGGATCAGGTCTGAGCTCTCGATATATGGAATGATAACGGAGACTGACATTTTCTTACCCCTTTCACAGGAACATTCATACGCTCCTTTTCAACTATACATCATACCATATACAAGCCCTTTTTGTCAATAAAAGCACACGTTTTTGAGGGAGGAGTTGAGGATGCGTCTAATCGGAATCAGGAGAGCCTTCCCCTCGGGGGGCGCGTGCGCCCATTTATCTGACTATCGGAAAGGATCTGCATATAAAAGCCTTCCCCTCGGGGGGAAGGTGTCGACCAACGGGAGACGGATGAGGGGACAACCTTTCCTATAGATGCAGGATTCGGTGGGGCTGAATGATTACCGAGAATCGTGAAAAAGCCTTACTCTCTTTGTTAAGATGATCTTTCGGCTGACTCAGCCCCTCATCCGACTCGGCATACACCGAGCCACCTTCCCCCCGAGGGGAAGGCTTTTTATTTTCAACGAAACGTTTCAGTAACACAGAAAAAGGCGCACGCGTCCCGAGGGGAAGGCTTTTGTGTTTTGATGGATCATTCCTCGTGATTATACCTATAATTATGCGCGTAAGGTTACGATTATTTGACTTGATAAATGACGGGAATTTCGCTATAATAGTATACGGATTTTGTCAAGGATGACGGAAAATGCAGAAAGATGAAAAAATATGCAAATAACCCTTGACAAATATGCAGAATGATGTATAATAAGTGCATAAACTTCAAAAATCAACGCATATTCATTCGGAGGTATCACCATGCAAGCTATCAACAAGGAAAACATCAAGAAAGTCGTTCTCGCTTATTCGGGCGGTCTGGACACATCCATCATCATCCCGTGGCTCAAAGAGAACTACAATAACTGCGAGGTCATCGCGGTATCCGGCAACGTCGGTCAGAACGACGAGCTCGAGGGTCTGGAGGAAAAGGCGCTCAAGACCGGCGCGTCCAAGCTCTATGTCCTCGACCAGACCGAGGAGTATGTCGACGATTTCATCATCCCCACCATGAAGGCGGGCGCAGTATATGAGGAATACCTGCTGGGTACCTCGACCGCGCGTCCCTGCATCGCGAAGGGCCTTGTCGAGATCGCTCTCAAGGAAGGCGCCGACGCGATCTGCCACGGCTGTACCGGCAAGGGCAACGATCAGGTTCGTTTCGAGCTGGCGATCAAGCACTTCGCTCCCAACATGCCCATCATCGCTCCGTGGCGTATCTGGGACATCAAGTCCCGTGAGGAAGAGATCGAGTATGCCGAGGCGCATAACATTCCCCTCAAGATCAACCGTGAGACCAACTACTCTAAGGATAAGAACCTGTGGCATCTGAGCCATGAGGGTCTTGACCTCGAGGATACCAACAACGAGCCGACGTATGAGAAGCCCGGCTTCCTCGAGATGGGCGTATCCCCGATCGACGCCCCCGACGAGCCGACTTATGTCACCATCGAATTTGAACAGGGCACTCCCGTCGCGCTCGACGGCGAGAAGATGTCCGCGAAGAATATCATCCTCAAGCTCAACGAGCTGGGCGGCAAGAACGGTATCGGTCTGCTCGATATCGTCGAGAATCGTCTGGTCGGCATGAAGTGCCGCGGCGTATATGAGACTCCCGGCGGCACCATCCTGTACAAGGCACATGAGACCCTCGAGTCCATCTGCCTCGACAAGATGACCATGCACGAGAAGCAGCGCCTGTCCATCACCTTCGCCGAGCTGGTCTACAACGGTCAGTGGTTCACCCCGCTGAGAGAAGCCCTCTCCGCGTTCGTCGACAAGACGCAGGAGAAGGTCACCGGCTATGTCAAGCTCAAGCTGTATAAGGGCAACATCATCAAGGCGGGCGTCGACAGTCCCTACAGCCTGTACAGTGAGGAGATCGCGACCTTCGGCGAGTCCGATTATGACCAGACCGATTCCGCGGGCTTCATCAACCTCTTCGGTCTGCCCATCAAGGTGCAGGCGGTCGTGGACGAGAAGAATAAATAATTTCGGAGAACGGTTAACGGAGAACGGTTAACGGTTAAGGGAAACGCTGACGCGTTTTGGATCGAAATAACGTATATCGTAGGGCGGGGGCTTGCTCCCGCCGTTACGTGTCTATATGACCCTGAGTATGAGGAGAGTTGATTATGGCTAAAATGTGGGCGGGTCGTACCGCCGGAGATACCAGTAAGCTGGCTGACGAGTTCAACAGCTCCATCGGCTTTGATTCGCGGATGTTCAAGGAGGACATCACGGGCTCTATCGCGCACGCGCAGATGCTCGCCAAGCAGGGCATCATCGAGCGCAAGGAGGCTGACACCCTCTGTGACGAGCTGTTAAAGATCCTTGAGGACATCTCCTCGGGCAAGCTCCCGATCGATATGGACGCCGAGGATATCCATATGTTCGTAGAGGAAGAGCTGACCAAGCGCGTCGGCGACGTGGGCAAGAAGCTCCATACCGCGCGCTCCAGAAACGATCAGGTCGCGCTCGATCTGCGTATGTATCTGATGAACCGCGTGGATGAGCTGTGTGCCGATACCAAGCACCTGATCGCCGCTCTCACCGATAAGGCGGAGGTGTACAAAGAGGCGATCATGCCCGGTTATACCCATCTGCAGAGAGCGCAGCCCGTCATGTTCGGTCATCATCTGCTCGCTTACGCGATGATGCTCCTGCGTGACGTCGACCGCATGACCGACTGCAAGCGCAGGATGAATATCTCTCCGATCGGCTGCTGTGCTTTGGCGGGCACTACCTATGACACCGACCGCTATTTTGAGGCGGAACAGCTCGGCTTTGAGGGCATCGCGATGAACTCGCTCGACGGCGTGTCCGACCGTGATTTTGTCATCGAGCTGCTGTCCGATATCGCGATATTGATGATGCACCTCTCGCGCCTGAGTGAAGAGATCATCCTCTGGTCAAGTTGGGAGTTCGGCTTTGTAGAGCTTTCCGACGCCTACACCACCGGTTCGTCCATCATGCCGCAGAAGAAGAACTCCGATATGGCGGAGCTGGTACGCGGCAAGACGGGTCGTGTATACGGCGATCTGATGGGCGCTTTGACGGTGCTCAAGGGTCTGCCTCTCGCCTATAACAAGGATATGCAGGAGGATAAGGAGGGTGTGTTCGACGCGGTCGATACCGCCTCCATGTCCGTGAAGATCTTCATCGGCATGATCTCCACCATCAAGGTCAGAACCGAGAATATGAAGAAGGCGGCTCAGCGCGGCTTTATCAACGCGACCGACCTCGCCGATTACCTGACCAAGAAGGGGATGCCCTTCCGCTCGGCATATAAGATCTCCGGCTCGATCGTCGCCTATTGCATCGAAAACGGCGAGGTGCTCGAGACCCTGCCTTTGGAGAAATACAAAGAATATTCAGACCTGTTCGAGCAGGATCTGTATGAGGATATCGATCTGCTTACCTGCGTCAACAAGCGCAATTCCGTCGGCGGCACCTCGGTGCAGTCGATCGAACAGCAGATCCGATTTGTGAGAGAGAAGTTGTAAATAGCCTTCCCCTTGAGGGGAAGGTGTCACCCGGAGGGTGACGGATGAGGTGGATGCGTTTCTGCTTCCGCCTATGAAATGAATTATCGGTGAGGCTTCCACCTCATTCGACCAATTTGCAAGCAAATTGCCCACCTTCCCCTCAAGGGGAAGGCTCTGATTTGCTCTACCCGGAAGGAATATGACAATGCACAAAATATTCATCGACGGCAGTGCCGGTACCACGGGGCTTCGGATCCGTGAGCGCTTATCCGAGCGCCGGGATCTCGAGCTGATGATCCTGCCCGACGAGCTCCGCAAGGATACCGCCGCGCGCAGTGAAATGCTCAACAAAAGCGATATCAGCTTTCTCTGTCTGCCCGATCAGGCGGCGATAGAAGCGGTATCGTTGATCGAGAACCCCGACACGGTCGTGATCGACACCTCCACCGCCCACCGCACGGCGGACGGCTGGACATATGGCATGCCCGAGCTGACAGGGCTGCGGGAACAGCTCAAAACAGCGACCCGAATCGCCAACCCCGGCTGCCACGCAAGCGGCTTTATCGCCTTAGTCCGCCCCCTCGTTGAGTTGGGGATCATCCAAAAGGACATCGCGCTGTCATGCTTCTCGCTGACGGGTTATTCCGGCGGCGGCAAGAAGATGATCGCGGAATATGAGGCGCAGGATCGTGATCCGCTGTTCGACGCGCCGCGCATCTACGCGCTGGGTCAGTCGCATAAACATCTGCCCGAGATGAAGCGGGTATGCGGACTCGATCAGGATCCCGTATTCAGCCCCATCGTCGCGGATTATTACAGCGGCATGGAGGTCAGCGTCCCTGTTACGCGTGACATTTTATCCGCTTCGCTGAAAGATATCCAAACGGCATATCGGGATTACTACAAGAGCGGTCTGATCCGTTATGACGACAGCACCGAGGGCGGCTTGATCAGCGCCTCGGCATTCAGCGGTCGTGATGATATGGCGGTCGCGGCTTACGGCAACGATGACCGCATCACCCTGATCGCGCGTTTTGATAACCTCGGCAAGGGCGCTTCGGGCGCCGCGATCCAGAACATGAACATCCGTCTGGGTCTGGATGAAGCAGAGGGCTTGATCGTATAGGCTCCCATTGGTAATGGGTCGCGTGCGACACGCTGTCTCTCAAAAAAGGCTCCCTTTGGTAAAGGTGCTCCCCGTTGGGGAGACGTCGCGAAGCGACAGAGGGGGAGCCGCTTCCGGCGAGGAGGCTGTCTCCGAACGGAGGCTGAGGGATTGCATAATTGTTTGAGCGTTAGCGAGTAACCATTTTATAATAAGGTTGCCATGGTAATTGGCGATTCATACAATCCCTCCGAGCTTGCCTTTGGGCAAGCCCACCTCCCTTTACCAAAGGGAGGCTAAGTTTTCCGAAAGAAGGAATATGAATATGAAATTGATTGAAGGCGGTGTGACCGCGGCTCAGGGCTTCAAGGCCTCGGGCATCCATTGCGGCATCCGCAGGAATACATCGAAAAACGATCTGTCGCTGATCGTCAGCAGTACCCCAGCCTCGGCGGCGGCAGTCTACACGACCAACCTCGTCAAGGGCGCTCCCCTGACCGTCACCAAGGCGCATATCGCCGACGGTAAGGCGCAGGCGATCATCTGCAATTCCGGCAACGCCAACACCTGCAACGCCGACGGTATCGAGATCGCCGAGGGCATGGCTGCTTTGGTCGCGGAAAAGACAGGTATCGCGACAAATGACGTAGCAGTGGCGTCTACCGGTGTCATCGGTCAGCCGCTGAGTCTCGAGCCCATCCAAAACGGGATGGACGAGCTGGTCGACAAGCTGTCCGAAAACGGCAGCTGTGACGCGGCGCTGGGTATCATGACCACCGACACCGTGCCCAAAGAGGTCGCGGTGGAGTTCACCTGCGGCGGCAAGACCTGCCGTATCGGCGGTATCGCCAAGGGCAGCGGCATGATCCACCCGAACATGGCGACCATGCTGGTGTTCATCACCACCGACTGCGCGATCGCTCCCGCACTGCTCCAAAAGGCGCTGTCGGGCGACATCCAAAATACATTCAACATGATCTCTATCGACGGCGACACTTCCACCAACGATATGGTCGTGGTGCTCGCGAACGGTCTGGCGCAGAATGCCGAGATCACCGCACAGGGTGAGGATTACACCGCCTTTATGCAGGCGCTCAACACGGTCACCGTGGGGCTGTGCCGCATGATCGCCGGTGACGGTGAGGGCGCGACCAAGCTGCTCGAATGTCAGGTCAGCGGCGCAAAGACCCTCGCTGTCGCCAAGACGGTCGCAAAGTCCGTTATCTGCTCGAGCCTGCTCAAAGCGGCGATGTTCGGCGCGGACGCGAACTGGGGTCGTGTGCTGTGCGCGATCGGTTACTCCGGCGCGGATGTGGATGTGACTAAGATCGACGTATCTTTCAGGAGCGATAAAGGCACGATCACCGTCTGTGAAAACGGCGCGGGTATCCCGTTCAGCGAGGAAAAGGCGAAGGAGATCCTGCTCGAAAAGGAGATCGAGATCCTTGTCGCCCTCAACGACGGTGAATATGATTCTACTGCGTGGGGCTGTGATCTGACCTATGATTACGTCAAGATCAACGGAGATTACAGGACATAATCGGAGAACGGTGAACGGAGAACAGTGAACGGTGAAGGGTGGGACACCCACACCCGAAAGAAATAGTAGTGAGGACATATGAACAACGAGATTTCAAACGCGGATAGGGCGGAGGTACTGACCGCCGCTCTGCCGTACATCAAAAAATATAACGGAAAGATCGTCGTCGTCAAATACGGCGGCAACGCGATGGTCAACGAAGAGCTCAAACAGCAGGTCATGCAGGACATCGTCCTCTTGTGGCTGATCGGCGTCAAGGTCGTGCTGGTGCACGGCGGCGGCCCCGCGATCAACGAGGTGATGGAGCGCGTAGGCAAGAAGCCCGAGTTCGTCGACGGCTTGCGCGTGACCGATCAGGAGACCATCGACATCGTCCAGATGGTGCTGTCCGGCAAGGTCAACAAAACGCTCGTCAACCTGATCGAGAGCAAGGGCGGCAAGGCGATGGGCATCTCCGGCATGGACGGCAGACTGATCGAAGCGGAGCAGAAGGATCCCCGCCTCGGCTTTGTCGGCAACGTCACCAACATCCGTCCCGAGCCCATCATGGATCTGCTCGAAAAGGGCTATATCCCCGTCGTGTCCACCATCGGATGCGATAAGGACGGCAACGCCTATAACATCAACGGCGACACCGCCGCGGCGTATATCGCGGGCGCGATCGAAGCGGAACGTCTGATCATGATGACCGACATCGCGGGCATCTTAAAGGATAAGGATGACCCCGAGAGCCTGATCCCGCAGATCACGGTATCGGAGGCACAGACCCTCTATCGCGACGGCGTGATCTCCGGCGGCATGATCCCCAAGGTCGGCTGCTGTATCGAGGCGATCTATAAGGGCGTGCAGAAGGTCATCATCATGGACGGCAGAGTGCCCCATTCCATTTTGATGGAGCTGATGACCGACGAAGGCGCGGGCACGATGGTGCTCGGGGATGATAAACAGTGATCAGTTGTCAGTGATCAGTGATCAGCTTTTGGTTGACGCTGTCCACATCTATTGATATACAAACTGACTGACCACTGACCACTAAACACTGACCACTAAGGAGTAATTATGAGTATCAAACAGACCGATGAGCGCTATATCGCGCATACCTATAAACGCTTCGATCTCGCGATCGTCAAGGGCAACGGCTGCCTTTGTTGGGACGATAACGGCAAGGAGTATATCGACATGACGTCGGGCATCGGCGTCAACGCCTTCGGTTATTCCGACCCCGTATGGGCGGACGCTGTCGCGAATCAGGCGAAGCTGTTACAGCACACCTCCAACCTGTACTATACCGCTCCCTGCGCGGAGCTGGCGGAGATCCTCTGCACCCGCACCGGGATGAGCAAGGTGTTTTTCTCGAACTCCGGCGCCGAGGCGAACGAGTGCGCGGTCAAGGTCGCGCGTAAATACGCCGCACAGCATAAGGGCGCTGAGTATTACAACATCATCACGCTGAACAAGAGCTTTCACGGCAGAACGCTGACGACTCTCGCGGCGACAGGTCAGGACAACTTCCATCATGATTTTCTGCCGCTGACCGACGGCTTCCTTTACGCTGAGCCGAATGATACCGAGGGGCTGCAAAAGCTCGTCAAAGAGAACAAGGTCGCCGGTATCCTGATCGAGATCGTGCAGGGTGAGGGCGGCGTCAATTCGCTCGACGCGGACTTTGTCAAGGCGGTCGACGCGATCTGCAGGGAGAACGACATCGTCCTGATGGTCGACGAGGTACAGACCGGCAACGGACGTACCGGCAAGCTCTATTCCTATATGCATTACGGCATACAGCCCGATACGGTCAGCACCGCCAAGGGGTTGGCGGCGGGTCTGCCGATGGGCGCCACCCTGCTGAGTGAAAAGGTCGGCGAGGTGCTCGGCTACGGCGATCACGGCTCCACCTTCGGCGGCAACCCTGTCTGCGCCGCCGCCGCGATCTCGGTGATGAACCGCATGGATGAGGATTTCCTCGCGGAAGTCGCCGCAAAGGGACAGTATGTCAAAGAGCGTGTCGAAGCGGCGGGCTTTGCCGTCAGCGGCATGGGCTTGATGATCGGTATAGAAACCAAGAAGCCTGTGGCCGAGGTGATCGCCGCGTGCATGGCGAACGGCGTTCTGTGCCTGTCCGCTAAAGAAAAACTGAGATTATTACCGCCGCTGAATATCCCGATGGAACAGCTTACCAAAGCGGTGGATGTGATATTAGCCTCCCTTTCCTAAGGGAGGTGGGCTCGCCGCAAGGCGAGGTCGGAGGGTTGCAACCCCCAGTCGCGGGACACGCGTGTCCGCGACAGCTTCCTCGCCGGAAACGGCTCCCCCCTTATCCTTCGGATATTCCCCCAACGGGGGCACCTTAGGAAAGGGGTTTTGAATCAATCATACCGAGGTGCTATCATGAACTTACAAAACCAACATTTCCTGAAATTATTAGACCTGACTCCCGATCAGATCGGCGGGCTGATCGACCTTGCCGCTGACTTAAAGGCGAAGAAGAAGGCGGGCACTCCCCATCGCCTGTGCGAGGGCAAAAGCATCGCGCTGATCTTTGAAAAGACCTCGACCCGCACCCGCTGCGCGTTTGAGGTCGCGGCGGCTGACCTCGGTATGCACCCGACCTATCTCGATCCCTCGGGTTCGCAGATCGGCAAAAAGGAGAGTATCGCCGACACCGCCCGTGTGCTGGGCAGGATGTATGACGCGATCGAGTACCGCGGCTACGGTCAGGCGATCGTCGAGGAGCTCGCGAAATACGCGGGCGTTCCGGTCTATAACGGACTGACCAACGAGTTCCACCCGACCCAGATCCTCGCCGACTTCCTCACCATCCGTGAGCATTTCGGCTCTTTGCGGGGCAAAAAGCTCGTCTATATGGGCGACGCGCGCTATAATATGGGCAACTCCCTGATGGTCGGCTGTGCCAAAATGGGAATGCACTTTGTCGCCTGCGCGCCGAAAAAATACTTTCCGGACGCGGAGCTGGTCAAAGAGTGTCAGGTGATCGCGAAGGACACCGGCGCTACTCTCGAATTCATCGAGGATCCGATGACCGCGACAAAGAACGCCGACGTGATCTATACCGACGTATGGGTTAGTATGGGCGAGCCGGACGAGGTATGGGAGGAGCGCATCCGTGATCTGAGTCCCTATCAGGTGAACAAGGCGCTGATGGATAACGCCGGCGAAGGGTGCCGCTTTATGCACTGCCTGCCCGCGTTCCATGACCTGAACACCACTATCGGCAAGCAGATCCACGACAAGTTCGGCATCGACTGTATGGAGGTCACCGACGAGGTGTTCGAGAGCGAGCAGTCCATCGTCTTTGATGAGGCGGAGAACCGTATGCACACCATCAAGGCGGTCATCGCCGCGACGCTGGCATAATCATTGATACAAAAGCTGTTGTATTTCGGTACGGCAGCTTTTTTCGATCGTTTACGAAAGTTGATAAAGACTGATAAAGGCTCCCTTTCCTAAGGGAGCTGTTACCGTAGGTGACTGAGGGTTTCTACAGCTTTTTAACCGATTTTCGCTATTATGTGACCAAACGGCGCAAAAAGGTAGTATACAGATAGAGGTGATAACATGGAGGATGAAAAAATTGTTGCGCTGTACTGGGCACGAGATGAGCGTGCCATCACGCTCAGCAAAGAAAAATATGAACACTATCTGTATACGATCGCCCTCAATATCCTCGCTTCCCTACAGGACGCGGAGGAGAGTGTGAGCGATACCTATGTCGGCGCGTGGAATTCTATTCCGCCGCACAAGCCCGTTGTCCTACGCACCTATCTGGGCAGGATCACGCGCAATCTTTCGCTCAAGCGCTACCGCTATCTGCACGCTGAAAAGCGATACGGCTGTGAAACGGAACTGGCGCTGGACGAGCTATCGGAGGTCGTCGCCGATACGCAGACGGCTGAGAGCGAAGCCGAGCGCAGGGAGCTCATACGGAGCATACATGTGTTCTTGGCGAGCCTGTCGAGCGATCAGCGCATGATCTTTTTGATGCGGTACTGGCATCTGCACCCTGTCGCCGTGATCGCGAAGAAGCTCGGCTACTCGCAGAGCAAGGTCAAGATGACCCTCAAGCGCACCCGTGACAGCCTGCGCGACTCTCTCAAAGAGGAGGGATTGCTGTGAAGAGGAACGAACTCTTGCTCGATGTGATCGGCGAGGTCAAGGATGAGTATTTGCAGGAGATCGACAGCCGTATTAAACGCGTACGCCGCGGGCGGAGGTGGAAGCGCGGCTTGGTTGCCGCGTGTATGCTCCTGCTCGTGGGCGTCGTGGTACAGTTCGCTGTGCTGTTCGGCGGCGGTCTCGGATCGAGGGGCGGAGGCTTTTCGGCGGAGGGGCTTGTCGCAGGAGGATACTATTTTCATCAAACAAGAGATGGAGATGTTTTCCGTTATACACCCGAGGAAGGAGCGGTTCGCTTGCTCAAGGGTGGCGTCTTTGACCGATGGAAAAGCACGCGGTATTCCATAACGGCGAATGACTACGGCTTCTACTACTCCAAGGGCGATTGGATCTATCGCATCAAGAACGGTGAAACAAAAAGCGAAAAGCTCTATCATTATGAGAGCAAGCCGCAATATCCCTCTTTATATCCCGCAGGCGCGAACGATATCGCGGTGCGTGTGACTTACAACAGGTCAGATGTGATAACGCATGATGAAGTGCTCATTATTGACGGTATCACGGGTGAGTGCAAGACGGTCGTGATGGAGCAGGATGATCCGTATTATGAGTCGAATTATCCACTTGATGATCCGGGGTTTATCGACGAGCGTGAAGAGCAGAGAAGCATGAACACTGTCTATGCCGATACGGTGACCTATACCGTCGGCGACAGAACACTGGAGCTGGTTTATCAAGAGGGCAAGGAGTGGTATGACTACGCCTACCGCCTGACCGAAAACGGCAAAACGCTCTATAACGGCTATGTCGAGCCGTATAATGTGCGGACGGTGGGCGACAGTCTGGTGTTTACCGTCGGACGAGGCGGCAACAATATCGACAAAGACCTGAACGGTTATGTGATCGTATCTCCCGACGGTTCAAATCATGTGGTCAATGTTCCGTCTGTACCGGGTAACGAGAAGTTCTTCTTTACCGTCAAGGATATGGATGACGGACAGGATATTCTCGCGGTACGCGTCAGCGATAATGAGAAGTTCAAGCTGAAATGGGACAGAACGGAGGAGGATAATGTTTGGTATATCCATTCCGACGGATCGTATCTTTGGGCAATGGGATTTAACGGGATGAAGGACGATTTTGTGACATCCTGCTATCGGATCGAGTATGAAAACGGTATCCCGACTTCCCTGACCCTGATCGACGACGATATCACCGACAACAATTAATAATCCTTTTTTAATAAAAACCAGACATTCTTGTCGGTCTTCTTTCTATTGAAAACCAGTATAAGACAAAAGACTCCTTCCCGGAAGGAGTCTTTTTCCGTTTATGCGCAAATTTCTTCCGTATTTCTCGGCCTTGCGCCAGTGTTCCTTATCCGGCGGCAATCTTCCGTAGGATGGGATGATTTCCGTTTTGTCTTACGATAATCCGTGAAAACATTACCGAAAAAACCATCCACACCCCGACAAACGCGCGCAGTCATTTCCGCTATACTTAGGACAAGATCAATCTAAAAAAAGTAGGGACGAGCAGTGCTCGTCCGCAGTCGGACGGGCGTTAATTGTTTTCGATCCCTTAGATAGGGATACAACGCATCTGCCGACGGACGACCAATGGTCGTCCCTACATTTAAACTATAAAGGAATGATTCAATGTCTGTTGTACAAGCTGTTCGGGGCAGAAGCGCCCGCGGGAAGGAGCTTTCGGCGCGGAATGTCGCGCGGGAGGCGGTCATCCATATCTCCTGCTTTTTGATGGGCGGCGTGGTTTCGCGCGGAGCGACCCTGGGGGAGCTGTCGCCGTTCGGCGCGTCGGTGGTGGCGGCACTGCCGTTCACCTATATGCCAGCGGGGATGCTGGGCGCGGCGCTGAGCTACCTATTCGCGTCGCCCGTATCGTCGTTTCGGTACATCGCGGTGGTGGTATCCATCGGGGCGATCCGCTGGGTGCTCAATGAGATCAAAAAGCTCTCCGACAGCCGATTCTTCGCGCCTGTGGTCGCCTTTCTCCCGATCTTCGCGACCGGGATCGCGCTGACCTTTTCGGCAAAGAGCGAGATGACCGAGGCGGTCGAGTGCGTGATCGAGGGGCTGATCGCGGCGGCGGGCGCGTACTTCATGAGCCGTACCGCGCAGTTGTTCACATCCAAAAGGGCGCTGTCGGGATTCTCTCAGCAGGAGCTGAGCTGTCTGTCGATGAGCGGATGTATCCTGCTTTTGTCGCTGTCGCGGGTGATGATCGGCACGGTGTCGGTCGGTCGGATCCTCGCCGTGCTGTTGGTGCTGTTATTCGCGCGCTACGGAATGGTCAAGGGCGGCAGTATCGCGGGGATCGCGACAGGGGCGGTGTTCGCGCTGTCGGACGCGAAGCTCCTGTTTTTGGCGGCGGGGTACTCGCTGTCGGGGCTGATCGGCGGACTGCTCGCGCCTATGGGGAAGGCGGCGGTGATCTTCGCCGCGATCATCTGCGATACGATGTTCGCGTTCACCTCACCCGATCGGGCGATGGTACTGTCGGTTCTGATCGAAAGCGCGGTCGCGTCGGGACTTTTCCTGCTGATCCCGAAGGATGCGGGCAACTTCCTCTCGACGGTGTTTGCCGATGACGGCGCGCGTACCTCGGAGGAGGCGATCCGCCGCAATGTGACCATGCGTCTGGAGCACTGCTCCAAGGCGCTCGAGAACGTCAGCTCCTGCGTCAACGCGGTGTCGGACAGGCTCGCGAAGCTCTATGAGCCGAACGCGGACAGGATCTATGAGCGAGCCGCCGACTATACCTGCAAGAGCTGCGGACTGCGCGCCTACTGCTGGGAAAAGGAGCGCGCGCAGACGATGGATGACTTCCGCCGCCTGACGGACGCGTTGAAGAAGCGCGGCTTTGTCAAAGAGAAGGATATCGAGGATCACTTCACCAAGCGCTGCTGCAAGTCTTCGGAGCTGGCGCACAGCGTCAACCGCAGTTACCGCGAGTATCAGTCCGTGGAGGCGGCGCGTCATCGGATCACCGCCGTGCGCAGTGTGGTGGCGGGTCAGTTCGCGGGACTGAGCGACATTTTGCACGACCTGTCGCAGGAGTTTGCGGCGGTGGAGGGCTATGATGAGGCGCGTGCCGAGCGGGTGATCGAGGCGTTGTCGGCGGAGGGGCTGACAGTGGCGGACTGCTCCTGCCGCACGGGTGAGATCAGCGGTATGATCGTAGAGATCGAGATCGTCGTCGGCAAAAAGACCGCACTGTCCAAGACGCTTTTACTGCGGGTCGTCAACCGCGCCTGCGGACGGTATTTTGAGGATCCCGAGCTGAGCTTTGAGGGCGATCGCGCGCGCGTCGTGATGTGCGAGATGCCGCTGTATGATTTGGAGATCGGCTCGGCGCAGCATGTGTGCGACAACGGCGAGCTGTGCGGCGACTGTCTGAACTACTTCCGAGGCGGCATGGGCAGTACCGTGGCGCTGATCTCGGACGGTATGGGCTGCGGCGGCAGAGCGGCGGTGGACGCGAACATGGCGGTCAGCATCATGTCCAAGCTCTGCAAGGCGGGGCTGAGCTATGACTGCGCCTTGGCGGTGACGAATTCCTCGCTGATGATCAAGAGTGAGGAGGAGTCGCTCGCGACGATGGATCTGATCGATTTCAACTGCTTTACCGGCAGGGTCAAGCTGATGAAGGCGGGCGCCTGTACCACTTATGTAAAGAAAAACGGCAAGCTGCTGCAAAAAGAAATGCCCTCCCTGCCGCTCGGGATCCTGAATGAAGCCCGATTCAGCAAAGAGGACGTGGTTTTGACAAAGGATGACTGGATCGTGATGGTGTCGGACGGCGTGATGATCGGCTCGCCCGAATGGATCGAAAAGCTGATCCTGAGCTGGCGCGACGGATCTGCCGAACAGCTCGCCGCGCGGATCGTCAACGAAGCGCAAAAGCGCAGGCGCAACGATCACGACGACGACATCACCGCTATCGCGATGCGGGTGGCGGAAAACGGATAAAAGTGAGGAGTCAGGAGTTGAGGAGTCAGGAGTTGAGGTTTTTCCCTTCGGTCGATCAAGTGTTGTATTCATCTCTGAGGATCGCGCGTATGACGGTATCGCACACACCCTGATTATTGCGGATCGCCTGCCGCATGGTGCCCTCGTACCGCATCCCACACTTTTCCATGACTCTGCCGGAGTTGGGGTTGTTGACGTCATGGGTGGCTTGGATGCGGTTGAATCCGACGGTTTCAAACAGATAGCGGATCACGGTGCGGAGCGCTTCGGGCATATAGCCCCTGCCCCAAAAATCGTCGCTCAGACAGTAGCCGACCTCGGCGGACGCGACCTCCTCATTGAGCCATATCACACTGATACTGCCGATGACCTGACCGACGGACTTTTCCTCGATCGCCCAGTAGTAGGTATCGGGATTCTCATAGGCAGCGATGACAGACTGTATGTAAGCTTTGACGTCATCCGTGTTTTGATACGGCGGCCATGTCATGCAGCGCGTGACCTGCTCGCGTGACATCCAGTTGTCGAACGCCTGCTGCACGTCGTTGAGTGTGAATTGGCGCAGGATCAGCCGCTCGGTTTCGAGCGGAACGGTTCCCGTATGTTTCATAAATAATCCTCCATATAGACACAGGGACGGTGTTGACCGTCCCTGTTTTTTGCATATTTATTATCCTTCCTTTCGCAACAGCAAAAAGCTGCGGCTGCGGATGATGACGGAATCCTTGCCGATCTCATAGCCGCCGAGGAAGTAATACTCCTTCATGCCGTCGGCGTTGAATTCGACGGTCTTGTCCTCGTCGCTCGGGTTGATGAACGCCGTGAAGCTGCCTCTTTTGTAGACAAAGGGATATTCCTTCTCCTTGGCGTACACGATCTCAAAATCGCTCTCGTTCATCAGCTCGGGGTTGGCTTTGCGCAGCGCGATCAGGGATTTGAGGTTCTCATAGATACTGCCGCCTACGCCGACTTGATCCTCGACGGTGGGGTAGCCCTCGCTGTAGTCGAGAGGCAGATAGAGCATATCCTCGTCCGCGTCGGAGAAGCCGAGGTTCTTCTCATGGCTCCACTGCATCGGGGTGCGTGAGCCGGTGCGCGAGAAGCCGCCTTCCTTGGAGATCAGGTCGGTGCGGTAGCGCATACCGATCTCGTCGCCGTAGTAGACGAAGGGCACGCCGGGCATCGTCATGATGAAGGCGTGGCTGAGCTGTATCATCCACTCGCTCATGTAGAACGGCGCGCGGGGCATATCGTGGTTGTTGGTGATGAAGCTGATATAGCCGTGGTTCTTTGAGCACATATAGGCGGGCACATAGTCGGCTAAAAAGGCGGTGATGTCACCGTGAGCGCCGTCGGCGAAGAAGCTCAGATTATCGCCGTCGGGGGTGGCTCTCTTGCGGAAGAGCTCGTTGAAGCCGTTGCCCGGATGGTCGAGGTAAAAGTCCGCGTGGAAGCCCGCGTTGACGATCGCGCGCAGGGGGTTGCTCCATTCGCTCACCAGCACCGCGTCGGGGTAATCGCTGTCCATCATCCCGCGGATATCGCGCCAGATCTTGGCGGTCGCGATCTTATCGTCGTCGTTCTTGACCAGCGAATCCGCCATGTCGACGCGGAAGCCGTCGATGCCTTTGTCGAGCCAGAAGCGCATGATATCCTTGAGCGCGTCCACGGTCTCCCATGCTTCCTTGGAGTCGGACGAGAACTGCCACTCGGGGTGGGTGATCTCGTAGAAGCCGTAGTTGAGCGCCGGCTGAGAGGAGAAGTAGTTGACCAGATAGTTGCCGTCGCGCTCGCAGATACCGCACATCATGCGGTATTCGGACGGCGCGTCCCAGACGCATTTGGTGAAGATATAGCGGTCGTCGTGAGGGGTCGGAAAGCCCGTCTTGGCACTTTGGAACCACTCGTGCGTGTCGCTGGTGTGACCGGGTACAAGGTCGAGCAGGATCCTGATATCACGCCTGTGAGCCTGCTCCAACAGATGCTCAAAGTCCTCCATCGTGCCGTAGCGCGGGGCGATCATCTTGTAATCGCGCACATCGTAGCCCGCGTCCATGAACGGCGAATCATAGATGGGGTTGATCCAGATCGCGTTACAGCCGAGATTCTTGATGTAATCGAGCTTGGTCACGATACCGCGCAGATCGCCGATACCGTCCGAGTTGCTGTCGCAAAAGCTCTGGGGGTAGATCTCATAGAAAACGGAATTTTTCAGCCAGCTTGTACTCATGTCATTCACTCCTAAATATGTATTGTCGGTCGGGTCAGCCCCGAAAATATCCTTACCAAAATATTACAATATGTGGCGGGAGGTGTCAATGATTTTTTGATGAATGGTTAACGGTTAACGGAGAACGGTTAACGATGTAGGGAAACGCAGACACAAGTGTCCGCGTTTTGGATTGATAGGATGACTGTTCTCAAAAGCTCTATTCTCCTGCCTTTTGCCCCCAATTACATACACGCCCGTTATTTTGCGGTACGTTGCAAGCGCCGTACTCTACAGTAAATGCTTTGACACCTCATAAAATCGGGTGAGGGCAACGCCCTCCCTTCACCGTTATCCATTAACCGTTAACCGTTAACCGCATAGAATAAGAATGCCAATCCTTTCCATCCAACAACTTTCACTTGCCCGGGGACGGGTTTTATTCTATGATGGTAACAGATATGAGGTGTGCGTATGACGGTTGAGATGATCGGAGAAAAGACGATATTGGTATCATTGCGCGAGGGGGATATGCGGCGGTATTCCCTCTGTTTGGACGATAACGCCGACAGGGTACGGTTAGGGCTGAAAGACCTGCTCTGCCGCGTGGGGGAGATCTGCGGACTGGATCACCGCGGCAAGAGCTATCTGATCGAGGCGCTGCCCTCAAAAGGCGGCTGTCTGCTGATCATCTCGGTACATACCGTCAAGCGCCGCAGAAAATTCCGCATCAAGCGAAAACAGCTGTGTGAGCTTTGCGTGTTCTTCGACGCTGACGCGATGCTGGATTTTCGGCGGTCGTGCGCTCAGGGCGGTTATGCTGTTTATGATTATGACGGCAGATACATCCTCCTGCCCGGCGTATCGTTGGACGAGAGCAGTATAGCGCGGCTGAGTGAATACGGCGAGCTGTATCCGGTGAGCGAGGCGGTTTTCGCGCGGATACGGGAGCACGGCAAACTATTGCTGAAAAGCGGTTATCCGATGACTGCGTCCAGAGAGGCCAGATAGGCGGCGGGGGAGTGGCTGTCCGCGACACTGCACCTCGGGATCGCGCTCGACGAGGTGATCAGGTCGTTCAGATCGGCGCCGCTCGACAAAAAGTTGAGCAGATCGGCGTAGTCGGACGCCATCGCCGAGAGAAAGATATCCGCGGCGTCGTCATCCATATTCTGTGACAGCATGTGCGCGACCGAGGTCATGAATTCATAGAGGCTGAGCTTGCGGTCGCCGACCTGTCTGCGGCGGCGATAGTAGGCGTTGACGTTCGGCGCGAGATCATAGACAGCGGCGATAAAGCTGTCCACGGCGCTTTGGCGGGTGAAGCCGATATAGTCCTCGCCCGTGAGCCGACGGTAGCCCGCGGTCATATCGCCCTCATGCGACAGCGAGATGTTTTTGCCGTATTTGGTGTAGCCCCAGCCCTCGGGCGGTACGCGGGTAAAGAGATCCTCCTGCCGCACGAGGTTGAAGACGCTGTTATAGCGGTTGGTGCGGCGGCTGAGCGTGGTAGAGGGAGAAGCGAAGGTATAGGCGCAGACGCGTTCGAGCCCGTAGCGGTCGCACAGGCGCTTGGCGAGGATATTGGCGACGGCGCCGCCGCGGCTGTAGCCGGTCACAAAAAATTCCGGTTCCGTCCCGATCGCATGGGTGAATACATAGTCGCCGAGCCTCAGCTCCGCAAAGTCGGCGGCATTCGCAAAGCCGCTGTGCTCCGCTGAGTAGCCGACGTCGAAATTAGAATACCATTCGTCGCCCGAGGTGCCGCGCAGTACCACGGCGATCTGCAGGCGATCATCCCTGACGCGGCTCGCGATACACATCCCCGCCTTATCGCGGTCGGTGTTCTCATAGGCGATCGTGACGATATCCCCGTAGCCCAAGGCGCTCAGATTATCACGCAGCAGCTTTTCGTCATCGGTGCTCATGCTCAGCGCCGCAGCGACATGACAGGTCGTCGGGCTGAAAAAACAGCTGTTATCAGGCAGAAAATCACGCGCGGCAGTGATCCGCCGCAGGACGGATCGGCGCGGTGAAGTTGACAGCTGACAGCGCAGCAGCCATTCTCTCTTTTCGGATTCGATGATCATAATACCCTCCATCGTGTTGACTAAATCGTAATTTGTGCTATAATAGCTAATGTCAAATCACGAACATCAAGCGTGCCGTTCATACGGACGCTATGTATAAGGAGAGATACTATGAAACGAATCATTTCGTTAATACTCGCAATCATGCTCATTCTGTCGGTTGCCGCGATGGTCGGCTGCAGTAAGGGCAGTAAAAAGACTGACACCGGCAGTACGTCGAAGCCGTCGAGCGCTTCAAGCGTAGCAAGCGCGCAGAGCGCGGCGTCTGTCCCCGAGGGCGCGGCGCCTATCGCCACTACCCCGGACGGTAAAGCTACCGGCTATACCAAGATCGAGAAGGATGAAAACGGCAACGTTACCCGCGACTATACCTACGACTCACTCGGCGAACTGCAGGGCTCGGTCGGCTATGAATATGACGATAAGGGCAATGTGGCTAAGGAGATCCATTATAATGCCGACGGCACTGTTGCCGGTCAGATCGTTTTTGAACGCAATGAGGACGGTCTTGAGATCAGACGTATCACGATGGACGCGCAGGGTAATGTGAAATCGAGCGTTGTGACCTCTTATAACGAGGACGGTTCCTCCACCCGCACCAAGTATGACGCCGAGGGTAAAGAGATCAGATAATCATCGCTGATACAAATATAAAAAAAGAAGCAGGAGTTTGCGCTCCTGCTTTTTATTATGTCCGTTTTTTTATGTAATATGAGTATTATGGATCGATCAGTATGCGATTTATCCGCACAACGCGCGCAGCTCGGTGATCGCTTCCTTCGCGTTGGGAGCGCCGAATACCGCCGTGCCCGCGACGCAGATATCCACGCCCGCCTTTGCGGCGGTGGCGATGGTATCCTTGGCGATGCCGCCGTCCACCTCGATCAGAGTGGAAAGCCCGCGCTCCCCGATCTCCTTTTTGAGAAAGGTGACCTTGTCCATCATATCGGGCATGAAGCTCTGTCCGCCGAAGCCCGGCTCCACCGTCATCACCAGCACCATGTACAGCCTGTCGAGATACGGCAGGACGACCTCGGGCGCGGTACCCGGCTTGATCGCCAGGGCGGGCTTGACCCCGCGCGCTTCGATCAGCCTCAAGGTCTCGTCGATGTCGCTGTCGGACTCGGTATGGAAGGAGATGATGTCCGCGCCCGCGTCAGCAAAATCGTTGATGTAGCGGTGCGGTTCACTGATCATCAGATGGACGTCAAAGGGCTTGTCGGTCGCGTTCCTGAGCTTTTTGATGACCGGCGCGCCGAAGGTGAGGTTCGGTACAAAGTGACCGTCCATGACGTCAAGGTGCATGATATCCGCGCCGCCTTGATCGATGCGGACGATCTCGTCACGGAACACGGAAAAATCACAGGATAACAGGGAGGGTGCAATTAACATAATGAAACTCCTTAAGAGATTGTGTAGGGGAGGGTCTTGACCCTCCCGAAAACCTATACTGAAATAATTGTTTTGTCCATTATTCAGTCTTCAGTATTCATTTCTAATGGTTGCTTGACCGATTATGCGATGATTACGCCCCTACAGGGTGCGACCGTATTGGTTAAGAGAAACAGGCATACGTGCCCTATGGTCGCCTGACTAATTCGGCGATCAGGGTCGCGGCGACCCAGAAGCCGATGTAGATCAGCAGCTCAACGATCGACAGCCGCGCGACAGAAGCGTACAGCGCGAGGGTCGCGCACAGCAGCAGACCTAAGATCATGCCGAAGATCTCGATCACGATGCCCAGACTGATGTTGGACTTGACGCTGATACAGCCGCCCACGGCGCGAGCCAGAGAGCCGATGCGTCCGCGCGTCGCGACATAGGCGCGGGAGGCTTCCTCGACCTTTTCGGTCGCCTCGTCGATGACATTGGAATAGCCCGGAGCGGTGACCTTGACCGAACGGTAAAAGATCTCGTAGCGGGTCGCGATCAGCTCGGGAGTGATGTTGGCGTCGGTGGTGCTCACGATCAGCGCCAGACCGCTGCTTTCGGCACGCCGGATCTGTGTTTTGAGCGGATCTGCGGCTTCATAGGACAGTCCCAGCACCGCGACCGCCTGTCCCGCGACCGCGACATACGTGATCTCAAGACCGTTGCCCCGCTTGTTGAAGGGCACCTCGGTGGTGGGGATGGTGATGTGGTAGCGGTTCATCAGCTTCATGTTGCCGACGAGGATACGCTCGCCCTTGATCCATCCGACCACACCGCTTTTGTCCTCATACATTACGCTCTCGACAGCGGGCAGGACATTGTTGTTCTCCATCACCAGCTCGTCAAAGACCGGCGCGATGGGCGAATTCGCCTCGCGCAGTACCGCGGTGGCAAGCAGCAGGTTCTCGCTGATCCTGTACTGCAGCAGGGGGTACATCTCTTCGAGCTTGACAGAGCCGTTGGGGAAGAGGTCGGATGCGTTCATCATTACGGCGTTGGTGTCACAGAACTGGCGTACCGACGGATAGCCGGCGACCATCGCGTCCTCACGCAGCATCTTGCGGCTGAACAACAGCATCGGCAGATTGCCCGCGAGCATACCGGTGAACGGGATGCCGATGCACAGCATGACCGTCAGCGCCGAAACCGCGCCCTGCACGCTCTTGAAGATGATCGCGTAGATGACGGTGACGACAAGCGAGCTGATGATCGCGATCGGCGCCATCTTGCCGCTGAGCTCCTCGCTCGGATCGGGCGCGTAGGAGATCTTCAAAAAGTCCGACAAAAAGCGGGTGACATGCTGGTAGGCGATGATCCCCTTGGAGGAGGTCGTGCCGCTGATCATCCGACGCGCTGTTTCAACGTCGTCATATATCTTTGCCGCGTAAGCGGGAGAATGTGCGCTGATAAATTTAAAGTTGCTCTTGACCCTCAGCGCCATCAACAGTCTGCCCGTAGCGTTCAAAATCAGCGCGAGTGCGACGACAAAGCTGTACAGATGGTGGTCGCCTCCGACAAAGGAGGTCGAGGTGAAGAGGGATACCAGACATTGGATGAAGCACCCCAGATACGCGAGCGCGATCACGGTGCTGCAGTTGGATTTGAACCGTGCCAGCGGCTTGAGCCCGTCGATCAGGGTGTGCCGCGCGACCAGTCCCAGCGCAAAGGTCAGGATCAGGTACAGGCCGCAGAAGGTGAACGCGCTGCCGGGCCCGTTGGCGGCGACGGTCGCCGCGCCTGCCATGCGTTCCCAGATGGTCAGTCCGAGCATCGCGATGCCGATCAGCAGTCCGAGCAGCAGATGGGTGAGCTGACGCTTGATGTTCTGGCGGGTGGTCTCAAAGATGTATTGCTCATCTTCGTTGCTGTTGTAGTCCATCGAGCGCACCTGCTCGTCCTCGGACGGCGAGTTGAAGCCCGACGAGATGACCGCGCCCAGTACGCGGAAGAATTTAGCGACACGCGAACGCTTCTTTTTCTTGGGCTTCGGCGCCTGTTCGTCGAAGTTGTTGCGCATGATCTCTTTATTCTTCTGCTTCTGCGCCGATTCGGCCTTGTGCCGCGCGGCGATCTGCGTGAGGGTATACAGCAGGCTCTGGTGCGGTCTGACCATCGGCTTGGTCGCGTGATAATTTCCCGATATGGTGGGATCGGTGGATTTGAGGTATTCGTCATATTCGCTTTCGACTACGTCGGTGAAGCGACCTGCCTTGAGGTACAGCTTATCCACGCTTTCCTCGTGCTGGTACACGGGGATGGTCTCCACGATCGTGTCGCCCGAAGGGGTGTAATTGGACGATGGCTTTTTGGCGGAATGGAATCCGTGCTGCGCCGTGCTTTGTGCGGACTTTTGCGGCTCAGGCGCCTTGGCGGGATCAAGGCTGACATCGATCTCATCGATATCCTGCACATAGATGTTGCGCAGCTTCTTGACGTCCACGACGTCCTCAATGATGTCTTCGGCGACGGTGGCATTGGGGTCGAGCTCGGGCTCGAGCTTGACCTCGGGTGCGGTGATCTTTTCGGGCATGCTGAACTCCAGCTTACCGCGGATCAGCTCGTCCTTGGTGACCTCCTTGCGCCGTGCCGCGGCTTCTTCCTCCAGCGGCTGTTGACGGCGGAATTTCACCTGTTTATCTTTTGTGGAGTAGATCTCCTCCATCTTGTTGTCGAGAGACTGTGGGGATGAGTCGTATGCCGCTTCGTTGATATCGGTCAGCTCGTCCTCTGTCGAATCCTCGACAGGCAGCTCGATGATACCGTCGGATTGATCCTTGTTATCTCCTCTGTCCCAGCGGAATATGCTCATGTTTCTCATCTCCTTTCTATAGGCTGCCTTTGGTAAAGGGAGCTGTCACCGAATGGTGACTGAGGGATTGTATCAATGTCGGCAAAGCCGACCACCTTATTCTTGCAGGGCGTTGGTTCTTCTATTTACATAAGAATCAATGTCATCACATACTTCTTTAAAGCGTGTATGAATATCCCTGTTGGTATATCGTAAAACTACAATCCCATGTTTGTCTAAATATGTTGTTCTCTTTTTATCGTAGCATAGCGCGTCCTCTTCGTAATGTTGAGAACCGTCCAACTCAATGGC